>JAIBBK010000041.1 GCA_019694675.1 Ignavibacteria bacterium
ACGCCGGCAATCCGTGTTGAAAAAGATGTTATTCTTTACCATATTGACTGAAAGCAACAACACATCCAATAACACAAACCTGTATTGATAAAATGATTAAGACCAACATCACGTCGAGGCATTTTAAAGCGCATGAAACATTGACCGATTACGTTGTTCAGGAGATAAACTCCCTTGAGAAGTATCATGCCGACATCATTCATGCAGATGCCATTTTGTCATACGAAAAGGCCGTCAACAGCGTAAAAATTTGCGAAATACTCGTGAAACTGAAAGACAAGACCCTTACGGCCAAGGAAAGCTCAGATGATTTTGTCAAATCAATTGACAAGGCTGTGGATAAGATCCAAACACAATTGCTCAAACACAAGGATAAGCATACAAACAACAAAAAATCCGCAAAATCACTGAAGAGTTGAATTAATATTTGAACCACAGGTTTGAAAATATAAAAGAACTCAAGCGGGAGTTCATCACAGTTCAATTCTTCTTTGATCAAACCAAAGAAAGGTTCAAACTCAGGAAGGTCGGCGACTCCGACATTGATCCCGAGAAGCTGATCACGGAAAAAGACATACACAGGCCCGGGTTGGCGCTTGCCGGTTACGTTGACCTGTTCACTTACAACAGGGTGCAGGTGTTCGGCAATACGGAGATCCAGTACCTTGAGCAGCTCAGCGAAATCGAAAGGCAGAGCAAACTCGACAGGTTCTGCTCATTCAATGTTCCGTGCATAATTGTCACAAACGATAACAGCATCCCCGAAGAACTTCTCAATTCATGCCTGAAGGAAAACATCCCCCTGTTTGTTACTCCGTATCCGACCACAAGGCTTGCATTTTTCATATCTGACTTTCTCGATGACCAGTTTGCAACACAGCTCATAATTCACGGCTCGTTTGTGGATGTTTACGGAGTCGGTCTTCTGTTCTCCGGCAAGTCGGGCATAGGCAAGAGCGAGATAGCGCTGGACCTTGTTGAAAGAGGGCACAGACTTGTGGCGGATGACATTGTGGTTGTGACAAGGAAAGGCGAGGGGGTTCTGATGGGTTCCGGCACTGCGCTGTCGAAGCATATTATGGAGATAAGAGGCCTGGGGCTCATTGATGTAAGAATGATCTTCGGGATACGGGCAATCAGATTTCAGAAGAGGGTTGAGGTTGTTGTTGAGCTGGAAGACTGGGACAGGGACAAGGCTTACGAGCGTACGGGACTTGAAAGCAGTACGATCAATCTTTCGGGTGTGGACACAGAGCTTATCAAACTGCCGATCTTTCCGGGCAAGAACATCACCGTGATAGCTGAAGTGATAGCACTGAATTATCTTTGCAAGCATTACGGATACAATGCCGCGGAGGAATTCAGAAGAAGGCTTCAGGAGAAGATCAGCGCCCGGAACATGAAGTCGAAGCTGTCATCTCAGCAGGACAGCCTTGGAAGGACAACGGAATATTTTGAACATGATTTTGAATAATGCTGTTAGGAGCATTGATCACAAAAATCCAAAAACGTAAACCAACAAAATGAGACCAATAACATTTGCGGCGCTTGCTTTGCTTCTGTTTGCCGTACTGCTCACATCATGCGGAAGGAAGAAAGAGACCACTCAGACGGAATCAGGCAAAGACGGTGAAAACAGTAAGTCGACGTTTTCATTCACCGAGCTTATCCCGAAAGACAACAAGGATGCGGTCAACGGAGACTGGGTGATAAAGCAGGAGATGGCGGACGCCGAGAAACTGAACCCTACAGTGACGAACGACGCTTCGGCACAGGGAATTTACATTTACATCTACGATGCGCTGCTCGACATTAACAGAGAGACCTATGAACTGTTTCCTGTAATTGCAGATTCACTTCCTGTTGTTAGCGACGATCATCTCACTTACACATTCACACTCAGAAAAGATGTCAAATTTTCCGACGGCACGCCACTCACAGGAGAAGATCTGATCTTTACGGTGAAGACGATAATGAATCCGTTTACCGATGCGCAGGCATTGAGAAATTACTTTGCCGATCTTAAGAGCGTGGAACTGGTTGACGGTGACAAGTACAAAGTGAAGTTCACAATGTCAAAGCCGTATTTCAGGGCGATCTACAGTCTCGGCGGAATTTACATTACCCCGAGGCACATTCTCGACAAGGACAATGTAAACGAGAAGTTCACCTGGGATATGATCTCGGCGGCGCAGAAAGACCTTGATCCAAAGAAATTTCCGGAGCTGTCAAAGTATGCCGAGTTCCTGAATTCGGAAGAGGTCTCAAGGACTTCCAAGTATGTGGTCGGAAGCGGACCATACAAGCTTGATGACTGGAAGACGGGACAATCTATCACGCTTAAGAGAAATGAGAATTACTGGAACAAGGCCGCGATCCCGAACTATCCCGACAAGCTTGTGTTCAAGACCATACAGGATCAGAACGCAGCGGTTGTGGCCGCAAAGAACAAGGAAGTTGACTATATGTTTGTCATACAGCCGAGTGACTTTGTGGAGAACGTAAAGGACCCCGGACAGTTTCAGCTTAAGAAGGCCCTTGTGCTTGAGCCGACATATGTGTTCATAGCATGGAACAACAAGCATCCGATATTTTCCGACAAGAATGCAAGGACTGCGCTGGGTTATGCGATCGACAGGCAGTCTATCATAGACAAGGTCGTTTACGGAATGGGCACGCTTGTAAATTCGCCCGTATTCATGAAGAGCAAGTATTACAACAACAACCTTCCGCAAATGGAATTCAATCAGGAGAAGGCTAAGAAGATGCTTGCGGATGCCGGCTGGAAAGACACGGACGGGGACGGAGTGCTTGACAAGGTGATAAACGGAAAGAAGACGGACTTCAAATTCACCTTCATCAACAACAACAACCCAAAGAGGAAGCGCGTGATGCTGATCGTCATCGAGATGCTGAAGCAGATCGGCGTTCAGGCAGACCTTCAGGAGTATGAATGGTCTGTATTCCTGACTAAGACAAAGAAGCATGAATTTGACGCATGCTACTCGGCATGGCAGCTCGGCGTTACGCCTGAAGATCCTTATCAGATCTGGCATTCAAGCCAGTCGGAAGGCGAAGGAAGCAATTTCATAAGCTACATAAATCCGGAAAGCGACAAGCTGATAGAGCAGAACAGGGTTGAGTTTGATGAAGCCAAGAGGATCGAGATCCTGAAGAAGTGGCAGGAGATCGTTTACAACGATCAGCCCGTTACATTCCTTTGGTCAGAGCCGTCAAGATATCTTTACAGCGACAGGTTCAGAAATGCGAGGTGGTACACTTATCCGGATTCTCCACTTCTTAACGAATGGTGGACGCCGGTAACGGCACAGCGCTACAAGAACTGACAAGACTGAAATGCGGATTCAGCCTGCCGCACGGCGCGGCAGGCATTTTTATCATCTGACAAATCTGAAAGAACATGACTGAATATGTAATCAGGAGAATTCTCCTCTTCATCCCGACGCTGATCGTGATTACCATGATCACGTTTCTCGTCTGCCGGCTTGCACCCGGAGATCCGACCGAGATGAAGATCGGAAGAACACAGGAAGCTCAGAAATCAGATGCTAAGAATCTGATGACGGAACAGGCAAAGGAGTTCTACAAGAAGAAGTTCGGACTTGACAAGCCTCTTCACATCCAGTATCTGATTTGGATGAAGAACATGCTTCAGGGCGATTTCGGAAATTCCTTCAAAGACAACAGGCCCGTTCTCGAGAAAATACTGGAAAGGCTCCCGGTTTCGATTTCAATCAGCGTGCTTTCTTATTTGCTGATATACATGGTTGCCATCCCTATCGGCATCTACAGTGCGGCGCGGCAGTATTCATTTCCCGACAGGCTGATGACGGTTGTGCTTTTCATCCTCTACTCGCTTCCGAATTTCTGGGTGGGAACGCTTGCAATAGTGTTCCTCTGCAATGTCGAATACCTGAAGATCTTTCCAACTGCGGGTATCCGTTCTGAGGACTTTGACACGCTTTCATTCTTCGGAAAGATCAGTGACAGGTTCATGCACATGTTCCTTCCCGTTACAATTCTGAGTCTCACAAGCTTCGCATTCACTTCACGCCAGATGAGAAGTTCAATGCTTGAGGTCATCAGGCAGGATTACATAAGGACTGCAAGGGCAAAGGGACTTTCAGAGAAGAAAGTGATACTCAAGCATGCCCTAAGAAATTCTCTGATCCCGATCATCACTCTGATGGGCGGACTGCTTCCTGCAATGGTAGGCGGCAGTGTCATAATCGAATCAATATTCTCGATCCCGGGGATCGGGCAACTTGCCTATCAGGCGATCCTTGACCGGGACTATCCGATCATAATGGCTGAGCTTGTGCTTACTTCAACGCTTACTGTTGTCGGAATACTTCTTGTTGACATCATGTATTCATTCATTGATCCCAGAATCGCATTTACGAAAAAGTCGGCATAAACCTAAATTGATTTATGGAAGATAAAGCTACGGTAGAGCAGGAAAAGGAATTAGGAAACGGTTCGCCTACGAACGGCCTGACCAAAGCTCAGATCGAATCGCAGCAGCAGGTCGGAGTTTCTTACTGGTCATTGGTAAAGCATCAGTTCAGGAAGAACAAGCTTGCCATGATCTCGATGTATATAGTTGCGGCACTCGTTGTTATAGCGGTCTTTGCAGATTTCATTGCCAGTTCAAAACCGCTGTACGCAGTCTATAAGGGGGAGACATATTTTCCCGTTGTCAAGGATTATCTTAATGACCTCGGCATCAGCAAGTGGGATCCCGATATGATAAATGTGAACTGGAAGACACTGGACGATGAAGGCAAACTGGAGAGCGTTATCTGGACGCCTGTGCCGTACGGCTCCAGAGAAATAGATCTGTCTAACAGCCTCAATCCTCCGGGCGGGGACCATTACCTTGGCACGGACCCGATAGGAAGGGACCTGCTTGCAGGAATCGTTCACGGCTCGAGGGTTTCGCTGTCTGTAGGATTTGTGGCCGCAGGTATCGCGCTTCTTATCGGCATTGTTCTGGGTTCGCTGGCCGGTTATTACGGTGGAGCGGTTGATATCGTGATCATGAGATTTGTTGAGATCATGATGACTCTGCCCACATTCTTTCTGATCATAACAATTGTGGCAATTTACGGGTCGAGTATCCTGTATATCATGGCGGCCATCGGACTTACATCCTGGACGGGAGATGCAAAGCTCATAAGGGGCGAGGTGCTGAAAGTGAGAAACATGGAATATGTGACAGCGGCAACTTCGATCGGGCTTCCGAACAGGCAGATAATCTTCAGGCATGTAATTCCCAATGCGATCGCTCCGGTGCTTGTTTCCGGCGCATTTGCCATTGCAGGAGCCATCCTGACAGAAGCCGCGCTCAGTTTTCTCGGATTCGGCGTTGCGGCGACCACCGTTACATGGGGTTCATTGCTGAATGAGGCAAGAAGCGCTTCAAATGCATGGTGGCTGGCTATTTTCCCGGGGCTTATGATCTTCATTGCAGTTGTAACATATAATCTTATTGGTGAAGGGCTCAGAGATGCGCTCGATCCAAGATTAAGAGATTGACTTTTCACATGTCGTTTTTGATATTTGCGAAAATTTCCGAAATCCCCAAAAACTTAATTACGGAGGCTGATTAGAAGATGGTATGGACCCTTGAACTCGCATCGTATCTTGACGATGCTCCGTGGCCGGCCAATAAGTACGAACTGATTGACTACGCAAACAGGACCGGGGCTCCTCAGGAAGTAATTGACAATCTTGAGGACCTGGAAGACACCGACGAGCCGTACGAAAGTATTGAAGAGATCTGGCTCGATTATCCCACAGACGAAGATTTCTTCTATGACGAAGAAAGCAAAGACTTCTAAATTAATACCGTAGATTGTTAAGCCCAATAATCTCAGGTTATTGGGCTTTCTTTTTTGTGGATGAATCATATATACAGGATCTTATTTTCAGCGCTGTTGATACTGAAGCTTTGCGGTCCCGCCCTTGCGCAAAGTGAGAACGATGTATTTGAAATAGACGACATTAACATTGTCTTCACGGGAGCCAGTTCTTTCGAACAGGAAACGATAAGGGGCATCATGGCTCTGAAGGAAGGTGATGAGTTTGATTTCGAAACATTTGTGCAGGATATTGAGAGGGTGAAGAAGTACTATTTCGACAACGGCTTTTTCGACATCAAAGTGGATACGGCGCTCAGTTACGATTACCGTTCTTTTGAAGTGGATGAAACATTCACGATCAATGAAGGCAGCCGGTACAGGATCAACAAGCTGACTCTTGAAGGGATTGAAGATGTATCAGGCGAGATTTCGGGGAAGATCTTACAGCCGGGCGACAGAAAGGTTTACGAAGGAGGCTTCTACTCCCGTGATACTCTGAAGCAGGAGATCCTCAGGATCGTTGACGTGCTTCAGAACAACGGCTACGCTCTTGCCGAGGGGGGCAGCCCTGAAGTGCTGAAGATAGAAACCAACATTCCCGAAATGAAAAACAAGGTCAACATAAACCTTCCGTTCATTACGGGGCTCATCTATGCGTTCGGGACCACAAAGGTCAACTTCAGAGGCGAGAAGTACAACATAACGCTGAACGATATTACAAGGGAACTGTCCTATAAACAGGGGCAGATATACCGAAAGGAAGAAATTGTAAAGAGCGAGATCAATCTCTCCAAAATGTCAATTCTCGAAAATCCGAGGATTAACTTTGCAGACATTGACAGCGCAAACAGGATCATAGATCTGAAGATAGACATATACGTTTCAAAGAAGTACGAGCTGGTTCCGGAGATCTTCACGTACTACTTCAGAAACTATCTTTATGCAGGAGCAGGTATCTCTTTGTCAGACAAGAATTTCTTCGGCGGCGGAAGAGTGCTTACAACCGCGGTCCGCGGATACTATAATTCTGTGGAGAATTACCGTGGTGAGTGGATCAACACATTGTTTCAGCCGTTCCTCTTCGGGAACAAGAACACATCGGGAAGCTGGAATATCGGACTTAAATATATTTCCGAAGAGATCAGCGCAACGAGCACTCTCACCAATCTGTTCTCAGTATCGCACGAGCTGCCTTCATATACTTATCTGAACAGGATCGTGGGTTCGTGGGAAACCGATTATGACAACATAACCCTCAAGGAAGACCTGGAGGAAGAGGATGTAAAGATCAACAGCTTCTCTCTCAATGCAATAAACTCCACACTCTCTCTCGGGTTGATACATAACTCCGTTAATAATCTTCAGTTTCCGTTCAAAGGAAATTTTCAGTCATATGATTTTGAAGATTCCGGACTGATGTCAGGGTTGCTGAAGAAGTTCATAAATGCGTACATCAACAGTTACTTCAAGGTCACAACACTTGCGTCTTTCTATTTCAATCTGAGCAACAGGGAGTTTCAGGTCCCGTCAGCACTGGCAACAAAACTCTATGTCGGTTCCATCTTTGAGTACGGTGACAATACATTCAACTTCAACGGCCAAGAGATCAGCGGGGACAGGGTTCCAAGTGATGAGAGATTTGTATGCGGGGGAAGTTCAAGCGTAAGGGGCTGGGGCGCGCGACAGCTTGGAATAGTGGACGACAAGGACATTGGCGGCAATTTTCTTCTGGAATCATCTGTGGAACACAGGATAAGGCCTTTCCTCGGTGCAAGCAACATCTACTTCAGGGATCTCGGGTTTGCATCATTCGTTGACATTGGAAATGTCTGGTCGGAGATACAGAAGTTCAGGATCAGCGAAATAGCAGTTGCTGCAGGTGCCGGGATAAGGTATTATACAATTATCGGGGCGATCAGGTTTGATATTGGTTTTAAGATCTATGACCCGCAGCCGGGGCCAGTAGGCGGCTCTAACTGGATCTTCGGTTCGGGTGCAAATTTCAGGGATAAGTATAATTTTCAATTCGGTATCGGCAACACATTTTGATTATATGTGGAATAACGTAATAGGACAGCAGAGATCCGTGGAGATCCTCATGAACATGTTCATCAAAAAGAGGATCCCTCATGCAATGCTCTTTCACGGTCCGGAAGGTACTGGAAAAGATGCAGCGGCTGTTGAGTTTGCCATGCTTGTTAACTGCGACTCACCGGTTGACGGAGCCAATGCATGCGGCACATGCAGGAACTGCAGGGACATTTCATTGCTTCGGCCGCCGCTCATGAGATTTGTGACCGCGCTTCCCGCCGGCAGAAATGAAAGCGAGGATAAGGACCCTCTGGTAACACTTGAGCAGGAAGATGCTGAGATATATCTTAGCGAACTTGCGCGAAAAGCGGAAGACAAGTATCACAGAATAAATATTCCGGGAGCCAATGATATTCGCATATCAAGCATACGGATGCTTAAGGACCAGGCATCGCTGACAGGCTATACCGGGAAGAAGAAAGTGTTCATGATCTCGCAGGCGGACAGAATGAATCAGCAGAGTTCCAATGCACTGCTCAAAGTTCTTGAAGAGCCGCCTGAGGACAATCTGCTTATACTTACAACATCAAGGATCAACTCCCTGCTTCCGACTATCATCGGAAGATGTCAGTTGCTGAGGTTCGATCCTCTTTCCGATGAAGATGTTTATGCCTTCGTAAAGAAGGAGCATCCTGAACTGAAGGAGGAAACCGGCAGATTCTACGCGGCGCTTTCGCAGGGGAGTATCAGTTCATGCAGGGAGATCGCAGAACAGGATTTTCTTGATCTGAGGGAAAAGGCCATCAGTTTTCTCGCATCGTCAATAACCGGCCGTCATCTTACTGCAGGAAAGGAAATTGATTCTGTGATCGCTTCCAAAGACAAGCAGAAGATCAAACGATTCCTCTCGCTTCTTTCGGTATGGTTCAGGGATGCCGCGCTTGTTGCCTCGGGCAATGAGGCAAATGTGATCAACAAAGACAAACTTGACAGACTCAGGAAGTTTTCATCTAACTTCAGCATCAACAGCTACGCTGTCATAAAACTTATCGAAGAAGCAGTCCAGGATATTGACAGGAACATCTTTCCAGAACTGCTGCTGAATGAACTTGCGCTGAAGATAACCGGGGAATTGCAGGCCGCAGGTTAGTGCTCTTAGCACATTTCAATCTGAGGAAGAGCCAAATGAGATCCTGACATCCTCCACATTCCATCCGCTCTTGATATTCAGAGCTCTTCCGTAGACAACGATCTTCTCGGAAAAGGTGAACGGATCAGGACTTCCCGGATCAGGTCTGCCGTTGCCGTTTGAGTCAATGAATGCGGTAAGCCGGTATTCGCCTTCAGGCACACCGGAGAAACTGAACCGGCCTTCAGGATCAGCTTCATAGATGCGCGGCGGTTCGTTTGAACCTTTCCTTTTTAATATTATCATCACATTGTCGATTTCCGAGTCTGCACCTTCAACTCTTCCGGAGATCACCGACGTAAGTTTGCCGGATACACTGAATATCCTTTCGTACGTCAGTTTGTCATCAGTGCCGGAAAGATCAATTGTAAGTTTAACTTCAGAATCCGGTGTGAACTTCTCCGCAGAAAAAATTTCGAGAAGTGAATCGCTGAGCCAGTTGAACACGGGTTTATACTGCCTTGCAGAAACAGGATCATTCAGTGAAGTGTTCAGGACAATGTCCTGCTTGCCTGCGGAAATGCCTTTGAAAAACAGATAGATCTTCGAAGACGGGCTGATAATGCTGTCGTTTGATCCCGTGCCGGAAAAGACCCTTCCGGAAGAATCACCGGCAAGGCTTTTCAGAAATTCCGGAGTGCCGGGCTCCTGAAAGATATTTTCCATGATCAGCACAGCGTTCTCACCGGAGCTTCCGTTCTTCAGGTCAATGTCTTTGTTAGCAACCGCGATCTTCTCAAAACCCTTTCCCCACAAGGAATTCCGGTCATCATCATAAACTGCAAACACTCTGTACCTGCCGTCGGGAAGAAACGGAAAGATGAAACCTCCGGCCTGGTTAGGTTGAACTGAATAATCTGATTTGTCTTTTGAAGGATCGGGAATTCGCTGGCCGTCCGACTTATACAGAAGTATCCTTACGCGGTCAAGCTTCTCTGCAACAACTTTTCCGGAAACTGTTCCCGAGTCTATTCTGCTGCCGGTGGAGAATGCGAAAACCGCCGGTGCGGGAAGTGCATTGCCGCCGCGGAGATCCCTGAGATCGTTCCCGAGAGTTATCACATAGGTCGTATTCTTCTCAAGAGCTGCGGGAAAACTTATGGTTGCGTCCTTGCCGTTCCAGCTTATGTCCGGTGCAACCTCAGGTTCAGGATAGATTCTGAATGCATCTGTGAAACTCCGTTTATCAACGTACTCATTGAACTTTATCATGATCTCATTTCCCCGGAAGTTCTTTGAGCCGGGTTTGGGGAACACTTCGAGAATTTCGGGCGCAGCTGTATCATCAGGTCCTCCCGGCGGCGGAAGCTGATTCGCGCACGATGAAAGGACCGAGCAGGCGGCTATCATCAGCAGGCCATTAAGCAGATGCTTGTTCACTCAGATACCGTTTCCGTTAAGAGGAATGAATCTGATGACCGCCCTTGTTCCTTCCCCAAGCCGGCTCTCAAATGTGATCTCTGCTTTCATATCATCAAGGCTCTTCTTAGCGATCGCAAGCCCGAGCCCCATACCTGTTGACTTGGTCGAGAAATTTGGTTCGAACAGATTCTTCAGAGTCTGCGGATCGATTCCTGCACCCGTGTCGGCCACTTCCGCCATTATCCTGCCGTTACTGCTGTATGTCTTTACTTCAATCGTTCCGCGGTCTTCAATTGCCTGCATGGAATTTTTGATCAGATTCTGAAACACCCTGTTGAGTTCCTGCTTGTCTGCCCATATCATTCCTACAGCAGGGTCAAGCGATTTTACAAAGGAGATGTTCTTTGCCCGCTCATATAGAGAGACAACCTCCTCTATGATCTGATTGAGATCGGTCTCTTCGTACTTTCTTCCCGGAAGTTTTGCAAAATCCGAAAACTCCGTTGCAATCCTGTTCAGCTTATCAACTTCGTTAATAATTATGTCTTTGGTCTTTCGAAGAAGCTTTTCGAATTCCTCCCTGCTTCCCGATAAGTAGATTTCCTGAAGATGCTGTATGGAAAGTTTCATCGGAGTAAGAGGATTCTTTATCTCATGGGCCACTCTTCTTGCAATGTCTCTCCATGCGGCCTCGCGCTCAGCCCTCTTCAGCTGTTTCTTTGAATTCTCAAGCTCATGCGACATCTTGTTGAACGATTCAACAAGCTTGCCGAATTCGTCATTACTGTGGGGATCAATTTCCACATTGCTCTCGCCCTTGGCGATCTTCTCCGTTGCATTCTGCAGCATTTCTATCGGCCTGGAGATCCTTTCAGTCATGTATGTAACGAGTATCAGCAGAAGAATGATCACAATGAAGTAAGTTCCGAATATGAATGTGAGAATTTCCGTCAGCTCTTCATTCATGAGGTTCTGCTTGTAAACCGTCTGAGAAGAGATAAGCCCGACTATATTGTTGCGTGAGTCGAAGAGCGGCCTGTATCCGACGATGAATGAATACGGGCCGAGGTCTTTGGTCTTCGAATAGAAATCCCTCTTCATCACATACACGTTGTAGAAAGCATCCGCGTCAACACGCGTGTCGAGCAGGTCCGATTTGTACAGTTCTTCATCGGTTGTGGCCGCAAGGCGGTACTTCGAAAAGATGTTGAAGTTCTTATCTGACTGCTGTATTGACTTTGCAAGAATGTTGCCGCCTTCCGTACCAAGGCTGTCGAATCTTCCGATCTCCGCCTGTCCGCTCTTTATGTTCTGAGATACGAGGCTTAGATCGGATATGAGCTGATCGCGGAAATTTATGTTGTACTTGTTCTCAATGAACGACCGAGTGTAAGCGGCAAGGAGAACGATCGGGATCACCGATACCAGCAGGAAAGAGGCAAAGAGTTTCTCGCGGAAATTGAACCGGAGATTTCTGAGTCTCGGGAGCATTACCAGCGCAATGACCGCCAGTGCTGTAAGGTAAACGGCAACAGTGAAAAGGATGAACTTCAGGTAAAAGAACACTATAAGCTTCACGTCATTTCTCTTCAGGCTTATCGCAAACACCCTTTCGTCAAGCGTAAGTTCTTCCGGTGCGGCAATAATGTAAAACGTCCTGTACTTCTCGTTGTTGATCGTCTCATATCTCCATCCGGATCTTTCGGGCTTGTTCTTTATGGATTCCATGAATGCATTCAGGGAAGTTGTGTTCTCCTTTGAAATGTCCCTGTTTGTGGAGCCCGTGATCTCGCCGCCAACGTATTCCGTAATTACCGGAGTTGAGATCAGCTTGTCGAAGAGCTTGTCTCCCGAGTAGTTTCTGAAAAGCTGAGATGAGGACTGCATAAGATAGTTCTTGGAGTCATACTCCACCGCCATTACGATATATCCCAGCTTGGTTTCAAACGACGTGCTCCTCAGGCTGAGAATCTCAAGCGGCACAATTCCCGCGTAATATTTTCCAAGATCATTCTTGACCACCGTTATCTTGTCGGCTTCAATGAGATTGCCCGGTTCCTCTTCCTCAAACTCTTCTGATTCTTCATCCTCTTCTGCAAGAAGGGAATCAGACATTGCTGTTGAATCTCCTGTGATCCCGGTTATAGTTTTTGGTTTTCGGAAAACAGTCCTTTCAACAAAGGCAAGCACGGAGTCAGGCCTGATATTGGCAGGTCCGAACACGAAATCGCTCTTGCTCCTTCTGTTTGTGTCTGTTACGATCACTGCAGTATTGAAACTCTCCTCGCTGAAACTGCTTTCGCCCCATACGGAAAAGGCGAGTTCCTGCTGTTTGCTCTTTACGTTTAGGTCAGATTCGATCTTCTTGCTGTCAGCCAGTTTTGAAAGTTCCGTGATCAGCAGAAACTTGACCCTGTCGCTTTCGTCTTCTGCAAGCCTGTTTCCAATCAGCTCCACAAACCGGGTCTCCTGTGATGTAAGTTTATCAAGCAGGATCCCGGGCACAGAGATCAGGCAGAAGATAACCAGTATCGAGAGGTTCTTAAGAGAAATTGCATTATAGTCTTTTGAAAGGTAAAGCCTGTTGGAAAGATAGATTCCCATGGCACTGCTCAGAATGATGACAAGCAGTCTGTAGATCCCGTCGGGATCGGAGTCTTTGAGGATCGCCGCCAGCAGAAAGTTCATTCCGAGAATCAGAAGGAGGAGAAGCATGTAGCTGTACTTCCTGTATCTGTAATTTGCCAGCACACTGTAGACAAGCTTCCTGTTGCAAATTATCACCAGTGAAATGAGAAACAGGAACATCGAAAACGCAATGAACAGCAGTGCCAGGTTCATTGTAAACAAGGATGGCCCGGGGATCACGCTTCCCTTGTCGAAGAACTGAAGGTTAGAGTCGTTCACAATGTTCTGAAAGATCGTTCCGAATGAGAACGCGGCGGCAAAATAAAGAACGAGCGCTCCTGCAACCTTGATTATTGATACCGGCTTGCTTTCCCTGGTTGTCAAGAGCGATGCATAACTTGAACCCTTCACAGTGATGAAGAATCCGTAAACAGCAACGGAGAGCAGAAAGAACGATGTGATGAACAGATCGCCGAGCGAACGTGCGATTCCGTTTCCGAAAGTGGATGCATAATCGCCCGGGCTGAATATCTCAAGCGGAATGAAGTCGGAAGGAAAGGAGAATCGTAACCAGACATACCGGATCGGGATGAGTATTGCTATGAACAAAGCGAACCGTAAAAGCCTGCTTCTGATCCTTGATGATAAGCTGAAATAGAGGATCAGCACAAGCATCGTAATTGCAAAGACAATTCCGGAAATGAGTTTTGACTCAAGCGCCTCTATGTTCTGTACATGAACGATCTTGCTGTATTCACTCAGAAAAAGGTAAGCAATTACGCTGTTGTCCGTGCCCTTAAGCTCTGCTCTGATGCTTCCCGCCATGGAGAGGCTGTCATACACTATTCTCCCTGAGATCGGGTCAGCCGGTATGAGCACTGCATCTGAATGTGAATGGTTTTCTATATTACCCATCAGGCCGGCTGTTCCGTAGAATGCCTTGCCGATCTGCTCCTTGACCTCAATCAACCTTGCGCACGCAATAACACCGGCCGGCTCATTCTTCTTTTCAGACATGACCGGCGTGTAGGAAATGAGATAAGTGAAGAAGCCAAGTTCTTTTATCACGGTAAATCTTCCTGACTTCACAGCTCTCTGCAGTGTGTAAATATCCGGATCAAGTTTGCGGCCGGAGAAAGCGAGGAGCTCCAGTTTGGAATTATAAACTTCTATCTGGTAAGAATTGTCGGCATTGGCAAGCATGATCTCCTCGAAAAGCTTTCGAACGTCATTTCTTTCTATGCTCTTCTTTATACTTTCTCCCGATGCCAGTTCTCCCGCAAAGCTGACAAGCTCATTCTGCGTCTTTTCAAAGAGACTTATGCCGTACTCCTTGTTTGCGGCATTGGTCTCCCTGCTGATCGAGTCAAACTCCTTTATGGAGTTGTCTTTGACGTAGAGGGCCGAAAAGTGAACGGCAGCCGCCCATAAGAGGAGAACGGCAATGGATATAAGTATGACCTTGTTTGTCCTGTTTCCCTTCAGTTCGCCGGATGTATATGCATTATTGGATTCCTGCAGAGGCAATTCGAGAAGTTTGAAATTGCAGATTCAAAGTAAGAATGAGATGACTCAGTTTATTACAATCTGGTCAACGTACCATTCCCTGTCTTTGTACTTAAGGCTTACTGTGGCAGAGAAAGAGCTCTTTATGCTTCCTTTCCTGTATTCATAGACGCCGATTGCGGAGGCGTAATTATTGTATCGGGTCGAGCTCCTGTATTCAAACCTTTCAATAGGGAAATTGTCCATGAATGCCGTCAGTATTGCTTCAGCCTGAGAAATATTATAGAATCCCATCTCATTTCCGAAGATGTTAAGATATATGAGCGAGGACACATGCTGACTGATGCTTCCTTCATTTCCGTAGTTGAAACCGTTTGACACATCTATGAACGTTTTCTTGCAGAGTTCATACTTGGCTCTCTGACCTTCATTCTTGAATTTCTTATCTTTCCACCACTTGTCCTGAGAGACTGCATTTCCCGCAAAAAGCAGTATTGCAAGCGGAACGAGGGCTGTGATTAAGGACAATCTCACTCTAAGAAGGCGAATAAATTTGGGTCAAGTTATCAAAATTAGCAGGTTTATTCAATTGATTA
This sequence comes from Ignavibacteria bacterium, assembly GCA_019694675.1. GTDB lineage: Bacteria > Bacteroidota > Ignavibacteria > Tepidaquicellales > Tepidaquicellaceae > JADJAH01. Next base: position 15,198 of record JAIBBK010000041.1, read on the forward strand.
GATTTGAAGCATGTACTTGAGTGAGAATCATGATCTGATTGAGGCGGAGTACCGTCGAATTAAGCAAGGAGCAACATCACACAGAGCATTCATAATAATGTGATAATTGATCATCACGCAACGAACTGCCGGTGTTGCTCAAAATCCACCTCTTATATCATTGAATAAGACATTCCATAATCTTAATTTGCCTGATTGTTAAGAGCCGGGATAGCTCAGCTGGTTAGAGCGTCGGAATCATAATCCGTAGGTCGGGGGTTCAAGTCCCTCTCCCGGTACATAATTTCCTCATAAGACTGCAAGTCTTCCTGTCACCAAAAAATCGATTGATAATTTTAGCCCATTGGGCTATTTTTGTAGTTCATTTTTAAATTTTTCGCATCATGTCAGAAATTACCCTAATTGCCCGCAAACGAGAAGAATTCAAGGATCGCACTTTGAACCAATTGAGAAGAGAGGGCATGATCCCGGGAATCTATTACGGCCACGGAGTGGATGGATTGAGCATCGCGGCCAGTCTGAACGACCTCAGGCCCGTCATTTATACTACGGAATCCAACATTGTAAATCTTAAGGTTCAGGATGATGTGTATCCGTGCATCCTGAAGGATGTGCAGTTTCATCCCCTTACCGAAAGGCCTCTTCATTTTGACCTTATAGCTCTCAGGGAAGGCGAGGAGATCACAATAGAAGTAAGCGTCCACCTTGCCGGAAACGCCGCAGGCGTGAAGGAAGGCGGAATTCTTCAGCATGTATTGCATAAGCTTGAAGTTCAGTGTCTCCCGAAGTTCATTCCATCCCACATTGATGTGGAAGTGTCAGGGCTGGGAATCAATGATTCCATCAAGGTCTCCGATATCAAGATTGACAATGTGAAGATCCTGAATGATGAGAACGCCGTTGTAGCGGCTGTGGTACCGCCGACCGTTGTGAAGGAGACAACCGAAACTGCCGAGGCAGGACCGGCCGAACCTGAAGTGCTATCAAAGGGCAAGAAGGAAGAGGAAGAGTAATCCGATTCCGCATTCCGGGGCCGATTCATGAAACTCATTGCAGGGCTTGGAAATCCCGGAACAAGATACAGCAGAACAAGGCACAACATAGGGTTCTTTGTCATTGACGCCCTTTGCGCAAGGCACGGGCTGAAGCTTAAGCCCGGCAAGGGAGACTGGTACGAAGCTGAATACGAGCTTGGCGGCGAAAAGATAGTTCTGATAAAGCCTGTGACCTACATGAACAACAGTGGTATTGCCGTAAAGGAGTGCATGGAAAGATACGAAGTGCCAAAGGAAGATGTCCTGGCGATTGTAGATGATTTTCAGATTCCGCTCGGGACCATCAGGATCAGGGGAAGAGGAAGTGACGGCGGACATAACGGACTGGCAAGTATCGCCTATGAACTTGAAACAGATGAATACGCAAGACTCAGACTTGGAATAGGAAGGGAGGGCGTGATCAGGAAGGATGAATATGTGGACTATGTGCTTGGTGAGTTTACCGAAGACGAGTTTGGACTGATCGGAAAGATGATGGAAACATACGCCGACTGCGCCGAGAGTTTTGCAGTCAACGGACTTACAAGCACAATGAATTCTTTCAACAAGTCACATCTTGATGAAGACAAAGACAGGCGCGACACCAAAGAATTGTAGAGTAAAGGAACACTTATATGCTTCCCAATAATCAGAAGTTATTGGGATTTTTTTTGCAACAAGAAATCAAAAAAAACATAATGAAGAAATTTTTCTTAAGCTTAATCCTGCTTCTGGGGCCGCTGACCGCCATGGCCAGCGAAGCCGACCTTAAGATCCCGGAGCTGAGCGCTGCGCAGAACAGTCTGCTCACTTACGGAATCGTGGTTTGCCTATTGGGGCTGGTGTTCGGAATTATCCAGTTCCTTAAGGTTAAGAAGCTCCCGGCGCACAAGTCAATGCTTGATGTTGCGCAGGTGATCTTCGAAACCTGCAAAACCTACCTCATTCAGCAGGGCAAGTTCCTCGCGATCCTGTTCGTGTTCATTGCCGCATGTATAGCGTTCTATTTCGGATACCTGCAGCACCAGTCAGCCGGCGGCGTTTTGCTGATCCTCGGCTGGACAGTCATCGGTATCCTTGGCTCATACAGTGTTGCTTGGTTCGGTATAAGAATGAACACTCTCGCAAACAGCAGAATGGCATTTGCATCGCTTGAAAGGAAACCGCTGAAGCTTCTCAACATTCCTCTTACCGCAGGAATGAGCATCGGCGTTCTCCTTATCTGTGTCGAACTTATCATGATGCTGATAATTTTCCTCTATGTTCCGAGAGAATATGCAGGCGCCAGCTTCATCGGATTTGCGATCGGTGAATCACTCGGCGCTTCAGCGCTGAGAATTGCGGGCGGTATCTTCACAAAGATCGCAGATATCGGTTCCGACCTCATGAAAGTCGTGTTTAAGATCAAGGAAGACGATCCGAGAAACCCGGGCGTTATTGCCGACTGTACAGGCGACAACGCAGGTGATTCGGTTGGTCCGACTGCTGACGGTTTTGAAACATACGGAGTAACAGGCGTTGCTCTTATCAGCTTTATTGTTCTGGCCATCAGCGATATTAACCTGCAGGCGGAACTTCTTGTGTGGATATTTTTCATGAGGATCCTCATGATCATAACATCAATCGTTTCGTTCTATATTAACAAGGCAATTTCGTCAGCAAGATATTCAAAAGTTGACAATCTTGATTTCGAAGCGCCTCTTACATCGCTCGTATGGATCACATCGATCATCTCGATAATTGTGACCTTTGTTTTGTCGAATTTTTATATCGGGCACCTCGGAAACAACCTGTGGATGACGCTTTCAATCATTATAAGCTGCGGAACTCTGGGAGCGGCTCTAATTCCGGAGTTTACAAAGATCTTCACTTCACCAAAGTCGAAGCATGTTAAGGAAATTGTGACGGCTTCAAGGGAAGGCGGAGCGTCGCTGACAATCCTTTCGGGATTTGTTGCAGGTAACTTCTCGGCGTTCTGGAAAGGCATGGTATTCTTCGCACTCATGTATGCGGCTTATATTGCTTCCAATTCCATACCTACGGAGATGATGGATTACAGGGCCATCTTCGCGTTCGGCCTCGTTGCATTCGGAATGCTTGGAATGGGACCTGTTACAATAGCGGTTGACTCGTACGGTCCGGTTACTGACAATGCACAGTCTGTCTACGAACTGTCGCTCATTGAAGAGAACAAGGAAAAGAACGGTCAGGAAATTGAGAAGGACTTCGGATTCAAACCGGACTGGGAAAGAGCAAAGCTGTATCTTGAAGAGAACGACGGTGCAGGAAACACATTCAAAGCAACCGCAAAGCCGGTTCTTATTGGTACGGCTGTCGTAGGCGCAACCACCATGATATTCTCCCTGATACTTGTGCTCAAGAATGTGCTTGGCGTTCAGCCGGAGGAAATCCTCAATCTGCTTAACCCTTACACAATACTTGGCTTCCTGGCTGGCGGAGCTGTGATCTATTGGTTTACCGGCGCTTCCACACAGGCAGTGACAACAGGTGCATACAGCGCTGTTGAGTATATCAAGAAGAACATTAATCTTGATGAGACTGCATCACTGAGTGCATCCACAGAGAAGTCGAAGGAAGTTGTGGCAATTTGCACTAAGTATGCGCAGAAGGGAATGTTTAACATCTTCGTGGCAATTTTCAGCTTTGCGCTGGCATTTGCATTTATGTCGGCTCCTGCGGAAAGCAACGACCCGGCAGCATTCTTCGTGAGCTATCTTATTTCCATCGCAGTATTCGGATTGTTTCAGGCCATCTTCATGGCAAATGCCGGCGGCGCCTGGGATAATGCAAAGAAGGTGGTTGAAGTTGACCTGAGGGAAAAAGGCACACCGCTTCATGATGCAACTGTTATTGGCGATACGGTCGGCGATCCGTTCAAGGATACCTCATCCGTTGCCCTGAATCCGATAATCAAGTTCACCACGCTTTTCGGACTGCTGGCAATGGAGATAGCAATCACAGAACAGTTCAGGGATTCTGCTCCTGTTATCGGAATCGTGTTTCTTATAATCGCGCTGGTCTTCGTCTGGAGAACATTCTACTCCATGAGGATCACCAAATAATTACCGGATTTCCGGTGTTACAAATTAGGGTGTTTTCATAGAAAACACCCTTTTTTATTTTGAGAAACCCGTTTGATTGCGGCCAATCTGCGGAGCCTGAACAAAGTGCGTGGTCCGGCAAAAAACTACTGGTCATTGGAACGACTTCAAAAATTCATAACAGATGAGCTGAAACTCAATGCTCAGGAATTTATGCCTCAGTTCATTGAGTACAACAGACTGCTCATGGACTGGAATTCAAAGATAAACCTGATCTCGCGAAAATGCGGATCAATCGAGGGTCATGTTCTCAACTCAGTCTTTTTTCTGACCAAGATGCCTCTCTCCGGAAACGAGTCAATTGCCGATATAGGCACAGGCGGCGGATTTCCCGGGATACCTCTGAAGATAATATATCCCGGAATTAAGGCAACTCTGGTTGATTCAATCCGTAAAAAGATAACCGCATTGGGAGATATTGTGAACGGACTTGGACTCAGTGAGACGGTCGCTGTGTGTGCAAGAGCAGAGCAGATCCCCGGAGACAGGAAGTTCATAAATGCTTTTGATGTGGTAACTGCAAAAGCAGTTGCCCCGCTTGAGGTGCTTTACGACTGGGCAAAGCCGCTTGTTTCCCCGCAAGGCAAAATGATCTTCATTAAAGGCGGCGACACCGGAGATGAAGTACTGAGGCTCAGAAAGAAGCTCGGGAACGAAAAGGTTGATGAGACAGTATTCAGTTTTGATCCTGAATACGGAATTGAACAAAAAAAGATCTTCGTAATCAGCAAACCCTGAAGAATGAAAGCTTACATCATAATTGCTGTACTCATTTTCCTGACCGGAAGTTACGCGCATTCGCAAAATTTCGAAGTGTCGGGAAGGATCATTGACTCAAAGACAAACAAAGGCCTGGAATTTGCAACCGTCAGAGTAGCAGGCACAGATGCAGGCACGACGGCAGACGCGGAAGGCAATTACATAATAAGGCTTTCCCGCGGGGCGCATGAGCTTATCGCTTCATACATTGGCTACAATACCGACACTGCAAGAATATTCATAGATGCGCAGAACACGGAGAGGGATATATACCTCATGCCTGCCGAGCTGACAACGCAGACAATAGATGTTTACGGCGAAGATCCCGCGTACGAGATAATGAGAAGAGTGATAGAAACCAAGAGAAAGTTCAGGGACAAGCTGAATGAATATGAGTATGATGCCTACAGCAAGTTTGTGATAAGGTCAGATCAGAGGAGCGTTAAAGTTGATACCGTGAAGAAATCAGGCAAGGATGATGACCTCGGAATCTTCGGAATTCTCGAATCTGAATCAGTGGGATACTTCAGGAAGCCCGGCCTTGAGAAACAGATCATAAAGTCGAAGCGTGAAACGGAAAACATAATCCGCGGGATAGCTCTGCCGTTCTTTGTGAATTTCTATGATGATGAAATTGATGTAGGTGAATTCAAAATCCTGACGCCGGTTGCAGATAACGCTTTCGGAAGCTATGACTACAGGCTCATCGGAGTCACTTCAATGGATTCGATGAGAGTGTTCAAGATCGAAGTGATAAGCAAATCGGAGTTGTCTCCGCTTCTGAACGGAGTGATTTATGTTGCAGACAGTCTGTTCTCCGTACTCAAAGTTGACCTCAATTCGAACGGTGCGGCAAATCCGCGGCTGGTGGAGAACATAAGGTTCCAGCAAAAGTTTCTGCCGTTTGATGACCGGAAGACAGGTTACAGATACTGGATGCCGACGGACATTCAGATCTTTGCAGGCGGCTCGTTTGCCGGTATTGCGAAGTTCAATGCCGAAGTGCTTTCGGTGATCTCCGAATACAGGATAAACAAGAAAGCTCCGGCCGGAGTGTTTGACGAGTATGTTATTAAAGTATTGCCTCAGGCGGGTGATAAGGATACGGCATACTGGAACAGCAACAGAAAACTGAGGGAAACACCCGAAGAGATAAAGGCGTTCGAAGAGATCGGAAAGAAGACAAAGAAGGAAGCAAAGTCCCTCAGCATAGGGCTTGGCTCGATCTCATACGGCAACAGAGTATCCACCAACCCTCTGAGCTACTACAGGTATAACAGGATTGAAGGAAGTGCACTCCGGTTCAATCTTGACTACAACAAACCTCTCGGAGGCCCGCGAATAAACTCATTCTTCAGCTACGGTTTTTCCGACAAGAAGACAAAGTACGGAGTCTCGTATTCTCAAAGACTGATTGACGGATGGAAACTTCAGCTTTCAGGCGAAGCATACAACACACTGTCTCCCATAAGCTACGGAGAAATTCCTTCAGCGGATATTTTCATAAATACATTTACAGGCCTCTTTGACAAGACCGACGCATATGACTATTACTATGCATCAGGATTCAACGTCTCGGCAAATTACTGGCTGATGCCGCAGGCGAATGTTGGCATTAGTTACATGAATGAGGAACAGAAGACCGCATACACATCCACCAACTTCAGCGTCAGAAAGAAGGAAGACGAATTCAGCCTTAACCCTGCCGTTAATGAAGGAGTGCAGAGAACGATCGGCGTAAACATGAGGCTCAACGTAAACGAATACGGCGGAATTGACTGGGGAGACGGAAGCGAGTCAATCTTCCGTGAAAATACATTTCCTGTGCTTGATGCCGGATTCATATACTCAGGAAAGGAATTTTTCAAAAGCGCCTTTGAGTACAGGAAGTTCTATGCAAGGCTCAGCGGAAGGAAATACTTCAACCGGATCTTTAATGTCAGATATGAACTGGGAGGAATTTATGCGAACGGTGAAGTGCCGTACCAGTCGCTGGGATTTCTTAACAGCCGGCAGGGGCATATTGACATGGGCAGGAACTTCGGGTCTACACACATAAATGAATTTCCGGGTGACAGGATCTGGTACGTTACACTGCGGAACAATTTCAGCAACGTGCTATGGAGCAAAGTGCCGTTCTTCAAGTCCATAAGACTTGCGGGATATGTGAATGTCATGAGGAACGAGATCACCGGAAAGAACATGGACTTCTCCGCATATAAAGGTTTCCGCATATCTGACGGAATATATGCCGAGACAGGATTTGCACTTACAAACATACTTGAGCTGTTCGAGCTCGGATTCACATGGAAGCTCACAAACACTTCCGACAGCTCGCGTGACTTCTATCTCACACTTACCGCGGTCAGTTTTTAGGCTTTGATGATGCCATACCGTATGTCTGTTTCGTGAACACATCATTGCCGGCCGTATCCGAATTGAGTTTATTTTCGCATTCATTTCTTATGACAGTCAAAGTTGATATTTTGACGCTTGCTTAGCGACATCAAAAATACCGTCCGTCAGTCGGCAGTTTACGGCCTGAGCAGGATCTCGCTTAAGCTTGCCGGCTTCATCCTCTTTCCCCTATATTCACTTTACCTTTCAGTTGATCAGTATGGTGTGGTTGTAAGAGCTGAGATATTCTGGCAGATCATAAATTCGTTCGTGCTCTTTGCATTTGAAACGGCGCTTATGAGATGGGCGGCAAACACAGGATCGGAGGATGAGAGAAGAAAATTATCCTTCACCGTTTTTGCCATTGTTGCGCTCATCAACGTCCTGTTCATGACAGTCGGACTGATGTTCAGCAGTCCCATTTCGGAGTTGTTGTTCGACTCCGCCGGTTACAGTTCCCTTGTACTTATCTGTTTCGGAATATCATTCGCGGAATCACTTATCGGCATACCGCTGGTCATTCTCAGGATGCGGGAGAAAGCCGGAAGTTATCTTGCCGTTGTTGTCTCAAGCACAGTGATATCAATGGCAATACAGCTGTATGTTTTGTTCTATTCGGAAGATAAGATCACCGGGATCTTCGTCTCCAAACTTGTTGCTCCTGTTATGATGCTTGCAGTGCTTTCGCCGATGATGATCGGCTATTTCAGATTCAGATTTGACCGCATTGCAGGCAGGGAAGTGATGGCATTTGCATTTCCGCTGATGCTTGCGAGTTTTGTTTCAATGATGCTGAGCGGGCAGGACAGGTTCATACTCGGTTATCTATCCGATTCAAGAGAGGTGGGGCTTTACGGACTCGGCTATAATATTTCCGGCGTACTGAACTTCCTGATCGTCGCGCCTTTTGCAATGGCATTCCCGGTGATCTTCTGGAAGAAGATAAGCGAAGAGAACGGTCCGAGGTTCTTCACCAAGTCCGTAACGTACGGACAGTTCATAATCACATGGGCGGCGCTTGCGCTTTCTCTCTACGCACCGCATTTCATCAAGGTCTTCGCGCTCAATCCGGATTACTGGGCGGCCGCTCCGGTAGTTCCGATACTTGCGCTGACATTCGTGCTTACGAACATGCAGGTTACCGGGCACATGAGCTTCTACCACAGCAAGAAGACAAACATAGTACTGCTGATGTATGTAATAGCAACCGCCGCAAACGTTGCGCTTAACTATCTGCTTATCCCCGCGATGCAGATGTACGGATCTGCAATTGCGAAAGTGATCTCATACCTTATCTGCGTTGTGCTGATCTATGTCCTATCGCCGAGATATTACTTCATCAGGTGGGAGCTGAACAAACTGATACTGATGACCATAGTCGCCGCTGTTCTTACTGCTCCGTTCTATTTATTCGATATCGGTAATATCTGGCTCGAACTAATGCTGAAGACTTTGGCTCTTGCATCATTCCCGTTCATTCTGTTTGCATTCAGGTTCTACGAAGAGATTGAAATCACTTCAATCAAAGGATTCTTTTTGAAATATTCAAGAAAGCTGAGAAGAATATGACCGAAAACGGCTATCCGAATTTTGACTACAGGAAACAGAGAAAGGAAGTCAGGGATATCATAAGCCCGTCAATGTTCAATCCGTACAGTTATGTGAGCGGCTGTCTGAGAAAAGCCTATGAAGCTGTCCTACCGAAGCATCTGATGGGAAAGAAAGGGCTCAGGATACTTGATTACGGATGCGGAGTGAAGCCGTATCAATACATTGTTGAAGGTGTTGCGGATGAATATACGGGTGCTGATGTGGGAGAGAATCCCGATGCTGAGATAAAGCTCAGTGCCGGGGAGCTTCTTCCCGTGGAAGACGGCAGATTTGATGCGGTGATATCCTCCCAGGTGCTTGAGCATGTGGAGGAGTATGACAAGTATATGAGCGAATGCTATAGGGTGCTTAAGCAGGGCGGACTGCTTTTCCTTTCCACTCACGGTACATGGCAGTTTCATGCCGCGCCGTATGACTTTAACCGGTGGACGCACCTCGGCCTCAAATCACTTTTTGCAAAGCACGGCTTTGAGGTGATCGGATGCGTGCCGGTGCTTGGACAGCTTGCAGTGCCTACGCAGCTGCGGCTCGCATTCTTTGAGTCGTTTGCCAATATGACGGGATCATTTGGCAGATCTCTGTTCAAGCCGATCGCATTTCTCGGAAATATCAAACTCATGATCGAAGACAAGCTCACACCCGCAAGAGTGAGAGACCGCGACTCCGCAATATTTCTTCTTACGGGCCGCAAGAAATGAACAACGCCAAAGGCCGCATCCTCTTTGTGAAGCGCCACGACGCAAATGCAAAGTTTGTGACTAATGACATAGAGATACTCAGAAAGAATTTTGCCGTGGACGTTGAAGACGTCAATGTTCCGAAGTCGGCCGCGATACTGGTTATGCTGATGCGCCAGTTTTTCCGCTGCATTGTAAGAATCTCAAAGTACGATATCATTTATATTTGGTTTGCAGATTATCATTCATTTATCCCCGTTCTTACAGGCAGGCTTTTCGGCAGAAGGACCGTGATCTGTGCCGGCGGTTACGAAGCCACATACATTCCGGAGATTGAGATGGGAGTCTATACAAGCGCAAGTTTCAGGAAGAAGATGAGGCGCTTCTTTACAACATACTCTCTCAGGAACTGTTCGCTTATACTTCCTGTGGATGACAGTCTGATAAGCAATGTCAACACTTACATTTATTCTGATGTGCCGGGAGGCAAAATCCTGCACGACGGGATCAGGAACATGATACCCGGCATTTCAACGCCCATGAAGACCGTGAGGCTCGGCTATGACAGCGGCATATTTGCCGCGAAGAAGGGTGTTGCAAGAGAAAGGGCGGTCGTAAGCGCCGGTCTGATCACGAACAGGTTTGAGTTCATGCGAAAGGGTTTCGACATTCTTGAGGAATGCTCGGATAAGATGAAGGATGTGAAGTTCATACTCATAGGACTTAATGACGAACACCTGAGCAGACTGAGGGCGCTCGGCCGGGGCAATCTCGAGCTTTACGGCAAAGTAACCTATGATGAACTGATCGGACTGTATTCAAAGGCAAGTGTATATGCGCAACTGTCGCTGTTTGAAGGTATGCCGAGTTCTGTTTGCGAGGCGATGCTTTGCGGCTGTGTGCCCGTGGGTTCACATGTCAACGGAATACCTGACATCATCGGTGACACGGGAATAGTTGTTGAGAGGAAGGACGTCTCGCTCATATCATCTGCTTTGGCAAGGGCTCTTGAATTTCCCGAAGACCGCAGGACGGATGCAGGAAGAAGGATCACGGAATTGTTTGACATCACGAAGAGGGAATCAGAGATCACCCGTATTTGCAGTTCACTTCTTGAATGACGTCCGGTATGATCCGGAACTGCAGTAAGCAGATCCTGAAATGTGCCTTGTAAGATTCTTCTGCTTCACGCCTGCAGTGTCAGGCAATTGATCCATCTGTATGCTTCCTTGCGGACAACTTGATACAACCTTATTGCTTAGAAATTAAGGGTCATTTAGTCTATTTTCCTCAAATTTTTCCGACTTGAAGATAGCAATAATAGGGACGGCTTATCCTATGCGGGGAGCGATGGCACAGCTTAACGGCATTCTTGCCAATTATCTTTCAAAGGAAAATGATGTCGAGATCTTCTCATTCAAGAGGCAGTATCCGAAGCTTCTTTTTCCCGGCAAGACGCAGGAAGATACGAGCAATACTGACATCATAAAGCCCGGCATAAGGAATACGCAGATCATTGACTCTATAGACCCGGTCAACTGGAGGAAGTCTGCAAAGCTGATCGCAAAGAGCAATCCCGATCTGCTGATACTGAGGTTCTGGATACCGTTCTTTGCGCCTGCATTTTATTCGATCTGCAGTTATGTGAAGAAGAAAACGGGAGCGAGGGTACTCTTCATTTGCGACAATGTTATCCCGCATGAGCACAGGCCGGGTGACAGGACTCTGATAAAGCTGATCTTCAGGGTCGGTGATTACTTCATGATCCACTCAAAGAGCGTGGAGAAGGACCTTATGGAATTCAGCAAAGGCAAGCCGCACATGCTTTCACCGCATCCGGTATATAACATATTCGGTGACAGCGTGAGCAAACAGGAGGCAAGATCGGTACTCCGCGACAGATACGGCATTGATCTCGGAAGTGAAAGGGTGCTTTTGTTTTTCGGATATGTAAGAAAGTACAAGGGCCTGCCATACCTTATCAATGCGCTGAGTCTTCTAAAGGGAAAGCTTAATGCGAGGTTGCTTATCGTGGGTGAGTTTTATGAAGACGAAAAGCCGACGCATGACATGATCAAAGAACTTGGTCTGTCGGACCGCATCACTGTGATCTCCGATTACATTCCAAATGAAGACGTGAGGTACTTCTTCTGTGCTTCCGATGTGATGGTGCTTCCGTACATCGATGCAACTCAAAGCGGCATAATTCAGATCGCGTATTTTTATGACAAGCCGGTGATTGCCACTGATGTAGGAGGCCTGGGTGAGGTTGTAGCCGACGGCAGGACAGGATATGTGGTGAAACCGCGCTCTGCCAAAGCCGTGGCTGAAGCTGTGATGAAGTATTATGAAACGGACTCGGAAGCTGAATTCAGCAGGAACGTTGCCGAAGAAAAGAAGAAATACAGCTGGGAAGAATTCATTTCCAACATAATGAAACTTGTAAATACAAACGCAAACCGTGAGTCCGCGCAATCATGAAGTATGATCCCGTAAAGAAAGTCTTTGGAGACATTGTATCAAGGAACACGTTTCTCAGAAAGGTCTTTTACTTTCTGCTGGACCTTATGTTTCTACGTTCATGGCATGTCAGGAAGAAAGTTAAAGAGCTCTACTCCCGCGGAAAAGTGATGGACATTCTCGATGCGGGGATGGGTTTCGGGCAATACACTTACTTCATGGCCAAGAGGTTTCCAAAGTCGAAGATCCTTGCTGTGGATGTGAAGGAAGATCAGGTTGAAGACTGCGCATACTTCTTCAGTAAATGCGGTTTTGAAAACGTAAAGGTGCAGACAGGCGATCTTACGACGATGGATTACAGGGATGAGTTTGATTTCATTCTCTGCGTTGATGTAATGGAGCACATAGTTGAAGACGAGCTTGTTTTCAGAAACTTCACGAAGGCCCTGCGAAAGGGCGGAAGGTTGCTTGTGAACACTCCTTCAAACCTCGGCGGAAGCGATGCAGATTCTGAAGATGACGAAAGTTTCATCGAGGAGCATGCAAGGCTGGGTTATTCCAAAGAAGACATAACGGAGAAAGTGACTCGCGCAGGGATGAAGATGGAGAGCTTTTCGTACACATACGGCAAGTACGGAACCGTATCATGGAGATTCGGGATAAAATATCCGATACTTATGGCGGGAGCTTCAAAGTTACTGATACTCTTACTGCCGGTCTACTACCTGTTTACTTTGTGGTTTGTGCTCATTCTCATGTGGCTTGATGTGCACACGGAAAATGAAACGGGAACGGGCGTGCTCATGGTATCTGTAAAGGAGTGAATGCATGTATATCCCGAAGCACGCACTGATCACGGACAGAAACGAGATCTTTGAGATCATGGTGAAGAACAGTTTCGGCATACTTGCGACATTTTCTGCAGACGGTATCAAAGCGGTTCATATTCCGATGATGCTCCTGAAGGATGAAGGCGAGTTCGGGACACTCTGCGGCCATATCTCAGCAGCAAACGATCTTATGGATGATGTCTCAGGCGAAGCGCTTGCCATATTCTCCGGCCCTCACTGCTATGTTTCGCCGTCATGGTACGAAACAGCACGGGCGGTTCCTACATGGAATTATGTTGCGGTACACGCATACGGTAAACCGGAAATCATTGAGGACTTCGAAGGAAAAGCAAATATAGCCCGCATGCTTGTGCAGCACTATGAAGACAGCGGATCAGGCTACAGCATTTCAGCCCTTGATGAGGGCTACTTCGGCGGCCTTGTAAAGGGAACACGGGCATTCCGCATGAAGATCAGCAGGCTTGAAGGAAAAAAGAAACTCTCGCAAAACCATCCTGCCGAAAGACAGGAGCTTGTTATGAAGAAGCTTGAGGAGTCGGATGACACGCTGGCAAATGCGATTGCAGTTTTAATGAGAGATAACATCAGCAGATCCAATGGATGAAGTAAAAGGGCTCACAGTAATAATGCCGTGCTACAATGAAGCAGGCTCGCTGAGAAGTTTTCTCCCGGAAATACTGAATATTGCCGGACCGATGGGATGGCGCGTTATCGCTGTTGATGACGGCTCAACTGATGAGAGCGCTATCATCCTTGAGTCGATGAGCGCTAACTACCCGGAGCTTAGTGTGATGAGGCATAACACAAACAAGGGTTACGGCGCCGCTCTTAAGACAGGAATTCAGAATACCGTAACGGAATTTGCGGTGACCATTGACGCTGACGGCCAGCATTTTCCCGAGGACATTCCCCGCCTTGCTGAAAAGCAAAAACAAACGGACGCAGACCTTGTGATCGGAAGCAGAGCGGATCACGGGGCAGGAGGCAGGTACAGGTCTGCGGGCAAGTGGGCGATAAGAAAAGTGGCTCACATTCTCACGGAAACTCAAGTATCTGATCTTAACTCCGGCATGAAGCTTTTCAGAACAGTGAAAGCAAAAGAACTCATACGGCTTTGTCCCGACAGTATGGCATTCAGCGACGTACTTACACTTTCGTTCGTCGCAGAAAGAAACCTTGTCGTTGAAGAGCCGATAAGGATAAGGCCAAGGTCATCGGGTGTAAGCACCATCGGCATCGGCACGGCATTTGACACACTGCATGAAATACTCAACATCGTAATGCTGTTCAATCCGATCAGGATCTTTCTGCCTATTGCCATACTCATGTTTATGCTCGGACTTCTGTGGGGAATTCCGATCATGATTGCGGGAAGGGGAGTAAGCGTAGGTGCGGCACTTCTGATGCTGACCGGTGTGATGGTATTTCTTCTCGGGCTGATCGCAGAACAGTTGTCCAAGCTCAGAAAAGGTGATGCGAATTCTGCAGTTTCACCGGGAAACATTTCACTGCGTATGAATGAAGGCGCTGAAAACACGAAAGCAGATCCTTAGTGTCCCTTTTAAAGGAAAATTCACGGGTTACAATAGTGCTGGCCGCGGCGCTTGCCGTGAGACTCTCCATGCTTATGCTGGATACTCCGCCGCTCAGGTCCGACAGTCTTACATACCACAACCTCGCGTTGTCCATACTCACAGGCGAGTACTCCCGTGACGGCTATCCGACGGCTTTCGTTGTGCCGGGCTATCCGCTGTTCCTTGCGGGCATATATGCATTTTCCGGAGGCGGAGAAACAGCGGTCAGGGTCATTCAGAGCTTTCTTGATGTTGCAACGGCATTGCTGTTCTTTCTCATTTGCAGGAAGATCTTTGATAAGCGTAACGCCTTCATTGCACTGGTGATCTTTGCATTCTTCCCATCCAACATTTTATATACGCAGGCAATACTTACGGAGACATTGTTCGGATTTGCATCAATGCTGTTCCTGCTACTTCTTTACGGTGACGATGTGCAGAAGCGCCCGTTCATCTCCGGTGTTGTATTTTCTGCCGCACTGCTTATCAGGACTTCATTCCTTCTGTGCATTGTGCCCGCAGTTCTTTATTTGTTCAGATCAATGAGACAAGCCTCTGAAACTTCCGCTCCGCGGGCAATTGCGGGAAAAGCGGTCCTGTTTGCCGCAGGAGCAATGCTTGTCGTTTCGCCCTGGCTGATCCGCAACAAGATCACGATCGGGGAGTATGTACTTTCAACTCAGGGAGGAAGCACGCTTTGGGAAGGCAGCAATCCCGGCGCAACAGGCACATGGAACAAGCAAACCGCCGATGCCAATCCGCTGTTTGAGGAAAAGGATGAGCTGAAGGCAGACAGGGAGTTCAGGAAACAGGCGCTTCAGTTCATGAGCGAGAATCCAGCAAAGTTCGTTGAACTGGGATTCAGGAAGATCGGATACTTATTCTCAAGCGAACGAATGGCTCTTCTTTACTTTGCGGAAACACAGCCGGGAACCGGTTCCACCGAGGCCTACAGAAAGATGAATCCGTTATTGCTTGCACTGGTCAACTTACCTTACTTTGCTGTGATGCTGCTTGGCCTCTGGGGAATTCTGCTTCCGATGAAGAAAAGATCTCTGGCAGCGGGGCTTGTCATTGCATGGATTGCCACGGTATTTTTGTTTGTCGGTCTCCCGAGATATCATTATGTTCTGATACCATTCTTTGTCATTGGCGCAGTGAACCTCATAATTGCGGGAGTTTCTTCCGTACTGAACCAAAGACCGGCGGTCAAGATCGCGGGAGCACTGGGAAGTCTGTTCCTTATTGCGGTGTGGTCTGCCGAATTTTATCTGCTGTTCATGAAGCAAAATTGAAGAAGATACTTATCATTACATATTACTGGCCTCCGAGCGGCGGCGCCGGAGTTCAGCGCGTTCTTAAATTCTCAAAGTACCTTGCTCAGCTGGGCTATGAACTGTTCATAGTAACTGTTGACGAGAATGCCGCGAGCTACCCTTCATTTGACAAGACCTTTGAAAAGGATGTACCGGCTTCCGCAACCGTAGTAAGGACGCAGACATTTGAGCCGTTCAATGCATACTCGAGGATCATCGGACGAAGATCCATACCGACGGGATTCTCGAATGAAAGCAATCCGGGGCTTGTTCAGAAAGCGACCAGATTCATCAGAGGAAATTTCTTCATACCCGATGCAAGGAGAGGATGGGTAAGGTATGCTGTAAAGGCGGCGTCCGAATTGATTAGGAAGGAAGGCATTGATACGGTGATTTGCACAAGCCCGCCGCATTCCGCACAGCTTGCCGGACTTGTTTTGAAGAAGAAATTCAATATCCGTTATATCGCAGACCTCCGCGATCCGTGGACAGACATCTACTATTATGACGAGTTCATGCATCTTCCGTATGCAAAGAACATTGACAAGTCCCTTGAGCTTAAGGTTCTTGAAAGGTCTGATGCAATAGTCACCGTCAGCGATGAGCTCAGGAAACTTTTTCTGAGCAAATCAAGAAACATCTCTCCTGAGAAGATAACCGTCATTCATAACGGATTTGATGAAGATGATTTCAGAAATGAAAGCACTGCGGCGGGAGAAGATTTTGTGATCAGTTATACAGGAACCCTGGCCGACAGTTACGAGCCCGAAGTATTCCTAAGAGCTCTTAGAAAAGTGATACAGTCGCAAACAGGGATCAAAGTGGTCCTTCATCTCATTGGCAGTCCCTCGGAATCAATTATGCGAAAGGCGGAAGAGCTTTCCATAGCCGATTGCATCAGACTCACGCCCACTGTTCCGCATGAGAAGTCGGTGGAAATGCTTTTTGCCAGTGATGCACTGTGGCTTCTGATCCCGCGGGTAAAGGACGACAAGGGAATACTGACGGGCAAACTGTTTGAATACCTTGCATCGAGAAAGCCCGTCATTGCAATAGGCCCGGTGGACGGAGATGCCGCAAAGATCATTGAAGAATGCGGTGCAGGAAAGATGTTTTCCAGGGATCAGGAAGATCAGATCGCCGATTACATCCTAAGGCTTATCAATGCAAAAGTTAACGGAAGTAAGTTGGATAATGCCGGCGACACCTTCAAAAAATATTCAAGAAGGAAACAGGCCGAAGCGCTTGCAGGGATAATTGAACAGAAGAACTGAAATGACCTTCATGAGTGATATAATTGCGCAATTCCTCAACTAAGTAGTTAGAATCTTTACGGCATATAGACTATTTTAACAAAATTTTTACTGACTGATGGCAAAAGACAAACCGAAGGCCAGGGTTTCCGGCGTTTCCGCAGGAGCGGCCGCCCTGAAGAAAAAGACTGACAATTCATTTGATTTCGGCAGTTACGATTCGCTGATCTACGTCGCAATAATAATACTTGCCGTGCTTATATTTTTCAAAGACGGCGTGTTCGGCGGAAAGGTCTTCGCCACAAGTGATAACATTGCATTCGACAGTTTCAGGAACTTTCTCGAAGATGCAAAGAAGAACGGCGTGTTTCCCCTATGGACACCGCACATATTCATGGGCATGCCTAACTTTCCCGTGATCGGTTTCAATCCAAGGGTTTATGACTTCTTCTACTACATCTGGGATACAGTATTCGGCGCAATTACGAATTCTTCAACGAACACAGTACTGCCGATCGTAATGTACTATGTGATCTTCGGCATCGGATTCTATTTTTACGCGGTCAACAGATTCAGGAACAAGCTCATCGCGCTTTACTGTGCGCTTGCGGCGACATTTGCAACAGATTTCATCCAGCGGATAGTAGTAGGGCACAACACAAAGGTCCTGTCTCTTGCATTCTTTCCGTTCATACTTCTTGTTATTGACAAGCTTGTAAATTCATTCGGCAAGAGTGAGAAAAGTCTTTTCTCATATTCAAACCTTCTGAACCTTTTCTTCCTTGCCCTGATGCTTCACATACAGCTGAATTCCAATCACATACAGATGATATTCTATTCATATCTGTTCATCGGAATCTATCTCCTGTATCTGATCATCCACTCTGCCGTTCAGAAGCAGAACATCGCCGGCATGATAAAAGCCGGTGCATTCTTCGTTGTTGCGGCTGTGATAGCAGTTGCAATGAACGCAGACGTGCTGATGACCATGAAGGAATACAACAAGTATTCGATCAGGGGTGAAGCCGGCATTGAGGCAAAACTTGACCCAAAGGTTTCAAACGACACGCCGCTTGATTACGAATATGCAACCAACTGGTCATTCAGTCCGGGCGAAGTGATAACATTCCTTCTTCCGTATTATTACGGATTCGGCGATGTGCAGGTGCAGGGGCAGAAGGCAAATCTGTACTGGGGGCAGATGCCGTTTACAACAAACCCGATGTACTTCGGGGTTGTGGTGCTCGTGCTTGCGCTTATAGGCATATGGTACAACTTCCGGAAGGACGCCGTTGTTCAGGCAATGACTGTCATCACATTCCTTTTTCTTCTCATGTCTTTCGGAAGAAATTTTTCGGTGATCTATGACCTGTTCTTCTATTACTTCCCGTTCTTCAGCAGTTTTCGGGCACCGGTGATGATACATCATTTCATGAACATCGCAATTGTGATTCTCTCGGGTTACGGACTGAAATCAATTGTCGAGTCTGCGGCATCCGGCGCCGGAGAGGAGAGATTCAGGAAAGTCGCTTATGCATTCTTCGGCGTTGCGGGAATAATGATCCTGATCTCAATTTTCGGATTTCAGGATTCTTACGCATCTTCAATTGCAAACAGTCCGCTCACGGAAAAGCTGAAACAGCAGGGCGCTAACTCACAGCAGATCTCACAGTATATTAAGCAGATCTCAAGCATAGCATACGAGAACATTATCAGCGATCTCAGACTGCACGGATTCTTCATTGCAATCCTTACGGCGCTTGCTTACTTCTATGTGAACGGCAAGCTGAAGGGGAAGATGTTTCTGGCAGGTGTGATCCTGCTGACGGTTTTCGATCTGTGGAATGTGAATTTCAAGACTCTTCACTGGGATGAACCGGGAGAAGAGAAGACTGCTTTTGCGGAAAGAGATTACATCACCTGGCTCAGGAAGAATGAAACTGATCCTTATTCGTACAGGGTGGCTATGATGAGAGGGCAGGGACTCGCGACCGACAATTCGCTCGCGTATTTCGGTATACAGTCATTCAACGGTTATCACGGAGCGAAGATAAGAATTTATCAGGATGCAATTGATATTGCCGGAGGTAATAATCCTTTGCTTCTTACTCTCGGCGGTGTGAAGTACGCTGTCTCAGATGCGCCGATGCAGGATACGAATTTTGTGCAGGTGCTCAAGGGCAACGGCGTGAATATATACAGAAACAATGCATTCGTTTCAAAGAACTGGTTCGTTGATGAGTACAAGGTTGACAAGGACATCACCATACTTAACAACATCCGAGATATGAGTTTCGACCCGGACAAACTCGCATTTCTCGAGAAGGATCCGGGAGTCAAAATAGACAAGCCGGATTCAACTGCTTCGGTCAAACTTGTTAAAGCCGATATTCACAGTCTTGAGTACGATGTGAATGCAAGCGGAAACAATCTGCTTGTGTTCAGCGAGATCTATCTGCCGTTTGGCTGGAAGGCATTTATTGACGGCAAAGAGGCGGAGATACTGAAGACCAACTATCTGCTCCGTTCACTGATAATACCGAAAGGCAATCATAAGGTGGAGTTCAGATACGAACCGCAGACATATTACACCGGCAAGACAGTCAGCACGGCGGCAAATGCGGTGCTTGGCGTAATACTTCTTGCAGGGGTCATCGGATACGCTGCGGGCAGGAAGAAGAAGCCGGCCGGTGATGAAAAGACGGAAGAGAAAGACGCCTGATGCCGTGTTTGCATTGCTTCACATAATCGCCTGAAGGCGCTGAGACCATGTGCGGAATCTTCGGCGTACTAAGGAAGAACGGCGGAAACATCGACAAGTCCCGCCTGCGCTCTGCGGTCAGGATCATCAGCCACCGCGGGCCTGATGACGAGGGCTATGCGGTGTTCAATACTTCTGCCGGCAGTTATGAAGACCGCTACGACGATAATTCTCAGATCAGAAAAGGATCTCACATACTCTCGGGGGAAGGCGGTTCATTCGATCTTGCATTCGGATTCAGAAGGCTTTCCATACTTGACCTTTCTTCGAACGGACATCAGCCGTTCACCAATGACCACAGAAGCGTCTGTCTTATTTTCAACGGTGAGATCTACAATTACATAGAGATCCGTGAGGAGCTTGTTCAGAAAGGTTACAGATTCAGAACAGGCACCGATACCGAAGTGATCCTGAATTCATATCTTGAATGGGGAACGGAATGCCTTCAGCGCTTCAACGGCATGTGGGCAATAGCGCTTTATGATGTAAAGAAGGACCTTCTGTTTTGCTCACGCGACAGGTTCGGAGTGAAACCGTTCTACTACTTCGACGGGAAAGATGAGTTCGTATTTGCTTCCGAACTCAAATCAATAACGGAATACTTCAGAGAGGATGAAGGATTTTCAAAGATCCTGAATGAAGACATCGCATATGACTATCTTGTAAACAACTTCGTTGATCATACTACGGAAACTTTCATCAAAGGCATCAGGCATCTTCCACCTTCTCACTTCATCAAAGCGGAAGCGGGAAAGCTGAATGTTGAAAGATACTTCAGTCTTGATATCAACAGGCAACTGGGAGATTACGAAGCAGACAGGTCTTCCGCGCTAAGCTCCGCTTACGGCGATCTTCTCATGGATGCCGTGAAGATAAGGCTCAGGTCGGATGTGCCGGTGGGCACATGCCTCAGCGGCGGACTGGATTCTTCAACCATCACTTATTTCATCGGGAGAATGCTTTCGGGTGAGGGAGTGCCGATGCAGCAGATCGGCGACAGGCAGAAGACTTTTTCTGCCGTGTATGATGACGTGATGTATGATGAAAGAAGATTCATTGAACAGATCGTGAGAGAATCCAACTGCAGTTCGCACTATGTCTTTCCTGACGAAGCAGATTTTCCCGCAGAAGCGGAAGATTTCATATTTCAGCTTGATGAGCCCGTTGCCGGTACATCCCCCTATGCCCAGTGGAATGTCATGCGGCTTGCCCGTCAGAACGGCGTGACGGTCCTGCTTGACGGACAGGGAGCAGATGAATCTCTCGGAGGATATGAGGTCTATTTCGGATTCTTATACTCCAATCTCTTCAGAAGCGGAAACTATGCAACACTGCTGTCGGAAGTGCTGAAAAATTTCAGGAAAGGAGTTGAGATCTCAACAAGAGGGCTGAAGTATTATCTTACCCAGAAGGGAGGAAACGTGAGAAGCTCCACTTCGCAGTACTATTCACCTGAGTTTCTTGATTCTCATAAAGACAGGAGCGTGCTGTCATTCAGGACCACAGACAACCTCAACGTGAAGTTGTTTGAAGACCTGACATCGTACATCCTTCCATCCTTACTCCGTTACGAAGACAGGAACGCAATGAGGTTCTCGATCGAATCGCGTACGCCGTTCCTTGATTACAGACTCGTTAAGATGCTCTTTGAAACCGAAGGAATTTACAAGATACACAATGGCTGGAGCAAATGGATACTGAGGAATTCAATGAACGGAAGGCTTCCGGACGGGATCACGTGGAGGCGTGACAAAAAAGGATTTCCCACTCCGGAGAGAAAATGGATGATGAAGCTCAGGAATGATTTTAAGGATACTATAGAGAGTGACCGGTCCGGAGTCTCAGAACTGCTGAATTCAAAAGATATAGTAAGCAACTATGACAAAATAATTTCAGATCCTGCAATAAAGTCACACTTCCTCTGGAAGATCTACAACCTTCTGAAGTGGTGCAGGCTTTACGGGGTCAGACTTTAGAATTCATCAATCAACAGTATCATCATGGACAAAGGAACACAAACAATGATCGAAAACCTCCGAAAGAACACGGGCAAGTCGCTCGACGAATGGGTTTCGGTTGTGAAGTCAAAGAACTTCGCGAAGCACGGTGAGATGATGAAGTTCCTGAAGGAGGAACACGGACTCACTCACGGCTTTGCAAATCTGATCGCGCACAGTTCAAAAGGAACTCTCATAGATTCTGATGAGAAAGGTACAGATGCCGTTGAGTCTCAGTACAAAGGAAAGGAATCCCTGAAGCCTATTTATGATCACCTTCTTGAAAAGATATTGAAGTTCGGAAAGGATGTTGAAGCCGCGCCGAAGAATGCGTATGTGAGTCTCAGAAGGAAGAAACAGTTTGCGATGCTCATCCCTGCTACAAAGACAAGGTTTGAGATCGGCCTGAATCTCAAGGGCAAACCCGGCAAGGGAAAGCTCGAAGAGGTGAAGGCCGCAAATTCAATGTGTTCGCACAAGATCAGGATCGAATCTGTTGAAGAGATTACGAATGAGATTCTTGATTACTTAAGGGAAGCTTACGAAGCGGCGGGTTAAGAAATGAACAAGGATGATAAGCTAAGGTATCCCGTCGGGAAATTTGCGCTGCCCGATAAGATCACGGACGATGAGATCAATGAGTGGATAAATTTCATAGAGGAATTTCCTGCTAAGCTGGATCTTGCGGTCAGAGAACTTGGAAACAAAAAGCTTGCAAAGCCTTACAGGCCGGGCGGATGGACAGGGTTGCAGGTTGTTCATCACTGTGCTGACAGCCATGTCAATGCGTTCATCAGATTCAAGCTTGCACTGACGGAAGACACTCCGGTGATAAAGCCGTACAAAGAAGACAAGTGGGCGGAACTTGCCGACTCGCTTAACATGCCTGCGGAATCAAGCATCGCCTTGCTTGTGCCGCTGCACAGGAAATGGGTGTTTCTTCTGAGATGCCTGAATGAAGATGAACTCGGCAGGAAATACTATCACCCGGATGAAGACAGGGAATTTACTTTGGCGGAAGCTCTCGGGCTTTATGCCTGGCATTGCAAGCATCATCTGGCACATCTGGGTCTTCTGAAAGATGCCTGAGAAAGAAACAGAATACAGAGCAGAATTGACTTCATGATCAATTACATAATGATCGCGGTAGGTGGTGCGCTTGGCAGTGTAGCAAGGTTCGGCATGTCATCGCTTGTGCAAAAGAGTGCTGGCATCGGCTTCCCGTATGGAACACTGAGTGTGAACATAGTCGGATGTTTCGTGATCGGAATTGCAGCAGAAATGTTCGAAGATCTTCTGATACCTTCTGAATGGAGAAGCTTTGTTACTATCGGTTTCCTCGGCGGCTTTACAACTTTCTCTGCATTTTCGCTTGAGACGGTAAATCTCATAAGGGAAGGTGAGAGTCTGCATGCAATTGCAAATGTGGCACTCAGCAATATACTCGGAATTGCGGCTGTGGTTGCGGGTGTTTTCGCTTACAGGGCAATAAGAAAGTACATTCTTAACTGAACACGGAATATGGAAACCAGGGAAATGACTTTGCTCAGGATCTTCATCTCCGAAACGGAGAAGATGGGCGGGAGTCCGGCATTTGAAGCAATTGTCAGCATGGCGAAGGAAGAAGGCATCGGCGGCGTGACCGTACTCAAGGGAATAATGGGTTACGGTTCGCACAGATCCATACACTCATCCAAAATACTTGACCTTTCCACTGACCTGCCGGTCATAATAGAAGCTGTTGACAGCAGTGAGGCAATTGATAAGTTTGTCGGAAAGCTTGAAAAGATCCTGACCTCTGGAACAATTACCATGGAGAACGTCAGAGTGATGACCTTCAAAGAACAGACGCCTGACCGGTAGATCATTGATGTTGGCCCGCGAAAGACACGCACAAATTTCCAATCCCCGAACTTACTTCTCTGTTTCTTTTGTCATGAATTCTTCTATGTTGCCTCATCCAATAATTAAGTGCGGAGCAATAAACTGAGAAGACTGACAGCCTGTTCTTTCGTTTTGCTATTTATTTTTTCTATGTCCGGACGGTCCCATTCCCAAATACAGAAATTTGCGGTTATAGGCGACTTCGGAACAAACAACAAGTGCGGCACAAATGAACTTGCCGTTGCCAATCTCGTAAACAGCTGGAACCCTTCCTTCATTATCACCACCGGCGACAACATCTATTACGGCAGAAATAACACGACCCAGGCTCTTTGCCTGGATGAGCATGTGAATGACTTTGACTCTTCAATTGCCAAATACTACGGGAAATACTATTCCCAGAATTCCCTGCTGAACAATTTCTTCCCGTCCATAGGAGATCATGACATTGCAGGAGAGATCGACCTTGACCCTAGGCCGGGTTACTACCTTGCCGCATACAAGGAGTACTTTGCACTTCCCGGCAATGAGCGTTATTATACTTTTCTGAGAGGCAACATCCGGTTCATCTGCATCAACAATGATTTCGGGGGCAAGAGCACGTGGACAGGAGGCGGAGTATATTCCGACACAACAGTATGGGAACCCGACGGCATTGACTCAAATTCTGTTCAGGCCTTGTGGGTGAAGTCACTGCTCGATACTTCAACTGCAAAGTGGCATGTCATCTATCAGCACAAGCCAATCTATTATTCGTTCATTCAGGGACACCTCGACAAGTATCCCAGAGTGAAGTGGCCGTTCAAGAAATGGGGTGCCGATATTGTGATCAACGGCGACCTGCACTGGTACGAAAGAGTGAGGAAGGGGAATATGACCTACATCTCAAACGGCCTCGGCGGCGGACTTTATGATCCGCTGTTTGAGGATACCATGAAGAACTTTGTCCGACTGCCCGAGAGCAGGATACTGTACAACGACACTCTCGGTGCACAGCTTGTGGAAGAGTTTAAAGACAGTCTGGTATTCAAATTCATAAATGTAAAGAATCAGATCATAGACAGGTATGTCCTGCTTCAGCCCCGCACAGTGAAGATAAGGTCACTGATCGAAGGTTATTACAATCCATCAACCGGCCGGATGTTTCCCGACACACTGAAACTTTATCTCGCAAAGGCAACTGCGCCGTATTCGGTCGTTGATTCGGCAAAGGCGCTCACAGATTCCCTCGGCAACGGGTTGTTCAGATTTTCAAATGCAAAGTACGATTCGCTTTATTACATAATTGCCGTCCACAGAAACTCAGTTGAAACATGGAGCAGGACTCCGGTGAAGTTCGATGACGAACTTCAGTATGATTTCACTTCCGATTCATCAAAAGCTTACGGTAACAATCTTACAAAGAAGGGGACGAAGTGGTGCATTTACAGCGGAGACTCTGTGAGGGACGGCGTTGTTGACGGAGCCGATCTCAGCATAATTTCCAATGAAGCATCCGGTTACATTACGGGTTACCGCCAGGGAGATTTGACCGGAGACAGGATTGTGGACGCCTCTGACCTGATGGTTGTGAATAACAATGTATTCAGGTATGTGTCAGTAAAGAAGCCGTCACTTTCTCCCACAGGGGAGTACTACGTTCAGCCCTGAAGGCCGGGCGGGCATATCAGGGCACCTTTTACATTCCAACTCCCTGCCGAAATTCGTATTTTCAAGCCAATGAAAAAGACGGTCTCACTTCATACACTCGGCTGCAAGCTCAATTACAGCGAGACTTCCACGATAGCAGGACAGTTCGGAACCAGGGGGTTTGAGATAGTTGACCACGGAACCCCGTCCGATGTGTTTGTGCTCAATACGTGCTCGGTGACCGAAAATGCCGACCGGGAGTGCAGGCAGATTATCCGCGGTGTGATCAGGAGGAATCCCGATGCTTATGTGATCGTAACAGGATGCTATGCGCAGCTTCAGCCCGGAGAGATAGCAGGCATAGAAGGCGTTGATCTTGTGCTTGGAGCGGATGAGAAGTTCAGGTTATTTGACTACATTGAAAGCCTTGAAAAGAAGGAAGTGTCCTGCGTCTTCAGAAATCCTCCGGAGAATATTCAGGGAATAGGTGAAGCGTTTTCGGCTGACAGTGACTCAAGGACAAGGGCATTTCTTAAAATTCAGGACGGATGCGACTACAAGTGCTCCTTCTGCACAATTCCCCTTGCAAGAGGAAGATCCAGAAGCCTGCCAATCAAAAATGTGATCTCAAATGCTCAGAAGCTTATTGATGCCGGATACAAAGAGATCGTGCTGACAGGAGTAAACACGGGCGATTATTCATCCGAGGGAAACAATTTGGCTGACGTGTTAAGTGAGATATCTTTGCTTGACATTTCGCGCATTCGTGTGAGTTCGGTCGAACCCAACCTGCTGACCGATGAGATCCTCGAACTGGTTGCATCAAACCCGAAATTCTGCCGGCACTTTCACATACCGCTCCAGAGCGGAGATGATGAAGTGCTGGGTATGATGAGAAGAAGATATAAGAGCGGATTTTACAGCGATCTGATAAGAAAGATCAATGAAACCGTGCCTGATGCAGGAATAGGTGTGGATGTGATAACAGGTTTTCCGGGTGAAGATGAAGAGAAGTTTCTTAACTCTTACAGATTCATAGAATCACTCGACATAAGTTACCTGCATGTATTCACATACTCCGAGAGGAGGAATACCGATGCGGCTATGATGCCCGGAAAGGTTGACATCAATAAGAGAAGGAAGCGCAATGAAATGCTTCGCGGGTTGTCGCAGATGAAGAAGAGCGGGTTCTATGCGCGCCATTCAGGTACAGCGGCGGAAGTGCTGTTTGAGTCACTGAAAGATGACGGCTCCGCTGAGGGCTATACTTCAAACTATATAAGGGTGATGCTTCGCGATGCAGGGGAATATGAGAACAGAATTGCGAAAGTAAGACTCGGAGAAGCGGATTCAGGCGGAGTTATGGATTGTTCCGTTATTTCCTCAGCAAAGTATGAAGAGGCCAGTAACTCATACATCAAAGCCTGACAAGCCGCAATGAATCTCTTTCTGATCAGGCATGCCGCGGCTATAGAGGATCTGAACCATAATATCCGCTCGGATGAAGAAAGATACCTGACTGCATCGGGCCGGATCACGGCACGCAAATTCTTTAAGCATCACCGCAACTTACTTTCCGGAATTTTGCATATACTTACAAGCCCGTTCCTGAGGGCGGTTCAGACAGCAGAGATCCTGTCATCCGCAATTGATTATGAAGGCACGATTGAACCTGCCGATGAACTGAGAGCTGATTCAGCCGTCGGAAAAGCCATTGACCTTGTCTGTTCAGCCGGGAATGTTGATTCGCTTGCTCTGGTGGGACATGAGCCGATGATGAGCATGCTTCTCCGTGCAACCACAGGCGGCAACGGCACACCTGTTGGATTTTCAAAATGCGGGACGGCAATAATAGAATTCTTCCCCGAGTCAAAATCCGGAAGACTGAAAAAGTATTTTGATCCCAAAACTTCACTCGCCTGAATGGAAGATCTTATAAGGGCTGAGAACCTGAGTTTCTCATACGGAGTTGCGGGCGGATTCTCGCTTAGAGATGTGAACCTGCGCATTGGCAAGGGCGAATTTGTTTCTGTGATCGGACGCAACGGGTCGGGAAAGTCAACCCTCGCAAAACTGCTTGCAAACCAGTTGATGGGATACTCAGGTACTATCACTTTCGGCGGCACCGGGCTGAATGATCTCAGCCGGAAGAATTATTCGAAGCTTTCAGCTTACCTGCCTCAGACAGTCTCACTGGTCAATGAAGGCATTTCCGTCAGAGAGCTTGTCTTGCAGGGAAGATACTCTTACAAAGGAATGTTCGGATTTGCCAGCAGTCCGGATGACAAGGCCGCGGCAGCGGAGTCGCTTGAACGGCTCGGTATCGGGGATCTGTCAGAGAAGAAATTTTCGGAACTGTCCGGCGGCCAGAAGCAGAAGGCGCTGATCGCACTTGCACTTACTCAGCTGGGTCTTAAAAGTGATCTTTCCGGAAAGATGCTGATTGTGGATGAACCTCTGACATATCTCGATGTGAGCCATCAGTATGAGGTCTTCAGTCTGCTTAGATCGCTGAATGAAAACGGATTGACGATCATGGCGGTGGTCCACGATCTGAACATAGCTCTGAAATTTTCAGGTAAATGCATACTAATGAACGGCGGCGGGGTCATAAGGCATGATGAAACGAAATCTGTGATAACGGAGGAAATGCTTAGAGAACATTTCCTTATCGAAAGCAGGATAACGGAGTATGAGAAAAGCTACTTCATAAATTATTTAACATGATTAACTCAGAATCGAAGACATGAGCTACAGGAAAATCAAAGTTGAACAGAAGGGACTGACCAGGCACGTAACACTGAATCGCCCCGAAAAGAGAAACTCGCTTGATGAGGAAATGATCTCCGAATTGACAGCGGTGATGAAGGAAGCCTCGGAAGATAAGGCAGTCGGAACTGTGCTTCTCAAAGGCGCCGGAGGAAACTTCTGCTCCGGCCTCTTTCTGGACTATCTCCACAAGATCTCACAGTTTGACATACTCGAGAACAAAGCGGATTCATCAAGATTTAAAGAGATGCTGCTTTCGATCTACAAGTGCAGGAAGCCGGTGATAGCAATGGTTGACGGATATGCCCTTGCCGGCGGCTGCGGTATTGCAAGCGCCTGCGATTATATCATTGCATCAGACAGGTCGCAGTTCGGATATACGGAAGTGAAGATCGGATTCATTCCGGCAATTGTAATGATCTTTCTTCTGAAGAGAGTTTCCGAAAAGGACGCAAAAGAGCTTCTGCTCACTTCGAAGTTCATTTCGGGAGAAGAGGCCGTGAGGATCGGATTTGCAAATGCCGTGGTTCCCGCCGGTGAGCTTGAAAGCAGGGCGGAAGAGGTATGCGAATCATTTAACAAGCTTCCGCAGAGTTCGATCGCACTTACGAAGGAGATGTTTTCCGGAATTTCCTCAATGAGCTTTGAGTCGGCGCTTGAATATGCTGTTGACCTGAATGCAATCACAAGAATGACGGAAGAGTGCAGGAACGGGGTTTCGAATTTTCTTAAAAAGAGCAGTAAATAAAAAACAATCATCATGAGTACGAAAATGAAATTTGATACCATACAATACCTCGACAGGAACGAGTCGCAGTACGGCCCCACACCGAAGGTGTATGAGTATCTGAAGGATGTGAAGATAAACGATCTGTCATGGTACTCCAGGGATTTTGCAAGGGGAGTCAAATCAAAGCTTTCCGAAAGAATAGCGAATGATTTCGGATTCAAGGAAACTCAGATAATACTTTCTTACGGAAGCGAAGACATACTCAAGCAGATCATACACAGGTACCTTTCCCGCGGCGAGAAAGTGCTTATCCCAAAGGAAGCCTGGTGGTACTATAAGAAGGTCGCATATGAGGTCGGCGGTTTCAATGTGGAGTATCCCATGACCAAAGGTGTGCAGGACGGTGTGAACACCTTCATGTATGATGTTGACAAGATGATCAGGATCTACGAGCGTGAGCGTCCGAGGATAGTGGTGATCGCATCACCAAACAACCCGACCGGCAACATGATCTCAAGGGAGGACCTCGGAAAGTTTCTGGATGTGTGCCGCGGAGCGATAGTGATGATAGATGAGGCATACTGGGGATTCGGCTCAACGGACAACTCTTACATCAAGCCTTACATTGATGAGTTTCCGAACCTGATCATCTGCAGGACATTCTCAAAATACTTTGCGCTTGCAGGCGCAAGAGTGGGTTTCAGTTTTGCAGGAAACAATCTTGAGGAACTGAAGGGCTACACGACAAGATATCTCGGCTACAACCTGATATCCGAAAACCTTGCTCTCATTGCCCTTGACGATATGGAGTACTATGAGAAGGTCACCGCGCTTATGCAGGAAGACAAGGAATATTTCTACAGCGAGTTTGCATCCATTCCGGGATTTACGCCGTACAAATCATTCTCCAACTTCATGCTTGTTGATATGCCTAAAGATATCAGAAAGGGTTTGGACAAGTATCTTAAAGAACGCAATATGCTGATAAAATTCCTGGATGAGGAGGCATTCAAAACCGAGACCAGGATCACACTCGGTACGCGTGAGCAGAATTACTACCTGATCGAATGCATCAGAGAATTTCTGAAGCAATAGAATGAAAGAATCAGGCCGTAAACCCTCAGATAAACAGAAGGGCAAACCTTCTGGCAGTTCGAAGTATCTCCTGATTGCAGCGCTGATCGCAGTCGCGGGATATTTTACTTATGAATTTGCGATCAAGCCGGAAGAGAAGATCGTCACTCCGGTAGTTGTGGATCCGCAGGAGAGGATAAAGAATGTCAAAGAGCCCCAGTTCGTTAAGGAAGGGGAGCTCGAATTTCTGAGCAGAGACAGCAAGCCCATAAGAAAGATCGATGTTGAACTTGCCGAGAACGATCGCGAAAGAGAAGTGGGGCTGATGTACAGAAGATCAATGGATGACGGAAAAGGAATGCTCTTCATTTTTCCGGGAGAAGAGCCGCAGTCATTCTGGATGAAGAACACCATCATTCCCCTTGACATTATCTATGTGAATGCCGGGAGGCAGATAGTTAAGATCTACAGAAATACTGTTCCTTTTTCCGAAAACTCACTTCCTTCCGGCAGAGCCGCAATGTATGTGGTTGAAGTTGCGGGCGGATTCACTGAGAGATACGGAATCAGGGAAGGTGATAAGATCTCATTCACAAAGGGAAAATGATCGGCGCCGGCTCTTCTCTTTGCAGACGGCAAATTTGCACGGACGCTTCATTGCGGCATGGCACCGTGTAAGCCATTGAAACATTTTGCCCGTTGTTCAAGTACATCTCTTAAGATCATCCGAGTGGCATTAATCAAACTCCCACAAACAATATGAAGATCCTTATTATCGGCGGCACAATTTTCCTGGGTAAACACATAGTGAAAATTGCACAGGAGCGAGGACACGAAGTTGTGCTGTTCAACAGAGGCAAGCACAATCAGGAGCTCTTTCCCGAGATCGAAAAAATATGGGGCGACAGGCTATCCGACCTCGAACTTCTTCGGGACAGGACATTCGATTCTGTGATCGACACCTGCGGATATTTTCCGAGGGCAGTGAGAATGTCAACAGAGTTTATGAGGAACAAGGCAAAGCATTACACATTCATATCGAGCATTTCTGTCTATAAGGAGTTTGATGTCAAAGGGCTGAATGAAGATTCCGCTACCGCCGTTCTTGAAGACGAGACTGTTGAAGAGGTAACAGGCGAAACTTACGGAGCGCTTAAGAGACTATGTGAGATTGCGGCGGAAGAAGTTTTCGGAGCGGACGCGCTGAACATCAGGCCGGGGCTCATAGTGGGTGAGGATGATCCTTCGGACAGGTTCACTTACTGGGTGAGCAGAATCGCAAAGGGAGGTGAAATTGCAGTTCCCGATTCATTCGGAAGGGCGGTGCAGTTCATTGATGTAAAAGACCTGGCCGCATTTACACTTGATATGATCGAGAAGGGCGCCGGCGGTATATACAATGCAACCGGACCGGACAAAGAACTTTCGTTCGGGGAGTTCCTGAATGCATGCATGGGAGTTGCAGGAACTGATCCGGAGTTCATACGAATGAGCGAAGAATTCATTCTGGAAAACAACATCGCTCCATATACCGAGCTTCCGCTTTGGGTGCCTGAAAGCTGGAGCGGAACAGACCATGTTGACATTTCGAAGGCACTGGGAGCCGGGCTGAAGTTCCGGCCGCTTTTACAGACAATCGCAGACACACTTTCTTTTGACAAATCAAGAAACGGCCAGACACTTCGATCGGGATTGAGCCCGGAAAAGGAAAGTGAACTCATAGCAATGCTGAAGGGTCAAAACTGAAACGGCACTGTGAGTTTCAGGTTAAAGCTTCTGCCGGGATTCATTGCATAGTATCTGTATCTGCTGAGATGATCTGCATACTTCAGATCGGCGAGGTTGCTTACGGAGAGATCAACGGAAGCAATGGATTTTGAAAGGACAAAATCAAAACCGACTCCGGCATCAAGCAGAGTGTATCCTTCGGTCACGGCCTCAAGCGGATCAACCTGTGTTTGCTCTGCAACCAACCTCGCTGTGAATTCAAAGTACGAATTGTAGATTGCGCCGATATTGTCTTTCTGAATCTTCAGTCCCAGAATATTCTTTGCCGGCGGTGTGAACGGAAGCGCGTTCCCCGTGAGATCATTCCGGGTATTTACATAGTCACCGTTAAGAGAGAGAAGAAGCCAGTCAGAAGGCTGTGCCTGCAGAGAGTACTCGAGTCCCCAGAACGTGCTTGTTGCCTGCCTGATGTCATATATCGGAAGGTTGCTCTCAGGATCGATCATTCCGGTAGGTGAAGGATAGATGTAATTGTTGATCCGGTTTCTGAAGACTGAAACTTCGGCAGTCAGATATTTTGTCCTCAGTCTCGCGCCGAAGTCAATGTTGAGTGACCTTTCAGGCTCCGGCACAAGCTCAGGATCGTTCACCAGAAGCCCTCTGTCAAATCTACCGGTCCCTTCGTGAACTCCGTCTGCATACAGGTCAAATTCAGACGGAGGACGCCAGCCGGTCCCGACATTGGCATATATGTCTATGTATCCCGCAGGTTTGTAAACGGCTCCGGCTGAACCGGAGAATGAGTTGAATTCGAGATCGTTTGGAGAAACCACATTTGTCGGAGTCCCCGTGGAATCAACTTCAAATACAGTCTCCTTAATGTTCTCCTTCTTCAGATCGTATCTGCCGCCAATCGAAAGTGTGTAATGCTTTTCTTCAAAAGTCTGTGCGAAATATGCTCCGAATGAGTATGCATCGTAATTCGGAATGAGCTTCTCTTCTCCCAGAGATTCATTGTTCATCACAGTGAGAGACATTCCAAACGCACCCGACAGCTTGTCGGACAGAGAATTGCTCATTCTCAGGTCGCCGCTGAAGGTAGCCAGATTAAGGTCAAGCGATGGAAGGCCGGCATCCTTGTCATCAGCGCTTTCAAACTCTTTCCTTTTGTTGTACTCATACGAAACAAGCGGCTCCAGCTGAAATTTCTTGCTGAGATTGATTCCGGCCTTTGCTTCAAAGTGATTTGTGACAATCCTCTGGTTAGGAGTTGCATCAGGTTCCTCTTCAGGATCTTCATGTATCTGTATCTGTCTTGTGAGATTTTGAAAGTCAAGATTGATAAATCCGAACTCGCCTTTGAATCCTGCCTTGCCTCCCGCATTAAACTCTTCCGTGCCGCTGTTGAAAAGCATTCCGCCGGTAAGAGTCCTGTTGCCCGACGGTGTCAGCACAGTGAGTTCGCCTTCAGGTGTTTTAATGTCTCCGCCCTTTCTGTATCCGGCAAATGATTTGATACCAAAGTTCTTTGTGCCGATCCCGAACATCAGATTTCCGGCGCCTTCGCTGTTCATACTGAATCCGTTCAGGTCAATGGATCCGTAAGTCAGAGGATTGTCTGATTGCGAGTATTCAAGAGATTTGGAAATGATATTTACAACTCCTCCGATTCCGTACGCACCATAGATCATGCTGGCAGGACCTCTCACAATATCTATCCTGTCTATGTCAAAAGTGCTGATCTCCGGACCGTGCTCGTCGCCCCATTGCTGTGACTCGTTCTTGATACCGTCATGCACAACCAAAATGCTTTGTGAAGTAAGCGCTCTTATCACAGGTTTACCGATCGCATTGCCCGTGGAAAAATTGCTGACCCCGGGAATCTCGTCAATTGTGGAAGCGATATTCTCTCCCCTCTTCTTGCTTATTGCCCTGGGTCCGATTGATGATACGGAATATGTAGAGTTTGATATGTCGGTTGTGCCAAAAGTTCCTGTAACATCAATTGTCGGCGTCTCAATGAGTCCTTTCTCAATAGTTATGATGATCTCATTCCTTCCGGCGCCGACATCTATCTTCTCAGACTTTGTCCTGTAGCCGTGCAGGGAAACAAGAATGTGATATGTTCCGTGGGCAACGTTTCTGAAAACGAATACGCCATTGCTGTCTGTAACGGTTGACATGTCAAGTTCTGTAAGAGTGACCCTGGCCAATTCTACCGGTGCATCCGAATCATCTTTCACGGTGCCTTCAATGTTTCCCGCAACAACAATTTTTGTTATTCCGAGCACAAAGAGAATGGTAAGAGATGTAACTGCAGATCTGATCTTCATCTTGGTTGAAAGTAGTTGCGAATCATTTGCAAATTAATCAGGAGGCTCAGCAATGTCAACGAAGAACCACTTATTTCTGATTTTTTTCTTAGCAATTGCCTGCACTTCATATGAGCCGTCAGCAATTATGCAAATGTATTGTAATTGCAGGTTTTGACTTACTTTGAGACAGGGATTCGGAGGGCAGTGAACTTCACCACTGGTCAGGCTGGTTTCTGCGAAGTTGATATGCCGAAACAAAAGCTCCTGCCGTTGTCGCAAAGCTCAGGAGCATTTGCCACGAATGCACGAATGAACATGGCTCGCAGGGGATTCTAAGGACTGGCCTCATAAAAAGCTCCTGATTTTGACACAGTACTCAAAAGCATTTGCCACGAATGCACGAATGAACTAAGTAATCTGGAACAAGGTTCGTTGCGGCCTAGCCGCCAGTATACTGCAAGCGGTCCTGCCCAGGAACACAAAATGCGTATGCCGGGGCTATTCAGCAACATCTCTAAATAGATCCAAGCATGACATTTCTAAAGAGTTACTACAAAAGCCGGAAAAGTTCAAATCAAACATTTCAATTACAGTATTTTATGCCTATTTTTCCCGACTTCCAAAAGCAAACAAGTTTCAATAACTAAAAAAGCGTTTCAAATGAGAAAAAAGCTCCTGAACTTTCTTGTCCTTATGCTTTGCGTGATACTGACATCTGCATCCGCATCATATTCACAGGTAAAGAAGCAGTACAACATTTTCAACAAAACAGATAATTCTTCGCTCCTTAACGGCGAACTGAAGAATGTGGTTACCGATGCAGAGATATTTGACCTTAACATGCAGGAATTGACAAGTCTTTATGAGAACAGAAATCCACAGATCTCAATGCAAATCCCCTACAAGAACGGCATCTACAGTGTTAACCTCGAGAGGTTTGACATTCTTGCTCCCAATGCCGAGCTTGTTGCACGCACTGCGAACGGAACCGAAGTGATATCCAGAGAAGGTCTGGCAGTCTCCTATAAAGGTAAGCTCGAAGGCTTCGACAATACACTGATCTCCATGACCTTCAGCAAAGACAATGTTGTAGGTCTGATGGTTTCGGGGAATGATAATTTTGTAATAGGCGAAGTCAGAAACACACAGGGTACAGGCACCGGCAAATACGCACTGTACAAAGAGAGTGACCTGATTTCAAAGAACAGTTTTAACTGCTTCACGAGTGATGCGCTTTCTCAGGAGCAGATCGAGAATGTGAAGAAAGCGGCGCTTAACGGCATCAGGGACATTGCCCCGACAGATCTCTATGTAGCGGAGATCGCAGTTGAAGTTGACTATGCAACATACAACGTTTACGGACAATCAACTCAGACAGCAACGAACTATGTGCTTTCGGTTTTCTCTGCAGTCTCAGCCGTATATATGAAGGAGGTAAATGTTAAGCTGATCCTTCCTTATATAAGGGTCTGGACCACACAGGATCCTTATACAGGCACAACATCCTCAACGATTCTGAATCAATTCAGGGCTGAGTGGAACGCAAATCAGCAGACCGTGCAGAGGACGCTTGCGCACATGATCAGCAGAAGGGCCGGCAATCTCGGGGGAATTGCGTGGGTGAACGCGCTGTGCTCCGGCGGTTCGGGCGGCTATGGTTATGCATTCAGCAACACAGACGGCCCGATCCAGCCATTGCCAACATATTCATGGGATGTGATGGTGGTTGCACACGAGACCGGCCACAATTTCGGATCACCGCATACACACAACTGCAGCTGGAACGGAGGCCCGATTGACAGCTGCTATCAGATAGAAGGCGGCTGCTATACAGGCCCGGCAATTCCAAGGATCGGCACAATCATGAGTTACTGCCACCTCAACGGCTCCATCAGCCTTGTTCAGGGTTTTGGACCGTTGCCGCGTGAACTCATCAGGAACAATGCAGAGTCTGTCCCGTGCATGTATATTTCTTCAAAACCGGTTGAACTCGGTTATCCGAATGGCGGCGAATCATTCAGAACCGGAAACTCAACAGTGATCTACTGGGGAACTTCAGTTGTTGGAAATGTGAACATTGAACTCAGCACCAACAATGGAACTTCATGGCAGACAATTCAGAACAATGTGCCTGCCGCGCAGAGAACATACAACTGGACAGTGCCTGCAATTCCAACCACAAGTCAGGCGAAGATCAGAATCCTGAACTCTGCAAATTCCGCTCAGGGAGATACAAGCGATGCACCGTTCAGAGTGATACTTAATCTGAATGTCTTCAATGTTGTATCACCGGCTTCACTTTCTAGGATCGAGGTTGCATACAACATGCCCGGCACACAGAAGTTCATATGGAGTTCAGCCGGAACCGACAACTCGATCAGATACAAGTTCAAGATAAGGAAGATCGGAACAACTCTTGACTACACTTACGTAAGCGACAACAACGGAGCTGACACGGCGATCACTCTCAGAAAGAGTTTCCTCGATACTCTTGCACAGACAATGGGAACCACGGGAGATTCAGTCAGGGCAAGCTGGAGAGGATGGGCATACAACGGATTTGATTCCACGTCCTCAGCTAATTCTTTCATCATTACATTTGTAAGGACGAATGTAGGGATCAATGTGATCTCATCGGTGGTGCCGGAGGAATACAGCCTGGACAACAACTACCCGAATCCGTTCAATCCTTCCACAAAGATTAGATTTGCAGTGCCTGAAACAGGCAATGTGGAACTGAATGTCTATGATTCAAAGGGAAGCCTTGTAGGAAGGCTCGTTAACGGCAGACTGAACGCCGGGCTTTATGAATATGAATTCAATGCCGTATCACTTCCGAGCGGTGCATATTTCTACAGACTCAGCGCAGGCAGTTTCTCTTCGACAAAGAGAATGGTTCTTGTGAAATAATGCTTTCAGCGCCGGAGAAGAAATGTCCGGCAGGTCATCAGTTTCTCATGGGCCCGTGAATATATATTCACGGGCCCTTTGCTATTGCAAACGAATACTCCGGAAGCCGTCACACTCCGCGAGATCAAACTGACTCAGAGATGTACAATTTTCTGCCGCAAGGATCCGGCTTAAATCCGGGAAATTGAATGAGATCGGTTGCGCACAAGATCGAACCCGCGCAATCTCACCGCCTGGCAAGCTTCTTCTTCAGTCTCTTGTAAACAACGTCCGGCAGAAACTCCTTAATGCTTGCATCATATGATGCAAGCTCTCTGACAAGTGAGGAATTGAGGTAAGAGAATTTCTCATTTGGCATCAGGAATATGGTGGTAATGTCAGGATTGAGCTTTGTATTGGTTAGCGACATCTGGAATTCATATTCAAAATCGGAGATCGCTCTCAGTCCCCTGACTATCACGGATGCTCTCTTCTCTTCAGCATATCTGACAAGCAGGCCGTGATATGAATCAACTTCCACATTCTTAAGGTGAGAAGTAGTGAGAGATATCATCTCTTTCCGCTCATCTTCGGGGAACATGGGTGTTTTGTGCGGGTTGACGGCAATGGTAACGATCACTTTTTCAAACAGCCGGCATGCCCTTTCAATTATGTCAAGGTGGCCGTTGGTGATAGGGTCAAATGTGCCGGGGTAAATTGCCGTGATCTTTTTCATTTCTGTTCAGCTTCTGTTTTGGAAAATTGTAAAATGAGCTTTCCCCTCGTTTCTGAATGCCACCGCCATTGCTGTAAGTTCAGGTGACAGTTCAAACTTTCCTGAATGCTCTATGATGACCGTGCCGGAAATACCGAGTGATGTTTCCGCGAGGGTTTCATACTTTTCGTACAGATACGGCGGATCGGCAAAGAGAAGGTCGAACCTTTCACCTGTATTCTGCACAAAGGCAAGTGCATCACCTCTTACAAAGATGCACTTATCCTCAACACCGAGCGCGGCTGCATTCCGCTTTGCAAGATCCGTGTTAAAGTCAACAAATACAACAGCTTCAGCTCCTCTTGAAATGCACTCAAGCCCGAAAGCCCCTGTGCCGCAAAACAGGTCCGCGGCCTTCGCTCCGGTTATGCTGTATCTGCTTGCCAGAATATTGAACAGCGTTTCCTTTGCCCTGTCGGAAGTGGGCCTTAAATCCCTTCCTTTCGGAGGGATCAGCTTCCTTCCCTTCAGGCGTCCTGAAATTATTCTCATTCAGGATGACAGATTCTTCAGTGCAAGTCCGAACAGCGGGACAAAAGCGCTTGAATCATATTTTGGGTTCCTGTCCTTTATTTTTGCCGAGAACAGATCAAGATGCGTCAGCTTTGTATCGCTGAGTATCTCACCGAACCCCTGAGATATAACGTGCCCGGAAGCTTCACCGTACAGGAAGATCTCCGGGATTGTTTCGCTTGTGCCAAGCTTGTGAGTGGCCTCGGTGATCTGCCTGTACAACACGCTTGCAGGGTTTTCACCGCATGTCAGATCAAATACATAGTGGCAGAGTTTACCGTCCCTGAGCATGCTTGTATCTATGCGGTTCATACGGCATGATGAGAGAATTACGCAGTTGCCGCGAACGGACCTGCCGTAGAGTTCGGTAAGGCATCTTTCCGATGCAAAGTGATCTATCTCGATATTCTTCAGCTGAATTCCGGCACTGAGGCACAGGTTCTTTATGAACCGGATCCTTCTTCTGTCAATTGCAATTACGAGTGACTCGAATATGTCGCTGCTGAACAGGGGTTCGCCGAGACGGTAATATCTCTTGCTGAAATTGCGTGACGACTCGGGATAGAAATTCGAGATCTCCCATTGAATATGGGATTCAAGCGCCGGGCCGGGCTCGCTGAAGTCGAGAGGAAGTACGCAAATGAATGCAGAGGACGGATCAATTACAGCTCCTGCTTTAAGTCCGGAGACATCCCCGCTTCTGAGAAACTCCTTTATCAGATCCGAAAACACTCCGGAGTATTCACCTGCATCCTTTGTGAATACACTTTCCTCGCCGATATCAAAGCTCAGTGCGGCGGTCATTGCAGAAGCAACTTCCCCTGACGGTTCCAATGTGAGCAGGCGAAGTGTCCTGCCCGAAAATCCTATGCTGAGAACGGCCAAATCCTATTCCGCTTTTATTAAATGTCTGAGCTTCTCAAATTTCTTCTTTCCTATGCCTTTGACTTTCATAAGGTCCGTTGCATTTCTGAACTTCCCGTTCTTTTCCCTGTATTCAATTATCCTCAAGGCCGTTGCCCCGCCTATTCCGGGGAGCCCTTCAAGCTCCGTTGCCCCGGCTGTGTTCAGATCAACGATACTACCGTAGGCCTCATTCTCAGGAGAGGATTCCTGAAATGTTCTGCCGGCAGAATCGATTGCACGCGAAAGTTCTGTCGGATCGGTCCTGTTGCCTTCTTCAGATGCATCGAGCGAATGTTTAGATGTTGTGCCGAGGCTTCTGCTTACAAACTGGCTGTCCATACCGGTGTAGTCGAAAGGCTTCCCGGCATCATCAATGAAGTTTCTGAAATTTCTGATCACATAGCCTGCAACAATAACTGCCGCCATAAAAACAATTACGCGTATTTCGCTACGGGAAAAGCGAAGTCCTTCCTTTATTTCCTTCAGCATAAAGTCCTGTCATTATTTATTCATCTCATACTTAAAGTCAATGTAACCTTGAAACAGCGATCGTGGTCAGATCACCCTGCAAAGCGTGAAACCGTCACCGATGGTCATAAGAAGGCTTTCAACCCTGCCGTCATTCGGAATGAACTCATTCATTTCCCTGATAGCATCGAGGTCAGGATCGCTTTCCGATGTGTCTGTCACTCTCCCGCCTTTCAGCATATTGTCGAGGATGATTACGGTGCCGCTGTGCGAAAGCGTCAGTGCAAGTTCGTAGTATGCCTTGTATCCCGTTTTGTCCGCATCAATGAATACCAGGTCAAACTTTCTTCCTTCAACTGCAAGCGCATTCATAAAATCAATTGCGCCGGAGGTCACCGCGGTTGTCCTGTCTGCAACTCCAGCCTTCTCAAAATACTTTTCCGCAACTTCCGAGTGCTTCCTTTCGATATCAACAGTTGTGAGCATACCCCCCTGTGCAAGCCCTTTGGCTATGTGAATTGCGCTGTACCCAGTTAACGTTCCGATCTCAAGCGCATACTTTGCGCCGAGCATCCTGGCAAGCATGTACAGGAATTTTCCCTGGTCGGGCGATATCTGGATCATGGGAATGCCAAGCCGTTCTGTTTCCTCAAACAGATCTTTGAAGATCTTTTCCTGCGGAGCGTACAGATCCTCTATGTATGCATAAAGCTCCTCTGTCATTACTACAGTTTTCATCAGGCGGCAGAGAGGTCAAATTCCGGAAAGAATATTTTATTGATGAGAAGGCATTTGCCTGTGTCACGGCTTATCTCGCAGTAGATCCCGGAGAACCGCAGGTCATGCTCGGCAACTTCGTACTTCTGCGGAGTAGCATATATGAACCGCTTGATCGATCCTTCCTTCTTCATGCCTATTACAGAATCGTAAGGGCCGGTCATTCCAACATCCGTTATGTAGCCGGTTCCTTCAGGCAATATGCGGGCGTCTGCAGTTGGAATATGTGTGTGAGTGCCGGCAATCACCGATGCCCGGCCGTTCGCATGCCAGCCGAATGCGATCTTCTCCGCCGTCGCCTCGGCATGAAAGTCAACAAACAGAATATTGGACTCCTGCTTCACTTTTTCATAGACCCAGTCAAATGTCCTGAACGGACAATCAATTCCCTTCATAAAGACTCTTCCCTGCAGGTTAAGCACTGTGATCTTCTTGCCTGTTCCGGGAATGTCGAATATTCCGTAACCGTGTCCGTAGGCGCCTCTCGGGTAATTCATCGGCCTCAGTACGTTGTACGTATCGTTAAGGTATTTGTGCGCCTGTATTTTGTCCATCGTGTGGTTGCCGCCCGTCAGCACATGAATTCCCAGTTCAAGGAGTTTCTTTCCGTCCTTTTCAAGTATGCCTTTGCCTTCGGTGATGTTCTCGGCATTTGCTATGATGAAGTCGAGCCTGTACTTTGATGTGTAATTCGGGAGGAGAGTCTTTACGAGGCCGAAGCCTGAATCTCCGATTATATCTCCTATGAACAGAAGCCTGATCCTGTCTGGCAAAGTGGTGGAGTTTTTAGGGGGACGGGGTTAGAAATATTCGTTAATGTTGACGCCTTTCCAGACGGCATATTTTTCAAGATCGTCTCTCACAGATTTGAAGATCGCCGCAAAGAGCACTGCATCATCAGCAAAGCCGAACAGCGGAAGTATGTCAGGTACGAGGTCAAACGGATTCAGAAAATAGAGAATTGCCGCGGCGATCAACCCGATCGAACGCCACGGTATTTCCGTGTATTCCTTGCTCTTGTAATCCTTGATCAACTGCAAAGCAAGCTTCACCTGATTGACAAGCTTCTTGAATCTCCCGACATCTTCACCGGAAGCCTTTTCGTTGATCCTTTCGTGCTGTGACAGTATGAGATCAACTTTATCCTGTCCGTTGGTCTTGTTGCCTGTTTCAAATTCGGGAGGCAGATTGGTATGGTCCTTATTATCCAATGGAAATCGCTAAAATTCTTTTGCAATATATGCTTAATGAAATATCTATTCAACAAACTTAGCCCTTTGCGAATGCGGGACGGTTTGTTAAAGGAAAAAAATATTTAACATCTCAGAAAGTATCCCGGATTGATGTGACTCTCTGTATCACACCCGGGACATCATGAAGATCATTATCCTGATCCAATCTTATCTGCTTAAAGAAGCTTATCACATCTTCTTTGCGGATAACTGAGGTTGGAGGTGAGAAGTCATGGTGGAAATGTGCTCACCTATGCCAAATCGCTTACATCTGCGTTCTGCGAATCGTCCCGGGAGCACGAGATTTGCAATGGTTTTTCGGATTAATTTTCATATTTTGGCACACATTCACTTAACCAAACTCAATCAATTAACCTTATGCGATCTCATTTTTACAAAATGCTTTTCGTGCTCATACTGATCGCGGGAAGCCTGAACGCACAAAACGTAACAGTTAATCCGGGAGCCGGATCTTACCCGACAATGAAAGACGCGTTTGACGCGATCAATGCGGGCACCCATACAGGGGCAATAACCATTGATGTCGTTGGTAATACTGTTGAAACAGTTACTGCAGTGCTCAATGCAAGCGGAAGCGGCAGTGCAAACTACACTTCTGTTGTAATAAAACCAGTTGGCGCTGCTAGAACAATTCAGGGAAACATAGCGGGTGCAGTGATCAGGCTTGCCGGCGCAGACAATGTTACAATTGACGGCAGGATCGGTCTTGCAAACTTCAGGAATCTGGCGATCCAGAATACCGGCAATTCAGCTTCATCGGCTGCGATCTGGCTATCTCACGGAGCGGGAGCTGCAACAGACTCTGCCGGAGCCCAGAACAATCTCATCAGAAACTGCACTATCACAACAGGTGTCAGCGTTGGTTCATCCTCAAACGTATCGTTTTGTGTGGTATTATCCGGAACAACAATTTCTACCTCAAGCCAGGGCAGGAATAACAACAATAACACGATACTAAATAACATCATGTTCCGTGCAAGGTATGGAGTGAGCATTTGCGGAGGTGGTGGTACAAGCCTGAATCAAAACAACAGGATTGACAGCAATATCATCGGCTCAAGTGCGTATGACGGCGGAGCGATCGGCAAGACAGGCATACTTGTTCAGTTTCAGAATAACTGCAACATAGAGTACAATACAGTTAAGTATATTGGAGGTCCTTCAACAAACACTACCGCCGGTGCTGACAGAGTAGGGATCGGTGTTGGTTCGGAGACCTGGAGCATAGGGACATCCTCAACCACAGCCGGAACAAATCACAAGGTTAACGGAAACATCATTCGGAACATAAGGGAAGGAAGAACATTCTCCGCAGTAGGAATAATCTGCGCTACAAGTGCTGGGGGCCCCCCGACCGGAAATGTGATAACGAATAATGTTATCTATGATGTCTTGGCAAACTCGACTGCACCGGATGTTCCAGTTGGTATCGCACATGCCGGCAACAGAGGTGATCTGATTGCATACAATTCAATTTACATGGTTGGAGATCTTGATCCTGCGGGGGAGTTTATCGGAATTACCAGTCGCCCGGCTATCGGAATTGAAGTAGGCGTTACAGGAGGCGATACAGCTTTGACAATCAAAAACAATTCAATCTATGTTGATTGCACCGCAGACACTATGACTTTACCAACCAGCTACGCCATCGTAATGCCAAATGCTTATGGCTGGGGATCAGGCGGAAGCAATAATAACGATTACTATGTTGGATCAAACCCGCTCGGAAGAGTTGGCGCATTGAGAACAGGTACAACATATCCGTTCGCTCAGTTTGCCACGCTTGCAAACTGGCAGACAGCTTTCACACCTCCTCAGGATGCAAACTCGATCAGCGCGGATCCGTTGTACTCACTGCCGACAACAACTTATCTCCTCATGCCGCAGGCAGCATCACCGCTGAAGCTTGCAGGAACTCCAATTGCGGGTGTAACAATGGATATTCTGAATGAAGTAAGAAGTCCGTTCACTCCGGCAATAGGCGCTTATGAATATGATTCAATTGCATTGCCTGTTGAACTCTCATCGCTTACCTCTCAGGTTTCCGGAAGGGATGTAACTCTAAACTGGACAACTTCTTCTGAATTGAACAACTCCGGCTTTGATATTGAGAGGTCGGCGCTTTCGAATGAATGGATAAAGGTCGGTAGCGTTGCTGGAAACGGAACAACGACTTCTCCTGTGAATTACAGCTTCACGGACAGGAATCTCGCAACCGGAAGATATTCGTACAGGCTGAAACAGATTGACTTCAACGGAAATTACGAATATTTCAATCTTGTGAATGAGATCTCGATAGGAGTGCCGGCCAGCTTCAGGCTGTCGCAGAACTATCCGAATCCTTTCAATCCTTCAACTACGATCAATTACGATCTTCCGTATGACAGCAGGGTGAACATCACTTTGTTTGATATCTCCGGAAGGCAGGTTGCAAATGTTGTGAGTGACTACAAGCCCGCGGGTTATCATACTGTAACGTTCAATGCATCGGCGCTTTCGAGCGGCACTTATTTCTACAGAATTGATGCAAGCGGAAGCGGCTCAAGCTTCACGGATACAAAGAAAATGATGCTCGTGAAATAACTCTGATCGTTCCTCTGAATCAGATAAGTTCTTTTGGTTCAGTTAAAGGGGAATGATCGCAGAAGCGGAAAAATAGTTACGGCACAGAACTTCTCACACGGGAACACACTGAGAGTTTTGTGCCGTCTTTTTTAAGGAAGATCCTACTTAATT
Organism: Ignavibacteria bacterium; assembly: GCA_019694675.1. Classification (GTDB taxonomy): domain Bacteria; phylum Bacteroidota; class Ignavibacteria; order Tepidaquicellales; family Tepidaquicellaceae; genus JADJAH01. Next base: position 59,456 of record JAIBBK010000041.1, read on the forward strand.
ATTCTCAACTGTAACAGATCCTCCCGGGAGTAGCTCGAAAATTCATTTCTGCTTATTTTGAAATGGCGTTGATGATAAATCCTCCAATACCATCAATCATTTTGGAGTATGAATTGATTTCTGCCTCAATGAATTTCTAAGGCAATTGTCCGCCATCAGACAGAAGAACGGAGTAAACATCCTCAACATTTGAACTTGAAGTATTTAACTAATACGCTCCTGAGTGGAGCGCTTCTCAAACCTCCGTCAATCCCCGAACTGCGATGCAGAGTCTGCTTCTATACACTGTCTTTAGGAGTATTTCAGAAGACCAAAAGCATGGTTGTTGTGAAGTGACTTGTCTACTCACGGAAATACCGGAAAACAGGATTCATCAGACTGTTAAGAAAGATTATTCTGTAGCGATCCTCAGCGGTACAATTTCATCTGATTTCCTTAGCGGCAAAGAGATCCGGTCCGGATCTCCGCATCATGAAAACAATACTTCTTTATTTATTTGTATGGGAGGTATCATTTCAGTATCGGCCTCATCATGTCATTTTGCAGGCATCAAAGATGAGCAATATACGGATGCGACTGAGCATGTATCACTGAGAACAGCAGACGAAACTTCAGCCTCTTGCCGGCCATCACTATTTCACAAGGGCCATTTTCTTGGTGGCAAGCCTGTTTCCGTTTGCAGAAAGAGTGTAAAAGTAAGCTCCGCTCGGGAGATCGGCGGCATTGAACTCAGCTTCATACTCACCGTACCCAAGATACTGATTGGCAAGCAGGGCTATCTCCTTTCCGGAAATGTCATACACAACGAGCCTAACCAGTGTACTGCCGTTTGCAGAAGGAACGCTGAACCGGATCCTTGTTGACGGGTTGAAAGGATTGGGATAATTCTGGCTCAGTTCAAATCCCGCAGGAGCAGAATTGCTGATCTGATTGATGCCGATCGTGTTCAGGTCAATCGGCGCAGTCCATACCTGATAAACGCCTGTAATATCATCCATCCAAACGGGCCAGAGTTTGTTGTTTCCGGAAGTTATTCCAATGTTGTCCCCCTGGTTTCCGGATCCTGCTCCGGCAATGCCCTTCGGCTTATATTTGTGGTCGCTCACAAGAAAGTCCCTCCAGGTTGATCCTCCATCGGTTGACCTGGAAAGATAGGTCTGCGCCGAATCGGGTGAATTTCTGTTATCAACATAAACAACATTGATCCCACCGTTCTCATCAACTCTCATAGCGGGAAAGATCTGATTCCTTCCGTTATTGATTGGATCCTGATTCACCCTCACGCCCGCCGACCATGTACTGCCTCCGTCGGTTGACCTGTGGAATACAATGTCAGGATCAGTGCCGGCCGGAGCAAGATTCTTTTCCGCGGTAACAACATAAAGCCAGCCGTTCCTCTGTCCGCCGGTCCTGTCAATATCCATTGAGGGATATCCGTTGACCCTGATTCCCCAGGGAGAAAGCGATGAAGTTTTGATGCCGTTTGTCTGATACACGCTTTCATTCACAGACCAGTTCACTCCGCCGTTCGTTGATTTTGCAAAACCGAGCGCAAGTTCATTGAAAGGAGATGAGAGGCTGGCAGAGGACCAGCTTGCGTAGCAAACTCCATCGGGCCCTATCACCATTACCGGCCCCAGCGACTGCCTGCCGGGAAGCGAATTGTTAACTGCCGCAAGCGGTGTCCAGTTTGCCCCTCCGTTTGTAGTATATGACATCGCCGCCGGAAACGGATTAGTGAATCTCGTCCATATCAGGTAAGTTCTTCCGTAGTAAGGGCTGTTGATCACATCATCCGTTGCAGGACTTCCCTTATCCTGATCGTCACCGGCGATCTGTATATTACCTGACCAAGTTTGGCCGAAGTTTGTGGAATAATTGGCATACATTCCAAGAACAAAACCGCCCTGATGAGTAAGAATGAGCCTGCCGTCTTTGTCTATAATCGGCCCGGGATCACCGCCGTGATTAGTTATCGGTTGTCCGAAAAGAGTGTCTGTTCCTTTCCATGTTGCTCCCCCGTCCGTAGTCAGATAAACTCCTTCGCTTCTGAAAGATAACCTGATTGTGTATGCGCTGGCAAACATTATGTTCGGATTAGCCGGATGCCTGACAATCGTTGGTTCGATTTGATTGCTTGTGGAAGGATACAATCTGAAGCTCGGAAATTGTGCAAAAGATTCTGTCTGCAAAATGCTTACAAAACATATAGAAAAAGCAAGGCGGCTCAGTGTATTCATTGTTCAGTAGGTGATTTTTAGCAAGTTAGATTGTCGAATATAAATATCTGCAGGTTTCAAATTAAGTCAAACATGAAAAAATGATGATTTGCAACCCGGACATTCGATAAACAGAATGATGTGAATAAGGTTTCAGGATGGCACGAAATAAATATCAATCTGAGAACACTTGACCAGGAACTCTGCTACAGATCAAAAGCTGTTTCAGAATCCCGCATGCATCTGGCTCAATACACAGCCAAATCTGCAAACAGGTGTCAGGAGCAGGTTTTGTAACGAAAACAGTATAACGGAAAGGACCAAGAATATCTGTTTCCAAATTCATCAGAGAAGACTATTTTGCAAATGCCGCAGGAAATACAACACCCGCCAACCGTAACGAGGCTGTATTCCTGACGGCGAATAGCAATCTGCAGTCTGTCTCGGAGTTCTTTGATATGACATTACATATCATGCCGTATTTGGTACAGCAAATCGAACACCGGGTATTCCGACCCGGTCCGCTTGCAGATCATTTGGGTCCTCTGCAAAAGTACACAGTTCCCGCCAACCGATAACGAGGCTGTGTCCGGTTCCTTTACACTGCGGATTGCTGATCAATCATAAGTATCCTGAATTCTCTTTTCGCACATGAATATTCAGGTACTGGATAATGCATAAGTTTCATGAACAATACAGCGCAGGGATCGCAAAGGATTGCAGTTCCCGCCAACCGATAACGAGGCTGTGTCCCTTGCGATTGCATCGCGGCCTGCGCAACATTCTTCAATCTTCAATTCACTCTTGATACGGATCTTCAGTCTTCCTGACAGTCGCCATTGCTTTTACCTCTTTTATTCTCATCTTCTTCTGAACATATATGCAATGTTTATGCCGCCGAAGAAATTAGATCTGGCTCCCGCTTCGTAGTACTCCTGCCTGTCGGAATTGATTTGTATGAAAGACACATACTTTTGATCCAGTATGTTGTTGACTCCCGCATAAGCAACGATCTGAAAATCACCCAGTTGGAAATTTCCGCCAATCTGAGCTCCCAATAATGAATAACTGTCTGTCTTTAAGCTGTCCACATTCTTGTCATTCACAAACATCGAGCTCACATAATTGAAGTAGCCTTTGACGTATCCGGTTATGTCCTTTGTGAAATTGCCTGTATAAGACAATTCCGTGTTTATGTTATGATCCGGATTTGAAGGTTCCTTATTGCCGTCGTACTTTTCACTTGAAAGTACTCCGTTTGCATCAATGCTGACTGCGTCGTAAGTGTTATACACAAAATCGGAGTACGTATAAGAACCAAGCCATTTCAAGCCTTTTACAACTTCTGTGTTGAAGCCGAATTCAACTCCGTTTCTTGTAACGCTTGCCGCATTTCGGAAGTACGGGTCGCCGTCAACCGTAAAGGGAACAATTGCATTGTCGATCTTCGTGTTGAAATAGGTCAATTCAAGGAATGTCTTAGTGAACAGGTTGCTCTTTCTGTTCGGAATTTCCCCTTTGTATCCGATTTCGAATGTGTTTGTTTCCTGTGCATTCAAGTCGGGATTTATCGTATGTAGGCCTCCGTCTGATGAGAACGGATAGTTGTCAAGCTCGTTTCCGGCAGGCGTATCAAATCCCCAACCATAAGAAGTGTAAAAGGCCATGAAGGGATTGATCTTGTAATTGAGAGCAAACTTAGGTGCGAACTTGTCAAAGAGCCTTGAAGTGTCCCTGAACTGAGCAAGCCTGTCTCTGAAGTTAAAACCAATCCTGTCGTATCTTCCCGTTATCATAAGATTCACTTTGTCGACAACAATCGGGAAATTGTTCAGGAAATAAAAACCAAGATTGCTAATGACTTCATCATTAAGGGTTTGAAGCTGATCACCCTGTTGTCCTCCAACATTGTTGAATTCAGAGATCGGTCCGGATTGGTAAAATGCATCACCTCCGACAGAGAATTCGTTCGTCCTCTTACCGAACTTCGACTTGTTTATGTACCTGAATTGCCCGCCAATCCCGGACCTGTTAAACAGCCTGTATGTGGCGGCTGTTCGGTTGAAGTTCTTTATAGTGCCATACACGATCATCTCCACACTGTTGTTCTTTTCTTTCCCAAAAGAAGCATTGTAAGTGACTGCCAGTCTTCCCTTTTCCGTAATTCTCTTGGAGTCCCGGCTGACGTCTCGCGGATTTGCCTTAAGGTCATCCTCATTGTATTGTTTCAAAGTCAATGATCCTGGCAATTTGATAATGCCGTTCACATAGTAACCGTAGATCGCGAGCTTTGAACTGTTGGTAACGTCAACTTCGTAAACAGAATTGAATCTGTTTTGATATTCCTGACTGTGCTCACGGTAGCCCTTGTAATTCTCATAGCTGTAAGAAGCCATGAACCTTTGGTTGTCCGAGGTAACACCAAACTTAAGCCCGTTCTTCCTCATATCATAAGATCCAAATTCGTTATCAAGCATTGCGAATGAAGTCGGGAAATATTTGTCGGTAAAGAAATTGATAACACCACCAGGTGCATTTGTATAAAGTGATGTCAGGTTTCCTTTTGCAATTTCGATCTTTCCGATTGCATTGAAGTCCAAAGCTTCAATTCTCGTTTGACCGTCGGGTTCTGACTCAGGTATTCCGTCAAGCAATATCCTAACTCCCCTTATTCCGGTGTTTGACCTGGTTCCGAAACCCCTTATTGAGATTCTTACATCATGATTGCCGTATCTGGGCTGAAACCACACACCCGGCACATTTCTTATTACGTCATCAACACCCATTCTTCTGCTTGTTATCCACTGACTCTGATTTATCCGGGCCACAGAGAATGGAACATCAATGATCTTCTGTTCAACACGTGTTCCTGTTACTACTACTTCATCCGTTTCGTATTTTGTTGTATCCGGCGCATCCTGAGCGTATAAGTCTGCTGATAGCGCACATACAAATAGCACTAAAAATGAAAAGAATATTCTCATTGCGGTTGAATTTTAAGTTATGAAATGAAAACGTGTTACGGCCTGAAGCGCAGTTGTACTATACCTGCAGAACTACCGACCTGTGTGAGAGAAGATTTAGAAAAGTGCTGTGAGAATCGGAAAATCCCTGAAAGCGGGGATAACGACATCCAAGATCAATGAGTTTTGATACAATGGAATATGCGTGAAATTGCGTGTGCTGATCGGTGGAACGAAATTGACTTTGTTGTGTATCATACCCGCCATGCGTAGTAAAAAGCAAAACTGCATCTTCAGGATATGAATTGTCTCCTGATGCACCGACTGTCCTGCTGTACTCTTCAGATGTCTGAAGATGAAACAGATAATCAACCTGCAGATTAGGCAACACTACAGTGTTCGACGCAGGGGACAGAATCGGGAAACTGAACAGAAATCCCGCAAGTATATGGATCAGAAAACTTTTCAAGTTTTTAACATTTCAGTAAGTAAAAATAATTTCTTTTCACAGAGGAATCAAGTCCTTCAAAATTTATTTATTCTGAATACTGTCAATGCTGATACAGGATTGATTAACTATATGAAATTCGCAAGAACAACCCGCCCGCCTGTCAAGTAACAGTTCACTTGAAGCAAGAGACGGCGGACAGGCCCGCCTGTCAAGTAACAGTTCACTTGAAGCAAGAGACGGCGGACAGGCCCGCCTGTCAAGTAACAGTTCACTTGAAG
>JAIBBK010000082.1 GCA_019694675.1 Ignavibacteria bacterium
CACATGTTCGGAAGGAACCGTGAAGGCAACTTTGAAATGATGAAACTGCTTTCGGATAAGTTCGGATTTACAGTTGACCGCGTGGATGAGTTCAGGTCTGACGGAGAACATGTAAGCAGTACGAGGATACGTCACTTGCTGGAGTCCGGAGATGTGAGAAATGCAGCGAGGATGCTTGGAAGGGAATACAGCTTATCAGGCACAGTTGCCGAAGGTAGAAAACTCGGCAGAGAGCTCGGAATGCCGACTGCGAACATTGTTCCGGATTCGGATTACAAACTGATCCCGCTTGACGGAATTTATGCAGTGAAAGTCAGGATAGGCGACGATGAATACGGAGGCGTGATGAACATTGGAACCAATCCCACTGTCACCGATGACAAGTCAAAGAAGATCGAAGTGAACCTGTTCGATTTTGACGGCGACCTTTACGGAAAGGATCTTACTGTGGGATTTGTTGACCGGCTGAGGTCTGAACAGAAGTTCTCAGATCTTGATGAACTGAGATCAGCCATGCAAGAGGACAAGGCGAAAGCCCGGGAGATACTTCGTCTGGAAACTGAAAAAGAATTTAATAACAAAATCACCAAAGCAAACTAAAAGCAATGCCAATCAGCAAAGAAGAAAAACTCGAACTCGTAAGGAAATACGGAGCGAATGAAAAGGACTCCGGCAAACCCGAAGTTCAGGTTGCGATCCTGACAAAGAGGATCAACGATCTTTCCGCACTTCACTTTAACACGAACAAGAAAGACAATCACTCAAGAAGAGGATTGCTTAAGATGGTTGGAAAGAGAAGAAAGCTCCTGAGATACCTTGAGAATAAAGACATTCAAAGGTACAGGGCAATTATTAAGGAACTTGATATACGTAAATAAAACACAAAGCAAAACATGGCAGTAACCAGAAGCATCGACATCGGTGGCAAAAAGATAACGATTGAAACAGGAAGGCTTGCAAAACAGGCTAACGGCGCTGTTCTGATCTCGTTGGAAGACAACTTCGTACTTTGCACCGCTACAGCAGCCGATCAACCAAATCCCGGCCAGGACTTCTTCCCCCTTACGGTTGATTACAGGGAGAAGACAGCATCTGTCGGAAAGATCCCCGGCGGGTTCTTCAAGAGAGAAGGGCGGCCGACCGAAAAGGAGATCCTATCTGCAAGACTCATTGACAGGCCGATCCGACCGATGTTTCCGGAAGGATTCTTTACGGAGACACAGATCATGTGCGGAGTTTATTCATCCGACGGGGAAAATGATGCAGACATACTGGCGGCAATCGGTGCGTCAGCGGCCTTGCTGATCTCCGACATACCTTTTGATGAACCGATTTCTGAAGTCAGGGTAACAAAAGTTGACGGACAACTGATCGTTAATCCGACTCACAGCGAACTGGAGAAAGGAGATTTCGACATCAGCGTAGCAGGGACAGTTGATTCAATAATGATGGTTGAAGGAGAGGCAAAGGAGATATCAGAAGCGGTATTCCTCGAAGCAATCAAATTTGCTCACGCAAACATTATTGAGCTCTGTAATTTCCAAAAGGCGTTCGCGGCTGAAGTCGGAAAGAAGAAGAGAGAACTTACGGCAAAGGAAGACGACACCGAGATCGTGAATGATGTTAAGGCGCTCTGCCTTAATGACATAAAGTCGGTCTTCGGCACAGTAATGACCAAGGAGGAAAGGAAGCTCAGGAACAGGGAGATCCATGACAAGGTCATCAGCTCACTTTCCGAAAAATATTCCGATCAGGAAAGGAAACTTGAAGAGATCATACACGACCTTCAGTATGAAGTGATGCGCAGTATGATCCTCGACGAAGGCAAGAGACTTGACGGCAGAAGCTTGACGGACATTCGTCAGATTTCATCCGAAGTGGCGGTGCTTCCGAGAACTCACGGATCGGCGCTTTTCACAAGGGGCCAGACGCAAAGTCTCACTACAGTAACGCTTGGCACCAAGCGCGACGAACAGATTATTGAGGGACTGAAGGAAGAAAGCACGAAGCGTTTCATTCTTCATTACAACTTCCCTCCTTTCAGCACGGGTGAAGTCGGCGGCAGGCCGGGCCCGGGAAGAAGGGAAATCGGCCACGGAAACCTGGCGGAAAGGGCATTGAAGAATCTGATCCCGTCCGATGAGGATTTCCCGTACACGATCAGGATAGTGTCCGACATTCTCGAATCAAACGGATCTTCTTCAATGGCAACTGTATGCGCAGGTTCACTTGCGCTGATGGATGCCGGCGTGAAACTCAGCAAACCTGTTGCGGGAATTGCAATGGGTCTCATTAAGGAAGGTGACAAGGTGGCGGTGCTGTCTGATATACTCGGTGACGAGGATCACTTTGGCGACATGGACTTTAAGGTGGCCGGCACAACCGAAGGCATCACTGCGATCCAGATGGACATCAAGATCAGGGGTATTTCATTTGAAATAATGGAAAAAGCTCTTGCGCAAGCGAGGGATGGAAGGCTTCACATACTCGGTGAAATGAGTAAGGCCATCTCGGAGGCAAGGGAGTCTATATCACCTTATGCACCTCACCTCTATTCTATTTATATCCCGACAGACATGATCGGCACAGTGATTGGTCCGGGAGGAAAGACGATAAGGCACATTGTTGCAGAGAGCGGCGCTGAAGTGGACATTGAAGAGGACGGAAAGGTCACGATCGCTGCGATCGACAAGAGCCAGGCAGACATTGCCACTAAGATGATCCAGGCACTTACGGAACTTCCTGAAGTAGGCAAAGTGTATGACGGCGTAGTGAAGGGTACGAAAGATTTCGGAGCCTTCGTTGAGATACTTCCCGGCAAGGAAGGTCTGCTTCACATTTCAGAGATCGAGCACAGGAGACTTAACAAAGTTGAAGAAGTGCTTAAGCCCGGAGACAAGGTACAGGTGAAACTGATCGCCATTGAAGACACGGGCAAGCTGAGGCTGAGCAGAAAGGTTCTCCTTCCGAAGGATAAGCAGCATCAACATCAACCTCACCATAAAAAAGACTGAGATGAAATTTGAAATAGACAAGCAGAAAGACAAAACGATATTCAGGCTTGAGTCGAAGTCGCTGGACCACAGCATAGCCGCAGATCTCAAGACGGAACTTGTCTTTCTTCAGAAGGAAATTGAAAATCAGTTTGTCATTGATCTGAGAGATGTGACAAAGTGTGACAGTTCAGGCTTGTCGGTTTTGCTCTTATCTGAGAGGCTTGAAAGAGAAAAGGGAAAGAAGCTCATCATAATGAACGTCAATCCTGCAGTCAGAAATCTTATGGAGATAGCCCGGCTTGACAGGCTGTTTGACATGAAGTGACTTTATTCATAAAGTAATGTTTGGGAACTTCCTGTTGCATAAGCGGCAGGAAGTTTTTTTATATCCAAAACAATATGAAGACTGAGTTCATAAAGCTTTGCAGAGAATCCGATCTGCCTTCAGGCCGGGGCAGGAGGTTTATGATCGATGACGAGAATGAAGCGGCAGTCTTCAAGATCGGCGGGGAGATCTTTGCAGTTGATAATGTCTGTCCGCACAATCATGTGCCGGAGATATTCAACGGCTATATAGAGGGGCACAATGTTTCATGCCCCGTGCACGGATTCACTTTCAGCCTTGAGACCGGACTGCAGCCGACCGGTTTTGGCTGCAGGCTGAGGACATTCAGAATAGTCAGGGAAGACGGATGGATACTGATAGAGAAGCCGGAAGAAAGCCGCTTTGATTTCGGTGCTGATGCCTATGAATGAACTCAAGGAGAAGATCCGCAGACTTTGCACTGATGCAGGATTTTCAAACGCCCGGTTCTCACGCGCCGGAATTCTAAAAGAAGAGGCAAAGTATCTTAGGCAATGGCTTGATGAGAACCGCCATGGAGGAATGAGCTGGATGGACAGCAGTTACGGAAAGAGGACTGACCCCGCGGCTGTCATGAGCGATGCTAAAACCGTCATCTCGCTTTCATATAACTATGACACACCTTACGAGCACTCACAATCACAGGATGTACCGAAGATCTCTCGTTACGCTTGGGGCACCCGGGATTATCACAAGATCCTAAAGGGAAAACTCAGGAAACTCTGCGCTGACATAGAACGAATTTCCGAAGCTATCAATTGCAGATACTACACGGACGACGGGCCTGTTATGGACAAGGCCTGGGCTGTACGTTCGGGTCTTGGATGGATGGGAAAGAATACAAACGTTATTGACAAAGATTCCGGAAGTTTCTTCTTCATAGCCACAATTCTAATGAACGCGGAGATTGAGCCAGACAGAGCGGTTGAAGATCTCTGCAGGGAATGCACGCTTTGTGTTTCGGCTTGTCCCACAGGTGCGATCTACGATGAGTACAAAGTTGATTCGAACCTGTGCATTTCTTATCAGACAATTGAGAACAGATCAGATAAGATCACGGAAATCGATCTTCACGGGTGGATCTTCGGCTGTGACATTTGTCAGGATGTTTGTCCGTTCAACCGCCCCGGGACGTTCAGTACTGACGAACATTTCATTCCGAACAGGCTGGTATTCAACAAGACATATGACGAGTTACTTCAAATGAGCGAGAGCGGATTCAAAGAAACATTTGCCGGCACACCTGTAATGAGGGCCAAGTATGCCGGATGGATGCGAAATCTGCGAAAGGCCCGGAGTGAACTAAAGCGGTGAGAATAGCATCGCACTTCCGGGCACGTTCGGGTAAAACTTTATTCATTTATTCAAGCTATAGCAACAACTAAGTTACAGGCAGAATAAAAGGAGCAGTTATGAAATATTTAATCATATTCATGATCCTTCTTACCTTAACCGTTGCCGGTAATGCTCAGTTCGGGAATTATGCTTCGTATTATCCTCTTCAAACAGGAAATACCTGGTACTACAAATCAGTTGACCATTGGATGCAGCAATACTTTTTCAAGATCACGGTCACAGGCGACACTGTTGCAGGCGGGAACAAGTATTTCATCCGTCAAAGAGGAGGCACCGCGTCATTGGTAAGGTTTGATACAGTCTCCGGAAACCTTCTTGAATACAATACAAGCGGCTGCAACGGATATTCAAATGACAGGATAATAGACAGTATTGCATCTTCTCCGGGCAACATTGTTTATTGCCAGAACTCAGCTATTTACACCAGGAGGTGCGAAATGACCGGAACAGAGAGTGTTCTGGGATCCGCCCGCAATGTCATAAAATTCGATCATGACGGTCTTGTATCCGAAGAAATGATGTATGCCGAGGGGATCGGAGTTTACTATTCAAGTACGAGCGAGCCGCCTCCCTATACAAGCTACACAGAGCTTCTTGGATGCAGGATCAACGGGGTCGTTTACGGAGATACAACAATGAGTTCAGTTGCAGAGGCCGGTCAGCAGAGTTCAGAATTTGAAGGCTCGTTAATGAACTCTCCCAATCCCTTCAATCCATCCACAAAGATAATATTTGAAATACCGGTTGCTGAAAAGGTAAAACTGATCGTGTATGACATGCTGGGAAAACATGTTGCGACACTTGTTGATAATGAATACAGGATTGCAGGTAGCCATACAGTTGAATTCAACGGCGCATCGCTTGCGAGCGGAATGTATTTCTGCCGCATTGAGGCAGGAAAGTTTGCGGGGACAAGGAGAATGGTAATGGTAAAATAAGCGCCCTGATGAACGTCATAGGTTCATGTGAGCACAGAGGCGATTGAGATGTGCTGTTCCTTTGAGGTAAACCGAATAGTTGGATCAACCGAAAATTTGACTTTCGGAAATTTGCCCGGCAATGTAGTTTTGAATGATTCTGGAAAGATCATAGATTCTCAACAAGCAGATTCGAATCTCAACTTCCACCCGAAAGGAGGATAAAGAAATGCTCTGTTTTTCAAGAGCCTTGATTGTTGCAGCACTCCTTCTCACATCTTCTTCTGCATATTCAAACGGCGTCGGTGTTGTAAACGCATCAACCGGCATTTATCTGAAACTTACATCATCCAACATTGAAACTTCCGTTGAGATGCAGGTTTGTGTCACAAAAGCAACTCAGTACTTTCTTAACAACTTAGGCTCTAACCGGATCGTTTCGTACGCTTTTCCTCTTCCTGACGGTGCAAGCGCGACGGAACTGAAATGGAAACTCGACGGAGCGTGGCATACAGCTCCGATATCTCCGAACCCGCAGGACACTTCACTTCCTGGCGGAACGATGAATCAGAACCTGAGGAGTTACCTCGGAGCTAAACCGCTGTTCTTCTCAATTCCCGGATACGTAAGAACTGATTCTCTCCTTATAGTTCAGCTCACTTATGTTCAACTGCTGAAGTACGATTTTGGAAGTGTGTACTTCGATTATCCGAATGACTATCGTCTCATACAGAATCAGACAATTGAAGCACAGGAATTTAGCTTCACGCTTTCTTCACAAAGGACAATAGACAGCATCAGGCTCGTCAGTTCAAATCCGCTGATCTCGATCTCAAACAACGGGAATGTTGCCACCATTGTAAGCAATCAGTACACGGCAGTGCCGTCTGTGAATTACAGGGTCAAGTATTCTCTGAACCTCAATCAGCTCGGGCTGTACAGCTATTCAACCAGAATACCCGACAGCCAGTTGCCCGATTCTCTCGGCGGATTCTTTCTCTTCATAGCCGAACCAAATCCCGGCAGTTCGGGTGATGTGATAAAGAAAGTCTTCACGCTTATACTTGACCGCTCGGGGAGCATGTCGGGCACCAAGATAATCCAGGCAAAGAACTCTGCCACATTCATCATCAACAATCTGAACCAGGGTGATAAATTCAACATTGTTGACTTTGAGACGAATGTTTATGCATTCCGCAACAGGCATGTGCTGTATAATGCTCAGTCGCGCGATTCTGCCTTGCTGTATGTGCAGAACATAAGCGCCGGAGGTTTGACGAATATTTCCGGAGCATTCTCAACCGCCGTTCCCCACTTCAACATTGCAAATGACAGCACCGCAAACATAATCATATTCCTTACTGACGGACTGCCCACTGCAGGTATAACCGAAAGGACCGCTCTGCTGAATCACATCAGGACGCTGATACAATCAACCGAGACCATGATATATCTTTACTCGTTTGGAATCGGCACAGACGTGGACCAGCAGTTGCTGACCCTGATGTCTTCACAGAACAACGGTTTTGCGGAGTTTCTTCTTAATGACCAGGTGGAAGCAAGGATAACGAATTTTTATCTCAGGATAAGAAATCCTGTACTGCTCAGCCCGGCGGTAACTTTCTCATCACCTTTCATCAGCAATGTTTATCCGAATCCACTGCCGAATCTGTACATAGGACAGCAGATGACAGTAAGCGGCAGGTACACAGAGTCAGGTCCGCTGAATGTTGTGCTTTCCGGACGGGCGTTCAACCATCCCGTTTCTTACAATTACTCATTCAACAGACTTGACACTCCGGATGTCCGTTACCAGTTCCTCACAAAGATATGGGCCAAGCAGAAAATAGAGAACCTTCTGGTCCAGTATTACAGCCTCAATCCGAATTCACCGGAGGCTTTGGCGCTCAAACAGCAGATCATCGCTCTGAGCATAGCTTACGGGGTGATCAGTCCTTTCACAAGCTTCGGGCCGCCGACAAGCGTAAGCAACAGTGAAGCGGAATTCGAACCAAGCTCTGAGGAACTCAACTTTGCAGGGAATTATAAGCTCCTCGGAAACTATCCGAATCCTTTTAATCCGACTACGGTGATAACTTTCATTGTGAAGGAAACAACTGCACAGAAGGCTGTGATCAGGATATACAATTCACTCGGTGTGCTTGTGGATGTGATAGATGCAAAGCTGAACGGAAGCGGACGCTACGGCATAACATGGAACGCCGCGCAATACCCGACCGGAGTATATTTTTATTCAGTGGATTTTGGCGATGATGTGCTTCATTCGAAAATGCTTCTGATCAAGTAGCGAACCGAAGCAATATTTGAATTCATAAAGCAGAAGGGAAAACTCCTTTCTGCTTTTTGTTTGTACCGGCATCCTGTTGCTTGATCATTATCTCCTTTCATGAAGCCTCACGACCGGACCTTCTCTTAACATATGTCAATGTTTCACGAAGACTTCTATTACTTCCGGATAGTTTGAAGTCCCAAGCAAAACTTCAGAATGATAATTTCCAAACGCGGTTATGTGATCAAAAAAAAATGCCGGCTCAAAGGAGCCGGCAACGATCTTACTGCATAGTTACAGTTAACTGAAACTGTGTCTTGCAGGATCTGGATGAGGCGGAATTACTTGCCTGCCATAACCTTTCTTACAACAGCTCTCTTAACTGCTTTCTTAACTGCAGCCTTCTTTACAGCTTTCTTTACTACAGCTTTCTTAACTGCCTTCTTAACTGCAGCTTTCTTAACTGCTTTCTTTACTACGGCTTTCTTAGCTGCCTTCTTTACTACAGCTTTCTTAACCGCTTTCTTTCCGGCAGCTTTCTTCACGGCCTTTTTAACTGCCGCTTTCTTTTTTACTGCTCCAGCCATAACTGAACCCTCCATTTGGTTTAGTTTTTAAATTTAGCGCGTTGCTGAGGCGCGCTTGTGTTTCATGTGGAACATTTTGTTTCTGTTGCATTCATCATGATGTGTCTATGATGAAATTTTGTTGTTGCATTTTTTATTGATGCAATTTTAAACAAATAAAAAATAAATATAAAGACATAACAACATTTTAACGAGAAAGATTTTTTACAAAAAAATTTCTCCGGCGAAAATTTTTCTGACGCATCGACATGATTGTGACCGTCACAAATGAATTCCTGTCTGCACAAAAAAAAATTTCAACACGCAAACACCAATCACCTTCGTTCAACTTTTCTGAAGATGCATGTGATTGAAATTGCATCGGCTCTGGAATCACAATGTGAAGCAAAAAATTTTCTGACGTACTGAAACTTTTCAGAGGCATTTGCGAATAATGAATCAAAGAGAACAACTAAGGAGGGAATTCAAAATGAGAATGATAAAGATCATTTACCTGGTACCGGTTTTACTGCTGTTCATTGCAGTAAGCGGAAATGCAGGTCCGGCGCGGCTTACCGCCGCAACAGAAAGCGAATTGCGGGAGCAATTGGGAGATGAGATCGAAACTGCTTTGCAGGAAAGATTTTTGAGATATTCATCAGATGAACTGGACGGAATTGTACTGATCGAAGCGACCGTCAATAAGGAAGGGAAGATCGTATTCAAGGGACTGAATACGGAGAATGACAACCTGAGAGAAAATGCATACGGGATGCTAAACTCTCTGAATCTCTGGACTTACCCTGATTTTGCAGAAACGATCTACAGATACAAGGTAACTTACACAGACTGATTTTCTTCATGACAACCCTCAACACTCTGCAGAATGTTGCACACTGCAGAGTGTTGTTTATTTTACTATGAGAGATCTTTTTATTTCTCCGATGCTTCTGCATCCGCAAAGCGCCATTGCAAGATCAAGTTCAGTGCGGAGGATTTCGAAAACTTTTCTCACACCTTTTTCGCCGTCGTATCCGAGTCCGTAGATCACCGGCCTTCCTATAAGCACTGCATCAGCTCCGAGCGCAACCGCCTTCAGTACATCAGTTCCCCTTCTGACACCTCCGTCCATCAGTACAAGTATCTTCTTTGAGACAGCTTCCGCTATGCCGGGAAGTGCGTCAACGGTCGCACTGCAGGTATCAAGCTGTCGCCCGCCGTGATTGGAGACAACGATTCCGTCAACACCGTTTTCAACTGCAAGCATTGCATCTTCCCTGCAGATTATTCCTTTCACAATCACCGGAAGCCGTGTAATTGACTTGAGCCATTCGACATCCTTCCATGACAATGACGGATCGAGATTTCTTGCGAAGTATCCCGCTATTCCCGATTCCTGATCCCTCGGCAGCATCTCTTTCATGAACGGCTCCAGATTCTTCACCACTATACCTTCCGGCAGATTGAACCTGTTTCTTACGTCCCTGATCCTTCTGCCCAGCAGAGGTGCATCAACAGTCAGCACAAGAGCTTTGCATCCTGCTGTTTCCGCTTTCGAAACAAGCTCCCGGGTAACTTCCCTGTCTTTGAATACATAGAGCTGAAACCAAAGCGGCCAATTCGTTTCCCGTGCAACTTCTTCCAATCCGGAGTTAGACAAAGTGCTCAGCGTCATTATCGTTTGTTCAGCACTTGCGGCACGCGCAACTGCCATTTCGCCGTCCGGATGTGCAAGCCTGTGAAATGCAGTCGGTGCAATTATCACCGGCATGCTGATCTTCTCTCCAAGAATTGTGACGGAAAGATCCCTGCTGCTCACATCTACCAGTACTCTGTAGTTCAGAAGTATCCTGTCAAATGCATTTGAGTTTTCCCTCAGGGTGATCTCATCGTCCGCCCCGCTGGAATAATAATCGAATGCGAATCCCGGAATTTTTTCCGCCGCGATCTTCTCAATATCTGCGATCGTTACCGGAGAAGTGTTTTCATTCATAGTTTATGATTATCGCTTAACAAAATCACTTGAACTGTCTTTGCTTGATCTGCATGATCCGAACTAAGTCCTGGATAATAGTGAACGGAATCAAAACAAGAACAGCAGGCGCAAAATCAAAGCGCCTGCTGTCGGTCTCTCACACATGTATCAAGAATCCATACTGCTCATTGCGGATGAGGGTCTCCGGATCAGTCATCCTGAGAAATGCTTGCCCTTGCGGCCGCAAGCCTTGCAACCGGAACCCTGAACGGCGAGCAGCTCACATAGTCAAGTTTGAGCCTGTTGCAGAAATCGATCGAATCCGGTTCTCCGCCGTGCTCACCGCAAATGCCAAGCTTGATCTTCGGCTGTGTCCTTCTGCCTTCCCTTACTGCGTAATCCATAAGCATTCCGACTCCGTCCGTATCAATTGACTCAAAGGGATTTCTCTTCATTAGCTCCTTCTCCATATAATAAGGTATGAACGACGCCGAATCATCTCTTGAAATTCCGTAAGTCATCTGAGTCAGGTCGTTTGTCCCGAATGAGAAGAACTCTGCGTTCTCGGCAATTCGCCCGGCGGTGATCGCTGCCCGCGGGATCTCTATCATTGTACCGACCTTGTATTTTATCTTCACTTTCTGCTCCTTCATCACTTCATCGGCCACTCTCCTGATTATGATTTCCTGTTCTATGAATTCCTTTTCGCCGCTGATGAGCGGTATCATCACTTCAGGTTCAACCTTTATACCCTTCTTCTGCACATGTGCGGCGGCTTCAAAGATCGCCCGCGCCTGCATCTCAGTTATCTCGGGATATGTAATGCCGAGTCTGCAGCCCCTGTGGCCGAGCATCGGGTTTGACTCTTCAAGCGCATGTATCTTGTATGTTATCTCATCGATCTTCGTACCGATGTGCGATGCCAGCTTCTTGATCTCTATTTCCGTCCTCGGAAGGAACTCATGAAGAGGAGGATCCAGAGTCCTGATGGTCACCGGCCTTCCTTTCATAACTTCAAAGATACCAATGAAGTCATTCTTCTGATACGGCAGAAGTTTCGCAAGAGCTTTTCTTCTTCCTTCTTCAGTATATGCAAGTATCATCTCCCGCACTGCATCGATCCTGTCACCTCCGAAGAACATGTGCTCTGTCCTGCAGAGTCCGATGCCTTCCGCTCCGAATGCAATAGCATTGGCGCTTTGATCCGGCTGATCGGCATTGGTTCTGATCTTCATCCTTCTGAACTTGTCAACCCATTTCATGAACTCGGAATAATACCTGTATGTAACAGACTGTTCCGGTTTCAGGGTCTTGTCTATCAGCACCTGCAGAATTTCCGAGGGTTTTGCATTCAGTCTTCCGACTATAACTTCACCCGTGGAACCGTCAATGGAAAGATAGTCGCCCTCGTGAATCACATGCGGCTTGCCTTCCACCTTTACAGTCTTGAGAAGGTAATCTATTTCAAGCGATCCGCAACCTGCAACGCAGACCTTTCCCATCTGCCTTGCAACAAGAGCCGCGTGTGAGGTCATGCCGCCTCTCGATGTGAGAATTCCCTCAGCCGCATTCATGCCTCTGATGTCTTCGGGAGAAGTCTCAATTCTCACAAGAAGGACTTCCTCACCTCTTGCTTTTGCATTCACCGCATCATATGAGTTGAAATAAACCCTACCGGCAGCAGCTCCCGGGCCTGCATTCAGCCCGGTCGCAAGAAGGTTGCCCTTCTTTATCGCCTCCTGCTTTTCGGACTGAGAAAATATCGGCCTCAGCAACTGGTTCAGTTGTTCGGGTTCAACTCTCATCACAGCTTCCTTTTCCCGGATGAGCTTTTCCTTCACCATGTCCACAGCAATCTTTACGGATGCGAATCCTGTCCTTTTGCCAACTCTGCACTGAAGCATGTAGAGCTTCTCTTCCTGAATGGTGAACTCAATATCCATCATATCCCTGTAATGTTTCTCAAGCTTTCGCCTCACATCGTCAAGCTGTTTGTAGATCTTGGGATCATCTTTCTTAAGCTGTGAAATCGGCAGAGGAGTCCTGATGCCTGCTACCACATCTTCGCCCTGCGCATTCATAAGGTACTCTCCGTAAAATTCATCCGCCCCGTTCGAAGGGTCCCTTGTAAATGCAACACCGGTTCCCGAGGTCTCTCCGAGGTTTCCGAACACCATTGACTGAACATTTACAGCCGTTCCCCATTCCGCCGGAATGTTGTTCAGCTTTCTGTAAACGATAGCCCTGTCATTCATCCATGATTTGAACACCGCTCCGACCGCACCCCACAACTGTTCCATGGGATCGTCGGGAAAATCCTGCCCTGAATCTTTCTTGATCTCATCCTTGAACTCCGATGCAAGCTCCTTCAGATCCTGAGCGCTGAATTCCATATCGCTCTTGATGCCGAGCTTCTTCTTCTTTGCAGAGATGATCTCCTCAAAAGGATCTAACTGATGTTTGTCTTTCGGCTTGAGGTCCAGCACTACATCGCCGTACATCTGCACAAATCTTCTGTAAGAATCATAAACGAACCTCGCATTGCCGGTCTTTCTTATGAGGCCTTCAACCGTCCTGTCATTGAGTCCGAGGTTAAGAACAGTGTCCATCATTCCGGGCATTGAAGCCCTTGCACCCGAACGTACGCTAAGCAAGAGAGGATCATTCTGATCGCCGAACCGGCTTCCGTAATCCTTTTCAAGTTTCTTAAGCGCATTTTTCAGTTGCTCCTTAAGTTCCTTGGGATACTTTCTCTTGTTTGCATAATAGTAGTTGCAGGCTTCTGTGGTGATTGTAAATCCGGGAGGAACCGGAAGTCCGATGTTTGTCATTTCTGCAAGATTGGCTCCCTTTCCGCCAAGCAGTCCTTTCATATCAGCTTTGCCTTCAGCCTTTCCGTTTCCGAAGTAGTAAACGTATTTCTTTGCCATTGTGTATAGTGATTTGTATGCTTTGAAATGTCCATAAATATAGGTATTACATCTCTCGGAAAGGATTCAAATTTGAATGACGCAGGAAGTAAAGGCCTGAAGAAGATGATGTTCTCTCCGGTACACCGGAATAATCAGGTATGCAGTCTGTCAAGGTCTCTGCTGATGAAGTGGACTCAATTCAGAATTCAGGGCGCCGAATCTGTCAGATTTAAGTTTCCAAATTCACGGCATACATTTATCTTTGCACAATACACTCCTGAATTCATTATTACACTTGAACAACGAGAAAAAACCTGATCCTTATTCCGCATTAAGATTCTGGGAGTTCAGGAATTTCACAATTGCACGCCTGTGTGTCACTATCGCGTCACAGATGCAGGCGGTGATTGTCGGATGGCAGATCTACGAGATCACAAAGGACCCTCTTTCCCTCGGACTGATCGGGCTTGCCGAGGCAATTCCGTCAATATCGGTGCTCTTCTTCTCGGGACATATTACAGACACCAACGATAGGAAGAAGATCGTTATGGCATCGGTCTTCCTTATGAGTTTCTGCTCGCTTCTTCTTCTGATAGTCTCTTCCGGAAGCCTTGACCTAACTGACACCGGCACTGTCTACTCAATCTACGGAGTGATATTCCTCAGCGGCATAGGGAGAGGATTTTCAGCGCCGTCATTCTTTGCATTCGTCTCTCAGCTTGTTCCGAAGGAAGTTTTACCGAATGCAATAACATGGAATACATCCACGTGGCAGACCGGCGCTGTCTCCGGTCCGGCTATAGGCGGACTGCTTTACGGCTTTGCCGGAGCAACTGCAACATACTCTACTATACTTGCGTTCTGGGTAGCGGCAATATTCCTTATCCTGCCCATCACCAGAAAGCCGAAACCCGAAGTGACCGATGAGCAATCGCTTACAGAGAAGCTGACGGCGGGGTTGAAGTTCGTTTTCAAGAAGAAGGTGATACTGGGAGCAATATCGCTCGATCTATTTGCAGTGCTGTTCGGAGGCGCAGTTGCACTCCTACCTATCTTTGCGGGCGAGATACTCAGCGTTGGCCCGCAGGGACTCGGCGCGCTCCGTGCCGCGCCGTCAGTGGGTGCCGTGATAATGGCAGTGTTCATGACGCGCCGGCCGCTCACAGGCAATGCCGGAAGGAACCTGCTCATTGGGGTTTTCGGATTCGGGATTTGCATAATCGTGTTCGGACTGTCGAGAAACTTTTTCCTGTCATTCGCCGCACTGCTTCTGAGCGGAGCATTTGATTCAGTCAGTGTAGTTATAAGAGCAACCATCATACAGCTAATGACGCCTGACAATATGAAAGGAAGAGTGTCGGCTGTGAACAGCATCTTCATTGGCTCTTCAAACGAGATCGGAGCGTTTGAATCCGGCGTTGCCGCAAAGCTTCTCGGAACAGTTCCTTCAGTCTTATTCGGCGGAGCAATGACACTGCTGATCGTGACCTTTGTAACAATTGTTTCGCCGCGGCTGAGAAAGCTCAAGCTGTGATATCACTGAACTAAATTAAAGCCATCTTATGAAGATCAACATCACTCTTTCGGAAACAGATTACAGCATTGACACGTCATCGTTTGATGTGATCTCCATACCGCTCAATTTCCACGGCAGTCAGCCCAATACCTATGATGTTGACAGGGCATCTGCAAAAGCGTACGAAGCCGGAAGTTTCACAGGAGATACAAGAAGGGGCGGCGGCTGCAACTTTGAAGAGTACCGGATGATCACTCACTGCAACGGCACACACACAGAGTGTGCAGGGCATATATCATTTGACAGGATTCATGTTAACAGGTTCGTTAACGACCTGCTCATTCCTTCCACCCTCATAAGCATTGAACCCGTGCCGGCGGAAAGCACGGAAGAGAGCTATGACCCGCCCAAGAATGAGGATGACCTTCTCATTACAGCCGGTTCGCTTGAGACAAAACTGAAGTCAGTAAGCGGTGACTTTCTTAAAGGCCTTATCATAAGGACGCTCCCGAACAGAGAAGATAAAGTTAGCAGGCAATATTCCCGAATGCTTCCGCCGTTCTTTTCCATGGAAGCAATGGAGTATATTGTACAGATCGGAGTGGATCATCTGCTTATTGACATCCCTTCGGTTGACAGGACCTTTGACGAGGGGCGGCTTACAGCTCATCACATCTTCTGGAATGTACCGCTGGGAAGCCACGAGATAGACGGCGCGAACTGCTCCCGTAAGACCATAACTGAAATGATCTTTGCTGACAACCGGATACCCGACGGCCGGTACTTCGCGTCAATACAAATCCCTGACTTCATGGCAGACGCGGCTCCGAGCAGAGTTCTGATCTATCCCCTCTGCTGAAGCAACACGCCTGCAATTCGCACTTAAGTAACTTTTCACTGCAAAGTGAAGGGCAATAGTCGCATAGAATTGTTAAATTGCGTCAAACAAATCTAATCAGCTTGGCTTTAGTAAATTCACTCAAGTTCAGCTACCATTCAGGCGCCATCATAACAGATGAGGAATATTTCATCGGAGGACGAAGGCGCGTTCACACCGCAGATAATATGAGGCCTCTCATTACCGAAGAGATGAGCAATGAGCTTGGGCTCGAGGCGGTGTACGGCGGTTCCGGCAATATTGCCGTAACCAACGAGGTGATTGACAGGATCACAAGATCGCTCGCCGAGAAGTATGCCGCCTACAAGCGGTCCGGAAGCGCAGAGAAAATGTTCTTCACTGTCGAAGATGTTTCAAGGATAGCCCTCAGTATTTTTCAGAGCGTGTCAAAAGACATGGTGAACAAGAAGCTCAAGGGGTTGTTCGGTTTCGGCATTGACGATTTCAACAGGTGCTATTACATGAAGGGTGAGGAGAAGGTTGAGATCAAGGAAGACAAGATCGTATCAAAAGCGATGGACTTCATCATGCTTAAGGGAGATGCCATGAAGGACCTCAACGAGATCGAGGGGATCATAATAGGAACGGACGGCACGAACGGTTTCACTACGTATGATTTCTACGGGGGAATGACACACCTTTATATATCAACAAGCCTCTACAATGCTGTAGGCGCAGGATCAACCACAACATCACTTGCATTCGGCGAACTTATCAACAAACTCTCGCTTGACAAACGGAGAATGGGAGTTGACAGAGTCTTCGGACTTGTTGAGCTTATAAGGATAACAAATCTGACAGCCCTGAAGAACAGTGAGGTCGGCGGATACTATGACATAATCTACATAGACGGCGCCGGCAAGTCTCACAACGACAGATATCTTGAGATAACCGGAAACAAGTCGCAGTTTCTGAAAGAACTTGTTGGCGCATACGACTGCGGCCTTGTTTCAAAGGAGTTCTGCTTTGATCTGACAGACAGAATAGTATTTCAAAATGCAGATTTCGATCTGAACGAAGCCGAGAACATTCTGTTTGCAAATGCAACAGACCCCGGCAAGCTCGACCTGTTCATGAGAGGATATAAAGCATAAAAATTTTCTACTAATGACCGTAGTAAACGCACTGATATTCAGCAAGCACACAGGTGCAATGTGCTGTGATGAGCAGACGACGATCGGAGATGTGCGAAAGATGATGTCGTCAGACAAGATACAGAAGATAGTTCCGACGCGCATCCGCGAGTCGATCAAGTTCGAAGCTGTTTACGGAGGCACCGGCACAACGGCGATCGGCGATGAGATCAGAAAAGGCATAAAGGAGAGGCTCAACAGGGATTTTGACGCGATGCGGAGCCGTAAAGAGAAGCATGAACATTTCAAATCCATTGACGAAGTATTTCAGATCGGTTATGAAGAAATGACCAAGGTCAAGCACAGGCACATAAACGATATCATAAAGGGCTACTTTGATTTTGATACGGGAGATTACCTTCAGGGATATTACAAGAATTCAGCGGGTGAGAAGATAGAGATCCAGCAGAAGGAGATGAAGGAGAAGGTGTATGACCTCATTAACTGGCGCAATGCTCCTGAGGTAGATTCGATCTTCCTGAATGCGGCCATCATTGCGGGATTCGATGAAACGGGCGAGTTCAAGATATCTAAGATGAGCATGAAGACGGAGATGACGCTGATGAAATCAACATCAGTGTTTGAGACCGTCGGTTCCGGTTCGGATTCTGCACAGATCATTTTCTCCGATTATGCAAGCAGTAAGACACTTGATGAAAGAAGGGGCCACATTGACAGGGTTGAAGGAATGATACAGCTTTTGCGGGCGACCAACGGCGCGGCCAAGTACAATATGGGTGTGGGAGGATATTTCAACATACTCCTCTTTGACGGAACTCAGGACGATCCTGATAAGAGGTTCACAGAGATCTTTGATTCACGGTCGAAGCTTGCAAGCGAGATCGTTCTCGCCTACTACAATCATTTCATTGAATATGACAACACGTACGAACTGATTGACGAACTTATATACAGGAACAGCAAGTCATTTGATGAACTGAATTCGGCTTTTCTCAGTGCATCCAAAGACAAGACAAAGATGGGAAGATTCTTAAGAGGATACAAAGTTACCTAAGAAGAAACTTGATTATTCGCGGAAGACAAACAAGAGTTCACCTCCTTATTAATGGCTGAACAGACAGCAGAAAAGTGTTACGAAGTACTTGACGGCCGCGACGTGCTCAGGCCGTTCAGGGATAAATTTCTGATCCCGCGCGGAAGCGACGGCCAGGAAGTGATCTACTTTGCGGGCAATTCACTCGGCCTTCAGCCAAAGTCCGTGAAGAGCCGCATTGAACAGGAACTTGAGGACTGGGAGAAGTTTGCCGTTGAGGGGCATACAAAGGCAAAGAATCCCTGGATGCCGTATCACGAATTTCTCACCACGCAGACTGCGGAAATCACAGGCGCACTTCCTGAAGAGGTGGTGAACATGAACTCGCTTACGGCAAATCTTCACTTCATGTTTGTCAGCTTCTACAGGCCTGAGAAAAAAAAGAGAAAGATACTGATAGAGGCGATGTCCTTTCCGTCCGATTATTATGCCGTGGAGTCGCAGATAAGATTTCACGGACTGGATCCTGCCGAATGCATTATTGAAGCGAGGCCGCGTAGCGGCGAACACTGCATCAGGACGGAAGACATTGAAGAAATGATTTCCGTTCATGGTGATGAGATAGCGCTGGTTTGGCTCGGAGGTGTGAACTATTACACGGGGCAGGCATTTGACATGGAAAGGATCACCCGCGCTGCCCATGCAAAAGGCATCACGGCAGGATTTGACCTCGCGCACGCAGCCGGCAACCTGAGACTGAAACTTCACGAGTGGGATGTTGATTTTGCGGTATGGTGCAATTACAAATACCTGAACGGCGGGCCGGGAGCGATTGGCGGCTGTTATGTTAACAAGAGATTTCATAACGACCGGGAGTTGCCTAAGTTCCTTGGATGGTGGGGGCACGACAAGTCAACCCGTTTTCTGATGGGCCATAAATTTGAGCCGATTCTTACTGCCGAGAGTTGGCAGGTAAGCAACCCACCCATATTTCAGCTTGCTTCCCTCAAGGCATCGCTTGACATATTTGCTGAGGCGGGCATGGACAGGATCCGTGAAAAGAGCGTTGCGATGACTTCTTACCTTCATCACCTGATAAATGACAGACTCGCAGGCAAGGTTGAGATAATTACACCGGAGCAAATTGAAGAACGCGGCTGTCAGTTATCGCTGAAGATATCCGGGAACGGCAAAGAGATATTCAGTAAGCTCATTGAAAGAAATGTTATATGTGACTGGCGCGAGCCCGATGTAATAAGGGTTGCACCCGTGCCTCTTTACAATACATTCGGGGATGTTTACAGATTTTCTGAAATATTAAGCGGGCTTGTGGAAGAAAGTGGCGGATAAGAGAATGGTGATAGTGGGAGCGGGCCTAGCAGGATCGCTTCTTTCGGTTTACTTCGCAAAGCGCGGCATTGAGGCCGACGTGTATGAAAGAAGGCCGGATATGCGGAAGTCTGATGCGGGAGGCGGCAAGTCAATTAACCTCGCCCTTTCCACAAGAGGCATACATGCGCTTAAGGAGGTTGGACTGTATGACGAGATCCGTAAGATCTCCATACCCATGTACGGAAGAAAGCTCCATGCACCCGACGGCACGCTTTCATTTCAGCGATACGGTAAGGATGATACCGAGTACATCAATGCGGTATCAAGGGCTGAGCTTAACAGATCTCTTATGGACCTGTCCGAAAGCATTACCGGAAGAAAAATAAGATTCAACAGCAGATGCACAGGTATTGATTTTGCCGGAAAGGTTGTCTCATTCACGGATGACCAAACCGGAGAGAATTTCAGCGTGGAGGCGGAAGCAGTGATAGCAACAGACGGCGCCACATCCGCAGTGAGAATGGAAATGATGAAGATCCCGAGATTTAATTTCGCGCAGGTTTACGAGAACTACGGATACAAGGAACTCACTATACCGTCCGGCAGTGACGGCGGTTTTCTGATGGAGAAGAATGCGCTTCACATCTGGCCGAGAGGTTCATACATGCTGATCGCTCTCCCGAACCTGGAAGGCAGTTTCACATGCACTTTGTTTCTCCCGTTCGACAAAGTCCTTGGAGGCGAAAACAGTCTTGAGCATCTTGAAGAGCGGAACAATCTTATTCCATTTTTTGAAAGGAACTTCCCCGATGCTCTTGCCCTGATGCCTGACCTTGAAGAGCAGTACTACTCGCATCCCACAGGCACGCTGATGACGGTCAAATGTTATCCGTGGACGTTCGGTGATGTTGTGACACTGCTCGGAGATTCAGCGCATGCCATTGTGCCGTTCTTCGGACAGGGCATGAATGCTGCGTTTGAAGACTGCACGGTTCTGAATGAGCTGATAGGTGTGCACGGCGCTGAATGGAAGAAAGTGTTTGCAGAATATCAGGCGATCCGCAAACCGAACACGGATGCAATTGCAGACCTTGCACAGGAGAATTTCATCGAGATGCGCGATCTTGTAGCCGATCCGCGATTCCAGTTCAAGAAGAAGATAGAAGCCGAACTATTCAAAAGGCACCCTGACATATTCATACCGAAATATTCGATGGTCACTTTTTTGCGTGTGCCATATTCCGAGGCGCTGAAAAGAGGAAAAATCCAGGAATCAATTCTTGACAAGCTGAGCGAAGGTACTCATGCATTGGAAGAAATTGACTGGAGTAATGCTTCGGCGCTTGTTGAGCAATCACTTACAAAAATGGAAATCCCAAAAAATTAATTAGCAAACTCTGACATGATTGAAACCTTTGTACTAAGGATGATTGAAAGAGAGAAAGAGGCTTGTGAAAGCCTTATGAACTCTGTGACTGCGGGCGAGAAGATCACGCAGGAATCAATCTACAAGAGCTCTCTTTCCGAGTTTACAAAGAACTATCTCATCAATATGCTTGAGGATGCCGACAATCAGGATGAGATCCTCGACCGTATCACAAAGGCGGTGAAACTGAGGTTCAACTACGCGATCCGTCCCAAGTGGACACTGCTGACATACATGTTCGGAAGCTATGAATCGCGTCCGCCTTCCGACATCTCAAAAAAGCTTGAGCTGTTTCCCTTTTACAATTTCTACATAGATTCAATCAATGATGTCCTGAAAGACAACTTCTCCATATTCATCACAAGGAATGAGGTCTCGCTAATTATTGACGAAACGAACAAGGCGATCTACAGAAAGCTTACTACTGATATTAACAACGCGAAGATCAAGAATTTTTTCCTTCAGATCTTCCTTCTGAAGTATGACGAGCAGGATTTCAATCTCGAGTCAACGATCCCGTACTCTTTCATAAAGATATTTCTCAACGATAAGTATTATTTTGATATTGAGAAGAAGTTTCAGTTTGTGAAGGGCATTAACGAAGAGTATGAGATCTGCCTCAAGGATGTGATCAAAGTACTCATGAACAAGTATGATACTTCCGATAAGGATGAACAGATAAAGGAAGAAACTGAGAAGCCGGTGGAAGAAGCCGTTCCGGAGATCAGAGAACTGAAAACTGAAACAGTTCCGGCACAGTCAGAAGCATCCGCAATTGAAGAGAAGGCAGACACGAAAATAACGATTAAGCAACCGCCGGCAAAGGAGCCGTCTGTTGTGAATGAGACAAAACCGGCAGAGCTGGAAAACACAGGAAAACCGGGCTTCATGAGGGACAAGGAAACCGTTCAAACCGTTCAGACTTCAGTTATAGCAGCTGAAAAAGAGAAGAGCGAGGAAAGGTCAAACGTGCATGACATTTCTGAGATAAAGAAGCTGTTTTCTGAAAAGCAATTCGACAAGATACTTGAGCGTGTTTACAATTCCGATTTCGAATATGTCACGCGTTCATTTTCAAAGCTGAGCAATTACAAGACATGGTTCGAGGCATCGAATCATCTGAAGGAGGTGTTCCGGGCAAACGAAGTGGACATATACAACAAGGACGTGATCGCATTTGTTGACACACTGAACGACTATTACGTAGGGCGGGGATAAGGATTGTTCTTAGACAGTGCAAAGATCTATGTTCGTTCAGGTGACGGCGGAAACGGCTGCGTAAGTTTCAGGAGAGAGAAATATGTTCCGAAAGGCGGCCCCAACGGAGGAGACGGCGGGAGGGGCGGAAACATTATATTCAGGGCCACACACCAGTTATCCACTCTCATTGATTTTAGGTACAAAGCTCACTACAAGGCTGAGCGCGGCCAGCACGGGCAAGGCGCACTCAAGACCGGAAAGGACGGCAGGGACGAAGTAATTCTGGTTCCGTGCGGAAGCATTATAAAGGATGCTGACAGCGGCCGGGTTCTTGCCGAACTTCTGAAAGACGGTGAAGAGTTCATCGCCCTGAAGGGCGGAAGGGGCGGCAAAGGTAACAATCATTTCAAGACACCGACTAATCAGGCGCCAAGATATGCCCAGCCCGGTCAGGCAGGTTCCGAACTGAACCTCATAATTGAGCTTAAGCTGATCGCTGATGCCGGTCTCGTCGGATTTCCCAATGCAGGCAAGTCAACACTGATCTCGGCAATCTCCGCGGCGAAGCCCAAAATAGCGGATTATCCTTTCACCACACTTACGCCGAATCTCGGGATAGTACGTTACGGCGAATATGATTCATTTGTCGTGGCCGATATTCCGGGCATCATCGAGGGAGCATCTTCCGGCAAAGGGCTTGGGATCAGATTCCTCAAACACATTGAACGAACCCGCATACTGCTGTTCCTCATTGACTCGACCCTCATTCAGCCGCCTGCAAACAAAAAGGAGTGCCTGAAGGATTACAGAGTGCTGCTTAGTGAACTGGAGAACTATGAGGCCGATCTTCTTGACAAGCCCAGGATCATCTGCTTCACAAAATCCGACGCGATAGACGATACACTTAAAAGGAAACTGGAAAAGCTGAAGACTGACGAAGAGAAGATCGTAATATCTTCAGTTAGCGGTGAAAATCTCAAAGAGCTTAAAGACATGGTCTGGAGGAAACTTCAGGCGATAAGAAGAGAAGAATAATCCAACAAAACGAAAATGTCCAAGCCGGTAATACTGATTTCAAACGATGACGGAATAAGTTCTGACGGCATAAGAGCCCTGTGGAGGAGCATGAGAAAGTTTGCCGAAGTGCATGTGGTAGCGCCGCATACTCAGCAAAGCGCGGTAGGCCATTCTGTTACGATCGCACAGCCCATCAGGGCTTACAAAGTGCTGATTGACAAGAACTTCTACGGATATGCGGTTACCGGTACTCCGGCAGACTCAGTCAAGCTGGCAATCAGAAATCTCTTGAAAGGTAAGAAGATAGACCTGCTGATCTCAGGCATCAACCACGGCTCGAACACGGCCGTCAATGTGATCTATTCAGGAACTGTCTCTGCGGCAACCGAAGGCACAATTCTCGGAATTCCCTCGATAGCTGTTTCTCTCGCGAGTTTCACATACGGTGATTTCAGCGCCGCCGCAAAATTCTCGGCCGTTATCGCAAAGGCCGTGCTGAAGCACGGACTGCCAAAGGGAACACTGCTGAATGTAAACGTGCCACCAGTACCCAAAGACAAGATCAAGGGCGTGCTTATTACAAGGCAGGGCAAGTCATTCTGGGATGATTACTTTGACTCAAGAATGGATCCGAACAAGCGGGAATACTTCTGGCTTTCAGGCAGGATGAGTCTTAAGGACAAGTCAACTGATTTTGATCATCCGGCGATCCTCGACAACTACGTCTCAGTGACTCCGCTTCATTACGACCTTACCAACTACGAGATCATTGATGATCTGAAGGACTGGAACCTGCGGGTCTGACCGGGCGGTCAAAGTACAATTCCGAACTTCTCCTTAAGCAGGCGATTGAACTCTTCATCGCTTTTCACCGGTGTTTCGATAGTTTCACTTCCTCTTGTGATCTTCAGAGAATCTCCTGTCAGCGTGATCCTTCCACCGTCAAAAGGCAGTGAACACAATCTCTTTCTCGTAAAATGTGATTCGGGAGATGTTTGATGATACCTGCACATTCCTTCAAACTCATGCGGACTTCTGCCCATAAGTGAAAAGAGGTACTGGTCTTCACAAGAGTCTTCTTTCTTCTTCCTCACAATGAGATGTTCCTCATCATATTTCTCAATGACAAATTCCCCTCTTTCATCAATCTGCTTCACACCTGCGGAGATCAACAGCGGGGCAAAAGTGAATTCTCCGAATCCGACATCCGAAAGATATTCATTACCGTTCATCGAAACTATGATTGCCATGTGATCGAATTCATCTCCAAAGCCTCCCGAGCCGGTCGCCACACGCGCAGAAACGAGCCTTGTCTCAAACCCGGCGTAGCAAAGCAACTCCCCGAACAACAGATTAAGTTCATAGCAGAAACCTCCCCTCTTCCCCGTTATCACCTTTGCGAAAAGTCTGTCCGGGTTGAGCAGTATTTCCCTTCCAATATGAATATCAAGATTCTCAAACGGAATGTGAAGCAGGTGCAGTCTCTGCAACTCAATAAGAGTGGCGGGACCGGGAGTCAGATTTCCTTTGAACCCGATCCTGCCAAGATATTCAATTGCCTGCTGTTGATTCATTGCCTTGATGCTGTCTGCAGATCATGGAACTTCTGCAGAAGCCCTTTTCAATTTTTGTTCTCAAACATCTTGTAAACGAGACCCGCGAGAATAGCTCCGATCACCGGTGCAACAATGAAGAGCCAGAGCTGTTCAAGCGCCCAGCCGCCAACAAAGACCGCCTGGCTTATGCTTCTTGCGGGATTCACTGACGTTTTAGTTACCGGTATGCTAATTAGATGAATAAGTGTGAGAGCAAGGCCAATTGCAAGTCCGGCAAAGCCCGCCGGCGCGCGCTTGTCTGTTGCTCCGAGTATAACAAGAAGGAACATGAATGTCATTACGATCTCAATGACCAATCCTGACATCATACTGTACTTTCCGGGAGAATGCTCGCCGTAGCCGTTGGCCGCAAATTCTCCGATCGGTTTGCCGCTGCCCGTCACAACTATGTACAGCACAAACGCTGCAAGGATGCCGCCGATGATCTGCGCAATGATGTAAGGTACAAGTTCTTTAGTGCTGAATCTGCCGCCTATCCAAAGTCCGATCGAAACAGCGGGATTAAGATGCGCCCCGGATATATGCCCGAGTCCGTACGCTATAGTAAGAACAGTGAGCCCGAATGCGAATGACACTCCGAGAAATCCAATTCCGAGCTCCGGAAAAGCTCCGGATATCACAGCGCTGCCGCATCCGCCAAGCACAAGCCAGAATGTGCCGATCAGTTCTGCGGTAAATTTTTGTGCGTTCATTTATTCAGTTGATTAGATTAGACAAGCACCGCCAAATAAGAATATGAATGCGGTTTATTGTGAGGATCAATTTGGCATTTTCAGATCAATAATACAATCAATTCGCATCGTAACTTAAGGAAGAATTCAGCCCCCTGTACCATTCTTACGGCCTTCAAAGTTCATTCCTGATCTGCACTGTACTCAATTGCAGATCGGTCATTTACCAATGATGCCCAGCAGAGACTGAAGACCGGAGTCCTTACCGCCTGCAATATCCTCCACCGACTGATCAATGAATATGTCGGGAGTAATGCCTGAATCGGGCGTGTCTGCCGGTGTGAGTTCTGTGATCAGGGGAATATCAACTTCGATACCTGTATTCGGAAGATCGAGGAAGAACAGGTTTCCGCCGGTAATGCCTTTCAGATTTCCGCCTGTCGCCCGGCCGGCAAGCAAACCGAGCTTGTATTCCCTTACAAGCCGTGCGAGTATGAATGTCGCCGAGCTGTTTGCCTCATCCACCAGCAGGTAAACTCTTCCCCTGAATCCGTTTTCTTTGGGAGTGATATTCACTGTCCCTGAATTTTCATCAATTAGTCTGAAGAGCCGGCTGTCGTAACGATCAACGCTTGCGGTTCTGTCATAGAATGAATTGTCCCACGTGGATAGGTACTGTCTGAGTGAATCGGGCACTATGTCGTAGCATACGACTCTCTGAGATTTAAGGGTCAACGGCTGTTCGGATATGTAAGACAGAATCTCAAATGCCACTTCTGTTGTGCCGCCGCTGTTGCCGCGGATATCAATGATCAGATCGGAACTTCCGCGCGAGTTTATCTCACCGAAGTGATCGCTCAACAGCTTCTTCCAGTCGAGTTCGGAATTGTATGTAACGAACGTCCCGAACTTCAGCAGTGAAACGCCCTCCGCGGGCGTCTCAAGTTTCCACTCATCCGTTAAGTCTTTCTTGCCGGATTTCATTGAGAGCAACTGCTTCCTTTCCTCCCGGCTGATTGCATCCACGCTCATTTCCGTTATTCCTTCACGACTTTCAGGATCCCTGTACAATATTCTGAATTTGCCGGACTCGCGTGCAAACAACAGCGGAAAGTATATATCGAAGAACTCATGCTCTCCTTCTCCGGTAATTCTCATGTTATAAAGTCTCTGACCGTCATTGCTTCCGTCACCGTCGGCATACTTCAGCAGTTGTTCAACAATGCTTTCCGTCTTGACACCGTTTATCTCAAGCACTTCAGCCCCTCTGCCGATCCCTGCCCCGGAAACATCTTCTGTAACGATCATGCGTTTTCCAATGAGTACAAATGTAAAAGGAAGCTTATCCTTTCCGGAGAACAAAAGGGCCTTTATACTGTCACTCTGATTATAAGGATTTGCAATTGTATGTCCGCATTTAATATGCGCAAGAAATTCCGAGATTCTCAGAAAAGCCTCCCTGATGCTGACATTATCTTCCTGCATATCAACAAGTTTGCCGTATTTCTCATTTATCCGATCCTCGGTTTCGTACCTGTAAAGTCCCGGATGCAGAGCCTTCAGAGCGCTGATGAGGATATTGCAGTCAGCCCTGAACTGTTCGGCGGGAATGCTCTTCTGCGCAGGCAGATTCTCAGCTGCAAAGAGCAGTCCGGCGAAGATAAGGAGAATTGCAGATGCTAATGACCTGAGCATCATAATCATTGATTCCCGTTGTAAGTTATTGTTTGCCGGAATCTCAGAGCCTGTTTCCCGGAATCCGGATAAGTGAATTGTTCTGAATTGCCGAAGTCGTGCGGTCAGTTTTCATTTACTTTCCCGAGCATCACTTCCGCCCTGCCGATGGCCTCATCAAGACTGCCGAAGATCATGTCTTCGCCGATCTTGTCATAGAGTCCGGAATTCGCCATTGCAAACAGCGGCTGTTTGTGAATTCCCGAGATCATCATACGTGTTCCCTGATCTTTCATCATGCCGTAAATGTCTTCTATTGCCCTGAGCCCGGTCGCATCAACTGCAAGGAGGTTCCTCGCTTCAAGTATGAATACCTTCGGTGGTTTTTCAATTGCCCTTATCGTTTCCGTAAACTGCTCAACGGCTCCGAAGAAAAGCGAACCCTGAAGTTCGAACACTTCGACTCCCGGCGGAATGCCCGCAACACCGAAATCAGCGCTCTCGGTCTCTTCATCTTCCCTAACTGCGGCAGTAAGCTGGGTCACATTTGTAACATCAGCCATTCTCTTGATGAAAAGGAACGCCGAAAGAATTACACCGACCTGTATTGCAACCGTAAGGTCAACGAAAACGGTCAGCGCGAAAGTTGTGACCATCACGGCAACATCGCTTTTCGGATACCTGAGTATCTTTCTGAAAGATCTCCACTCGCTCATATTGTAAGCTACTATTACCAGGATCGCAGCGAGTACGGGCATGGGAATAAGCGATGCGAACTTTCCGAAAAGCAGAATTGAAGAAAGCACGACAAGCCCGTGCACAATTCCGGCAATAGGTGTTCTTCCGCCGCTTCTCACATTTGTGGCGGTCCTTGCAATTGCTCCAGTGGCTGGAATTCCCGAAAACACAGGCGAAACAAGATTGGCAATCCCCTGTGCGATCAGTTCTGTGTTTGACCTGTGCTTCGATCTTATCATACCGTCTGCCACAACCGCCGAAAGCAGTGACTCTATTGAACCAAGCAGTGCAATTGTAATGGCCGGCGAGATCATTCCCGTAATTGTGCTCCATGTTACGTTTGGCATGCCCGGTGATGGAAAACCCTGCGGCACATCGCCGAACCTTGACCCTATGGTCTCGACAGGCAAGTGCAGGTAACTTACAACAGCGGTGAGAATCACAATAGCGGCAAGTGAGCCCGGCACTTTGGGGATCAGTCTCTGAGTAATGAGGATCAATGCCAGCGAGGCAATGCCGAGTTCAACGGAAACAAGATCAATGTTGCTTATATGCCTTGCGATCTCTTCCAGCTTTCCAACTGCATCAGGAGGCAATGAGGCAAGGCGAAGTCCAAGCAGATCGTTGATCTGAGAAATGAAGATTATGACTGCAATACCGCTGGTGAATCCGACAGTGAGAGGATAAGGGACGAACCTTAGCAATGAGCCGAACCTTGCAAGGCCCATGATTATGAGCATAATACCGGCCATGAACGTGGCAATCATCAGACCGTCATATCCGTATTTGCTGACAATTCCGTAAACTATGACAATGAATGCGCCGGTCGGACCTGCGATCTGCACCCTGCTTCCTCCGAGAGCCGAGACAATTATTCCCGCCACAACCGCTGTATAGAGCCCCTGCTCAGGCTTCACTCCCGAAGCTATTGCAAAAGCAATTGCAAGAGGAATTGCAACGATCCCTACTATCACTCCGGCAGCAAGGTCTGATGCAAACTGGCTTCCCGAATACCCTTCCTTCAGAACAGTGAAGAGTTTCGGCTCGAAGATCGACCTGAGTTTGCCGGGGTTATTCTTTTTCAATTCAGGAGATAATAAAAAAAGGCGCCGGAATTTCGGGCGCCTGTAAAAATGGAACTTCTTGCTTTCAAGCCTTTATCAGACTGCGGCCTGTTTCTTTATCCACTCCGTTGTTACCGACTTCGGCCTGATGAGCGGGAACTGCATGGCTCTTGCAATTGTGAGCTGTGCCGCAAATCCCAGTATTCTCGAAACGCCGAAGAGCACAGTGTAGAATTTGTACTCTGTCATGCCGTAGTGATAAAGCAATGAGCCGCTTCCTGCGTCCACATTGGGCCACGGATCTTTTGCCTTCCCCTGCTTCATAAGGAGGTCCGGAACTATGTTGAACAGCTGTCCAACCATCCTGAATGTTTCATCATCCGGTATATGTTCTTTGCCCCAGTTCAGGAAGGCCGTAAAGCGCGGGTCTGTGATCCTCAGTACGGCATGGCCGTAACCTGATACGACTTTGCCGGAATCAAGAAGTTTCTGGCAATAGTCCCGCACCTCATCATCGCTGGGCACATGGCCGATGGTTTCCCTCATCTTCAAAATGAACCTGAGGCATTCCTGATTTGCAAGTCCGTGAAGAGGTCCTGCAAGCCCGTTCAGAGCTGCGCTCATTGAATAGTACGCATCTGACAATGCAGACGAAACAACCTGGCATGTGAATGCGCTGACATTACCGCTTTCATGGTCGCTGTGAAGCACGAGATACAGTCTCATAAGCTTCTTGAATGAACCGTCGTCATCCTTGATGCCAAGCATGTGTGCAAAGTTTGCAGCCCAGTCGAGTGACGGGTCCGGCGGGATCATATCTCCCTTGTCAAAGCATTTCCTGTAAATGAAAGCCGCGATCTGAGTTGACCTTGCGATTATGTTGAGACAGTCATCAAACATAGGTTCCCAAAGCTTATCCTTTGCAATGCCTTCATCGTACTTCTTTCTGAATTCCGATTCTTTCTCCATTGACATAATGGCAGTACTGAGCATTACCATCGGATGAGTGTCTTTAGGAAGCGAGTTGAGGACATCCCAAACATAAGAAGGAACTTCAGACCTTTTGTTCAGGTCAGACTGCAAATCCTTAAGTGCTTCTTCATCCGGCAATTCACCGGTCAGCAGAAGATAAAAGACCTCCTCAGGGAGCTTGTCAGTAAGCTGAAGGATCGGGATACCTCTTATGATAAGACCTGTGTCAAGTCCTACAGAAGATGTATCGCAAACCAGTCCCTTTATGCCCCTCATTCCGCCGTAGATCTGTTCAAGTACAACCTGATCCATGACCTTTGTGCCGAAATTCTTTGCGAGTGTCTTTGCTTCTTCCCTAAGCTCCGGTAACTGTGATGTGAGTTTTTCTTTGAGTATTCTGGACATTATCTTGTACTTTTTGAATGGAGTTAAATATAGTTCATTTGCACTTAACTAAAAAGTTAAGAAAGGCCTTACATTTTGCAGAAGAACCGACAGCATCCATTCCGCAAGACTCGAACAAAAAATATCAATCTCTTCAGGAGGCCGGGGCAAATTGTTCATCACAATTCCGCTTATAAAGAAGACCGCGGAATAAATGCAACTTGCATACATTGCAGCTTTCCTGATCAACAGAGGACGTAACCATGAGCAATCAAAGCAATTAAATTGAATAAGTTGAACATTAATGGTAATTTCATTCAAATCACGTCACTATGAACAAGCTAATATATCACGGGCATTCGTTTGTTGAACTTCATCTCAAAGGAAAGAAGATCCTTATAGACCCATTCATTTCCGGAAATCCGTTATGCGACATAACCTCTGACAAGGCAGAGTGCGACTACATTGTTCTGACACACGGACACGGCGATCATATCGGCGATACGGCGGATATTGCGGGAAGATTCGATGCACAGGTAATTGCGACATTTGAACTTGCCGAATACTTCGCGAAGCTTGGAGCATCTGTTCATCACATGAATCTTGGCGGCTCGCACAGTTTTCCCTTTGGAAACCTGAAGCTGACTATTGCCCACCACTCTTCATCCACTCCCGACGGCATTTATGCAGGTGATCCGGCCGGTGTTGTTATTGATTCCGGCGGGACGGTCATCTACCACGCAGGAGATACAGCGCTTTTCTACGACATGAAGCTCATCGGCGAAATGCATAAGATCAATTATGCACTCCTTCCGATCGGAGACAATTTCACCATGGGGATTGACGATGCCGTAAAAGCTGCGGAGTTCCTCAATGCCGATACGGTGGTCCCGGTTCATTACAATACTTTTGATGTGATCAGGGCCGATGAAGCAGAGTTTGCAAGAAAGATCGAATCAATAGGCAGAAAGTGCAGGGTGCTCAAGCCGGGTGAATCTCTTGAGCTTTGAGCAGTCCGAAAGTAACTACCGAATGAATAATTGCCCAAGATAATCTCCATATCAAATCAGAAGGGCGGGGTGGGCAAGACCACTACCGCTATCAATCTTTCCGCCGTGATTGCAAAACTGGGGAAGAAGGTTCTTCTGATCGATGCAGACCCGCAGGCAAACGCCACATCAGGCCTCGGATTTGAAAGCGCAAATGAGGGGAATTCTACATACGAAGTGTTCATTTCAGACAGGCCCATGGCTGAGTGCATCCGCTCAACGGGCATAGAAAATCTTGATGCAGTTACATCTAACATAAACCTTGTTGCAGCAGAGCTTGAACTTGTGGACCTTCCCTCGAGAGAAAGCATACTTGCAAAGAAGCTGCATGAGTTTGTCAGAAGTTCGGGGTACTATGATTTCATATTTGTTGACTGCCCGCCTTCGCTTGGCCTGATAACGGTCAACGCGCTGACTGCGGCAGACTCACTTCTGATCCCGGTTCAGTGTGAATATTATGCTCTTGAGGGACTGTCACAGCTGCTGAACACCATCAAGAATGTAAAGAACACATTCAACAGCTCGCTGAACATTGAGGGCTACCTGCTTACGATGTTCGATTCGCGGCTCAAGCTTTCCAATCAGATCGAATCCGAACTCAGGAAGTTCTTCGGTGAAAAAGTTTACGCAACAAAGATATTCAGGAATGTCAAGATCGGAGAAGCTCCGAGTTACGGCAAACCGATCATCGTTTATGATCCCGAATCAACCGGTGCGAGAAACTATTCCGAACTCGGGCTGGAATTTCTGAAAAGGAACGGTGAGCAACCGGGAAGTATGAACGGATCTGAAAGTCCGGCTCCGGATTCAGTCAATTACAATGATCAGACAAATGGACAACAAACCTAACGCTCTGGGCAAAGGGCTTGACGCAATCTTCAGCGACAGGAAAGTTGACCTGAAGAGCATTGAAAGTTCGCCGGACCGGGAATCGCTGAGGATTTCAATTGATAAGATCCGGACAAATCCCAAACAGCCAAGAGAAGCCTTTGATCCCGCGAAGCTGGAAGAACTCGCAGATTCAATAAAGGAGAAAGGCATGATACAGCCGGTTTCCGTTGCAAAGGAAGATGACGGATACATTCTCATTTCCGGAGAGAGGCGACTCAGGGCCGCAAGGCTTGCAGGACTTCGGGAGATTCCCGTTCACATTTACGAAGGATCTTCAAAGCTGACCGAAGAGGAACTCCTTGAGCTTGCACTCATAGAGAACATTCAGCGCGAAGACCTTAATCCCATGGAACTCTCGGATTCATACAGAAGACTTTCCGAGGAGCATCATCTTACTCAGGAACAGATCGCCGCAAAGGTTTCCAAGCAAAGAAGCACGGTTGCTAACTTTCTGAGACTTCAGAATCTTCCGGTGGAGATCAAGATCTCACTAAGAAAGAGCGAAATAACAGAAGCGCACGCTCGGCTCCTTCTCAGCATTGAAAATGAAGAAGACCAGCTCATTCTCTGGAAAAAAATATTGTCCGATAATCTCACGGTCAAGTCACTGGAGAGTTTTACAAAGCCTCTTGCAGGCAAGCAGAGGAAGAAGAAGCAGAAGCTCGGTGAGATCTACGACCCGCATCTGCAGAATATAGAAGACAAGCTAAGGAATTTCTTCGGAACTAAAGTTACGGTCAGAAGAAAGTCCAGGCATTCCGGAGAGATCGTGATTGATTACTTTTCAAACGACGATCTCGAGAGGATAATTGATAAATGCATCTAACACACAATCTGCATATATGAAAAAGTCAGTCTTTTCACCCGATGCTCCGAAGCCGATAGGTCCTTATTCGCAGGCCATTGAATACGGAGGAATGATCTTTACGAGCGGGCAGGTATCGCTGAATGCCGACGGAGCAATTGCGCCCGATGATGTTGCAGGGCAAACAAGGAACGTGCTCAACAATCTGAAGAGCATACTGGAATCCCGCGGGTCGTCACTTGACAAAGTGATAAAGACAACGGTATTTCTTAAAGACATGAATGACTTCGCTAAGATGAACGAAGTTTATGCACAGTTCTTCACTGAACTTCCGCCTGCAAGAAGCACGGTGGAAGTGGCGAGGCTTCCTAAAGACGCAAAAGTGGAAATTGAAGTAACAGCATACGTCTGACAATGCACAGCTACTCCTTCAATCCAGTCAGTAAGAATGTTGCTCCCGGAGACGTATATTTTCTGGTTGCGGCATCTATCAGGGCTGACATGGATACGGTCTGGAACAATGCCATAAGGGCGGTGAACGTAAAGAAGTATTTCACAACGGACAGTCTGAACGACCTTGACACCCTGGGTGAAGTGCTGTGGGTCTGGGGCGATGAGACGGCGCTGATCGAAGTTGATGAAGTTGAGCAATACAGGAGGATCTCATTTCACTGGAACGCCCCTTTTGTTGATTATGCCGTCAGGACGGAGTTCACTTTTGAAGAGTCGAACGGCAGGGTGAACGTAAAGATCAAGGAGAGCGGTTGGTTGTTTGACGTTTACGGGATAAAGAGTTCTTATGCTAATTGCAGCGGGTGGACGGAATATCTTTGCGCGCTGAGAGTATTTACGGAGTTTGGGATAAGCTTTTTCAACAACAGTAAATAAAAAGGGAGCTGATCACATGATCTGCTCCCGAATTTCGTTTCAAAAAAGACAGTTCAGGAAAGCTTGTTGACCTTCTTCGTCAGCTTTGATTTCTTGTTAGCTGCTTTGTTCTTATGAATTATCCCTTTTGTTGCAGCCCTGTCAAGCAAAGCTACGGTCTTCTTAAGTTCGGTTTCAGCTTCGGCTTTCGTCTTCAGATTGACCACTCTCTTCTCTGCGCCCTTGAGTAGTGCCTTATATTTCTTATTCCTTTCAGTTCTCTTGATCGTCTGCCTTGCGCGTTTCTGGGCTGATTTGTGTCTAAGTGGCATTAATGAATTTTGGTTAAATTGATTTCTACAAAAATACTCATATTATGCGGGAAAATCAAACCTCGCGGGAAGCTTTGAAGGAGCAGAAAAGGCATTTCGCTTTACATTTCGCGGCTGGCAGTCATTGAGTAAATTAAAGGCACTAATCATCAAAATATCCTGAATGGAAGAAGTAATCAGCATACAAAACGGAAAACTTTCCGTACCGGACAACCCCGTAATTCCTTTTATAGAAGGAGACGGGATCGGGCCTGAAGTCTGGAGTGCGGCAAGATATGTTATGGACTCGGCGGTTGAAAGAGTGTACAGAGGCAAGCGCAACATAAAGTGGCTCGAGGTCTTTGCC
Organism: Ignavibacteria bacterium; assembly: GCA_019694675.1. Lineage (GTDB taxonomy): Bacteria > Bacteroidota > Ignavibacteria > Tepidaquicellales > Tepidaquicellaceae > JADJAH01. The sequence goes on from JAIBBK010000082.1 coordinate 34,302, forward strand.
GGGGAAAAGGCATTTCATCTGACCAATGAATGGCTGCCGGGAGAGACGGTAGATGCCTTCAGAAAATACACAGTCGGGATCAAAGGTCCGCTCACCACTCCTATCGGCAAAGGAATAAGGTCCATAAACGTTGCACTCAGGCAGATACTTGACCTTTACGTTTGCCTGCGCCCCGTAAAATACTACGGCGGTATCGAAACTCCCATGCGCAGGCCGTGGAAAGTTGACATGGTCATTTTCAGGGAGAACACTGAAGACATTTACACTGGCATAGAGTTCAAGGCGGGCACTGAAGAGAACAAGAAGGTACTTGCCTTTCTTGAAAGGGAGTTTCCGGATGAATTTGCAAAGATAAGGTTCGGAACTGCGGAAAAGACCAATGACTTTCTCAGACAATCCGGACGGCCTGAAGCAAATGACGCGGAAGTGGGTGTCGGAATAAAGGTGATGTCACGCACCGGAACTCAGAGACTGATGATCTCCGCGCTCGAATACGCGCTTAAGAACAAGCGTAGGTCGATCACTATTGTACATAAAGGCAACATCATGAAATACACTTCGGGGTCATTCAGGGAATGGTGTTACCAAATAGCCGAAGAACTGTTCGGAGAGCAAGTATATACGATGCTGCAATGGGACAAGACAAATGAAACCTCAGGCAGAGAAGCGGCAGATCTGCAAATGAAAGAAGAACTCGCCAAGGGCAAACTTCTGATCAAGGATGCCATAGCAGATAATGCTCTTCAGAAGGTTCTGACTGACCCGGAGGATTTTGATGTCATTGCTACAGGCAACCTTAACGGCGATTACCTGTCTGATGCAATAGCCGCTCAGGTGGGGGGGATCGGCATTGCTCCCGGCGGAAATATCAACTACATCACCGGACATGCAGTGTTTGAAGCTACGCACGGAACGGCCCCGACCTTTGCAGGGCTTAACAAGGTCAATCCATCCTCTATGATCCTCTCAGGCAAAATGCTTCTCGAATATCTCGGATGGGATGAGCCTGCGGAGCTAATTGACAAAGGACTGCGGACAGCAATTGAGAGCAAACGTGTGACGTTCGATTTTGCAAGGCAGATCCAGAATGCTACTGAAGTTAAATGCTCAGAGTTTGCGGAAGAGATCGTGAAGACCTTCTGAACACACATTCGGCTGTGCCGGTGACCGCAAAGTTCCGGGAATGAATTTTTGTTGATTCACAAATTCACTAATTTCAATCAAATAAAATTGAGGAGCAAATCGTAATATGAAAAATACATTGATGTCATTTCTCTTGGCCGCGATCTTGATCTTGAGCGGAACAGCTCTTGTTTATTCACAGGACTGCAACAGCGCCACTGACCTGAAAGCCTCGGGCTCTGATGATCCGGTCGGAACGAAAGTTGACGGCGGAATGCTCTACGGAAAGGCAATTGACCCAACGTCAGAGGTTATCAGTTATTCGGATTTTCTTTCGAAGATGGATGAATTGAACGGCAAGGATGTGATACTGAAAGGGACGGTTGCAGACGTTTGCCAGGCCATGGGTTGCTGGCTGACATTGAGCGCTGACGGAAAGACAACAAGGATCAAGACCGACCATGAGTTCTTTCTTCCGAAGGATATCGCAGGCAGAGAGGCAATTGTAGCGGGAAAATTCGTGATCTCAGAGATCTCGGAAGAAGACGCAAGGCATTTCAATGACGAGTCAAAGAATCCAACCGTGAAATCTGAAGATATAAAAGGACCGCAGAAGGCATTCGAAATGTCTGCAACCGGGGTTGTTGTACTTGACGCAGGCAGCAAGTAAACTCGCGGCAGCCGTGAATCAGCACAATTATTTTTTGAAGCCCGGACATGAAAGCCGGGCTTTTTATTTATAACAGCATCATGGATAATTCCAAAGACAAGCACTGGAAAGTAAGAGAGTCCGAGAAGGCCTTTGCCGGAAAGTGGATTCACATAAACCTTGACGGCATTGAACTTAAGGACGGCTCACGGATACTGTTTGAAGCGATTGAATTCCAAAGACACGGGACGGGAGTTGCAGCGGAAAGCCCCGAAGGAAAGATCATGCTTGTAAGGAATTACAGATACATAAATGACTGTGAAAGCTGGGAAGTCCCTGCCGGCACAATACCTCCGGGAATGAGCCACCGGGATTGCATAAGGGAAGAGTTGATGGAGGAAGCCGGTTGTACTGTTGAAGATGATGACCTGGCCTACATCGGCATGTACTTTCCTTCGATCGGTTCAAGCAATCAGGAATTCCACTGCTACATTGCAAGGAATGTAAAGCAGGTGAGTTCGGATCTTGATGCTAATGAGATCCTCGAAGCAAAGTGGTTTTCAAAGAATGAAGTGAAAGACATGATCGTAAACGGTGTGATCAAAGACGGATTCACGCTTTACCTCATGCTGAGATTGCTTTACCTTTCATCCTGAGCGCCCGGGCCGATCTTTTCAAAGTCCTCCTCCTTTGGAAACAGGAGAATCATGCCGGCAAGTGTAATGCAGGCGGCTATCGTTGCGTAGATAACATTGCCGTTCACAAGCAGGTTTGTGGAAAGGCAGAACAGTGCAAAGAAATCCATGACTGCAAACGGAACCACATGCGCATTGAAATAGACCGTCTGGAAATTGTCCATGCTTAATTTCTTCAGCATCACCCTCTTAATGAACAGTGTGAGCGGAACTGCGGCCGCCAATGCGACAACTGACAGCAGGTTGACGGATTCAAATCCTTCCCTTTGATTATTGCCGGCTACAAGCAGTCCGAAGAAATAGATCACTATTGCCGCAACCGTTATTCCGATCCCCAGAGTCCTGATCTTCCTCACGAGGTAAATGAAGCGGACCTGAAGAACCATCTTCCCCTCTTTCAATGATATGTCTGATTTATATACTTAAAGAAAATTGTAACTGCATGAAATTAACACTAAATTTGTAAATATGAAAAGTAAAGCCCGCATTAACGGTTCGGAACTGCTTGAGGCCGAAGTCAACAGCGAAAGTGACTTCACTTCCCTGATCCGGCCAAAGGATTTTGATGAGTTTGTAGGGCAGGAGAAGGTCAAGAACAATCTCAAGGTTTTCATAGAAAGCTCAAAGAGGCTTGGGGAACCGCTGGACCATATACTCTTCACCGGCCCGCCCGGCCTTGGCAAGACAACACTGGCAAACATAATCGCCAATCAGACAGGTGCCGGGATCGTTACGACATCAGGCCCGGTAATTGAGAAGCCGGGCGACCTCGCCGGAATGCTTACAAAGCTGAAGAAAGGCGAGGTGCTTTTCATAGATGAGATTCACAGGATTCCCAAGGTAGTGGAAGAGTTTCTCTACTCTGCCATGGAAGAATACAGGCTCGACATAATGATAGACCAGGGCCCGGCTGCAAGAAGCATACCGATAAAACTGGAGAAGTTCACGCTGGTTGGAGCAACCACAAGGCAGGGATTGCTTTCCTCGCCGATGCTTGACAGGTTCGGGATCAATTGTCATCTGGATTATTACGGCACCGATAATCTCGTAAGCATAGTGAAGAGGTCTGCAGGGATAATGAACATCGCCATAACTGATGAAGGAGCTGCAGAGATAGCAAGGCGAAGCAGGGCAACGCCGAGGATTGCAAACAGGCTTCTGAGAAGGACAAGGGACTTTGCCATAGTCAAAGGAGACGGAACGATTGACCGCGGTATTGCGGACTTTGCACTATCGTCACTCGATGTTGATGAATTCGGGCTCGACAAGATCGACAAGAAGATCCTGGAGACCATCATTGTCAAATACTCCGGCGGCCCGGTTGGGCTTTCAACTATAGCGGCATCAACAGGCGAAGATCCCGGGACCATTGAAGACGTTTACGAACCTTTTCTGCTTATCGAGGGTTTCATCAAACGCACGCCCAAAGGCCGCGAGGCAACTGATCTTGCATACAGGCACCTCGGCTTGAAAAAGCGAACCGGATTGCCGGGAACTGAATCTCTGTTTGACTGAATCAACACACCATTAATATGAAGAAGACCATTAAGGAAGTAATAATCATACTTGTAATCAGTATAGTAGCCGGATTCACCGCAAATGCCCTTAGCCCTAAAGGCATTGGGCTTGTAGGTGATTATTCGGAACGATTTGCAATTGATTCGGCATCTTCAAAAACAGGCGACAAGCCCGCTCAGAAACAAAGGACTAAAGAGGGCTTCATAAAGCCGGTGAACATTACTGTTGAAGATGCGAAGAAGTTCTATGACGAAGGCATGCTGTTCATTGACGGCAGGGATGCAGCAGAATATTCTCAGGGCCATATCAAAGGTGCAATAAACATCCCTTACAAGGAATTCATGGCGCTTACCCCTGAGCAGAAGGCGGAAAGAATGAAGGATATTCCAAAGGACAGGAAGATCGTTTCTTACTGCGGTGGCGGCGACTGCGAGATCAGCATTGACAATGCATATGAATTTGCAAGAATAGGATATGAAGACGTCGGCATTTATCTAGGCGGCCTCCTTGAGTGGAAAGCAAAAGGTTATCCAACTAACTGATCATGAAGAATTTCATTTCCGGAAGGTTTTTTCAGATAGCTCTCAGACTGATCGTGGGCGGGTTGTTCCTGTACGCGTCTCTCGGCAAACTGTTCAACCAGGAAGCTTTTGCAAGAGCCATATACAATTACAAATTTCTTCCTGACGCTTTCATCAACATTCTCGCAATTGTCCTCCCGTATGTAGAGTTTTTCTCGGCCGTGTTCCTGATATTCGGAATATTCAGGAAAGGCAGTTCATTTCTGATCGGCGTCATGCTGATCGTTTTTATCATCGCGCTTTCAAGAGCTTACGCGCTCGGGCTCGACATTTCCTGCGGCTGTTTTTCTCTTGAAACAGTAAGCGAAAAGAGTGATATTTTGTCAAGAATAATACAAGACATCCTGCTTCTCGCAGGCTGTGCATTGATCTACTTCAACCCCGGAAGAAAGAAGGATTTTTCAGAAAATAATATAACCAAGGAGAATCAGTAATGAGCAACTTCGTTCAGTCAAAAGTCGCAAAATCAATTTACTTCGTGTTTGGACTTGCGGTCATTGCGGGCGTAATGTTCCTCCTGATGAACAACTCCAGAATCTCAGCTTCGGGCAGTTCTTCAAAACTGCTCTTTGAAGAAGAATATCATGATTTTGGAAAGGTTCCTCAGGGTCCTCAGCTCGAGTATTCGTTCAAATTCTCAAACAAGGGCAAGTCACCTTTGATCATTGAGAGGGTTCAGACCTCGTGCGGTTGCACAGGAGCAACAACCGGCGGTAAGAATGAATATTCCAAGGGTGAGTCAGGCGAGATCAAGATTTCATTTAACACTCAGGGAAGACAGGGCAGGCAGGACAAGCAGATCATAGTTTTCTCAAATGATCCGGACAGCCCGCAGAAGACTCTGAAGATCACATGCGACATTGATCCAAACATGCAGTAATTTGTTTGTTGTCTGAAATTGTGAGTAGGGATCAGAAATCAGGTCCCTACTTTTTTTTTACAAACTTTTTAATGAATCAGTGATGAAAAGAACAATACTAACTGTCTTCCTGCTTTGCACAGGTATTTTGTTTGCACAGGACAGGCCTGTTGAGTTGTTCAGTTACAACAGCGCCAAAACGGCTTCAGCCGCGGCAGAATTGTCTGATCAGGTAACCGGTGCGAAGATACTGGAGCTTGACAGGCAGGTATATGACAGACTTTTTGAGGATAGGACTTACAGGATCAGCCTCCTCATTCCGGTTTCGGAAACAGAAAAGATCCCCGTATTGCTTGAAAGATTTGACGTTCTCGCTCCTGATGCAAAGATCGTTGCAAGAGGCGCAGACGGTGAGAAGGAAGTTGACCTGAGAAATGTAGTGCTTTCGTACAAGGGCAACATTCCCGGGGCTGACAATTCGGTTGTTTCAATCTCGCTTTATAACGGCAAAGTTGTAGGAATGATGAAGTCGAGCAATGACTCCTATGTGCTTGGCGAGCTTAATGACAGAAGCGGCAACGGAACAGGAGAGTATGTGCTGTATCAGGAAAGCATGCTGAAGTCAAGAAGAGGCTTCAAATGCGGATCCGAACAGTTCGGTGTTCCGGATGATGTCCTTAAGATGATGCAAAAACTTGATGAAGACAACAAAGATGCATCGGACATACTCAGGGTGGCAAAAGTTGCACTGGACGTTGACTTCTATACCTACGGTGTTTACGGAAATTCTGTGGCGAACGCCACAGCATACACTCTTGCGCTAATGTCTGCAACTTCCGCCGTGTATGTGAAAGACATGAACATCAGGCTGACTGTGGGCTATCTGCGAGTGTGGACAACTCAGGACCCGTACACTTCCACAGACGGAAGCACGCTGTTGAATCAGTTCAGGGCAGAGTGGATAAATACACAGGGGTCGGTTGACAGAGTGATCGCACATCTTGTCAGCAGAAGGAACAATCTTAATGTTGCGGGAATTGCTTATCTGAACGTTCTCTGCAACACAAGTTTCGGTTACGGTCTGAGCGCTACGCTGAACGGCACGATCAATCAGCTTCCCGCATACTCGTATGACGTGGTTGTGATCGCTCACGAGATGGGACACAATTTCGGATCTCCGCATACTCACAACTGTTCATGGGCCGGTGGCCCCATTGACACCTGCGTTGAGGTCGAAGGCGGATGTTACTCCGGCCCGACTCATCCGACTGCAGGAACGATCATGAGCTACTGCGACATAGTACCGGGCGGAAGCGTGATAATGGACTTCGGTGATCAGCCGGGTGCACTGATCCGGAACTCCGCGGAAGCGGCATTTTGTCTTACGGATTCTGAAAGGCCGATCTTCACTGCCTATCCCAACGGCGGCGAGACATTCAGGACCCTTACGACGGCAAGAATATACTGGGGCACTTCTATAAGCGGGGGAAATGTGAACCTTGAATATTCATCGAACAACGGGGCAACATGGAACGTCATTCAGAACAATCTGCCGGCACAGCAGAGAGAGTTCGCATGGACTATTCCCTACATCGGATTCACGGATCAGGCAAGGGTCAGAGTTCTTAACTCGGCAAACCCTGCTCAGGGAGATACTAGCGATGCGGCCTTCAGGATCGTTCTCACATATGTTCCTTACACTGTTGTTTCACCGCCTACACTTTCGAGCATACAGACATCTTCCGGCAATGCAAACACAGAGAAATTCACATGGAACCGGGCAGGAAGCCATCCGTCCCTCAGATACAAGATGAAGATCAGAAAGATAGGCACAACTCTCGATTACATTTTCACAAGCGACAATAACGGAGCGGATTCGGTTCTCAGCATCCGCAACAGTCTTCTTGATTCGCTTGCAAATACAATGGGAACTACGGGAGACTCTGTCAGATGTTCCTGGAGGGCATGGGCTTACAACGGGTATGACTCCACGCAGTCATCAAATGCAAATATTCTAACTCTTAAGAGGACCAATGTCGGCATCAGCCAGATCTCATCAGTGATCCCGGAGAAGTTCGGTCTTGGATACAACTATCCGAATCCGTTCAATCCTTCAACCATAATCACTTTTGATGTGGCAAAGACTCAGAGAGTGAAGATCGCGGTTTATGATATGATCGGCAGGGAGATTGAGGTAATTGCAAATGATGTAATGAATCCGGGAAGTTACAGAGCAACATTCAGCGGGGCATCATTCCCGAGCGGAGTGTATTATTACAGACTCATAACAGAAGGGTTCACAGATACAAGGAAAATGCTTCTTGTAAAGTAAGTCTGAATATACGAAGCCGGCCAGTGGATAAATACACGTGCCGGCTTCAGTTCTCTTTGAGTGTTTATAATCCGGATGCAAGTTGCTATTTTTGAAAAAAAATAAAATCAACGTGAATATATTCAGAAGAACGCTGCAAGTCTTTGCCCTGCTGGCACTTTCTCTCTTTTTCGCGTCCTGTTGCGGGGATAACGGCAGGCCTGACCTGCGGCTGATCTCTCAGTCTTTCCCGGCATCGGCAGATGTGAATCAGAATTTCACACTGACATTCACCGTAGCAAACAACTCAACGACGGATTGCCCGGCTGATAGGTCAACACAAACACAGGTCAATCTGAAGATGGTAAGAAGAGGAGCAACAGACCCGCAGGTGAACAATTTCGAGAACATGAACGCTCTTGACGATAATCAGTCGCAGACATTCACATTCAATGTGGTGATCGGCCCCGGCGGCAACGGCGGTCCGGGCACTTACGATCTGACGTTCACCATAGACCCGTACAACAACTCAAATGATGCCGTTAAGGATAACAATGTTTACACAAGCGTTGTGATAATAAACTGAACAGGATTATCATTGCCTTCTGAAAAAAGTATGTCATATTTCCAAATTCACTTCATGCCATAGCTTCTGCGTACGTCTTTTTGAACAAGCAAAACTTCTGACAAAATGATCACGAGATTCATCCCGGCTCTGCTTATGCTTTTGGTTACAGTCGCCGGCTATTCGCAGGAAGCACAGTGGATAAACTACACCGACCTGAAGAGCGTAACATCAATTGCTTATGACTCGGCGGGCAACCGGACTTACTGCGCATCAAAAGGAGGGCTGTTTGTTGTTGACAACAGTCAATCCGGTACAGTAGTGAAGAAGTACACAAATCTTGACGGCTTGATAAACATCAGTCTCACTTCACTTGCAATTGACAAGAACAGAAGGCTTTGGATCGGAGCGTCAGACGGATCGATTTCCATCCTTGATCTTGGTTCATCATCGTGGAAGTACATATTCGACATCAAGAACTCCACCGAATCAAACAAGATCATAAATTTCCTTTACCCTGTCGGAAACTTCATGTTTATCGCCACCGGCTACGGGATACACAAAGTTTCCGTAAGCAACCTTACATTCATTGACGCACCGTATTATAAACTGGGCAGCTTTCCTGTAAACACCACCGTTTACTCACTTGCATCCAGCGGAAATCTGCTCTATGCGGCCACTAAGTCGGGCGTCGCATGGGGCAATTATGTAAATTCCAATCTCAACAATCCCGCTTCATGGTCAAACTATAATGCTGCACCGCTCAATGCCGAAGTGAGGACCGTGGAAACATCGGGCCAACTTGTGTTTGCCGGATCTGACGGCGGGTTCAGCTACTTCAACGGAACAAGCTGGGCCCCGTATCCGAACAGCAACGTTTCATCACGACCCACTAAGGACGTTCAGCTGATGAATGACAGGATCTTCTTCATTGGCGGAAGCAATCTTCTCGTTGCTCCTCTGTCTGATCTTCCTAATGTATCCGAGTACCTCGACCCCGCCAGCTATTCAGTGCTTGCAAGGGACAGCCGGAACGACTGGATAATTTCGGGTTACACGGATAACGGGATAAGGATAAACGGCAATTCTGATTTCATTTTCCCCAACAGCCCTTACACTAACATCTTCAGTCAGGTAACACTCGATGACAACGGTAGTATCTGGGCGGCAGGAGGTTTGCCGACGAACGGATTCTATAGGTTTGACGGATCAAAATGGGAGAATTACAACCTGAGTACGCATCCCGAGATAGGAAATTCAAACTGGTTTCAGAAAATAGTTTACGGCAACGGAACAGTGTGGGCTCTCGGATTCGGCGGCGGCCCGACAATGATCAGGGGAAACGAGATCATGAACTTCAATCCGTCCAACTCGATCTTGCCCGGCATATCAAACGATCCGAACTTTTGCGCTTCATACGGAGGAGCTTACGACCTGAACGGTGCATTTTGGGTAACATTCTTCGGCACAAACTCCGGAAGTTCCATGTATGCTTATTACGGAGATCAGTGGATCAGATTCCTGAATCCTTCAACCATAGCGGCTTCTACACTGTCGCAGGTGGCAGTTGATTCATACAATACAAAGTGGGTCGTTACAGCGGGGTCGCGTTCCGGTGTTTATTTCTTCAACGAGAACGGATCAATTGAGAATCCGGCGGACGACATTTACGGCTTTTACGACATTGCCGAGTTCGGATCTGAGATCACCAACATCACGTACCTGATCGTGGAGAAGAACAATGAGGTTTGGATCACTACCAATAACGGAGTGTTCATTATTGCAAATCCTTTAGGAGCAATTCAGAATCCTTCAGCTCCTCCGAGACCTCAGAAGCTTGGGATCATTTCCGGAAATCTCCGGGTTCCTTTCACAGAGAACTGCGTGACGATCGCCAATGACATTCTCAATGACAAGTGGATTGGAACGGAAACGAACGGCGTGTTTCACCTTTCATCAGACGGCGCAACTCTCATTCAGCAACTCAACGCATCGCAGACTCCGCTTCTGGCAAACAAGGTAAATACGATAGCCATCAGTTCCAAGAACGGCAGGGCATACTTCGGAACGCAAAACGGACTCTCATCTTACAAGACCGATGCTGTTGAACCGGTTAACGACTTTGACAAGATCATTGTATCGCCTAATCCTTATGTGATCCCTTCATCAGTTGACCTTAAGATTGACGGGCTCGTGGAGAATTCAAGCATCAAGATAATGTCAGTCAGCGGAAGCATTTTCACAGAGTTTGAATCGCCCGGCGGAAGGATCGCATCATGGAACGGACAGAACAGCAACGGCGATCTTGCACCTTCGGGAGTTTACATCATAGTCGCGTTCAACAGCGACGGCAGCAAAGTGGGCAAAGGAAAAGTTGCCATAGTGAGGAAATAGCCATGCTTGTAATTCCGGTAATTGACATAAAAGACGGAAAGTGCGTGAGGGTGATACAGGGCCTCGAGGACAACACCGAATTCTATTCCGAAAGCCCGATAAAGATCGCCAAGCTTTTCAGGAAAGAGAATTTTAAGGCGATTCACATCACAGACCTTGACGGAGCCATCTACGGCGACATGAAGAACGCAGGGGTCATCAAGGAGATCACAACATCAATTGACATTCCTATACAGCTTGGCGGCGGTGTGAGAAACATTGAAACCGCAAGATGGGTAATAGAGGAGCTCGGTGTTTACAGGGTAGTGATGGGAACCGCAGCGCTAACCAATCATGATCTTATCAGACAGTTCCTTGATGAGTTCTCAGCTTCAAAGCTTGCTGTGTGCATAGATGAAAAGCTGAACAACGTTGTAATGGACGGATGGATAAACTATGCGAATATCACTCCCCTCGATTTTGCAAAAACGATGGAATCGCTTGGAGTGAAGAGAGTGATTTATCAGGATGTAACAAGGGTCGGCAATCTTTCCGGTCCTCATGTTGAGCGGCTTACCGAGCTCGCACAGAACACAAAACTGAAGATCACTTCAGCGGGCGGGATCTCATCCTACAACGACCTGAAAAAAGTAATGGACCTTGAAAAAATGGGAATAGATTCAGTGATGATATCACGCGCACTTTATGAAAATCAGTTTCCCTGCCAGAAGATATGGAGGGAGATAGAATCGAAGGACACATCTTTGGAACTTCCGAAAGTCAACTGACATGTTTTCCTCAGCGGCCTGATCCGGCCCCGTCCTATTTCGCCTTTATTCTGAAGATCCTGTCGTCCTTCTCAGCCGGCCTTCCCCTGCCGTCACGGTTGCTTGTGGAAAAATATATACTGCCGTCAGGTCCTTCCGCGATCTCACGTATCCTGCCGTATGCGATGTCACTCATCTTATCAGCACTCACCACTTTTCCCGGGTCATTTTCATCCACCACAACTCTGATCACGGCATTGCCGCGCAGGCAGGCGATGAACAGATTATTTCTGAACTGCTCAATTACTCCCGACCTGTAGAACATACAGTCTGCGGGAGCTACAGCAGGAGTGTAAACAAGTACGGGGGAGACCATACCTTCCCTGCTTTCTTCATGCGAGACTTCCGGCCATCCGTAATTGCCTCCCTTCACTATCACATTCACTTCATCTCCGCCTCCAGGGCCGTCAAATCCGGAAGGACCATGTTCCGTTGAATACATGATCCCGGTTCCCGGATACCAGTCAATTCCCTGCGGATTCCTGTGCCCGTAACTCCATACCGGATTTCCCGGAAACGGATTATCGCCCGGAACTGTGCCGTCGGAATTTATTCTAAGGATCTTTCCGTACAGGTTGTCTTTGTCCTGACACAGCTCCCTTTCACCGGCATCACCTGTGGTTATATAGAGCTTTCCGTCAGGGCCGAACTTGATCCTGCATCCTGCGTGATATGACTCCGCGGGAATATCGTCGAGAATCACTTTTTCTTCAGAAAGCATTTCTCCCGTATCCTTGAATCTCACCACCTTCACCTTCATCCCAACTGCTGACTCGTATGCATATGAGACGTAAACGTACCTGTTATTCACGTATTCCGGATCCACTGCAAGCCCCATCAGGCCTGCCTCTCCTTCGGCGGCAACATCTTCAAATACCTTCAGCGGCTTCTCAAGCAGAGTGCCGTTCACGATCTGCCTGATACTGCCTGTCCTCTCTGTAAGAAGCATCCTTGCTGAATCCGTAAACACAATGCTCCAGGGTACAGAAAGTCCCTCTGCGAACACTTCTATTGAGTAAGGAGTATTGCTCCTTTCCGCCGTCACATTCTGTCCTCCGGAAGTTGTGACGTTCGTTCCTGGAGGTGTTGTCTTTTTACAGAAGCTGCTGCTTCCCGCTATAAGAGACAGCACTGTTATGAAGATGATCCTGTTCATGGTCATTGATTTGTAAGAGGTGCGAATTCATTGATCTTGAAAGGCCTTCCTCTCTTGATCACACATTCAAGATTGTTCACACCGAAATTGTAGATGATGTACTTGTAAGAAGGTATGTCAAAGATGAGTAAGTCCGCCTGCTTTCCCGGCTCAATACTGCCGATCCTGTCTTCCATTCCCAGAGAGTATGCGGGATTTACAGTAACGGATGTGATGATCTCCTCTGCTGACATTTTCATCTGCGTGGAAGCAAGCGACATCATCATCTGCATATTTTCGCTCATCGAACTGCCGGGATTGAAATCCGTTGCGATGAGGACCGGGACTCCCGCATCAATTAGTTTCCTCGCAGGGGCATAGGGAATTCCAAGAAAGTATGATACGCCGGGAAGAAGCCCTGCAGTGGTCTTGCGTTCTGCATTGGCATTGTGCGACCTCAGCAGGTCTATGTCCGCATCTGTCATGACCTCAAGATGATCAAGTGAAACTGCGCCGTGATCCAGGCAAGTTTGAGTACCTCCGATCGAATTGAACTGATCTATGTGAGTTCTCGGAGTAAGTCCGTATTCCCTGCCCTTTCCAAGAATGCGTTCCGCATCTGAAGTATCGTAATAACCTTCTTCAATGAATATGTCAATGTAATGCGCAAGTTTTTCACCGGCAACTTCAGGTATGAGTTCGCTGCAAAGCAGTTCAATGTAATCAGCCTTGGATATCTCTTTGGGCACGGAGTGAGCTCCGAGAAAGGTCGGAACAATGTCCATGCCGAACGGATTCTCCCGTGACAACAGATTCAGGACTCTGAGCATCTTAAGCTCATTTCCGGCATCGAGGCCGTAACCTGATTTGCCTTCCAGTGTAGTTGTGCCGTACAGAAGGAATTTCTCCAGTCTCCTGAGTGAAGCAATTGCCAGCTCATCTTCGGAAGAATTTCTGACGCGCATAACAGTTGACCAAATCCCGCCGCCGGAGTCCGCGATCTCCTGATACGATTTGCCTGCAAGCCTCATCTCATACTCATCTTCACGGGACCCTGCAAATACGAAGTGCGTATGAGAGTCCACGAAACCAGGCATTACAACCTTGTTCTCCGCATCATATTCAATGTCAATCTCCGGCTTCTCTGCTGATAGAAAGGCAGTCAGCTCACTTTCGGTTCCGGCAAAGACGATCTTCTCTCCCGATATGAGCACACTGCCGTCACAGATAAGTCCGATCTCAGACTGCGTCGTGCCGGCCCTCGGCAAGTGACTGCCTGCGCAAGTCACTAGTTGTGATGCGTTTCTAATGAGTATGTTCATATCAGATATTAGTTTGAACCCATTCCAAATCCAATTCAGATTTTTTCCTCACAACTACTTCCGGAAGAGTGCATTGCAGTGAAAAATATTGACCGGAATGCATCTATCGGGAAACGGGCAATTTCAGGAAAGGAGAATGGAGAAATTGAATGCAGAGTGCGGATGCACATCTGATGTGTTGAAGATCTCAGATCTGTATTGAAGCGGAGCTGAACTCAGGCAGTTACTTCGACCGCTTTCTTCGAGAAATCAAGTTCGCCGATCCTCCAGCAGGCCGCTGTATGATTCGGGCCGACTGTTTCAAGGGCGGGCTCCTGATCCCAGCATTTCTGAACGGCATAAGTGCATCTTGTGCAGAAATGGCATCCCACGGGATAGTGAGTAGGCGGTGGAACACTTCCCTCAATCGTGGCCAGCCTTGCTTTTTTCTTGTTGAGTTTCGGAATTGAGTTCATGAGTCCTATGGTGTACGGATGCTTTGGATTGTAGAATATCTCGTCAACGGTCCCGTACTCAACCACTTTTGAAGCGTACATCACGGCAACCTTTGTGCACACTTCGGCGATCACTCCCAGGTCATGCGTGATCATGATCACACCCATTCCAAGTTCTTTCTGCAGTTTGCCTATCAGTTCAAGGATCTGCGCCTGAACCGTTACATCAAGCGCCGTTGTGGGTTCATCCGCAATGAGCAGGTCGGGATTGCATGAGAGGGCCATGGCGATCATAACTCTCTGCCTCATTCCTCCCGAAAGCTGATGCGGATACTCATTATACCTCTGTTCGGGTGCGGGAATACCCACAAGCCGCAGCATTTCAATTGCCTTTGCCTTCGCTTCTTCCTTTGTGAGCTTCTGATGAAGCATGACAGCTTCCCCAATCTGATCTCCGCAAGTGAATACGGGATTCAGTGATGTCATCGGCTCCTGAAAGATCATGCCGATATCATTGCCTCTCACCTCCTGCATCTCCTTCTCTGTCAGGTTGAGGAGATTCCTGCCGTCAAAAAATATTTCGCCTCCCACGATCTTTCCCGGCGGATCGGGTATGAGCTTCATGATTGACAATGCCGATACGCTCTTGCCGCATCCGGATTCACCGACAAGCCCGAGCGTCTCACCGCGGTCAAGTGAATAACTGACGTCGTCAACGGCTTTTGAAACTCCGTCATCGGTATAGAAATAGGTCTTCAGATTCTTTACTTCAAGCAGCATTGTCTTATGGATTTGATTAGCGCAAAATCAACAAATGAATAAATAATTACAATAGACAAGTTAGAACTGAAAGGAAACTGCCGGCCATCCCGGTCAATGTAGATCTTCTTTCTTGAACCGGGCTTGCCCGTATCATTGAAGCACATACCGTCTCCGAATCAAAACCCCGCCATTGTCTTTTTACTTATTTTCAAATCCGCTAAGTTTGATCGAGTTCAATAATTAACCGATACCCATATCAAACGCAATAAGTCAGTTCTTGTTACCGTACTGCTGATTGAGGCTGTATCCTTTTTATATCTGCATTTCCTGAGGTATAAGAATCAAAGACTTCCGCTATCGTTTCTTGAATTCAAGACGGGAAATGTGATCTCGCTTTTCCTGTTCGGTCTTCTGCTGTTCTTCTTATTGGTAGCCCTGCTCAGAGACACAAGTTTCGGCGGATTTGCATCCTTGTCACTGCTTAGTGTATCGGCATTGTCGCTGGCCTCGCTGGTCTATTCAGGTATTGCCGACACTAAGGAAGTGAAGATAACCGCGGTGGCTGTCTTTATCATCTCAACCGTCTTTCTTCTTTCCCTTGTACTTGTAATAAGCATGTCTTCAACTGGTGAGCTGAAGTTCTTCCGTTCGCTCTTCGTCTTCATTTTCATCAGCACAATGGGAATACTGGCAGTGTTTCTGAATGTTCTCAACTATACTGACGACAGTTCGCGTTACAACGGGAGCGATAGAAATGCAGACAGCGGCGTTATTCTGGGCGCGGCCGTTTGGGGAGGCAACAGGCCTTCGCCTGTATTGAGGGAGAGGATATTGAAGGGATACGAAATATATAAGAAGAAGATCGTTCCGAAGATCGTCATAACAGGCGGCGGATCACCGAATGAGCTGACCGAGGGAGAGGTTTCGAAGAATGAGCTGATCAAGTTCGGAGTTGATCCAGACGATCTCATACTTGAAAACACCTCGAACTCAACAGTCGAACAGCTACATTTCGTAAGGGACAATCTTTACAACTCCATGTCATGGAAGAAGATCATAATAGTATCGGATAATTTTCACCTCCTGAGGGCAAAGGAGATCTGCTCGTTCAATGACATAAATGCTGACTGCATTGCATCGGGCAAGGAACTCACATCCGGCGGTGCGGCGGCATTCTGCCTGAAGGAAAGCATGGCGCTCATAGTTTTCTGGATGTCGGGAATATGAATGCGGAAGAAGCTCCGGACTGAAAACTGAAGTTCAGGAGTTACTCTGATGCTGTCCCTTCTGACCGGATCTGAAAATCACCTTAAAGTGCGATCCGCCTGATGAAGAAGGTTCGAACTCAATGGTTCCACCCATTGCCTCAACAAACTCTTTTGAAATAGATAGGCCGAGTCCCGTTCCCTTGTGCTGGCCTGCCTTTTCAGGCACCTTAAAGAATCTCCTGAAGATCTTATCCCTGTACTGAAAAGGTATTCCCGGGCCGTTGTCAATCACAGACACTGAAACTCCCGAATCTCCTTCTCTTTGAGCGGACACAACTATTTCGCTTTTTTCAGGCGAATATCGTATTGAGTTGGAGATAAGATTAATGATCACCCATGAAGCCTTTTCCTTATCGGCCAATGCGACGGGAATGCTCTCCTCGATCTGCGAAACAATGTTGATCTCTTTCTCCGAAGCTTGCTGTCTGAGAGTGGCGGTCACTTCATCAATTACATCGCCAAGATCCACTTCTGTCATGTTCAGATTGATGTTGCCGGTTTCCGCCTGTGACATGTCTAGCAATTCGCTTACAAGTTTCAGAAGTCTTGCATTGCTCAATTGAAGGTCATGCACGATCTCCCTCTGCATATCATTAAGCTCTCCCGTCTTTGTGTTCGCAAGCAGTTTGAGGCCAAGATCAGCAGACCCAAGCGGAGTCTTAAGTTCGTGAGAGATGGTAGCTAGGAAATTTGTCTTTGCAGTATCCTTCTCCTGAAACGAAGTTATGTTCTTAAGCGCAATTACATATCCTATTTCCTTGTCGTCAATCGCCACCGGATATCTTTCAGTGATGAAGTAGTTTTCCTTTCCTTCATTTACGATCTTGTACGGAGCGCTTCCCGCATCCCTGTAAACATACCTGAACAGGTCATTTGTGGAAGCAATTGATTCGGCATCCTTTCCGACAATCTCCGAAGCTGTCATATTCAGCAGTGCAAGAGACTGCTTGTTGGCGAATAGAACTTTCCCAGACGATTCAATTCCGATGCTGGCATCTTTCAGGGAGTTTATCACCGACTCCGCCCTGCTCTTTTCAAACATAAGCTGATTCAGATTGCTGTGCTCGTACATTTCCAGGCGCTCTGCCAGCGAATTGAATGTCTGAGCAAGTTCCGTGAATTCATCTCCCGTATTCAGATGCACCCTGTGCGAATAGTTTTTCTTTGAAATCTCGCCGACAGCAAGTTTCAGCTTTCCGATGGGTATAGTGATCAGTGATGGGAAGTTCACGGTAAAGACAAGCCCGATTATGAGAACCAGAGTAGCCATAACCGAGAGAATGGTGACGGCCTCTTTCGCCTGCTCATTTGTTGCCAGGCTCTTCGAATTGATCGCATCAAGGTTGATCCTTATGATCCTGTTAAGGTCATCGCCGATCATTCTGAGTTCGTTCAGGTCAAGCTTGCCGGACTTGCTTACAAACTCATAACCTGCTCTGACACTCATTGTGGCTTCTTTTTCACCTGCTTCGGTTATGTTTCCTTCCTGAAGTTCCAGGTTCTTTAAAAACTCATTCAGGCCCGCGCCCAAATCGGTCGTCATCAGCAGCAGGCTCTTCTGCATTGCATGGCAGTATTCGAGGGATTCATAATTATCCTTAAGAATATTCTGGGAAAGAAGCTTGATCTTAACAACATAGAAGATTCCCAGACCTGCCGTAAGCAGAAGAAGAATGAACAGGAACAGCGTACCGGTTCTTACTTTGTTTCGAATATTCATTTCTTCATGATAAGACCACAAGGTCTACGTCCTTCTCCGACAAGACCTTGTAAATTCTGTTTAATATATCTGTCTTGAACATCAGCTCAAATATCCCCGGCGTCGGTTTGCCAATGCACACAGTCGTGATTCCCTTCTCATTGATGATCTCTTCAATTGCATCCGCGAGATTTGCCGATTTTGCCTTTCTGATCACCGCACCGGTCTTGTTTGCCGGTTCCCGGCCATCACTCACAGCCTGTATCTGGATCACTTCTGCTCCAAGCTGATTTGCGAGCTGAAAATTGTTCAGCAAATGTCTTTGCAGATCAAGCGGTATTTTGTCAAATGACTCGGAAGGATTCTGAACATACAGCACATACCAGTCGCTGTTGTAATAATTCGCAAGCCTCGATGTCTTTCTTATGATCTTCTTTGCCTTTTCATAATTACTGCTTATGCATGCCAGAAACTTCTCATGCCTGAGCTGACGCGGTTTCTCAACCTCAGTTTCCACTTTTCTCTCAACCTGCGTTGCCACTTCCTTAAGAGCCAGTTCTCTGAGCTGAAGGATCTTTTCCGACTGAAAGAAATTATCAAGCGCCTGCTTCACTTTTTCCTTATCGTAGATCTTCCCTTCCTTAAGACGTGCAATCAGTTCTTCCGATGTAAGGTCAATGTTAACAACCTCGTCCGCCATTCGGAGAAACTTGTCAGGGACCCTTTCCTTCACTTCCACGCCTGTTATCTTTCTCACCTCATCATTGATGCTCTCAATGTGCTGAATGTTCACGGCAGTTATCACATTGATGCCGGCGTCGAGTATGTCCATCACGTCCTGAT
Organism: Ignavibacteria bacterium; assembly: GCA_019694675.1. Lineage (GTDB taxonomy): Bacteria > Bacteroidota > Ignavibacteria > Tepidaquicellales > Tepidaquicellaceae > JADJAH01. Next base: position 53,265 of record JAIBBK010000082.1, read on the forward strand.
ACCTCTTTTCATTCCGGCTTCCTGGAATGTTCGAGTGCGCAAGCTCATCGACGATGACCCACTCGGGGTGAAGTATTATCACAGAACTGACATCAAGTTCCTGCAGGCGCTTGCCTTTGTAAAATGCTTCGCGCCTTGGTATGACGGGAAGGCCTTCGAGGAGATTCTCGGTTTCTTTTCTTCCGTGAGTTTCAGCATAGCCCACTGCCACGTTGATTCCGTTCTTCAGCATTGCATGAGCTTCCTGCAGCATTCTGTAAGTCTTGCCTACTCCTGCGCTCATGCCGATGTATATCTTCAGCCTTCCCTTTTCGCTTTGCTTAAGGGATTCGAGGTACTTGTCCGCCGCTTTTGATCTTTCGTCTTCCATCAGAATGAAACTGCAATAGAAGTTGTGATTGCAAAATTCGAATTACCCGGAACACCGTTCTTGCTGAAGATCTTATCTTTGCTGTCGAAGCCTCTGCCTTCTATCCTGACAAGAGCATTGTCGGTCACTTTGTAATCAACATTCAGTGAGTAGCCGAAAGTCCGGAATCCGTTTTCGGTGCCCGTTGCAAAGATCACCTGCGAGGGATCGTGAAAATACTCGCCGCGAAGGGAAGCCGAGACCCCTTTGCCGATGACAGCCTTAAGAACAGCAACCGGGCTGTACCATGTCATGTAATCATCACTGCCGGACGATTTCTGCTGAATGCCAATGTCATAGCCCGCCGTCAAGGAAAAACGCTCGCTTATGCTCCAGATCAGATAAGTGTCGGCAAAATATCTTGCCGCCTTCAGACTGTCCGGATTGTCGTTGCCGATATATGTGCTGTTGTTCAGCAACAGTTTATCAGCAATCTTGTATGTGACCTGCGTTCCGAATGCCGGTGTGTTGTTGCCGTTAACCCTCGTGATCCTCTGCCATCCGTTCATGACTAACCCGGCAAAATACCAGTCTCCATTTTCCGTTCCGTAAGAAAATCTTACTGCGGCCTCGTAATATGGTGATCCTTCAGCAGGGATGCTTCTTGTCAGCGTCCAGCAGTCCTTTCCTATTGCAGATTCAAATCCAATGTGAGAAGGCAGTATTCCGGCGTCTATCCAGAGCTCATGATCCTTAGAGAGTTTCACTCCGGCATTTGCCTCGAAAATGTTTTTAAGAACTCCCGTTTCGGATGCTAAATTTGCATTTGCATAAGTACCGGCCATCAGTGCAAGATTTCCTCTCACTCTCTCCTTTAGATAAGTCAATTTAACAAATGCGAGATTCACATTAACCTCATTGCTTCGGTTGAAGTTATATATGAAGAATGGTCTTGAGTGATCATCAGGCTCATCGAAGTCATAGCTGTAATATGATTCAATATAGCCGCTGACGTTAAGGCCGTCCTCGCTGATGCCCTGTGCAAAGGAGATTGTGCTTATTGCAGTCAGAATAATTACGGCTGATATGAAATTACTTTTGAAGTCCATCGAGTTCAATGTTTAGTTTAGTAACGTTGACCTGTTCTGTTCCAAACAATCCGAGCAAGGGAGGTTCGGTCAGTTTGATTATTAATCCTCTTATTGCTTCCTCCGGAATCCCGCGAACCGCTGAGATCCTGGGGACCTGTATCAGTGCCGAAGTCGGCGATATATCGGGGTCAAGTCCGCTTCCGCTTGCAGTAACAAGCTCTGACGGGACGCTTTTCCTTTCAACTCCCGGGTTATACGCAAGGAATGTGTCGATCCTCTGACTGACCAGTTCCAGATATTCCGGATTTGTCGGCCCTTTGTTGCTTCCCGCTGAACCGGATGCATCGTAATTCACAGCGGAAGGCCTTCCCCAAAAATATTCCGGTTTTGAAAATGCCTGTCCAAGCAAAACGGCCCCGGTGTTTGTCCCTGAAGGATCATAGAGCTGAACCTTTCCTCCGGCGGGACCGAGAAATTTTGCCGCTCCCAGAATGGCAAGTGTGTACAGGCCTGAGAAGACCGCAACAGTTGCGATCGTAAGCCTCATTGATTTGAAGAAGTTCGCTTTCATTTCAGTCAATTGATGAATATTGAAATTACCATGTCTATCACTTTTATACCTGCAAACGGCGCAATCATTCCGCCCAGTCCGTAAATGAGCAGATTTCTTCTCAGTAGCGCTGTTGCTCCAATGGGTTTGTACGCAACTCCTTTCAGCGCAAGCGGAATGAGAAGCGGTATGATCACAGCATTGAAAATAACAGCAGACAGCACTGCGCTTTCAGGACCCGACAGCGCCATTATGTTCAGCTTTGAGAGCGCGGGAATGGAACTCATGAAAAGCGCGGGCACGATAGCAAAATACTTGGCAACATCATTCGCTATGCTGAATGTTGTGAGCGTTCCCCTTGTTATCAGAAGTTGCTTTCCTATCTCCACGATCTCGATCAGCTTTGTCGGATCATTGTCCAGATCAACCATGTTGCCGGCTTCCTTGGCAGCCTGCGTGCCGCTGTTCATGGAAACACCAACATCAGACTGAGCAAGCGCCGGTGCATCGTTTGTGCCGTCTCCCATCATTGCAACCAGCTTACCGCTTGCCTGCTCTTTCCTGATGTACATCAGTTTGTCTTCGGGTTTTGCCTCGGCTATGAAATCATCAACGCCGGCTTTTTCAGAAATGTACTTCGCAGTTAGCTTGTTGTCTCCGGTGACCATGACGGTCTTGACACCCATCCTGCGCAGTCTTTCAAACCTTTCTTTGATCCCTGTTTTGATTATGTCCTGGAGCTCGATAACTCCTGTCACCTTGTCGTTTACCGAAACGACAAGAGGCGTGCCGCCGTTGCCGGAGATCTTTTCTATCACTGGAATAGTTTCTTCCGGAAACTCATACCCGGCGCTTTCGGTCCGGTTTCTGATCGCATCGAATGCACCCTTCCTGATCACCGTTCCGTCTTCAAGCACAACTCCGCTGGTACGGGTCTCTGCCGTGAACTTGATAGTTTCCTTGATCGGCCTCGACGGATCAGCGGATATCCTTGAGTGAGCAAGTTCAACTATGCTCCTGCCCTCAGGCGTTTCATCGGGCATTGAGCTGAGCGCGCAAATGGATATGAACTCTTCCATGTTCATGTTACCGGCCGGATAGAAGTTCGTTGCCTTCCTGTTTCCGATTGTGATTGTCCCCGTCTTGTCAAGCAAGAGCACGTCAATGTCACCTGCAGTTTCAACCGCTCTGCCCGATTTTGAAATCACATTTGCTCTGAGCGCCCTGTCCATTCCGGCGATGCCGATGGCAGAAAGAAGTCCGCCGATGGTAGTGGGTATGAGGCAAACAAACAGTGACACCAGTGCGGCAATGCTGACTTCCGCGCCGGAGTAATCGGAGAATGGCTTGAGTGTAATGCATACAATCAGAAAGACGATCGTGAATCCGGAGAGAAGAATTGTAAGGGCGATCTCATTCGGAGTCTTCTGCCTTTTGGCGCCTTCTACAAGCGCGATCATTCTGTCCAGGAAAGATTCGCCGTGGACTGAAGTGATCATCACTTTGATGCGGTCAGAGAGCACCTTCGTGCCCCCGGTTACACCGCTCTTGTCGCCGCCGGCCTCCCTTATCACAGGTGCAGATTCACCGGTGATTGCAGATTCGTCAATGCTTGCCATGCCTTCTATTATCTCCCCGTCAGCAGGAATGATGTCGCCGGCTTCGCAGTAGAATATATCTCCTTTCTCAAGCGATGCGGAAGCAACTGTTTCCCACTCTATCTCAAATCCCGGCCTGTTCTCCCTGATTCTTTTTGCCTCCGTCTCTTCCCTGGTTTTTCTGAGAGATTCCGCCTGGGCTTTTCCCCGCGCTTCGGCAACTGCCTCGGCAAAGTTTGCGAACAGAAGCGTAAGCAACAGGAGTGCGAACACGGCGAAGTTGTATGAAAATGAACCGTGGCCTGATTCAGGGCTGACAAGCGATAAGGCGGAAACCGCAAGCATCACGGCTGTTCCCACAGCAACAGTGAACATTACCGGGTTCTTCAGCTGTACCGCCGGGTTAAGTTTTACAAACGCCTGTATGAAACTCTCTTTCATGAGTTTCCTGTCAAGCAATTTTAATTCTTTTCTTCTCTTCATTTCAGTTTATACTTAAAAATTCTGCAACCGGCCCGAGTGCAAGAGCCGGGAAGAACGACAAAGCAGCGATTATAACGATAACCGCAAAGGTCATGATGCCAAATGTGATATTCTCTGTCTTGAGTGATCCCGAGCTTTCGGGAATCCTCTGCTTCATTCCGAGCAAGCCTGCAATTGCAACCGGACCGATTATGGGTATGAACCTGCCGAGAAGCAGAACTATGCCTGTGGAATAGTTCCAGAAGAAGTTGTTGTCTGCAAGACCTTCAAATCCGCTTCCGTTGTTTGCCGCCGCGGAAGTGAATTCATAGAGCATTTCGCTGAAGCCGTGAAACCCTGGATTGTTCAGCCATGAAGAGGGCTTCACTTTCCACGCTGCTTCCGGAAAGTTCACGAATATGTAAGATGCGACTGCGGTGCCTCCGAGAATCAGCAACGGGTGCAGAAGGGCAACGATTGTGGCTATCTTCATTTCCCTAATCCCGATCTTCTTTCCGAGAAACTCCGGCGTTCTTCCGATCATCAGTCCGCTTACAAATACGGCAATAAGCAGGAAGATGAAGTAGTTCAGCATGCCCACACCTACGCCCCCGTAGAATGCATTCGTCATCATCCCCAGCATCTGCATTGCACCTGAAAGCGGCATGAAGGAGTCGTGCATTGAGTTAACGGAACCTGTGGAGATGATAGTCGTAACTATGCTCCAGTATGCCGATGTTGCCGGCCCGAATCTGACCTCCTTCCCTTCCATGTTTCCGAGAGGTTGTGCAATGCCAAGCTCATTGAGTTTCGGATTGCCGTTCACTTCAGATATCACGGTCGGAATGAACAGCAGAAGAAATCCGACTGTCATTACACCAAAGACAACATACCCGAGTTTCTTTCTTCTCAGATAATAGCCTGAAGCAAAGACACAGCCAACGGGAATCAAAACCTGTGAGAAAAGGAGTATTGCATTTGTAAGGGGATCAGGATTCTCGAGAGGATGAGATGCATTGGCGCCGAAGAATCCGCCGCCGTTAGTGCCTAAGTGCTTGATCGCCATGAATGCCGCTACGGGTCCCTGTGATATGACCTGCTCATTCCCTTCAACAGTTGTAATGCCGAATTTGCCGTCGAATGTCATTGGCACTCCTCTGATCAAGAGCAAACCTGCAACAGCAATACAAAGCGGCAGAAGGATCCTTGTAAGTGACTTCACGAAGAGGTCATAGAAATTTCCAAGCGAATTGCCTCCGTCCTCCCTCAGTCCTCTCAGCAATCCGGCAAATGCAGCTATACCCGTTGCCGCTGAGACAAACTGGAGGAACATAAGAACGAAGATCTGAGAGAAATATGTGGCCCCTGTTTCGCCCGAGTAGTGCTGGAGATTGCAGTTAACAAGAAAACTAATTGCCGTATTGAATGCCAGGTCGGGTGTCATTGAGGGGTTGCCGTCCGGATTCAGCGGAAGGCTTCCCTGGATCATCAGAATCACAAAGGCGTAAACAAACCACACGAAGTTGATCGTCATAAGCGCCTTAAGAAACTGTTTCCAGTTCATTTGCTTACCGGGGTCAATGCCGGAGATCCTGAACAGAAAATTCTCAAGCGGAGCCAGGAATCCCAGAATATCTTTTTTTCCTTCAAAGACATTTGAAATGTGCTTTCCGAAAAGCAGTCCGGCAAGTACGGTGACTGCGAAGATCAATATTACTTCAAACATTTGCATAATGATTAATTCAGAATTTCTCCGGTTTGATCAGTGCGTAGCACAGGTAAATAAAGACCGGAATGCTTACGATGAATAATACGGTGTACATGTCAGAGCTCCTCCATTGCGTTGATCATACCGAAACAGATCACAAAGAGGACAGCCGATGTTACGATCAGTATTGCGAGTTCCATGATTAATTGTGTTCGTTTATGGTATATGAAGTGCAATTGCCGTGCCAGAGGGAAATGCAGCTGATTCAGCGTGAAATGCCGATCCTTTGGGGGTTGTGGATGTAAGATTTCCGGATTCGGGAATTCGTTTCCAGAATCCGGAAAACTGACGGACGTTAGGAATAGAAGTGATCTACAGCCGATAAGGAAGTGCCGGGGCTGTTGTCAGAGGTTGTATTCTTTGAGCTTGCTGTATAAAGTGGAGAGGCCAATGCCAAGTATCTCTGCGGCACGCGGCTTGTTTCCTTCTGCAGAGCGGATCACCCTGAGAATGTGTTCCTTTTCGGCTTCGGCAAGCGACACAAGTTCACTGCTCTTTCCGCTCAGCGACTGCAGTGTAAAATCAAGCGGAAGGCTTGCAGGAGTCAGTTCCCGTTCGTCTTCCATTATGCAGGCACGCTCAATGATGTTCCGGAGTTCGCGGACGTTTCCTTTCCAGTTGTGAGATTCAAGAAGACTTTTGAATTCTTCATTCATGCCGGCGATTTCCTTTCCGAGCTTTGAGGAGAATTGCGAGACAAAGAAAGACGCCAGCGGAATAATATCTTCCCTTCTTGAGTTGAGATCCGGAAGATCTATCCTGAATGAGTTCAGCCTGTAATACAGGTCGCTTCTGAACCGCCCTGAACCGGACTCAAGTTCGAGGTCCTTGTTGGTTGCAGCTATCAGCCTGAATTCAGCCCGCCTGGGAGAAGTCTCGCCTATGCGGAAGTAGTCGCCAGTTTCAAGCACTCTGAGAAATTTCGATTGAAGGTCAGGTGGTATCTCGCCGATCTCGTCAAGGAAGAGCGTGCCGCCGGAAGCTTCTTCGATCAGGCCCTTCTTGTCCCTTACCGCCCCGGTGAATGAGCCGGCCTTGTATCCGAAGAGTTCACTCTCAAGAAGTTCTCTCGTGAAACTGCCGCAGTTAAGTGCAAGGAAAGACTTGTCTGCGCGCAGGCTTGCGGAATGTATTGCTCTCGCGAATACCTCCTTGCCGGTTCCGGTCGCACCTGTTATGAGAACACTTGCATCAGTCGGAGCAACTCTCGCGGCAAGATCAACCGTATCCCGGATCGCTTTTGAATTTCCGATTATGAGGTCGAATGTAATTCCGCCGTGAAGCTTGCTGTTCAGAGAGAGTACCTTCCTGCTCAGTTCAGACTTCACGCATGCGTTTGTCACAGTCTGAACTATCCTGTCATTATCTTCACCTTTAAGGAGGTAATCGAATGCACCGTACTTCAGGGCGTTCACGCCGTCATGGATCTTTCCGAATGCCGTAAGAAGAACGATCTCAGTTGAACTGCTGATCTTCCTGAGTTTCTTCACAAGGTCAACACCGTATGCATCGGGCAGCTTGACATCGCAGAGGATGCAGTCAAAGTCATTCTCTTTAAGCAGTTCAAGGCCCCTGGTTGCGTCAGGGGCCTGAATGCATTCAAAACCTTCAACCGAAAGCAATCTGTCGAGCATTTGCCTCAGTTCCTTCTCATCATCAATGATGAGCACTCTGTAACCGTTATCTCCCACTTATGTTCTTATATGATCCTTGCACAAATCCTGAAACTCCGGAAGATGCGTGAAAACGCACGTTGCATGTTTCGCGAAATCACGAGTGATCTGATCACAGCTATGCACAAATCAGATCTTCAGCACTTATGGCGTAATTGCAGAAATGAATGCGTCAGCATTGTTGCCGGTGATGGAAGCATCGGTCCCGTCAACGAAGTCATCGCCGTTGACATCGGTCACGACATATCCGGCGAGAAACGCCGCCGCATCATTGTCAATCAACTGAGTATCTGTACCATCCACTATATCGTCCTGATTCACGTCGCCGCCGTACATGGCAAACCTCAGCGGAGAAGAATCAACCTGCACCTGATTCGATCCGTAAGCGGAATCTGCGCTCAATGTGAAATCATATCTCAGATTGCCGTTAAGGAAATCAAACGTAACGGGATTTGCGCTCCATATCTGTATAGAGTTTCTGTGCCTTATCTGCAAATAGTATGATGATCCCAGCGAAGCTGAATCGAATGTGTACCTGAACGTGTAATTGTCATCCGGAGTCTCTCCTTTCACACCCACTTCATACTGATAGGGCGAAACATCATTCCTCAGGTAAACATCAACCGTGTCAACAACGCATGAATCATCAGGCCTGTAAAAACCTTCCATAAAGACACGAAGGCAAAGGTTGGAGTTCAAAGTTGCGGCATTGTTGAACTGCACTCCCCATGAATAGAGCAATCCCGTTCCGGCGCCGGTCTGATCGTTAACGATCAGTTTCCAGTAACCCGCCGTTCTCTTGCCCTGAAACACAGAGTTGAGGTTTGACGCCGGCCTAATTTGCGGGGCAAGCCCTGTGTATCTTCCGCTGTTGGCAATGACCGAATCCGACTGATCGTTGAAGATAGTTAATACATTATCTGACTTTGCCGTAAGCACATTATTGTCAAATACTTTTACCGTATGGCCAGAAGGGCTTTGCAGTGAGATCTCAACTTCTTCCTCCGCGGAGTGATTCAAAGCCACGTACAAATTTAGGTCGCTTATGGTTGTATCGAGGCACACTTCGAATGAATCAACGATCATGCCTGATGTTCCAGTTTGCGGAGCTCTCTTGAATGCAGTCGTCATCATGAAGCCGTCGTCATAGTCCAGGGCGTCCGCGCGGTTAAGAGGCGAAACAGGCGAATCCTCAAATGCGGAACTCCCGCTGAATCCGGCATCGGAGACGAATGTCACGGTGTTGCCGTTGTCTGAGTTTGAGATCGCATATCCGTCAAGGTTATAACAGACATTCACGAGCGCGGGGAACGGCTGATTTGACTGCTCGACAGATTCGAACAGAAATCTGTTGATCTGATATTCGGTCTTGACGTAGTTCGCGATCCTCATTTCGTCAAGAAGCCCCTGAAAGAACTGACCTGTCCCGTTTGAGCCAAAGTAAAGATCGTCCGGGCCGTTTGGGATTCCGCCTGCGCTTACAACTCCGGACGATACTTTGTTTCCGTTGAGATAGAAGAAGTAGTTTCCGTTGTTTGAATTGTAAGTGAATGCGACATGCGACCACCTGTTGGTCTGCACGGAGATCGTTGTTGTCAGATTCACATTGTTCACGACTGCCGACAGAACTCCCGAGTTGAGCCTAAGTGCATAGTTCGATGCACCTCCGGCAGGGCCTTTATGAAATATTGTCCTAGTCCCGGCGGTTGAAGTCGGATACACCCACGCTTCAAGCGTAACCGCCACAGTGGGACTGAGGTCGGGGCCGTCCGGAGCATAAAAATAATCGTTTACGCCGTCTAGCTTAACACAGTCATTGAGGGCAATTGTCGAACTCGGCCTGTCTGCCTGGCCGTAAGCGATTGCTCCCACATTGTTGCCGTCGTTGCCGTTGCCTGACCAGTCTTTGGTTGTGAAGTATGTCGAGCTCGCATCCTTTGCCTGAAATGTGTAGGACAGGACCAGACTGCTGTAGATACCCGTTGATGATCCAAGCGTTGTCCTCATGAACTTCTGCACCTCTGCCTGCGTAAGGGATTTCTTCCAGATTCTCAGCTCATCTATAAGCCCTTTGAAATAACTCCCTGACACACTTCTGCCGACCCTCAGCGAATCAGTGTTGGGAAGAGGGCTTGCAGCACCAACTATCGCGGAAGCATCCAGATTGCCGTTCACATAAATTGCGAACTGATTGGCCGAAGCATCATAGACGGCGGAGATATGGGTCCATTGGCTTTGGGAGAGGACAGTTGTTCCGACGAGCCTGGTGATGCCGTTAGTCCTTATTCCGACCCGCCCGTTGTTCAGAAATACAGTGTATCCTGTATTCAGAGCCGGTGTGGTTTTCTCAACCAGCGCCTGTATCTGCGGTTCTGTTACGTCATAAGGAATTATCCACATCTCTGTGGAAAAACTTGAAGTGATGTTGAGAGTGTTTGAATTAGGTGCAGTTATGTATGAACCGGCCTGAGCGTTGAAGTATGCAGCCTGGTTCCAGAACATAAACGCATTCGCGTTTCCGAATGACAGCAGAAATAGCAAGACGCATGCAAGAATTGAATGTTTCAGATTCTTCATTGTGAGGATTTGTTATTTGACTGATTTATTGATTCGCTGTTTGTTCCCCTGTTGCCTTCTGTCGGGATCATTAGTCTTAACATTTTTGTGAAGTTAGTCTTTTTCGGTTTTTAAAAAAATTAAATACAGGCGGAAGTAAGTCTCCGCCTGTATTCTTTCTTCTTCCGGCCTTCTTTATTTGATAAGAAGCATTTTCTTAATGTCGGTGAATCCGTTTGCATCGATCCTGTAGTAATATGCACCGGTCGGGAGGTTCGCGGCATTGAACTGAACTGAATGACTTCCCTTTTGTACGTATCCGTTTATCAGTTCTGCCACAAGCTTGCCTGCGATGTCATAAACCTTGATAGCAACATTTCCGTCCTGAGGCAAACTGAATCTTAT
>JAIBBK010000075.1 GCA_019694675.1 Ignavibacteria bacterium
CCGTTGTCGTTTCTGAACAGCATGTTGTCCTGGCCACCCTGCTTTCCGTTGGAAATGAAGAGGTCGAGGTCCTTGTCATTGTCATAATCTATCCAGTTAACGCTTCTTGCAGCGGTCTCTTCAAAGTTTATGACGCTTTCGCCTGCCTTTGTGAAGACCTGTGCAGGGATCTCTGCGGAGCAGATGAAGCCGAAGGCAATTAATACTAAATACCTTTTCATTAAGATTGAGTTTATTTTGAAAATGCTTTAGACCGGAATACGTTTGCAGGCCCGATTCGGTTCACATTTACCGGGGACAAATTCACTCTATAATTTGCTTTCCGGCGGAGGGGGCAAAGCCTGTATCCTGCCTCGATAAGCAGATACCGGAAAGAAAACAGCAGATAAATGAAATCAACCAATGAACTTCACGAACTGATCAAAGCCCTCACGCCTCAGGAAAAAAGGCGTTTTAAACTTGATGCTTCCGTGCAGGGCGGCGGCAAGAAGTATATCGCATTGTTTGACCTGATATCCAGGCAGAAAGTGTATGATGAAGCTAAGCTGAGGCAAGAACTGAAAAAGAGGAATTTTGACGAGAGCATCTCCTTCACGAAGAACTATCTCTACAAGATGATACTCAGGAGCATCATTTCATCTTCAGCCGAAAACTCCGCAGATATCCGGCTAATGGAAATGTATTCAAGGTGCAGGGCACTCTATGACAGGGCGCTCTTCGGAAGATACTTTAAGGCGGTTGAGGCGGGGAAGAAAGTGTCACTCATGTTTGAGAGATACGGCTTTGCGCTTGAGTTCATAAGCATGCAGAGACAGCTTCTCAAAAAAGAACAAACTCTTCAGAACAGTGCAGACAAATTCTTCAGAGAGGAAGCAAGGATCCTTGGTATTCTGGATTCACTGAATCATCTCAAACGGATCATAGCGGGACTTGTTGAATTCAGAAGGGTCAAAGGCATATGCAGGGATCATGCAGATCTCGGGTATGCCGATGATGTTCTCAGAAAGATCGGAGAATTAAGCCCGGCCTTATCCGATTCCGCATCAGCCAGGGAGAGAAAGCTCTTCGCATCTTATCTTGTGCACGTGATCAAAGGGGAGGCACGCAAGGCGCTCAGGGTTGCCAAAGAAAGACTCAGCATTGTGAAGTCGGACCCGGGAATATTCAGAAGTTCATTTCCGGGAACAGAGGACGATTCATATTTTGATCTGCTTGAATCTTATCTGAGGATCAGTGACATAAAAGGTGCAAATGAAGTGATGAGGGAATACGAAAACCGGCTTAACAGATCCGGCACTTACAAACTTAACCGGCAGATCTATGAGTTCATGATAAAGCTGAGCAATGCCCGGAATGCAGAGAGGAAACTTGCGGCACAGCTTGCAGAGGAACTGCTGGCCTTTCTTGAAATTAACAAAGGTAAGATAACTGTAGGTACAGTTAATGAACTTCTGCTCAGGTCCTCACTGCTGTGCTTTGAAGCTGGTGATCAGGGGGGAGCATTGAAAATTGCCGAGAGGCTTCTTTCACCTTCCATGCTGAAGTTTGTGCCCGTGATGGAAGTGCCGGCAAGAATGATAGAAGTTCTGTGCCACTTTGATCTTGGAAACCATCGCCTTGTCCGTTATAAAGCAATGTCTGCCCTCAAGTCGTTCAGCAGGAAGGGAATGCTTTTTGAGACCGAGAGGACAGTCCTGAATCAGTTAAAGAAGTCGGACTCAGGGACCGGGGCAAAAGAGATCCGTTCAATGCTCGAGTCTCTGAACTCAAAGCTTGTGAAGACGGGCTATGACTCAACATCGGCATCGGTGCCTGACTATGCCAAATGGATCGAACGAAGACTGCACAGCATTGATTCAGGTGAGAACATGTGCCTGATATGAAGATTCGGAAATTTCCGGATAGGGATAAAAAAATGAATTTCCCGGACATTAATAAAAGAGTAAGTTTGTAATGAAGGGAGAAATTCAACCCATCAAATAAAAGCCATGAAAGCAATACTTAGAATATTATTCACAGGCTTCTGCTCAATTCTCATCCTCAGCCCGACTGCATACTCTCAGGGCAATACACACAACTTCGACGAAGGCGGATTGATAATTTGGTATCCTTCCAACTGGAAGATCACCGAGCATCAACTGCACTTCTTAATGCCTAACACGGAAGAACTCAGCGTACAGCTTGAGATCGTTGAAGCTCCGGACTTTGATGCAGCCGTGAAGATCTCCACCATTGAACTCAAAGCCATGTTTCCGAATGACATGTCTTCAGATATCACAGAGACTGTTGTCAACGGCATGCAGGTAAGAGGAATGCAGAAGTCATCTGAAAAGAGGCGAGCGAAATATTTCGTCCTGCAGTCACCCTCGGGAAAGTATGTGAAGATCTACTGCATCGCGGCAAAAGACATACTTACTAAATACGAGGCTGACATTGACAAGATAATCGAGAATCTGAAGCCTCTGTAAGCGGTGCGCCCGGACCGGCAATTGCAGGCCACATCACATCGGCAATCTGCGGAAGGCTCCGTTAAGACTGTTTCAAATCGTGCGCTTTCTGCGAAGATCCGGGCCGTGACCAATAGTGTTTTATTATAGACGGCAGTCGCAGGGTCATGTTTCTGTACTCATCACACTTTTCCCGCCGGGACCCTGATATCCGATAACTTACTACAATTACGAGGCCATGAAAAGATCACTGTTTGAAATCATCATCGGATTCTTCCTGATCCTGTTCGTTTCTGCTCCTTCAGCATCTCAGCCCTCGCAGTTTGATTTTGCGGGAGGAGGATTAACTATGACATTGCCGGA
>JAIBBK010000027.1 GCA_019694675.1 Ignavibacteria bacterium
CCGTTCTTATCAAAGAGTATCAGGTAGATCCCTGAAAGAATGATATAGATCGGGAAGATCTTTTCGAACAGATCTTCAGGAATAAGCGGTGCCAAAGTGAACAGCGCCATACCGAAAAGTATGAGTCCGAAAATCACCTTCACACCTATCATCCATTCTCCGGATCTTGGAAGTTTGCTTATCGAACTGGATGATGCCGCAAGGAAAACATACGGAAGTCCCAGCCCCATAGCAAGAACAAAGAACAGGAGAAAACCTGTAAAGGCGCTTCCTATTTTTCCCACATAAACAAGCAAGCTGAGGACAAACGGACCGATGCATGGCGCGGCAATGAATCCAACCGTAAGCCCCATAAGCAGTGAGCCGAAATATCCTGACCTGTTCGTATTTCCGATCAGAGCAAGACTTTGCGGAACGCGGATCTCAAACAAGCCGAACATGCTCAGACCGAGAGCTGCCATGATCAATGCGATCACAATTATCACGATCGGATTCTGAAGCGCAGTTCCGAGAATTCCTCCGGTCAGAGCCGCTACAACTCCGAGCGTCGAATAGGTTACGGCCATCCCCAGAGCATAAAATACTCCCATGAGTATGCTTTGAGTCTTACTGCCGCTTGCCTGTGCACCAAAGAAGCTGAGCGTGATTGGTATCAGCGGATAAACGCATGGCGTCAGGTTCAATGCAAGGCCTCCAAGAAAGATGAGGGCAAGTGCAGCGAACAACCCTTTTTCCTGGATCCAGTCTGAAACCTGATCCTCCTGTCCGCCGGGTGATCCTGTCCTTTCATTTTCACTCAGCTTGGATTCTCCCGTATTTACTGACCTTTTCACAAGCTTCGCGGAACTGAAATCAAGTGATTTGAAAACCTCTGAATTTGTAACCACGTCCGCGGTGTTCTTGCTTACAATTATTCTGATGCTGTCCGAGAGCTTCTTTGGGGAATAGCAGACCTTATCGTCGCAAGCCTGGAAGTTTACTGTATAGCTGAAGTAAGTTTCGCCGTCCTGTGCATCTTTGGAAACTGCGGAAAGAATACCAACCACCGTCTTTCCTTCATAAACATCGATCTCATTATCAGAAAACTCGAACTTCAGCAACTTGCTCTCAGGATAAAGCACACCGAGCTCAGGGAAGCTCTTTGAAGTTACTGAAACAGTAGTGGGTATCAGGGTTGGGTCGCTTACGATATTTGAGTTTATGTGATAGGGTTTCTGGATATCAATCACAACCGCAAGCTTCACAGTATCTCCCGGTTTGTAAGATGACTTTCCGGTGAGTGCTGAGATCTTGAGATAATCAGAACTTGCCTGAGTAAAAGCATCGGAAACAAACAAAAGCAGGGAGACTAAAAGCAGGAGTTTTTTCACTGAGGAACTTATATTATTTGCCAATGAGTTTGAAATGCAATATAAGACAAAATGCCCTAACAAAACACATAAATTCTTAGTTTCCGGCTCAAAAACGCAACCTTGCTTGACTTTGCATGCCCTTATGAGCTATTTTTGTATAGGATTATTTGTTTACGGAGACAAGAAGTGATTGGACTGTCTTTTCAAATTTTAACAACATCAACAAGGAGAGAAAATTGAAACCTGCAGTTAAGTCAAAAAGTGACAACCCTCTGAGTGAACTAATTGATGACAACGTATACAATACACTTAAAAAGTATAAACTGCTTGACGAAAAAGCTATAAGAGACTACAAAATAAGGCAGATGTACAAGGAAATGAGAAGGGAAATGAGCGCAGGTGAGGCAATCGACAAGATTCAGGAACTGTTTCCGTACTTGCAGTTTGACACCATCAGAAAGATTGTATATCAAGTTTCAAAGTAACAGGCCAGAAGAGTATTTCAAGCCGATCCGGTTTTCCGGGTCGGCTTTTTTTATATAATGACGAAATTGGAACTGAACAATGAGTTGCTGACGGGGCTCCTTACCGGCTTCATACGAAATGAAACAAAGAGGATCGGGCTTTCGAAGGCAGTTATCGGACTCTCCGGCGGCATAGATTCCGCAGTCGTTGCATATCTTGCGGCAAAGGCACTCGGGAACAGGAACGTGATGTGCCTTATAATGCCATACAAAACAAGCAGTCCTGACAGCATTGATGATGCAATGAAAGTCGTGGATTCGCTGAAGGTGCCTTTCAGAAAAGCCGACATAACTGAAGCTGTTGATGCCGTGTTTGCCCTTGGCGAGGGGGAAGAGGACTCAAAAGTGAGAATGGGAAATGTAATGGCAAGGATCAGGATGATCCTGTTGTATGATGAATCTGCAGGATGCAACGGTCTTGTGATCGGAACAGGCAACAAGACGGAGATACTTCTCGGATATTCTACGATCTTCGGAGATGCGGCTTGTGCCATCAATCCCGTCGGTGATCTTTACAAGACACAGCTTCGGTCCCTTGCACGGCACCTTGGAGTTCCGGAATCCATAATTGATAAAAAGCCCTCGGCCGATCTATGGAAAGGGCAGACTGATGAGGGAGAACTTGGATTTACATACGAAGAAGTGGACAGATACCTATATCAGAAAGTAGATATGAGAAGATCCCGGGAAGCCCTTCGCAAATCCGGGTTCAAGGATGAGTTCATGAATAAGGTTGACCGGATGATCGAAAGAAACCAGTTCAAGAGACTGCCCCCGCTCATAGCAAAGGTCGGCAAGAGAACTGTTAATGTTGATTTCAGATATAACAGGGACTGGAAAACATGAGCAAGGCAAGATCGCAGAGCACGACTCTTCTGATACTGATCTTCCTGTTCATTCATCCGTTCTGTTCATGCGCACAGGAATACAGGAACGGAGCGGTCAGTTCTGCTCACAAACTCGCCACTGAAGCAGGCATAAGCGTACTGAAAAATGGCGGGAATGCGGTAGATGCGGCTGTTGCAGCAGGATTTGTACTTGCTGTTGTTTATCCGCAGGCAGGGAATCTCGGCGGCGGCGGGTTTATGGTTATACATCTGAATGACGGCACCAATACTTCCATTGATTACCGTGAAAAGGCGCCAGGAGCATCTCACAGGAACATGTATCTTGACGGAGAAGGAAATGTGATACCGGGTCTCAGTACGGTCGGGCAACTTGCGGCGGGAGTCCCGGGCTCAGTTGCCGGCATGCTGTTCGCTCTGGAAAGATACGGAACAATGAGCAGGGAGGAAATATTGAAGTTCGCAATTGACATTGCAGATACCGGATTCGCGGTGGAAGAAAAACTGTCACAGGCAATTGAATCATACAGATCAGATTTCAATATTTTTGAGGGGTCCAGAGAAATATTCGGCAGCGGAGTATTGCCGGGAACCTTACTTGTTCAAAAGGATCTTGCAAACACTCTCAGGAGGATCTCGGATCTTGGAAAAGACGGGTTCTATGACGGAGAAACTGCAGAGCTGATTGTTGAAGAAATGAAGAGAGGAAACGGGATCATAACACGGGATGATCTTCGAGCATATGAACCGAAAGAGAGAGAAGTGATGAAAGGCTCATACAAAGACTATGAGCTTATCTCGATGGGGCCGCCGAGCAGTGGCGGCATTAGCCTGATATATCTGCTTAATATCCTCGAAAACTACGACCTCCGTTCAATGGGTTACGGATCAGCAGAAGCTGTGCAACTGATGACCGAAGCCATGAGAAGAGTTTATGCGGACAGGAGCGAGTTCATGGGGGACGCCGATTTTGTCAATGTTCCGTGGGACATTCTGACATCCAAAGTATATGCTGAAAGGAGAATGCAGGACTATTCTCCAAATGCTTCCTCTAAGAGTTCGGACGTTATGCATGGTGAAGCATATTACAGAGAGAGCGATCAGACAACTCACTACAGTGTTGCAGACGGATTCGGAAATGTAGTATCAACCACCACTACTCTGAATGATGTCTTCGGAAACAGGGTCGTGGTAAAGGGCGCAGGCTTTCTTCTTAACAATGAGATGGATGACTTTTCGTCAAAGCCGGGTGTGCCGAATATTTACGGCCTTGTCGGAAACGAAGCCAATGCAATTGAGCCCGGCAAGAGGATGCTCAGTTCAATGACTCCGACAATTGTATTCAGGAAAGGGAAGCCGTTTCTTGTGCTCGGTTCTCCCGGGGGTGGCAGGATCATTACTACGGTACTTCAGACTTTCATTAATATCACAGAATTCGGCATGAGCCTGAGCTCGGCAATTGACTCGCCCAGGTTTCATCACCAATGGCTTCCGGATGAGATACAGTTTGAAAAGAATTACGGGAATGAAGAAATGAGAAGGCACCTTGATCAAATGGGTTACATAATTAAAGATGTCGGTGAGTTCGGCAAGGTTGATGCAATAATGATTGAAGAGGACGGCTCGGTCAAAGCTCATACAGACCGCAGAGGATACGGATCAGCAGTTGTATTCTGACGTGAGGAATTGAAGGAATTAAGTTTTGAAAAGAACCGGCTGATCGTTTACTTTTTCAGGAAGTATTTTGTCCGGTCGCTTAGGAGAAATTTCTCAAATATTAAAGTCCGCGGGCTCACAGAGGCACAAGCTCTTGTCAGGAAGTGCACTGAATCAAAGAGGCCGGTCGTTTACTGCGCAAACCACTCTTCATGGTGGGATGCAGTCATGATCTATTATCTTTCTTATGATGTCCTCATGACTGACAGCTATTGCCTGATGGAAAAGAAGCAACTTGATATTTACCCGTACTTCGGCAAGACAGGCGCTGTTCCTGTTGTTAGGGAGGATGCACGTTATTCGCTTTATGTAATTCAAAGGCTCACCGATCACATGAACAGCAGTGCGAGTCATCTGTGGATCTTTCCGCAGGGCGAGATCACACCCAACACAAGGAGGCCTTTTCATTTTTACAGCGGTATTGGAGACGTGATCTCAATGCTTCATCGCCCTGCACTGATCAATTGCTACTTTGATTTCAGATTTGAAGATGGCCAGTATCCAGTCGCCAATGTTGAGTTTTTCGGATTGCGTGAAGAGGTCAGCCTGCAAAGATCTGAAAGAAAGGCCTTTTCAAATGAACTCGCTTCTGAATTCGGCAGAAAGTCAGATGAGATCGAAAAAGAATTTGCGGATGGCAGGATTCGGGATCTCAAGATCCTGCTTGAAGGAAGGAAGTCTGTAAGCGACCGAGCTTTTACGAAATTCTCCTGATCCTCAGTTTTACAAACGGGGCAAGAAACGGGCTTGTCAGTCTTCCCGGAGCAATGCATTCACTGAACCCCACAGCATTCTCAAAGATCTTCTTCCCCCTGAAAACTGCATTGAACCTGCACAGCGATCTTACATAGAACGGCCCGTTGTCAACAAAGTCATCACTCTTGCAGTTGAATTCCAGTTCATCGCTTTTTCCACCTATCGATTCGGCATATTTCAGCATCCAGTAATTCCTTGCGCTTTTGATCCTGAAGGGAAAGTCCGCATATAAGTGGGGCGTATTGCTTTTGTCAAACAGCAGGACTGATGCAAAATTCTTTCCGTGTGATTCTTTGTATCCGATATCAAAAAACACAAGGCAGTGTTCATTCGAAATGACCCTTCCCCAATACCACCTGATTATTCCGGCAGCCATGTGTTCTTTTCCCCAGTTGTGGTCAACATATCCTAAGCCGGACAGTTCAGACTTTGTTCTTCGGTCATTTGCATAGTTTACGATCTTCAGTGTTGCATTGCAGAAAGGTGCAGTGGGCATCCAGAAGTGTTTGCTGTCACTGTCATTGCCCGCAGGGCGGCTGACTGAGTAAGCATCTGCAACAGGAAAGAACGACAATTCAAAGCGTTTTCTGTCTCCGTATTTTTCGTAACTGTAGTTTACATCTATCTGCCATGAACCGGATGATTTGTCATAAGTTAAGGATGAATTTGCTATGGAGATCTTCAGAACCTTATCGTCTTCTGAGAAGCTGAAATTTTCCCTGCCGAATTCAAAAAGGGACCTGTAAACAACCCTTTGTTTGTGGTAAATATTTACGGAGATACTGCAGAAGTCTAACGGATGAGGACCTTCTGACTCACCCGGTGACCTTCCGACCGGAACGCTGTAATCAGGAGAAAAGGGACTGCCGGTAAGAAAGATAACTACGGCAGAGTATTCCTTGTTGCTGTCAATGAAATCAAAATACCACCATTCGTAAGAGCCGGGCTTGCCTGCAGGATGCGGCCTGATATGTTCCTTTCCCGAAAATATCTCCAAATGAATTTCTTATTAGTTGGCAAAATCGAATATTACAATCGACATTTTTAAATCAAACACCAAAATTCCAGAAACATTGAGAATACATGCCGGATGATGATCCTTGACTGGGTGATGATATTGTTGCTGGCTGTGCTTGCCGTCCTGCTCCTGCTTTGCATTGTAAACATTCTTACGATACCAGTTCTCCGGACGAGAACAGCACATAACGGGGAGGTGCTTGTCTCCGTGCTGATACCTGCGAGAAATGAAGAGCAAAACATTGGCAGATGCGTGGAGTCGGTGATCAGCCAGAGTTACAGGAACCTTGAGATAATAGTTTTGAATGACGGATCAACGGATAGGACAAAAGAGATCTTAAGTTCCATGAATGACAGCAGGCTTAAGGTCTCGGACGGAAAACCGTTGCCGCAGGGATGGGTGGGAAAGAATTTTGCGTGTCATCAGTTGCAGGGTATTGCAAAAGGGAGCTATCTGCTGTTCATTGACGCCGATACCAAACTGGAGGAACACTGCATATCTTCAGCCCTTGAGTTTTCGCTCGAGCAGTCTTGCGATCTCCTGTCTGTGATGCCTTATGAGATCTCCGAAACATTCTGGGAGAAACTTGTGATACCGATGCTCTACTTTGCCGTAACCGTATTCCTTCCGTTTCCGATGATAAGCAGGTCGCCGAAGAAACAATATGCAATGGGTAACGGGCAGTTTATGATGTTCCGAAGGAGCTTTTATGACAGGATAGGCGGTCATGAGTCACTCAAGAACAGGATAGTGGAAGATGTCTGGCTTGCAAGGAGAGTCAAGGAGTTCAGAGGAAAGCTTGTCTTTGCGGATGCGAACGAACTCATAAGCTGCAGGATGTACAGAAATCTGAAAGAAGTGTGGGAAGGATTCTCGAAGAACATTTTCGCGGGACTTTCTTTTTCCGCTGCGGGATTGCTGATCACAGTTGTGATCTACCTGGTCCTTTTTGTGATACCTCCTGTCTTGCTGATCTCCGGAGTGTTAGCGCCTTCTGCAGTTTCAGTATCAGTTGTGATGATCCCTCCGCTGATGAGGATCCTTCAGGCAATAAAATTCAGGCAACCGCTGTTTTACAGTTTTCTTAATCCACTGAGCGCACTTTTCATTTCCGCAGTTGCATTGAATTCATTCAGGCTTGTAAGATACAGAGGCGGTGCAAGCTGGAAAGGAAGAATGTATGCAGAGGATACAATATCGGCATAAACCAAATGTATAACAGTCAAAATATAAATGAAGAAAATTCTTAGTGCTCTTTTTGTGTCGTTGTTCTTTGCCAGCGCCGGTCTCGCAGGTTCCGGTGACGGCGGGAAGATTGACGTCCAGAATTATGATGTAAGCATTGATCTCAGGCAATGCCTCGTGTCTCCTTATCCGAAGTCGTACAAGGCAAAAGCCGTGATCAAGATAAAGGCCTTGCAGGAACTGAGCTCTATTGAACTTGACGCCAGGAATTTCTCTCTGATAATAGATGAAGTAACGGGCAATGCCACGAAGTTCACACACTACAGAAATCTTCTGAAAGTTGAACTGGACAGAAGTTATTCCGAAGGAGAGGAGTTTGCGCTGACTGTAGAATACCGGCATAAGGATGTTTTCGATTCAGCTTTTTACTGCTTTGACGGTATTGTCTATACGGACTGTGAAACCGCAGGAGCGAGAAGATGGCTTCCGTGTAATGATGTGCCGTACGACAAGGCATTGCTCACTCTCAGGGCAGTGGTCCCGGAGGATGTACAGTTTTGTTCAAACGGCATACTAAGGGATTCAACGGTCCGCAACGGCAGAGTAACTTACAGTTACGAAAGCATTCATCCGATCTCCACATATCTGATAGCATTTGTTGCTTCGGAAAAGTATATGCTGACATTGCAGGACTGGGATTATGCAGACAGAGGGAGAGGAAGCATGCAGGTCAGGTATTACTATCAGCGGGGTGAAACAATGTTCAACCTGAGGAACATACTTCAAAAAACGGGAAGGATGCTCGACTTTTTTTCTGAAACCTACTGCGATTATCCTTTCGAGAAGCTTGCGTTTGCGACAACGGACCGCCATTTCCCGTGGGGCGGAATGGAGAATCAGACGCTTGTTACGCTTTGCCCCGATTGCTGGATAGAAGATCTTGTCTGTCACGAACTGGTGCATCAGTGGTTTGGAGACATGATCACGCCTCAGACATGGGCAGACATCTGGCTCAACGAAGGATTTGCAACATACAATGAGGCGCTTTGGTTTGAAAAAGCTTACGGAAACAAGCGGTACATGGAATCCGTACAGGCAGAGGCCGTGAAGTATCTCGGTTCAAATGCAGGCTGGGCAATATACAATCAGAAGTGGGACACGGAAGAACCTAATGACACGGAAGTTTTCGAATCATCGATCACTTACTCTAAGGCATCATGCGTTCTGTATATGCTCAGATATGTGCTGGGCGATGCGAAATTCTTTGATGCATTGAAGAAGTATGCGAACGACGGGAGATTCAGATACGGCAATGTTAATACACGGCAGTTCATTGATTTCCTCGAAGAGACGACTGACACCGAGCTTGACTGGTTTTTTGATCAGTGGATATTCGGGCCCAATCATCCTGTCTACAGTCCTGCAGTCACAATAGAAAGATCTTCCGACGGCAAATGGAGAGCTGAATATATGATCACTCAGAATCAGACAAATGCAGGATTTTTCAGGATGCCGGTTGAATTTGAAGTGACATACAGGGACGGGAGCAGTGAGAGGATCAAGGAACAGAACAGCTACAACATGCAGGTATTTGAATACACCTTTGACAAAGAGCCGGCCGGAATCAGGTTTGATCCTGACAACAGAATAATTCTGAAGGAGGTCAGGTAGGCCTTTTTCTAAGCTGTCTGACTTTTTCCAGGTACTTTGCTATATCCTTCTCCTTTCCGTTTCCGGAAGGATTATAGTAGATCTTTTCTCCAATCTCACCGGGAAGATATTTCTGCCCTGAAATGTGATCTTCAAAATCGTGAGGGTATTCATAGTCCGCACCGTATCCGAGATCCTTCATCAATCCCGTGGGCGCATTCCGAAGATGCACAGGCACGGGGTAGGGAGGAAGACTGCGGGCATCTTCCAGGGCCGAAGACACGGCAATATAAGAGGCATTGCTTTTGGGACAGGATGCCAGGTAGACAGCCGCCTGAGAGAGCGCCAATGTTCCTTCCGGCATTCCAATGTAGCGAATTGCGGTGAATGCAGAAACGGCGAGCGTTAGCGCATACGGATCGGCGTTGCCGATATCTTCTGATGCGAGTACTATCATTCTTCTTGCAATGAATTCCGGCTGTTCGCCGCCCTCTATCATTCTTGCCATCCAGTAAAGCGCCGCATCCGGATCACTTCCCCTGATGCTCTTGATGAATGCGGATATGATGTTGTAATGTTCTTCCCTGTTCTTGTCGTACTTCACATAGTTTGCCTGAAAAGCTTCTTTCACATTCTCGGAAGTGAGCATGATCTTTCCGGTGCCGGTTTGAGCAGAGAGAGTGACTGCAAGTTCAACCGCATTGAGCAGTTTGCGTGCATCTCCTCCGGAAAATACAACCGCAAGGTCCAGGTCTTCAAACTCTATGTCATGCTTCTTCATCTCTTCATCCTTCTTCAGGGCGTTTGACACTATTGACCTTAGATCTTCCGCTGACAGTTCATTGAGCACAAAAACCCTGCTTCTTGAAAGCAAGGGAGAGATCACTTCAAAAGATGGATTCTCGGTAGTTGCGCCAATGAGAATAACTGTGCCCTGTTCGGAGCTCTGAAGCAATGAATCCTGCTGTGCCTTGTTGAACCTGTGAATCTCATCTACAAAGAGTATGGTCTTTCTTCCGAGACGGGACCTGTTGAGCTTTGCTTTGTCGAGTGCGGCCCTCACATCCTTAACACCTGAAGACACCGCAGAAAGCTGAATGAACTCAGCCTTAACGTGATTTGCAAGCAGGAGAGCCAGCGTAGTCTTTCCCACTCCAGGAGGTCCCCAAAGTATCATTGAAGCGAGGCTATCCTTCTCGATCATTGCACGAAGGGGTTTTCCCGGTCCCACAATGTGCTTCTGTCCTACGAACTCATCAAGGGTCTTCGGCCTCATCCTTTCCGAAAGCGGTGCGAATGCCGCAGGCTCGTTCACTTCTTCGTTTCCAAACAGGTCCATTTCCATTATGAATTTTTGTTTGCCAGCAAGACTCCTGAGATTATTACCAACATAGCAGCAAGTTGCAGGGCATGGATCTTCTCTCCGTCTGCAATTCCCCACATCAGCGCAACGAGAGGCATCAGATAAGCCACTGAGCTCGCAAAGACAGGACTCGAAAGTTTTATCAGTCGTGCATACAGGATCAGCCCGACGGCGCTTGAGAATGTTCCGAGCAGGGCAAGAGACGCAACAGACGCTGCCGCATCAGCGTGGTTTCTGATATCTGAAAGAAAATCGGAAAATGCAAGAAGGTATATCAAAGTCACCGGCGCAATGCTCATGAATGCATATGATGCGATGGTAATTGAATTGACATGAGCAAGTTTCCATTTTATGATGTTCAAACTCAGAGCATAGCAGATCGTGGCCGCTACAATGAGCCATGCAAAAGAATTCATCTCTTCCACTTTGCCGTTTGAGGAAATGAAAGAAAGCGCAACAGCTCCCGCAAGCCCGATCAATACACCGGCGATCTGGTACGTTCTCACTTTGTAGCCAAAAACGACCGAAGCAACAATGACTGTAAATGCAGGAGTCAATGAATTCAGTATGCCTGACACGGCGCTGTCAATCTTCGTCTGTGCAAGTGAAAACAGAAATGCAGTGACGAGATTGCCGATGATTCCGGATAAAAGAACATACTTCAGATCGCCCCGGGAAATTCTTCTTCTACTGATGAAAATCGCCGGCATGAGGACCAGAGCCGCAAAGACAATCCTCAGCGCTGCTGCTTCACCGGCTGAAAAGGCGCGGAGGCCGTTCTTTATGAGAATAAACGAACTCCCCCAAATCAGTGTGAGAATGATCAGGAGGATCCAGGGCTCAGCTCTGTTTGATCGGAATCCGGAGGCCGGGAGCTTTTTCAAATTGCATTAAAATACCACTAATAAATTTCTTTTCATATTTACAAACCTCTTTGCGGCTGATACCATTAAGCCGTTGAATCAATGGAAGTGTAGCCTTAATTTTGACCGTGAAGACCTACGATCACAAAATAATTTTTCACGTAGATATGGACGCCTTCTTTGCATCATGCGAAGAGGCCATAAATCCCTCTCTCAGGGAGAAACCGCTTGTTGTGGGAGGCAACAAAGAAGACCGCCGCGGAATCGTTTCATGCCCGAATTATCTTGCAAGGAAGAAGGGTGTGAAGACCGCGATGCCGCTGTCGAAAGCCCTTCAGCTTGTTCCCGAGGGAAATTTCATCCGGTCAACGAGGGGGTTGTATTCTGATTACTCAAGAAAAGTGAGGGAGATATTTTACGAATTCACTCCTCAGATACAGCCGGTGAGCATTGACGAAGCGTTTCTTGATGTCACCGGTGTCCTTCATCTCCACAATGACGATCCTGAAGGACTTGCTATAAAGATAAAGAACACCATTAAGGAGAGGCTCGACATCACATGTTCAATAGGGATAGCAAGGAACAAAGTTTGTGCGAAGATCGCATCCGACATGAACAAGCCTGACGGAGTAACATATGTGCCTTTCAGAAAGGAGCGTGAATTCCTTGCGGAACTTCCTGTGGAGAAAATACCGGGAGTGGGGAAGAAATCTTATGAAAGACTGAAGCGATACGGTATTACAAAGATCGGGGACCTGCTGAAGTATGACAGATCATTTTACGAGAATGAAATAGGAATTCACACTTCATATCTGATGGATGTTGCTTCAGGAAAGGGGAGTGACAGAGTGAAGGACGACAGCGACTCAAGGAAGTCGTTGTCAAAGGAGAACACCTTCTATGAAGATACAAATGACAGGAAGTTTCTTGAATCGGAGCTTTATTACCTGATGGAAAGATGCTGTGAAAGACTAAGGGCAAAGAATTTAAAAGCCAAGTGCGTGACCCTGAAGGTCAAGTATTACGACTTCACCGTGAATCAGAAGTCTTTCACCGGCAACAAGTTCTCAAATCTTGAAGCTGACTTTTACAGTGATGCAGTGAAACTTCTTTCGATGCTTGTGAACAAGAAGAAGATCAGACTGCTGGGAGTAAGGTTTTCGGAACTCCTTGAAGATGATGATTCCGTTCAGGAAAATCTCTTCATTGATGTGGACAGGAACGAGAACCTTATGAAAAAGATCGACAAGATAAGGAAGAAATACGACTTTGGAATAGTGAAGTTCGGAAGGACCTTCGACATTTAGATCAGTTCACTTTCTTTCGGGTTTTTTCAAGATCATCACAAAGTCATTCATAAAGAAGCCGTCACCTATATCAAAATCAGCAACGCGTTCAATTGTAAATCCGAACCTGAAGTAGAAATTCACTGCCTTAAAATTCTGACGATTCACTGTAAGCCGGATCACATCATAGTCTGTTTTTACAAACGCGGCATCAAACAGCTTCCTTCCTACTCCTTTCCCGTGAATTGAAACATCCACATACCACTTATGAATCATGTATTCCATTTCTGAGGTCTTGCTGTATGAGAGGAAGCCGACCATCTTTCCATCTACATATCCTGCAACAAACGTGTGTCCGTTACTGATCTGCTCTTTCAGCGCGCCGAGACTGTACATTTTGCCGAGCATATAATCAACCTGCTTCTGCCCGATGATGTCAGGATAGTACATATTCCATATCCTGTGTGCCAGTTCCGAAAGCCGGGTAAGCTGTTCATCATCAGTTACTTGCCTGAATACCGGTTCCAAAGTGATGTTCACTTCTTTCTTGTGTATTTGAGGTTGATGATATTGAGACCGTCAAGGTAGAAGCCCTCAATATTCTTCTTCAGCAGGTAAACTTTTTCATTGTAATAAAGGAAGAGCCATGCCGCATCTTCGATCGCAATCTTCTGCATCTCGTCATACACTTTCTTCCTCTCGCCAAAATCGTTGAGCGTGAGCGCCTTCTCATAAAGCTCATCCATCTTCGGATTGCTGTATCCAACCCTGTTAGGGCCTTTCGGAGTTATGTTCTTGCTGTAGAAAAGGGCCATGAAATTCTCCGGATCAAAATAATCCGCGCCCCAGCTTGCACGCCAGAAAGGGAACACACCTTCTTCCTGTTTGGAGATCAGAGTTGCCTGCACCAGTTGTTCGAGCTTCAGGTCAATTCCAAGAGATTTGAACTGCTCCTGAACAGCAATTGCAATAGTCTTCTGGATTTCCTCGTTACCTGTTACAAGCGTCAGGTTCAGACCTTTGCCATTGGGATAACCCGCCTCTTGAAGAAGAGTCAGTGCCTTATCCCTGTCGAACGAATATCCCTTAATTGTTGAGTCGTATCCCGGCATACCCGGAGGCACAGGTCCGTTGACGGCCGAACGGCCTCTGTTCTTGAGCACGAAGTTCAGGATCCTGTCACGGTCAACGGCATAGTTGAGCGCCTGCCGCAGTTTCTTGTTGCCAACGAAGGGCCCTTCCTTTCCACCCGGAAGATCAGGTGACTGCATCATGCCGAAGAACACAGTTTGGAGCCAAGGTTGTTTGACGAGTGTATAGTTCTTCGAATCAGATTCAAGAAGTTTGCCTGACCTGTCAGTGATCTGATCATAGGTTTCTGAGGATGGATCATGGTAATCGTACTTGCCGTTCTGAAAATCGAGGAACTCGGTTTCGGATGACTGTGTGAATGTTATCCTTACGCCGTTGAGGTAAGGAAGTGAAGCGCCCTGCGGGTCCTTTTCCCAGTATGAAGGATTCCTTTGAAGCTCTATTTCCCTGTCAAAGTCCCATTTCACGAATCTGAAAGGGCCGCTGCCAACGGGATTTTGTCCGAACCTGTCACCGTAAAAATCAACCGCCTCTTTGGGATAGACGTAACCGTATGTCATTGTGAGAGTGCTTAGAAATGGAGAGAACGGCTTTACAAGTTCAATTGTAAGCGTGGAATCGTTGACGGCCTTTATGCCTGAGATCTCGGAAACGGGACTTCCTCCCTTGCCTGAAAGAATGTCAATGTATTCAATCGCGCCTTTGATCTTCTCGCGATAGACCCACAAGCCTCTCGATTTCGTCTTCGGATTATTGACACGTTCAAGGCAATACTTGAAGTCACCTGCTGTCACTCTCCGCCCTTTTCCTCCCGAAGCGGCGAAACACGGATTGTCATGGAACAGGACATCGCCTCTAAGGCTGAAAGTATAGAGGAGCCCGTCTTCAGAGATAGTCCATGACTTTGCAATACAGGGAACAAGCTGATCCTGTTTATCATACTGAACAAGCCCTTCCATGATCTGCGCCAGTGCCCATATAGTTTGAGTGGAATTGGACATCACTGGTTCAAGTGTTTCAATATTCTGACTCAGATTGAAACTGAAGTAACCATTGCCATCAGCACTTTCCTTTGAACAAGAAGTAAGAAGGACGAGAAGCAAAGCAGCAATGGCAGTTTGAAATTTCATCATAATGGCAATATCGTTATTTTAACGGGCTTCAAAATAGTTAACCGCCATTCAAAAAATAATGTAAAGCACTTTCAGAGCGATGGATAACAATACCCACGACAACATACTCAAAGCTCATTGCTTCGGCGAAAGATCTGCCACTGACTACATGGTCAAGTACAAGAACATCCTTGAACTGCTAAACGAAAGACTTACGCATTCTCCAGAAAAGGAATATCTGGTATTCTATCCTGACAGCGGCGATGTTGTCAGGTACACTTATGAATCATTCATAGGAAAAGTTACAGGCCTTGCAAATTACCTTCTGAGCAAAGGGATGAAAAAGGGTGACAGGATAGCGACATTCTCTCATAACCATTCCGATACTGTAATACTGTATTATGCATGCTGGTCACTGGGACTTGTAGCTGTTCCGATAAATGTGAGCGAAGAACCGGAAAGAGTCAGCTACATACTCGCGAACTCTGAATCAAGGATGGTATTCACAAGAAGTGAGTATTCCTCAAAACTGGAAGAAGCTCAGAGCCAGGGCATTCCGGAGATTATCGAATTTGACAAGTTTGACTTTGCCAGATTCGGTGAAGGCATTGCACTTGACTACATGGTAGACAAGGAGGATGAGTGTCTGATCGTATATACATCCGGTACAACAGGCAATCCGAAAGGAGTTGTACTGACCCAGTACAACCTAATGGTTGATGCTCATGCGATTTCCGATTGGCACCGACTTCACAAAGACGATACGATGATGTGCGTGTTGCCGATCCACCATGTGAACGGAACCGTTGTTACAATAATGACCACGATGTTTTACGGCGGCCGGCTCATACTGAATCAGAAATTCCACACACATTATTTCCTCAAGAGAGTGCAGGATGAGAATGTGAAGATAGTGAGCGTTGTGCCGACTCTGCTTCAGTTTCTTCTGCATACGGATGAAGACCCATCAGATTATGATCTGACACATTTCTCGCACATAATCTGCGGTGCAGGGCCACTAACATGCGAGCTTGCAAGAAACTTCGAGCAGAGGTTCGGGCTGAGAATAGTACACGGATACGGCCTGTCGGAGACTACATGCTATTCCTGTTTCATACCCGTTGACCTGAGTCCGGAAGAGCATTACAATTGGCAGAACGGGTTCGGTTTTCCGGCTATAGGAATACCGGTTGAATGCAACGAAATGGAAATTCACAACGACAAGGGGGAGCCGCAGACTGAGAATCAGAGAGGTGAGATAGTGATAAGAGGGCACAATGTAATGAAATATTATTACGGCAATGACGAAGCGAACAGGAAGACGTTTGAATTTGGCTGGTTCAGATCAGGCGATGAAGGATTCTTCATGTATGACGCAGAAGGCAGAAAGAATTTTTTCATAACAGGAAGAATAAAGGAACTGATAATCAGAGGCGGAGTGAACATATCGCCGCTGGAGATTGATGAGGTCATATCATCTTCCGAGTTTGTGAAGGCAGGGATCGCAGTAGGATTTGATAACGACTGGTACGGAGAGGAAGTCGGAGCACTTGTGATGCTGAATGAAGGAGTACCTTCAACCGCTAGTGAAGAAAACATAAAGAATACGATCTTAGAATATTGCAGGAAGAACCTTCCATTCTACAAGTGCCCGAAAGTTGTGATAATTTCCGATTCGATACCTGTCACATCAACGGGCAAATATCAAAGAAACAAAGTCAAACATCTTTTCGGAAATTTCAAAGAAGTGCAGTTCAAAGAGAAGTAGTACGAGCAAGCACTCATTTCAGAACTTCTTGATTTCGGGCACTTCAATTATTCTCACACCTGACGGAGGATCTTCCACGGCGTTTACGAAACAACGGATGTATTGCTCAAGACTGACAAGCCCCAGTCTTTTAGCAGAGTCTGATGCAGACGGTATAACAGACATCAGAGAATAGACCGGAAGAAGCAGAAGCGGCCATCTGTGGCCGGGTCCGAGAACGTACCATGGCCTGATGAACGTGGCATTCAAACCGCTTTGTGATATCAGCTCTTCGCATTTCTTTCTTACCTGAATATAGTCTTTCATTACAGGAGCCGGCTGAGCCACGCTCATATAAACGAAATGTTCCACGGCGTTTCCGCTCGCGGCTTTCAGCGCTTCGCGGACGGAGGCGAGGTCAACGCTGTTGAATGCGTTCTTTTTGCCGGGTCCCGGGTGCGGGACACCAATGAGGTGTATGAAAGTGGAGCAGCCGGAAAGGAAAGGGGCGAAGCCCCTTCCGTCAAGGGCTTCGCCCTTATGCACAGTCACCCCTTCCGCAACACGGCGCTTCGCGCCGTCCCGCACAAGCGCATGCACCTCAAATCCCTTCTTCAGAAGTTCCGGTATCAAAGCCGATCCGATGTAACCGGTCCCGCCCGTTACGAAAACCTTACGGTTCATGCGTCTCCCTCATCTTCTGCGGCTCAGGAAGTAGAATACCAGTGAAATTATTATGCTTATTAAGATTGATGTGGCAAGCGGAAAGTAAAATGTGAAATTCTCCCGCCTTATGACAATATCACCCGGCAATTTTCCGAAGAACGGTATCTTCCCCCCGTACATGAGTAACAGACCGGCCATTGCCATTACTATGCCGGACACTAAGAGTATCCTTCCTATTGATTGCAGGCCTTCCATTTGATCAGTCAGTGAATGAGTGCCAAAATGATTCAGTTGAGATAGCCGATGAGTATTAGTAACTTGCATCAAACTTAACACAATAATCTCAACTTTCCTACAGACTAAATGAAAGAATACGACGTACTTGTAATCGGAAGCGGTCCCGGAGGATATACCACGGCAATAAGGGCATCACAGCTTGGCTTAAAATCAGCAGTTATAGAACGCGACAGGCTCGGAGGCATCTGTCTCAACTGGGGCTGCATCCCGACAAAGGCCCTGCTCAGAAATGCAGAGCTTATGAACAGTCTTAAGCACATGGATGATTTCGGTATCACTGTGGATGTGAAGAAGTTTGATTTTGACAAGATCATTTCCCGGTCGAGAGGCGTTGCCGATGCTTCGGAAAAGGGAGTTAAGTTTCTGATGAAGAAGAATAAGATCGACGTGATCGAAGGCACAGGTATCATAAATAAAGACAAGACAATTTCCGTCACCGATAAGAACGGAAAGGAAACGGATAAGGTCAGGGCGAAGCACACGATCATTGCCACTGGAGCCAGGGCAAGAACGATCGGGGACGTGAAGTTTGATGAGGAGAAGATACTTTCCTCAACAGGAGCAATGATCATGAAAAAGCTTCCGTCAAAACTGACAATAGTTGGCAGCGGGGCAATAGGCGTGGAATTTGCATATTTCTATAATGCTTTCGGCACGGAAGTGACCATCATAGAGATGATGCCGACAATAATGCCGGTCGAGGACAAGGATATTTCCGATGTGGTGGCAAGGGAGTTCAAAAAGAGCGGAATCAAGATCCTGACCGAAACCAGGACCGAGGGCGTTGAAGTGAAAGGCGGAAAGGTGATCACAAAGGTTTCAGGAAAGGCAAACGACTCAATTGAGTCTGACGCCGTACTGCTTGCAATAGGGGTTCAGGGAAATATTGAGAACATCGGACTTGAAAATGCGGGCATAATGACCGAGCGCGGGCATATAATGGTTGACAAGGATTACAAAACGAATGTGGAAGGATTCTATGCAATAGGTGATGTGATAGGTGCGCCGTGGCTTGCCCATGTTGCTTCATCGGAAGGCATAAACTGCGTTGAGAAGATCAAGGGTATGCATGTGCCCGATATTGATTATTCGAACATACCGGGATGTACATACTGTCAGCCGCAGGTAGCATCGGTAGGTCTGACTGAAAAGAAAGCGGTTGAGGCCGGCTATGATATAAAGGTCGGGAAGTTCCCGTTCTCTGCAAGTGGCAAATCACGTGCAATGGGAGAAACCACAGGGCTCATAAAGGTGATCTTTGACGCAAAGTATGATGAGCTCATAGGCGCGCATATTGTCGGCGTTGAAGCAACCGAACTCATCTCGGAGTTTGTGCTTGCAAAGTCACTCGAAGCCACGCATGAGCAGATACTGAAGACGGTTCATGCACATCCGACTCTCAGTGAGATAAATATGGAGGCAGTGGGCGTGGCATACGGCGAAGCAATAAATATTTAGATTGTCTAATCAATTAAATTAGCATATTTTGATTCAGACAATTCAACAGGAAATTCCATTAAATACTAAACTCAAGGAGTCAAATCATGGATGACAATAAATCTGGAAAAGGCTTTCTGCTTTTCGGACTGTTCATCGGAGCAGTTGTGGGAGCGGCCACTGCTCTGCTTACTGCGCCGAAATCCGGGCGGGAGCTTAGAAACGATATCAGGATCAAAAAAGACGAATATCTTGACGATACTTCAGAATACCTGGAAATTGCGAAGACAAAGGCGACAGATCTGATAAACGAAGGAAAGAAGAAATCGGAGAAACTTATTTCCGACGCGAAAGAAAAGGCAACCTCGCTGATCAAGGATGCCAACTCCATTCTTAATCAGGCAAAGGTCAGAGCAACAGGGACGGCTGAATCTACCAAAGATACAATTGTGGGTGAAGCCGAAAAGGTGAAGGAAGCCTTCAAAGCAGGTGTCGAAGCATACAATCAGGAAAAGTCAAAAGGTATCTGAATAAGATTCTTCATCTGATCTGAATTGGAGACTGCCGCATTCATATTAAGGTTGTTGGCCGATGTTTCAATCATCTTCCTGTTT
Organism: Ignavibacteria bacterium; assembly: GCA_019694675.1. Taxonomy (GTDB): domain Bacteria; phylum Bacteroidota; class Ignavibacteria; order Tepidaquicellales; family Tepidaquicellaceae; genus JADJAH01. The sequence goes on from JAIBBK010000027.1 coordinate 19,524, forward strand.
ATTGCTTTGGTTGTGCTTGTATTTAACCTGACAAAGACATTCAAAGCGCTGACAGAGAAGCTTGATGCGCTTTCAGCCGACATAAAGGATATTAAGCCGAAGCTTGAGTTAAGCCTCGAAAAGGTGAACTCACTTTCGGACAATGTCGGTGCGCTATTCACAAATGTCAATGAGCAGGTGGACAAAGTAGGTGTAGTGGTTAACAAATTCTCTGACACTGCAAATGATGTTCTTGATTTAGCTGACAATCTTCAGCAAAAAGTGCGCAATCCTCTGCTTGAGGGAGCAAGTACTGTATCTGCAATTGCGGCAGGGGTCAGGACATTTACGGATGTCTGGAATCAGGGCAAGAACAGGCGGTCGGCAAAAAAACAGATCCAGCTTACGGAGAAGCTGACTGAATCGGTGGAAGAGTTCAATAAGGAACTGGACGAAGTCAACGCACAGCTTGCGGACATGAAGTCGAAGGACTGATCAGTAAATATCGCAGCTCATTTAGTGAGGCGGGCCGGACAGGTCCGCCTTTTTTATTGTCATACTTTGCATGCAATTCTGCCTTAACTCTATTTCTTCAGTAAGTTGAAATAATACATTTCTTTAGAAAAGTCTTAGCAGTAATTTTGATCAAACAAGAATTGAAGGAGAAACGAAATGAGAATCACATCGCAATACAGTTTGAGGACTTTGCAAATTGCATCCCTCACGCTTGCAATGCTTTTTGCATTGCTGACGGCTCAGAAGATCTATAGCCAAAGCTATATCTTCTGTGATTTTGAGAACACTGCATTCCCACCGGCCGGCTGGACGCTTGCAAACACTTCTTCGTACGACTGGATCCGAACCACATATGCGAGCGGATACGGTGTCGGAGTTTCTTCCGCCGTGGCGGATTTCTATGATTACTCAAGCGGAAACTTTGAGATAGCCAGCCCGGTCTTCGCCCCTTCCGTTTCAGGAGACTCGATCTCGTTTGATCACGCTTATGCAACCGGCTCAAACGAAAACGACCGGCTTGAGATCTATACATCTTCTGATGCAGGGGTCACATGGAACCTGCTGATCTCACTTGCCGGCGGTACTTCAGGGCCGCTCAGAACAGCTCCTCCCACTTATGACCTGTTTGTTCCTAATTCTTCTCAGTGGGCGACCAAGTCATTCGGATTGCCGGTTGGCACATCCAAGGTGAAGCTGACAGCAGTCACAGCATACGGCAACAATCTTTATGTTGACAATCTGAGGATCAGAACGCGATTTGCAAACGACGCAGGCATGAGCAGTATTTCGCAACCGAAGTGGGCTGTTAAGCCGCAGATGATCGCTCCGAAAGTGTCTGTCAGGAACTACGGTACTTCAAGCGCGGGATTCCAGGTAACAATGACCATAACTCCGGGAGGATATACGAACACTCAGAATGTAAGCAATCTTGCTCTGGGACAATCGCAGGAGGTTGTCTTCCCCGAATACAACTTCTCCTCAACCGGCAATTACACACTGAAGGCAGTTACGGCTCTTGCGGGAGATCAGAATCTTTTCAATGACACCATCACGAATCAGCTTGTCGTTACAACCTCTCCGAGGAATGTCGTGCTGGAGTACTGTACCGGAACATGGTGCCAGTGGTGTCCATGCGGAGATGATGAAGCGCGGCACCTTGAGGAGACATATCCTAACTCGGTAATATTCGCATATCACGGTGCGGGAAGCGATCCATGGAGAGTATTCAACGGTAGCGGCATCATCAGCGCACTCGGATTTCCCGGTTACCCTTCCGGGCTCAATGACAGAAGGCTTGGCACGCATAACGGCTGGGGTTCGTTCTTCACGGATGCAGAATACCGTTACTCAAAAGACCCGGCATCTCCGATAGAACTGACGGCAACGACGGTCAATTACAATTCTTCAAGCAGGGAACTGACAGTGAATCTGAATGCGAAAGCGCTTTCCAATCTTGACGGACAGTACAAAGTCAATTACATAATCACAGAGAACAATCTTGTTTATCCGCAGACAGGCAACAGCTTTTGCACGGGCAGTTCCACGTGGGTTCATGACTGGGTAGTGCGTAACATTGTGAATACAATGACGGGTGACAATGTGAACAGCGGCACATGGAATGCCGGGCAGGTTTACCCTCTCACGTTCACAACCACGATAGACCCGGCATGGGTTGCCTCAAACTGCAAATTCAATGTGATGATCTTCAGGGAAGGATCAACTCTGAATACTTCCGTTGTACAGCAGGCAATGAGCGCGTCTGTAGTTCCGACCGGGATCACGCAAAACGGCAGCGAAATGCCTGCTGGTTTTGAGCTGGATCAGAATTATCCGAATCCGTTCAACCCTTCAACAAGCATAAGGTTTGCGATTCCGCGTGACGGCTATGCTTCATTAAAGGTATATGATGCAAACGGAAAGCTCATGTCTGTTTATCTTGACGGCTTCATAAAAGCCGGTGTTTACAGCGCACAGATAGATGCCGGAAATCTCCCGAGCGGCGCTTATTTCTACAGGCTCAGTTCAGGTGATGTGGCGCTGGCAAGGAAGATGATGGTGGTGAGGTAACTATCCCTTAGTCTGCCTGACACTCAGGATCTTTGACAAAAAGTCCCTGCAAACCGCGGGGACGTTGCATATTTAGTTCAAGCGAATCTTCAGGCGCAATCACCTGCACATTACAACGATCTTGCCGAACTGCCTGTTGTCGTTCATCTTTCTGTACGCTGATGTTATGTCAGAAAGGCGGTACTCTGAATCAATGACCGGAACGATCTTCCGTTCTTCAACAAACTTCAGCATATTCGCAAAGTCATCCGGGGAACCCATTGTGGATCCAAGCACATCAAGTTGCTTCCAGAAGAATCTGTGAAGGTTCACTCTATGTGCAGGGCCGAGACTCGCTCCGTACAGAACAATTCTTCCGCCGTAAGAAACTATTTCCGGAAGCTGTGCAAATGAGTCGCCTCCGGCGCTGTCAAGTACAATATCCATTCTGCCACCGCACATTTCACGGATCTCATTTTCCCATCCGTCTGTTGTGTACAGCGCTCCGCCCTTAGCGCCAAGCTCCACCGCCTTTCTGAGCTTTTCGTCATTGCCGGAAGTAACAAATACATTCGCTCCGGCACTCAGGGCAAACTGCATTGCAAGAGCTGCAACGCCGCCTCCGATCCCGGTTATCAGTATGTTCTCACCGCCGGAAAGCCGCCCCCTTGTAAACAATGCTCTGTATGCCGTTACCCCGGCAAGAGGAATCGCGGATGCTTCCCTGTGAGAAAGGTGTGAAGGTTTTAAATGGAGGTTCTTCAGGTCAGCACTTACAAACTCTGCAAATGTTCCGTTCATCGGCATGCCAAGTATTGAGTACCGTGCCGACTGATGTGACGGGCTGTCACCCCATTGGATCGAAGGATCAATTATGACTTCATCTCCCGGCTTGAATTCTGAAGTTCCGTCAGGCACAGAGTAAACTAAACCACTGCAGTCGGAACCGGGAATGACGGGAAGTTTGATCTTTGAATACAAACCCTGAGCTATGTAAACATCCCTCCTGTTGAGAGATGCATATTCAACTCTTACAATTGCACGTCCGTCTTCTGCATCAGGTTCTTTTGTTTCTTCCACGGCAAGATTCGAATCCAGCGATTGCAGATCGCCCGTTCTGTGAAGCACTGCGGCTTTCATTTATATCTTGACCTTAATTGATACAGGGCAATGGTCGCTTCCCATTACATGTGGATAGATTTCAGATGATACAACATTGCCTGCAAAATCTTCCGACACCATAAAGTAGTCAATTCTCCAGCCAAGGTTCTTCTCACGCTTCCTCGTGACCTGATCCCAGAATGTGTATAGCCCGCCTTCTTTATGGAACTTTCGGAATACGTCCACATACCCGAGCCTGAGCAGATTGTCAATCCACTCTCTTTCTTCAGGAAGGAATCCCGAATTCTTCATGTTCTTTTCGGGTTCTGCAAGGTCGATCTCCTTATGTGCCGTGTTGAAATCTCCGGTTACAATTATTCCCTTTCGGTCCCGGTAATTCTTGTCAAGCAGATAGAAGAGTTCATCATAGAAATCGAGCTTGTATTTTACCCTCTCAGGTCCGCGGCCTCCGTTTGGAAAATAACAGTTTGCAAGCACAAAACTGCCGTAGTCCGCAATTATTGCCCTTCCTTCTGTATCGAAGTATTCATTGCCGAGTCCGAGGCGTATCGATTCTGGTCTAACCTTCGTGTAAATGCAGACGCCTGAGTAGCCCTTCTTCTCGGCAGAAAAGAAGTGCGATTCGTAGCCCTTTATGTTCTTTACAGATTCGTCAATCTGATCCGGCTGTGCCTTCGTTTCCTGCAGGCAGATGATGTCGCCCGCAGAATTGCCAAACCACTCCATGAACCCCTTGTTCTGCACTGCACGAATGCCGTTAACATTCCACGAGTATATCAGCAGTGTGCCTGATCTTTTCTTTTTTGCGGATGGCATCTTGCCTCTGTTAAGATTTGAATTAGTAATTCAGGGAAACTATTTTGCAAAGTTAATTATCCGAATTCTTTTTAGATACACTAAGAAATGTTTAAGAGATCAAAGAGCATTAAAGAGATATACGATGCGACAAAGCACTTCGGATTAGTCATCACAAACGATCCCGCCCTTGCAACCGGGCTCAACAGAATGGTTGACCATCCGCGGCTCGGGACTTTTGCACTCACTCCCAGGCAGATAGCCGCAAGGTTCGGCGCCCTTGCAGTTGAAAAACTCTACACTCCTGCCCGGATCATTGCCGAGCTTTCGAGGAAAAAGAAGATGCCCGTTCGAATGATCGACGCCTCGGTCGCAAAGATCTTCGAGATATGGAGGAACACCGGACTGCTTGAGAGCTGTGAGTTGTATTTGCAGAGAGAGGAGGCTGAGCTTGCCGCAGAAATGAAGAACTTTCCGTCCGTAGAACTGATGATGGAGGAGTTTGATGAATCTTTCTACGGTGATTTGAAAGTGTGCGTTCTGGGAAGAGAGCTCTTCAATCTTCTGGACCTTCAGGTGATCCCAAAGAAAAGGCCATTCGAAGAGGAAACGCTCTTTACAGGTGAATACTCATTTCCAGTCGACAGGACATATGCATTCCCCACCGCGAATGATATGGTGAACTCGGTAGTGGACTGCATAAGCGGGGAGATCGAGAATTCCGTTTCGATAGTAATGAGCTTCAACTCTCCGTATCTGTCAACCCTCAAGTCAAGACTGAAATGCAAGGGCATAAACATCATCGAGAACAGCCTTCTCAGCCAGGATTCGGGGACACGTGATTTTATGAAACTGCTTGAAATGTCTTTCCTGCAGGATGAACTGCTTGTAAGGGATGTAAAACAACTGAGCAGTCTGAAAGACCTTAACATAGCGGATACATATGACGACTGGCTTTTTGATTCTTATGTGTCATACAATAAGGACGACAAGGCATCGGCACTTGTTTCGGCACTTATCAGGAGTTTGCTGGGATCTTCATATTCCGATGCGATCGCCGCGGTTCAGAGCAGGCTGGGACTTGAGATAGATGCAAACTTCTTTTCGCTCACAGAGATGCTTGGCCTTGAGAAGAAAAGGATCACGGAAGAAAATTATAACGACCTGTACTACTTTGTCAGATTCATTGACATTGAAACAGGGAAATGCGGGGATGGTGTGCTTTTTGCAAATTCTCTGAACTCGGTGTATGTTAACCGTGAGATAGTCTTTTACCTTGGCATGGATGCGGGCTGGACAAAGCGCGTTGGCGACCTTGAGTACATTGACAAAAAGGAAGAGGAAAGAAAGAACCTCGACAAATTCCAGATACTTCTCTCTCAGGGAATTCAGAGATATTACTTTACACATCTTGTAACAGGCGGAGATGAAACCATACCCTGCCATTATTTCAACATTCTGATCGACAAAGCAATTAGCGGCTTTGATGCGCCCGAATTCGGCAAAGTCCTGCCCGCAATCAGCTCTCATTCCGAAATTGCGGCAGAACGGTCATGCCCGGGCGGAGTCCGCGATCAGATCATGATCAAAATGATAAGCCAGTCTTCGCTCAGCAGGTTCTACGCATGCCCAAAGAGATATGCATATTACAGGCTTCAGCCGCCAATTGAGAATCCGGCAATGAAGCGGGGAACTCTCATTCACAACTTTGCCGAGTTCTGCTTTGATTATCCTGATCTCTGTGAAAGGAAGTTTGATGAGATCCTTGAACTTCTTCTTGGAGAATTTGAAAGCTATCTCCGCAAAGATGAAGTCAAAGAGGAAAGGGGAATCTTCAGAATTGCGATGAAGCAGATAATCAGTTTCATCAAAGGGCTTGAAGTTGAGAGGCAGAAGGAAACCGGAACAGGCAAGCTGGATAATATTCTGTACAAACATTTCAGGAAGAAGAAACTTTACGGCAATACGGAACAATGGTTCAAAGATGTTTCGCAGGGAATAACCGGGCGGATAGACCTTGTCGGAAACGGAACTATCTATGATTTCAAAACATCGGGAAGAAGATCGCCTTCCGCTATCGTAAAGAGCTCGGTTCTGAGCATGCTGAAAAAGAAGAAATCGCCTGAAGCCGATTTTCAGACACCCATGTACTTGTTGCACATGAAAAGATCCGGTGACGCAAACGGATCCCCCGCATTCTCATATCTGTATCCGCTTGATTCCAAGAGCGATTACATACTCGGAAAAGAAGTGGGCATGTCAAAAAGTGCGATCAGGTTCATTCCTATGACCCTCAGCGCATACATGCTCAGCAGCGAGATGTTTGAGATAGCATGCGAGAAGTCAAAGGCGGCGGCAAAACTTTCACATGGGCAATGGAAGGAATTCGTTAAGGAATTCAGCAAGAGGCTTGACAGCGGGGAAGAAGTTCATGAGGATGTTGGAAAGCAGTTCTACAAACTCATAACAACTGATCTCGGATTTACACCCGGTCACTTCAACCGTAAGACCGACAAAACCTTCTATGAAAACGAGATCAAGACCGTCGCTTCTCTGTTCAAGGACATCAGAACTCCCCGCGGCAAAGACGGGTTGATCTTTCTGAATGACATAAAAGAAACCGAGGACTACATAAAGGGAGCGCTGAATGAGATGAATGAATTTGCCGCAACGGATTTTCCCAACAGGCCGGCATTTGACAAAAGAAAGGTCTGCAACAAATGCGACTATCTCGGCATCTGCACCGGAAACAAACTCTGGGAAGGAACAAACGACGACAGCACAGACCCCGATGAGGAAGATCATTACAACAATAACTGAGATCTAATATCAGCTGAAATGCAGAATCCACAGGACATACTTGCCGGATCACTGGAAGGAATTTTCCTCGTTGACGCCGGTGCCGGCACAGGCAAGACTCATACTATAATCAGAAGGTACAACAAGCTCATTGAGAGCGGTCAGCGGCCGGAGAACATACTTCTGATCACATTCACAAATGTTGCCGCCGCACAGATGAAGGAAGACGTAATTTCGAAGGTCAGTTCGGAAGACGTAACCGTCACGGAACTGCTTGAGGCGCCTGTAATGACCTTCCATGCGCTTTGCACAAGAATTCTGAAAAAGGGCGGAAGCAATGCGCCATCATACATTGGAATTCCGGAAAGCCTGTCTCCGAACTTCGGCGTGCTGGAAAACGGAACCTTTGAAATCGAACTGTTCAGAAGGTACTTCACTCTGTTCAGACTCAAGAACTCCCGCAGATATGAGAACATTCTGCTCTCGCTCGACAATGACTACTTATCTCTGCTTGGCATCATAAAGAAACTCTGCAGTGCAGGAATATTCCCCGCTAAGAACGGATGGCTGGAGGACGGACTGTCCAGACTCAAGGGGGATGAGACGGAATTCACAGAAATTGTAAGAAAGAACAATGAACAGAAAAAGAATGAGCAGACGAGGGCAAGAGAGATCATTAACAAAGAATGCGGCAATGTTCCTGTCGGATTGAATACTTCAGAATATATTACTGATAAGCTTGTGAAAGTTGAAAAGATAAGTGACATATTCAACGATCCGTCTCAGAGCAGTCTTATAGAATTCATTCGCGAGATCTATGCCGGATATGTAACCTATCTCATAAAGCGCAATCAGCTCAGCTTTGAATTTCTGGTGATGCTTGCTTACGTTAAACTTCTGAAGGACGATGCTTTCAGAGAAAACTCGCAGTTCGATCATGTGATGGTTGACGAGTTTCAGGACACGGATAAGATCCAGTTCAAACTTCTTCTTCTGCTTTGCAGGAACATAGGCGGCAGGGCAAACCTAATGGCGGTGGGTGACTGGAGGCAGGGGATTTACGGGTTCAGAAATACCACCATAGAGAATATAACGGAGTTCAGCAGAAACATTGAAGTACACAAGGAGGCCGTCAACAATGAGAAGCAAAGGATAGGTTACGGAACTGCCAAAGATGACATTACCAGGATCGCCTTCGAGTACAATTACAGAAGCTCGCAGGAGATACTCGACTTCAGCCGGAATGCACTCTTTGTTAAAGCAAAAGGTGATGAAGAAAGTGAATTCAAATATGAAGCGGAGAACTTTGAGAGATCACTCACTGCCAGGCGCAAGCCGGGAAAATACACGGAGATAGGGTTCCTGCAGTCTGCCAAGCCTGAGGAGGAAGATGAAACACGGCTCATACTTGACAAGATAAAAGAACTTGTTTCGGATGATCGGTACAGAATAGTTGAACATGACATGGACGGCAGGATCGTCAGCGAACGGCGTGTGAGATTCTCCGATATCGCGGTTCTTTCCCGCACCAAGGACTTTTGCATCAAACTGCAAAAGGATGCTGCGAAGACGGGACTGCCCGTCTCATTTGACGGCGGTATGGAAGTGTTCGCATCAAGGCAGGGGATACTGGTGCTTGCTTGGATCAAGCTCGTAATAAATCCTAATGATGTTTCTGCCCTGACCGCAATACTCGAGAACGACGGTTATGATTTCCCTCAATTGATGCATATCATAAAGGCAGACAAGGTCGAGCTTCCTGAGGGTATTTCAAAGTTCAGGGATGAACTCTGCAGAATGAAGAGCAATGTTCTTTACATGATCGAAGCTGTGAACCGAAAGTACGGATTCAGAGATGAGTTTGCACGGACGATCATCGAGACTATTGAGTCGTGGGCTGCCTCTGACCTTCTGTCGCTGGGCGAGATCGCCCGGATCATAGAAGATTCGCTTCTTGACGGTGACTTCAAGATCGAACTCAACCGGACGTACGACTCCGTAACATGCAGGACTATTCACAGTTCCAAAGGGCTGGAGTATCCCGTTGTGATAGTTGCCAATGTAAACGCGCGATTGTTCCCCGACTTTAAGAACACAAGCGGTAAGATAACTTTTGATGATATCGGAGGACTGCGAATGAAGAAAATGTACGCTGAGGTCAACGGGTTTTTCGGTAATTTCGATAACTGGAGATCGCTTTTCATAAACAAGATCTGCAAACAGGACAACTGCAGTGAGAGCAGGAGACTTCTCTACGTGGCGCTAACAAGGGCAAAGCAGTATCTGTATCTCACATCGTACAATCCATCCGCTTTCTTCACCGGACTGGCGGAACTGACCGGCCACAAGATCATAAATGATTTCAGGTTTGAGGGAAAACTTGAATATGAAAAGGGCAGTGTTGCAGAGAGGGTTGCAGTACCTTTGCCTGAGCCGTCCAAAGATTCAGTAGAATCAATTTCAGTGAAGAGGTATGTAGGAAGGTTTCATGAATCAGAAGATTACATGAACTCACTTGGCAATTCCTTCGCCGGCATGGAATTCGGGAAAGAAGTCCACATTGCGGCTTTCAGGCATGCAAGCGGTATTGATCATAAGGGCAGGTCAAAGTCAGAAGAGAGAGTGATAAAGTTCATAGACTCGCTGAAAGCAAAGTCGCTTCAACCCGAAGCCGACTTCTCGATACCTCTAAACGGAAAGCTTGTAAGGGGAACGATAGACCTGATCGCTCACAGGGATGACGGGATTGTCGTAGTTGATTACAAGACCGACAAGGACCTGTCAAGGAATGACTCGTACAAGGAACAGGTCAGAATATATATGCAGGCTGTTCAGGCGCTGTATCCGGAAAGGAAAGTTACCGGTGTGATATATTACTCCGGACTTGACAAGGCAGTTGACGTAGCCTGAAGCAGTTTACAGTGAGTGAATGCCCGTCTTGAGTGAACATCCTTTCGGTTCAGCATAAACTCAAACCATTTCAAACTTCGCAGTAAAATGCCTCAGGAATCTCGGTTCTTCAGTGATCCTGTAACCGCGGACAGATTCTTTCTTCGCAAGCAGTTTTTCAAACACTTCGATCACATACTCGATGTGGCTTTGAGTGTAAACTCTTCTCGGAATTGCAAGTCTGACAAGCTCATTCGGTGCGGGAATCAGTTTGCGGTTCTCGTCATACTTCCCGAACATCACCGATCCGATCTCCACTGACCTGATCCCGCCTTTAAGATACAGTTCGCAAACAAGAGCCTGTCCCGGATACTGTTCAACCGGGATGTGCGGATAGAATGACTTTGCGTCGAGGTAAACTGCATGACCGCCAATAGGCCAGATGAGCGGAACTCCCATCTTAAACAACTTCTCTCCGAGATACTCCGTGCTTCTTATCCTGTACTTCAGATAGTCGGGATCAAAGACTTCTCTCAATCCGATTGCTATGGCTTCCATATCTCTTCCCGACAGTCCGCCGTATGTTACAAATCCTTCCGTGATGATAAGAAGATTTGTGCATGCGTCTGAAAGTTCCTGATTCCTGAGCGCAAGAAATCCGCCCATGTTTACAAGCGCATCTTTCTTTGCACTCATCACGCATCCGTCTGCAAATGAGAACATCTCCTGTGCGATCTTCCTGTAAGGCACATTCTCGTAACCGGCTTCCCTGTGCTGAATGAAGTATGCATTCTCCGCAATCCTGCAGCAGTCAAGTATGTAAAGCACGTTATGCTCTTTGCAGATCTCTCCAACCCTTCTTGCATTGTTCATGCTTACCGGCTGGCCCCCGCCGCTGTTGTTGGTTACGGTGAGTATGACAGCGCCAATGTTCTCACTTCCCCTTTCGCTTATCAGCTGCTCAAGTTTCACAAGGTCCATATCGCCCTTGAACGGATGATATAACAGGGGATAAAGCGATTCTTCGATCGGGATGTCAATAGCTTCTGCTCCGGAGAACTCAATGTTTGCCCGCGTGGTGTCGAAGTGAGTATTGCTGATGAAGACCTTTCCCTTTCCGCCGAGATATCCGTACAGTATCCTCTCGCCCGCTCTGCCCTGATGAGTCGGGAGAATATGTTCATAGCCCGTAAGGTCTTTTACTTCCTCCTCCATCTTCAGCCAGCTCTTGGAACCCGCGTAAGCCTCGTCGCCGTCAATCATCCCGGCCCACTGCCTTGAGCTCATTGCGGAAGTCCCGCTGTCAGTTAGGAAATCTATTAACACATGCTCCGACCTTAGTTTGAACGGGTTATAGAATGCCTCCTTAAGATGCGTTTCCCTCTCCTCTTCAGATGTTACTGTAATCGGTTCAACGGTCTTGATCTTAAAGGGCTCAATGATCGTCCTGAAGTGATCCATTTATTGTGTTTTTATTTTCAACTTAGTCAATTTTCATCATAAAAAACTATGACCTGCGTCATACTTTCCGAATTTTTCCGCTAAGCTAGTCTTCGCTTATCATTTCTGCTGATTCCGGGTCAGCAGACTGCAATAGTGGTTAACAACTCTGAAAGAAACCCAATGCGGAGAAGTACCCGGAAGTGTGCTCATCTAACATTGACGCTTAAACCACTTACCGGTCCGGACAAATTGTGAATTGTATATAGCGGCATTCATGGGTAAATTGCACCGCTGAACAGCGTACAGCCTTCTCAGCAATCAATCACAAAATCAATTATGACCTGGATAGACTCTGTCTGGATTATCTGCCTTGCCGGAATTTTTCTCTTTCTCTTCATGACAAGGGATAAGTCAGCAGGCGGTGAAGCGAATAATACAAAATAAACCAAAATATCATTGGCTGACAATAAGATCATATTTTCAATGGTGGGAGTAAGCAAGACATTCCCGCCGCACAAACAGGTACTGAAGAACATCTACCTTTCATTCTTTTACGGTGCAAAGATCGGCATCATCGGACTCAACGGTTCAGGAAAGTCAACTCTGCTGAAGATCATTGCAGGCATTGAGAAGAACTTCGAAGGAGAGGTTCACTTCACAAAGGACTACTCAATCGGCTTTCTTGCGCAGGAACCGGAGCTTGACGAAACCAAGACCGTAAAGGAGATAGTGCAGGAAGGAGTGCAGGAGATAGTTGACGTGCTGAAGGAGTATGAGGAAGTGAATAACAAGTTTGCGGAACCGATGGATGACGAAGAGATGACCAAGCTGATCGAAAGACAGGGAGAACTAACGGAGAAGATCGAACACATGGGAGGATGGGAGCTGGATTCCAAACTTGAGAGGGCTATGGACGCACTGAGGACTCCCGACGGCGATACACCTGTGAAGAACCTCTCGGGAGGCGAAAGAAGAAGGGTTGCGCTTTGCAGGCTATTGCTGAAGGAGCCCGATATTCTTCTGCTTGACGAACCGACGAACCACCTTGATGCGGAATCAATTGACTGGCTTGAACAGCATCTTAAGCAGTACAAAGGGACGGTCATTGCAATCACTCACGACAGGTACTTCCTTGACAATGTTGCAGGGTGGATACTGGAACTCGACAGGGGAGAAGGAATCCCATGGGAGGGAAATTATTCTTCATGGCTTGAACAGAAGACAAAGAGACTGGAGATGGAGGAGAAACAGGAGAGCAAGCGCAGAAAGACCCTTGAGCATGAGCTTGAATGGGTGAGAATGTCGCCGAGGGCAAGACAGGCGAAGTCGAAGGCAAGACTGCAGGCATACGACAGACTTCTGAATGAAGACACGAAAAAGAAGGAAGAGCGTCTTGAGATCTTCATTCCAAACGGGCCGAGACTCGGCAACAAAGTCATCGAAGCAAAAGGTATTTTAAAAGCGTTCGGCGACAAGATCCTTTACGATGATCTGAGCTTCTCTCTTCCGCCGGCAGGGATAGTCGGAATTATTGGTGCAAACGGTACAGGCAAGACAACTTTGTTCAGGATGATACTGGGCACCGAGAAACCGGACAAGGGTATGTTTGAGGTCGGTGAGACCGTGACAATTGGGTATGTTGACCAGGCGCATGCAAACATTGACCCTGAGAAGACGGTATGGGAAGTGATATCTGAAGGAAATGAGTTTATTGAGATCGAAGGCAAGCAGTTCAATTCGAGGGCTTATGTTGCAAGATTCAATTTCAGCGGAGCAGATCAGGGCAAGAAGGTAAGCATGCTTTCCGGCGGAGAAAGGAACAGACTTCATCTGGCTTTGACTCTGAAGTCGGAAGCCAATGTGCTTCTGCTTGACGAACCGACCAACGACATAGATGTGAACACTCTGCGGGCGCTTGAAGAGGGCCTTGAGAACTTTGCCGGATGCGCTGTCGTGATCTCGCACGACAGGTGGTTCCTTGACAGGATCGCAACACACATACTGGCATTTGAGGGAGATTCGGAAGTTGTGTATTATGAGGGAGGATATTCTGACTATGAAGAGTACAAGAAGAAAAAGTTCGGATATATTGAGCCTAAGAGAGTCAGGTACAGGAAACTGGTGGAGAACTGATCTTCTCCGGAAAAATTTTCGGATCCATACAGATCTACTCGATTTCATATTTCCCCGGGTATGCATAGTATCCGGGGAGAAGATTCCCGACTGCAATACAAATCCATTTGTCTGTGACTCAGTGATGGAATCCCTGCCGGTGTTATCCCAGTCCCGCAAAGCAGAACTCGCATCCAAGCTCTCGGCAGATCTTTGCCTCTCTCTCTATGAGCTTTCGGCCGATTGCAGCATGTCACGCATAATACACGCGGTAAAATACAGCGGATTCCGGGATGCAGGGACATTTCTCGGAAAGCTGATCGGAATTGAGATCATAAAACGGAAGATCGATCTGCCTGATGTTCTCATCCCTGTCCCACTGCATCCGGGACGGCTGCGGGAACGAGGATATAACCAGTCAATGCAGATCTGCAAAGGAATATCAAAAGTCACGGGATCAAAAATTGACGGCAAACTTGTGGCACGGAGCAGATACACTGAAACTCAGACGAAACTCGGAAGAGAAGAAAGAGCAGAAAATGTTTTGAACGCATTCTCCATTCAGCCGGGAAGGGCAAAAGAAATTACAGGGATGTCGATCATGATTGCCGATGATGTGATCACAACCGGAGCTACCATCAACGAGATCGCAAAACTGTTGCGGGAGAAAGACTGCGGAAAGATAACGGCCGTTTCCGCCGCAATGGCTATATGAAATCAGGATCTCAGGACATGTTGATCAGTCCGCAGTAATATTCAGGATCAAACACGTTTCATTTGAAAATATCTTTGTCCAGCAGCGTATGCAATCAGCTGTTTTGCTCTAACAGATTGCTGACCTTGCCAAGAAGCCACATCCTTTTGCTCACTTCATAATCACCGGTGATCTCGTCATAGAGTCTGTTGAGTTTGCTTAAGGAAGGTTTCTTCTTTTGATTCAGAAGTTTCTTCGAGTAGTTTATGAAACGCTTATGACTTTCCGCAAATCTAGGAGAGATGTTCCTGTTATATGAGGCGTGATGCCTGAATGTATCAAGTAAGTTCATGGCTGAACTCATATGGTTCAAGTCATACAGACAGAAGAACTTATACGCGTACAGTTCAAAACCCATTACATCAGAGACCGGCTTCAGAGATGCAAGTATTTCTAAACATTTCGCGGTCTCATTGCTTTCGTAAAGAATTCGTGCTCTGCCCAGTTTAATCATGTTATGGGATGGCTTGCCTTCAAAATTAGCTTCGCATTTATCCAGAAAATCAGAAACCCATTCACAGTTGCCGGATTTCAATGCTGAATCGATCAGTATCTGTAAATCATTGAAGTTCACAGTAAGATCATCTCCGGCAAACACAAGATCCTTGTCAATAAGTAGTTTGTAGTGTCCGAATATCTCTATGTTATAATCCGTGTCATCACGTCCCAGCCTCCGCATTTTAAGGCAATACAATATCAGTCTCTTGTAATAGTACAACAACTTATAACCCGGGATCAGTTGTGAACTGTTTTCCAGAGTGAGTTTGAGTTTCTGATAATGCAGTGACTCCCCCGGGGCAGAAGAAACTTCAAAATCAAGATTGATCAGCTCATGATTGAGTCTTTCAAGTTCACTGAATTCGAATTCAGATCCTTCGATCTCCTTCAGATAGTTGCCAAAGTCGAAATTGCGAAAGAACACGGCAGGAAACCTGTAACTGTCGTCAAAAGCAAGATTGTAGTTCATTGAAGAGAACATGTTATTAACAGTTGCTGCAAACGAAATAAAGGTATTCAGAAGGTACCATCCCGACTTATCGAGCTCTTCATAAGATTCAATTATCCTGTTTTCATTATGCAGAAAGTAATACTTCATTACGCATAATTCGTGATGAAGCAGATTCACATCATTTCTGTGGAAGACTTTCGAATTCAGCGCTGATTCAATTTCTCTCGCTTTTTTGTTGAAAAGCCCGTTAAGGTCTCTCTTCTGATACTCTTCAAGCAGACGAATCCCGGACCGGATCTCATCCACATCGGTCTTCTTCATGCACAGGAACTCTTCTGCGATTCTGAAAAGTGTTGACATGTATTTCCTGTACAGGACGTCATCAAATCTCCTGCCGGGAAATGCCTTCTCAAATATGATCTTTGGCTGAAGTTCAGGGCCCTCAAAGCCGGGGTAGTGCAAAGAGACTGCAGAAAAGAGCGAGGCAATTGCCGGGTTTGAACTTGACTGAGAATTTTTCAGAAATCTGGTAAAGCCCTTCCACTCTTCAGCCGAAAATGTGCGGAACAATGCAAACACATTTGATTTTGGGACGGACTTATTCAGTTTAGCCATTCATCTCTTTAACTAAGTAACAATTACCTGAGGCCAATTGGCTTATCAGGCCACACATATTAGTGTTCACAAAAATATATATTTTTCCAGCAATTGAAACTCAAAATGTGTTTCAAACAAGCTGTGAGTGGCATAAATTCACTGAGTCAATCAACAGGCTGCAGACTTGATCTCCTGATCTCCAGTGCAATTGAGAAAGCAAGTTATACAATCTTATCAATGTATATGATAGACTGAGACTAAAAGACACTTGTCACTGTGTTGCTCCGGCAAAGCCACTCAAATAACAAGAATCCCATTCAACCATAATAATAAAATCCATGTCAAAGAAAGAATTCAACGGAGTGATTAAGCTCGATGTGAGAGAATCCACTCCTGACTGGGGGCCCTACACACCTGAAAAGGCTCCGAAGGACTCGCCAAACGTTCTGTTTGTGCTTTACGACGACACAGGTCTTGCGGCCTGGTCGCCGTTTGGAGGAGCGATCAATATGCCAACGCTTCAAAAGCTAGCAGACAACGGACTGACCTACTCGCAATGGCATACCACTGCATTGTGTTCTCCAACCCGTTCCACATTGTTAACCGGAAGAAATCATCACCTGAACGGTTGCGCGGCAATTACAGAAGCTGCCAATGGATTTCCGGGAGCACACGGACGGATTCCGGATAAGTGTGCAACGATCGGCCAGATCCTGCAGGATGCCGGCTGGAGCACTTACTGGCTTGGCAAGAACCACAATGTTCCGGAACAGGACATATCATCCGGAGCAAGCCGTAAAGAGTGGCCGCTTCAGAAGGGATTTGACAGATACTACGGATTCCTGGGCGGTGAAACAAACAACTGGTTCCCGGATCTTGTTGAAGACAACAAGTTCATTGAACAACCATACGGACCGGATGAAGGATACCATCTGTCAAAGGACCTTGCAGACAATGCCATACAAATGATCCGTGATCAGAAAGCAAGCAATCCGTCTAAGCCCTGGTACATGTGGTTTTGCCCGGGTGCAAATCATGCACCGCATCATTGTCCACAGGATTACATCGACAAGTATAAAGGGAAGTTTGATGACGGTTATGAAGCATACCGTGAGTGGGTTCTGCCCCGAATGATCGAGAAGGGAATAATACCCAAAGGAACAAAACTTACTCCTTTGAATCCAATGCCTGAAGAAGTTGCCAATCCTGCAGATTCGGTCAGGCCCTGGGAATCACTGAGTCCTGAAGAAAAGAAACTCTTCTCCCGTATGATGGAAGTCTATGCAGGATTTTCGGAATACACTGATATACAGGTGGGAAGGATCATTGACTATCTGGAAGCCAGCGGACAATTGGAAAATACAGTCGTTATTTACGCCGCAGACAACGGAGCATCAGGTGAGGGAAGTCCATCCGGCTCGGTCAACGAGAACAAGTTCTTCAACAATTATCCTGACGAACTTTCGGAAAACATGAAGTATATAGATGTGCTCGGCAGTCCGGAAACTTACAATCACTATCCGACCGGATGGGCAGTTGCCACATCAACCCCGTTCAAGATGTTCAAGAGGTACTCTGAGTATGCCGGCGGAACATGTGACCCGCTTGTCATTTCATGGCCCAAGGGCATCAAAGCAAGAGGCGAAGTCAGAAACCAGTATCATCATTCAACCGACATAGTGCCAACAATACTTGAGATTTGCGGACTGGAAATGCCCAAAGTTTACAAGGGTGTTGAGCAGTACCCGCTATCCGGAGTTTCAATGAAATATACATTTGAAGCAAAACCGGAGGATCCCACACAAAAGAAGATCCAGTACTATTGTATGCTGGGAACTAGAGGCATCTGGAAGGAAGGATGGAAAGCAGTGGCAATGCATGCACCGATTTCCGGGAAAGGAAATTTCGATAAAGACACATGGGAGCTTTATAATGTTGATGAAGACAGGTCGGAATCAACAAACCTTGCAGACAAGAATCCGGAGAAGCTTGAAGAAATGATCAAGGCATGGTTCGATGAAGCTGAGAAGAATCTCGTCCTGCCGCTTGATGACAGGTCAGCTGCTGAACAGCTTGGCATTGAAAGGCCTTCTGAAGAGGAGCCGCGGGAGAGATACGTTTATTATCCCGACACATCTCCGGTGCCTGAAGGAGTAGCTGTCAATGTAAGGGGAAGGTCGTATAAGATAATTGCCAATGTTGAGATAGAATCAGAAGATTGCTCAGGCGTGATCTTTGCACACGGATCAAGATTTGGCGGACATTCACTTTTCATAAAGGACAAGAAACTGCATTACGTTTACAACTTCCTTGGAATAAGGCCGGAGCAGAAGTTCGTTTCAGGCGAACTCAAGCCGGGGAAATATACTCTGGGAGTGGAGTTTGTACGTGAAAAAGCCGGCCAGTACGGAGAATCCCTCGGAAAGGCCAAACTGTACGTCAATGAGAAAGTAGTGGCTGAAGGAGATATGAAGACTCAGACCGGTAAGTTCACACTCTCCGGTGACGGACTTTGCATAGGAATGGACAGCGGAGACAACGTGAGCCAGGAATACAAGTCACCGGGCAAATTCACGGGAGGTAAAATACAGGCCGTAGGCGTGACCGTTGAAAAGGCTCAGTATCTTGATCTCGAAAAGATGGCTGCGGCGGCATTTGCGACGGACTAATGCAATAGTGCAACTCTGAAACATGGGCTGCTTTGGTTTGGTTAGCGGGCCGGGGGAGAATATTCTCCCCCGGCCTTGTTTCTTGCTGAAGGATTGTCCGGCGGATCAAACCTGGATTTAAAGATTAAGTCGGAAAACATGCAGCTGGTCACTGAAGCGAATGAACCAAAATACTTCGGCAAGTGCTATCCTGAACGGTCCAATTTGTCTAGCGACCTCTCAGTAGAATTCTCATCGAAAAATAATACTGATTTACTTCAATTTCGTGTCCAAGTAAGTCAAGATGGAAATCTCCGATCTTTGTTGCCTTCAGGTCTGACTGCACTTCTTTCAGTTTTCTGTTGTACAGTCCTCTGAGGCGGCGTTTGCGGTATTCCCCAGGAAGTTTGATGTTTGACCTGATTTTGTCATCACGGGTCTGCTGAGTGCAAAGAAATTCTTATGCCTTCTTTAGCAGCATGCACAATTACTTTCTGTATGAAACGGAATCAGATCTTTTTCCTTTGCACGCTTCGGCAAAGATCTTCTTTGGCTGAAGAACCGCGCTGCTGTAAACGGGATAATGTCGTGCTATTGGGGAGAAGAGCTCCGGCAACAATGAACTGCCCGACGTTTGAGGATTACCGAGAAACTTTCCGAACTTTTTGTGTTCATCGGCAGATAATGTGCTCAGGAGCGCAGGCACATCAGACCTGACAGATGTGTTTTTCGCTTTGTATGACTTCTTCATGAAACATAAGGCCTGTGGATTGTGTGTCTTCAGTCATAATTCCAGTTCACTCGAAATAGCAGATTTATTTCCCGCAAATGAACTATTGAAAACGTCTGTCAGTGATTTGGCGGTCTCCCGTTTGACAAGCAGCCGGATTCTTTCTGATTTTGTAAGAACTTATTTGAGATGAAGAAAGTTAGGCACAAGGTAAATTCGTTGGATAAACATCACGATTCAGTTTGCCGGATGAAGTACTGTGTGGCCAGCATCTCCCGACGAATGCGGAGAGTCCCGGAAGAATTAACCAGACCCATATTTACACCCAAGAATAGCAACCTGAAGCCGGGAATACGGTTTCCGGTTTTTTAAACTTCATTTCTGCAACCATGAATGTATATTCCTGAAACTGATATCATTTGAACAAGAAGATCAGAAACATAGCTATAGGTTTGATTTTAATGGCCTTGATCGGGATCATCACAGTGCCCAAGATCCTCTCTGACAAGAACAAACAGCAGGGAGACGGCCGGCCGAATCAGGACCAGGTTCTGCAGGTGGAGGCTTATGTCGTGAAACCAAAGGACGCTGAGAACACGCTTCAGACTGTGGGTACTGTTGTTGCCAACGAAGAAGTTGAGATCCGCAGTGAACTCGCAAGAAAAATTACTGGCATATACTTCAGGGAAGGCGCTTATGTTGGCAAGGGCAAGCTCTTGTTCAAGCTGGATGATTCCGACCTTCTTGCACAGCTTAGAAAGCTTGAACTTGACGAGGAGCTTCAGGTTAAACAAGCCGAAAGGGAAAGCCAGCTTCTTGAGAAAGGACTCATTACAGCGGATGAATATGATATCAGACTTACAAACATTGAAAAGATAAGGGCAGATATCGAACTGGTCAGCATTAATCTTGATAAGACGGAGATCGTCTCGCCTTTGTCGGGAATTGCTGGATTCAGGAATGTCAGTGAAGGCAGTTTCGTGAACAACACAATTGCCCTGACAACTGTTAAAGACATCAGCAAGGTCAAAGTAGATTTCAGTGTTCCGGAAAAGTACATGAATGATTTCAGCAAAGGTCAGCAGATTAGTTTTAGTGTTGAAGGATTCGAGGAAGAGTTTACGGGAACAGTTGTGTCTTATGATCCCCAGATCAGGGAAAATACCAGAAGCCTCATTCTCAGGGCAATTGCCGGGAATCCGGGCGGCAAGCTTCTTCCCGGTTCTTTCGTAAAGGTCAACCTCCGTCTCAGCATAGATCCCAATGCAATACAAATCCCGACTGAGGCAGTTGTGCCAAAGCAGGATGGCCAGAGTGTATTCATCATGAAGGACGGGAATGCAAGGTCGGTTGATATTGAGTTGTCCGGCAGGAATGAAAGATATGTCACAGTATCATCCGGACTCAGCGAAGGTGATACGGTGATTGTAACAAACATTCTGCGCCTTAAGGACAACAGCAAAGTAAAGCCCGTGAAGGTCTTCTGATACATGAGCCTGTCGTCAGTCAATATACAGCGGCCTGTACTGTCCCTTGTCATTTCCATTGTGCTCGTCCTGTTCGGACTCGTCGGACTCTTTAACCTTGAAGTAAGGGAATATCCGAACATTGACCCGCCCATCGTTACAGTCTCGACCACTTACCCCGGAGCAAACTCGGACGTTATTGAAGCACAGATCACCGAACCGCTTGAGCAGTCAATAAACGGCATTGACGGGATAAGGATCATGTCAAGCACGAGCCGTGAACAGCAGAGCAACATTTCGGTGGAGTTTGTGCTTGACAAGGACATTGACGCCGCGGCAAATGATGTGCGCGACAGAGTTGCGAGAGTGCTCAGACAGCTTCCTGCGGGAATTGACAATCCGGTTGTTGAAAAGGCGGATGCCGATGCCACACCCATCATTATCGTCTTTGTAAAAAGTGAAACAAGGAGCATTCTTGAAGTCAATGAGTTCGCACAGAATGTAATTGCCGAAAGGATCCAGACAATACCGGGTGTCAGCTCCACGAGGTTGTTCGGAGAGAAGAAGTTCTCTATGCGTGTCAGGATGGACCCTGACAAGCTTACTGCTTACGGACTTTCGCCGGTGGATATTCAGACCGCTCTCAGAAGGGAGAATGCGGAACTTCCTTCCGGCAGAGTTGAAGGCGAAAAGACTGAACTTACCATTCGAACTTTCGGAAGGCTTTCGACCCCGGATGAGTTCAACAACATAATAGTCAAACAGTCAGACGGGGCGGTAGTAAGACTGAGCGATATCGGTTATACCGAGTATGCGGCGGAGAATGAAAGAAACGAAGTCCGGGGGAAGGGGACGATCGGTGTGACTGTCGCAATACTTCCTCAGCCCGGCGCAAACGTGCTTCAGATATCTGATGATTTCAGAAGCAGGTTTGAAGAGATCAAGAAGGAACTTCCTCCCGATGTTAACGCGGAGCTGATCTATGACTTTTCAACTTTCGTAAGAAAGACCGTGAAGGAGGTTGAAGAAACAATTTTCATTGCCTTCGGCCTGGTTGTGATGATCATCTTTCTGTTCCTCCGTGACTGGAGATCCACACTCATTCCTGTAGTTGCAATTCCTGTCTCGATCATAGCAACATTCTTTGTTATGTACATAGTCGGATACTCTATCAATGTGCTTACATTGTTCGGAATAATATTGGCGATAGGAATGGTTTGCGATGATGCGATAGTAGTTCTTGAAAACATCTATACAAAGATCGAGCACGGGATGGATCCCATTCAGGCCGCTTTCAAGGGATCCAAAGAGATATACTTTGCGGTGATATCCACAACTATTTCGCTTGCCGCAGTATTTCTGCCAATCATGTTTCTCGAAGGCCTTACGGGACGTCTCTTCAGGGAGTTTGCAGTTGTAATATCCGGCTCCGTTATCATATCCGCATTTGTGGCGCTCACTTTAAGCCCGATGCTCAGCTCAAGACTGCTGAAAGTGCATAAGCCGCACTGGTTTTACAGAGTGACCGAACCGTTCTATGAATGGCTTACAAGAGCTTACAGAGACTCTCTCGCAACGTTTATGAAGATGAGATGGGTGAGCATTGTGATTATGATTGTCGTCAGTGCATTGATCGTACTGCTTGACCGTACGTTAAAGACTGAGCTGGCTCCGTTTGAAGACCGGTCTAATCTGAGGGTCTCATTAACGGCGCCCGAGGGATCATCATTTGATTTTACCAACAGATACGTAAGAGAGGTCGGACAATTTGTAATAGATTCCATACCGGAAGCAAGATTCCCGGTAGAGATAGTAGCCGGCGGAGGAAGTCCGGCGGTGAATACAGGGGTGGTGAACATCTATCTCAAAGAGCCGGAAGAAAGGACAAAGCCGGTTGAAGCAGTCATGAAAAAACTTTCTTCCGTTATAGGACAATTTACTGGCGTAAGGTCATCGGTATCACAGCCGCCTACGATCGGTTCAAGGTTCGGAGGCCTGCCCGTGCAGTTTGTCATCATGTCTCAGGACTTTGACAAGCTTGTGGAAGTGCTGCCTGAATTTCTTGAAGAGGCAAACAAGGATCCAAGACTTCAGTTCGTTGATGCTAACCTGAAAGTGAATAAGCCGGAAATAACACTCACTATTGACAGGGACAGAGCAGCAGATCTGGGCGTTTCGGTTGAAGATGTTGGAAGAACTTTGCAGATCGCGTTTGGCGGTGAAAGGATGGGGTACTTTCTACGTGACGGAAAGCAGTATCAGGTGATCGGTCAGCTTGAAAAAGAATTCCGGAATGATCCTGCAGACCTGGAACAGCTTTATGTGAAGAATTCGTCCGGTGATATGATCACACTTGCAAGTTTGGTGAAGCTTGAAGAACAATCAGTTCCAACATCCCGCTTCAGGTACAACAGAAATTCATCTGCAACTATCTCGGCGGGAACAAAACCCGGATTCACACTCGGAGACGGAAATGCCGCAATGAAAGAGATAGCGGAAAGAGTACTTGGCGATGATTTCTCAACCAGCTTCACGGGCCAGTCAAAGGACTACGAAGAGAGCTCTTCAAGCCTTCTCCTTGTCTTCTTCTTTGCCATTGTTCTCATCTACCTTGTGCTGTCGGCGCAGTTTGAGAGTTTCATAGATCCGTTCATTATCATTCTCACGGTACCTCTTGCAGTTGCCGGAGCTCTGATATCGCTTTGGTATTTTGATATGACAATGAACATTTTCAGCCAGATCGGTATGGTGATGCTTATAGGCCTGGTTACGAAAAATGCAATTCTCATTGTGGAGTTCGCAAATCAGATCAAGGCAACAGGTGTTGACAAGGTCAGGGCCGTGCAGGAGTCTGCGGTAAGAAGGTTCAGACCCATACTCATGACTAGTCTTTCCACTATCCTCGGTATTTTGCCAATTGCTCTCGGTTTTGGTGCAGGCAGCAGAAGATCGCTTGGAATTGCAGTTGTCGGAGGACTTATTTTCTCCGGCATTCTGACTCTCTACATTGTCCCTGCCATATATTCATATCTCTCTAAAAAAGCAGTTGAAGAATTTCCTCAGGAGGACGAATCTGTTCCTTCCATCAGTTCTGCATCGGGGCTGGATCCTCTGCCCGACTGATTTGAGATAACCTTTTCCCCTGCAATTCGTATCCTGCAGGTAATTCATTCTGCTATGCGGAATATTCTAAGCATCTCAAAGCATATGAAAATTGCCACAGTTATAACCGCGGTCTTGCTTGCTACCGGCATATCTTTCGGACAACTGCCTAACAGCAACATGTACCTTTTCTCACAAAAGAACCTTCATGCCATTCCGCCGCAATATATGGCCCCCTGGAGCTACTCTGCGATCTGGGGCTATGCAGCGCCGGACGGCAGAGAATATGCAATCCTTGGCTGCGGACTGGGCACTGCATTCTATGATGTTACGGATTCATCCAACGTTCGTGAGGTCGGGTTCTTTCCCACACCTATCAACCTTTCAAATCCCGATGCGGGAGTTCTCTGGGTTGAAATGAAAGTGTACTCACATTATGCCTATGTAGTGTCGGAAGCAGATACAAGCGGAGTGAGAATATTCGATCTGAGGTACTTGCCGGATTCCGTTAAGTACGTAAAGAAGTTCATGGCACCCGGGCACAGCTCAACTCATACAATTTCACAGGAAGGCCCGTATCTTTACCTCAACGGCGCTAATGCATCTTTCGGGCAGGGGACAGCTGTTCTTGACCTGACAAATGATCCGGAGAATCCGGTTGTGAGAGGAAGATGGAATACGCGGTATGTGCATGACAGCAGAGTGCTCAGGGATACGATCTTTGCGATGAACATAAATGCGGGTGACGGTCAGATCACAATTATTGATGCAAGGAACAAGGACAGTCTGAAGACCATTACGCAGTGGTTGAATCTCCCGAACCCTTCTCCTCACAATTGCGCTCTTACAAAATCGCGGGATTATCTGTATGCAACGGAGGAGGTCGGAGCATTACCGAGACTGCTGAAGATCTGGGATATCCGCGATCTGGGAAATGTTACGCAGGTTGCAACATGGCAGCCCACAGGAATTACAACATCAATTGTTCACAATGTGGAGATCTACGGAGATACTGCAGTGATTGCGCACTACACTGCCGGTGTAAGAGTGCTGAACATTGCAAACCCGGCCTCGCCTGTTGAGATCGGATGGTATGATACCTATCCGCAAAACAACAGCAACAACTATCTAGGATGCTGGGGAGTTTATAAATTACCTTCGGGCAAAATAATTGCATCCGATATGACCACCGGATTGTATGTGCTTAAGATGGGGCAGTCGGTCGGGATAAGCAATCCAACAGAAGAGGCTGCAGGATTTGCGCTGGAGCAGAATTATCCGAATCCGTTCAATCCCGTAACAACCATAAGTTACAGAACAGGAAAGTCTGCTTTCGTTAATCTCAAAGTGTATGATATACTTGGAAACGAACTGTCTTCGCTTGTTAACGGAAAAGCGCAGGCCGGTCAGCACAAAGTTGATTTTGACGGATCGAATCTCGCCACAGGAGTATATTACTACTCGCTTTTTGCAGACGGAGAGAGGATCTCTACAAAGAGGATGACTCTCATTAAGTGAACTGATTGCTCAGCGGAAGTCTTTCAGAGCTGCAGTAAGAGCGGTAATGTCATCCTCGTTGTTGAACAGGTGTGCCGCAAGCCTCAGGTAACCTTCCCGAAGGGCAATGAAGATATTTCGGCTTTCAAGGTGTTTCTGCACCTCTTCATTCCTTGATTTGTCATTGTGAGAGAATATCAGAATGTTTGATCTGTGCCTCGGTTCAAGGTCTGATTCGATCGTGAAAGCTGTGCCTTCGGTTTCCTGTAGGAAAAGGTCCTGCAGAGAAAGTATATGCCGGAAGATATTCTCTACTCCAAGCTTTAGAAAGAGTTCTATCGAAGACTCCATACCGATCATCCCCAGCGTGTTCGGTGTGGAATTTTCGAATGCCGCGCCGTCGTGGCGGAAGTCAAGCCTGTAGTTGAGAAAGTTTTTGAAATCGTAGTTGATCGAAGATGTTGCAACGTAAGTTGGTTCCACAAGATGCCTGATCTCAGGAGAAATGTACGCAAACCCTATCCCGGATGGAGACATCATCCACTTCTGTCCGCCGGTTGCAAAAAAATCCACATTGCTCTTCTTCACATTTAGCGGACACGCTCCTGTTGACTGGATCGCATCAACAAGAAGCATACAGCCGTATTTCCTGCAGATGCGGGATACGGAATCAAGATCGTTGCGGAAGCCGAGAAATTCAACAGAACTGATCGCAAGGACTTTTGCTTTGTTATCTGCAATTGTCCTTTCGATATCATCCTCGCGTATCTTCCCGTTGTCTGACGGGATCATCGCTATTCGAATCCCTCTTAACCTCTCCTGATTCATGATGGAATATGGAATTGACGGAAACTCAGAATCGGCGAACGCAATGCAGTCACCTGCCTGAAGCTTCACCCCGTTGGAGAAAATGTTGATGCCGTGTGTGGTGCTGCCCGTGATGATTATGTCATCTTTCTCCGCGCCAATGAGCTCCGCGCATTTGGCTTTGAGTGTATCTGCGATCCTGAAGTTGAAGAGACTGAGGTTCTTGTTTGTGAAAGTGAATTCGTCTATGAAACTGATCAGCCGTCGCCTTGTTTCAAGCGAGTACTGCGAATAGTGGGCTGAATCAAGGTATGTGCAAGACTCCACAATGGGAAACAGCTTTCTTGCATCTTCAAAACTGTTTACTGATTCGATCAGATTTTCAGCGGCTGTTGCCGTCTCAAATTTTTCAAATTCACTCATTCACTTCTTCTTTGATTTTTTCTTCTGTTTTGGTTGCTTTGTCTGTTCGGGTTCTTTAAGGTTGCTTTCAAACATCTTTTTGTATGCGTCATAGTAAAACATGATACTGTTCACATAATTGTAAGGCTCCTTCCAGTTGTCAAGCGATCCGTATGGCGGCCTCTTTGAATCGGGCCATACAAGTGCGTGTATTGAGTCTTCCTTTGACGAAAGGAACGGATACGCCTCTTTCACGTTATCCCACTGCTTGTAATCCTTTTCGAAATATGCAGTAATCGTCATTGCATCTATGACTCTGCCGAGACCTGCATTGTAAGCGGCAAGCGCGAACTTGTATTTCTCATCGCCGAACTCCCTGAACTGCGATACCAGCGCCGCATAGTAGTAGATACCTGCTATCAGGTTGTTCTTGGGATTTCTTGTATCGTCAAGGTCAAGAGTGTTCTGAAGGCTTTCGCCGGTCCTCGGCATTAACTGCATGAGTCCGAAAGCTCCGGCATGCGACCTTGCATTTGCGTTGAAATATGATTCCTGTCTGATGATTGCAAGAATGAGCCGCCAGTCGATCTTGTACAGGTTGCATTCCTGAACTATGACATCTCCAAGCTCCTTAACAAGATTTTCAACGTTGCCGAGCTTGAACTCTTTACTGACATTCTGGATCTTGTCTGAGATCCTTTCGAGATCCCGGGCATTGATGTTCTTTGCGGTCTGGTGAAAATTACTGTTTGAAGTGAACAGGTCAAGCAGTGTGTTCCAGTCCCTGAAAAGATTCTCGACGTATTCGTTGTTCCTGAAAGACCTTTCGCTCAGCAGTTTTTCCAGTGTCTCTCCGCTTACACTGCTGCTTCCCGAAGGCGAGATCACATTATTGTTCTCTATCCCGCCGGCTGATTCGCTCTTGCCGGCATAAACGGCCGATGAGGATTCTTTGATTGAATATACGGCAAGAAGCACGAGTATTAATGTGGATAATACCAGAAACCAGATATTTCCGTGGCTTCCTGTTGCATGTACAGACTGATCCTGATATTCCGCTTCCAGTGTGTGTTCCATTTTGTGCGAAAACTTAGCTATTAGGCATTTCTATTACAATTGCATTTTCAGAATGCCCGGGACTTCAGACGATCTCAAAATACAATGCATCGCATTCCAGTCCGGCGCCGTGAAGTGCCGGAATAGGGAAAATTCCTTGTTAGTTCCTGCCTTATTGAGTAATTTCAGCGTTTAGAACAATCAATAAATACTCAAGTTGGACACTAAGCTGACCGATCTTGAAGGTTCCAGAAAACAGCTGGAATCTTCGCTTACGTATGATGAACTTAAGCCTCATTTTGAGAAGGCTTTGTTTGAATTCAGCAAAAAAGCCGTTGAACCTGGATTTAGAAAGGGTAAGGTTCCGATGAACATTATACGGAAGAAATACGGCGAAAGTATTGAATATGGTTCGCTTGAAGATATTGCGGGCGACATATTCAGCGATTATCTTGGTTCAGAGGGGGAAAGCCTTCGTATTGTTGGAAGACCTGTCATTACAGACATTGATTACAAACCGAAAGAGTCTCTCAATATCAGGATCGAATTTGAAGTCTTGCCGGAGATCAAGGACATTGTCTACAAGGGACTTGACCTGGAGAAGACAAAATATGAACTTGACGATTCACTGGTGGATGATGAGATCAAATACCACCGGTTCCGAAAAGCAACGCATGAAATTGACGGGCAGGCGCTTGACGATCAGTACTTAATCACTGTTGATCTTCAAAATCTTGATGATGCCGGAAACATTTTGCTCGGTGAATCTCAGAAAGGAATGACCGTTTATCTTGGTAACGAGCAGATCTACCCCGAATTCCGTGAAGCCTTCAGAGGGATAAGGGAAAACGAAACCAGAATTGTCGACTCTAAGAATGCAGACGGAAATCCGAAGAAAGTCAGGGTCACATGTACAAAAGTCGAGAAGATAGTGCCCCCTGAGTTAACCCCGGAATTCTTCAGGGAAGTAACCGGAAAAGAAGACATAAATACGGAAGAAGAATTCAGAAGTGAAATAAGAAGCGAGCTTCAGAAGATCTACGACGGTATTGCTGAAAGGAAATTCCGAAACGATGTGATGGAAGAACTCGTGAGAATGAATGACGTGTCTGCTCCTGAAGCGCTCGTAGATTCTGTGCTTACAGATGTGATAAATGAGTACAAGTCTCAGTTTCAGGGAAAGAAGGTCCCGGATAATTTTGATGAAGCGGCTTTCAGAAAGGAAAGAAGGCCAGATGCGATCCTGTCTGCAAAGTGGATGCTTATCAGGGATAAGCTGGTTGAACTGGAAACTCTGGCGGTCAGCGATGACGACTACATGAGACTTGCCGAAAAGGAAGCCGGAAGGTATGGAATACCGGCTGAGAAGATACTTGAGATACTGAAGAAAGATGAAAACATTTCGGGCAAACTTCTTACAGACAAAGTGATAGAAATTGTAGAGCGAAATGCAAACGTAAAAGAGAAAGTTGAGAAAAAGTCAGCTGAGACCGAAGCTAAGGCCTCCTGACTTCCCAAAATCCGAAACAAAAAAACTCATATCTTAATGAATTACACTGAAATCATCAAAAGAAATCAGGGAGCTATTCACAGCGGCCTTGATTCCATCAAGAGCCAGCTGGTGCCGATAGTGGTTGAGCAAACATCTAGGGGCGAAAGAGCTTACGATATTTACTCCCGTCTTCTTAAGGAAAGGATCGTATTTCTTGGTTCACCCGTCTATGATGAGATTGCCTCCCTTATCATAGCTCAGTTCCTGTTCCTTGAATCGGAAGATCCTGACAAGGACATAATGCTTTATATCAATTCACCTGGCGGCAGTGTTACAGCAGGGTTGGGAATTTATGACACGATGCAGTACATTAAGCCGGACGTCTCGACCATCTGCGTCGGACTGGCAGCTTCGATGGGACAGTTTCTGCTTACCGGCGGATCGCAGGGAAAGAGAATAGCACTGCCCAATGCCAAGATCCTCATGCATCAGCCGTGGGCTGGCGGTTTGCAGGGTCAGACGACTGACATTCTTATCCATGCCAGGGATATGGAGAAGACAAGGGAAACTCTGTTCAAGATCATTTCAAAACATTCCGGTCAACCGTACGAAAAGGTGGCTGCGGATGCAGAGCGGGACAATATCATGAATCCGGAAGAAGCAAAGAAGTACGGCCTCATTGACGATATTCTGATTCAGAGGGACAAGAAGGAAAAGAAGTGATCTCCAC
Source organism: Ignavibacteria bacterium (assembly GCA_019694675.1). Lineage (GTDB taxonomy): Bacteria > Bacteroidota > Ignavibacteria > Tepidaquicellales > Tepidaquicellaceae > JADJAH01. The sequence goes on from JAIBBK010000027.1 coordinate 49,455, forward strand.
AAAACCATCATCAAAATCAATCTAGATAAATGGATTTCAAGAATCTGAACAGGGTAGTGGGAGCCATAGTGTTTCTGTTTGCTACCGTTGTATATGCTCTGACTGTACAGCCGACTTTCTCATTCTGGGACTGCGGTGAATTTATTGCATGCGCTTACACTCTTTCCGTACCTCATCCACCGGGAGCCCCGTTCTTCACGCTTGTTGGAAAGATATTCTCGATGTTTCCAATTGCGGCCGACATCGGACTTCGGGTCAATTATCTTTCCGTTATCTCAAGTTCGTTGTGTGTCCTGTTCCTTTATCTTATCACGGTGATGGTAATAAAGAACTGGAAGGGCATGCCGAAGACGATCGGAGATGCGCTTCTCTACTGCGGTGCGGCGGCGGTCGGTGCGCTTTCGTATGCATTCAGCGAATCCTTTTGGTTCAACGCTCTTGAGACAGAAGTTTACGCAATGGGTACATTCCTTATCGGGCTTTGCATGTATCTGCTTATGCTTTGGTGGGAGAAAGCAGATGAGCCGGGAAGCGACAAGTATCTTCTTTTGGTTGCTTATGTCGTAGGACTCTCTATCGGTATTCACCTCCTCGTGGCTCAGTGCATCTTCCTTGCCGGGCTGTTCTTCTACTTCAGAAGATATGAGTACTCCCCGAAAACCCTTTTGATAGCAATTGCCATTTCAGCAGTTGCATTCTTCATCGTATATCCGGGCATTGTTAAGAAATTCCCGTCGCTGATGTCGGGCAGTGTAATGGTGGGCGTGCTTGCGGTAGGAATTGTGATCTTCGGGATCTACTATGCAAGAGTGAACAAGAATCCCGTTCTGAGTCTCGTAACACTCTCGCTGTTCCTGATCATTCTCGGTTATTCGACGTATATCTCGATTCTCATCAGAGCAAATGTAACTGACCTTCCGATAAACGAGAATGCCCCAAGCAACATTGAGACTTTGCTCTCTTACCTTAACAGGGAACAGTACGGCCAGCAGCCGCTGCTGCTTCCGAGAAGGTATTCGCAGGAGCCGCAGCATCAGGCGATCTATCAGAACTATTCGTCCGATATGGAGTTCATGTGGAAGTATCAGATCAATCACATGTTCAACAGATACTGGTTCTGGAACTACATCGGAAGGGAGGGGTATAATCAGAACGACGGTGTGGACTTCGGAAAGTACTGGGCCATACCTTTCATAATAGGAATGTTCGGATTGTTCTATCACTTCCGGAAAGACTGGAAGCTTGCTCTCATATTCTTATTCATGTTTCTTATGATGGGAGTCATTACAGCTCTTTACCAGAATCAGCAGGAGCCTCAGCCGCGGGAAAGAGACTACTTCTATGTGGGCGCATTTTTTGCATTTTCGATGTGGATAGGAGTCGGCGTGGCCGGACTCGCCGAGATAATTAAGGAAAAATTCAGCAAGGTCTCTATGGTTGCGGTTGCAGCCGTTGTAGTCCTGGTTTCGTTTGCATTTGTTCCGGTGAATATGCTTGTGAAGGGATACTACTACCAAAGCAGGCATGGAAATTACTTTCCGTTTGATTATGCATACAATCTTCTTCAGAGCCTTGAAAAAGATGCGATACTCATTACAAACGGAGACAATGACACATTCCCTCTCTGGTGCCTGCAGGCAGTTTACGGCATCAGAACCGATGTTAGGATCATCAACCTTTCTCTTGCACAAACCGACTGGTATAACCTTCAGCTTAAGAACGAAAGGCCCTACGGCGCGCTTACTGTTCCAATGACGTTGTCTGATGCACAGCTGAAGAAGCTTCAGCCGGTGCAGTGGGATGAGAAGAAGCCGGTATCATTCGACATCCCGGTGAATGCCTATCCCGATTCAATGAGAAACAGGCCCGACCTTCCGACGAGGATCACAGTGAATGTGCCCCCGACCATAAGACAGCAATCGCAGAATCAGGTGATCACGGCGCTTAAGGCAAATGATCTTCTGCTTATAGACATCATAAAGGCGAACAAGTTTGAAAGGCCGTTCTATTTTTCGATCACCGTCTCGGAAGACAATTTCGTCGGACTCGGTGACTATCTCGTAATGGAAGGAATGGCGCAAAGGCTTGTGCCGTACAAAGTGACTATGACCGGAGATGAAGGAGTTAATATTGAGGTTATGAAGAAGTGTCTTTTTGATAATCCTCCCGTAGCTTCCAAGACACCTCAGTACGGATTCAGATTCACCGGCCTTAATGATCCTGGTGTTTTCTATAACGAGGATCAGACAAGAATGGCGCAGACTTACAGAACAGTCTTCATGAGGCTCGCATATGCTTATTCGGTGGATTCTTCAAAACTGAAACTGGCTGAGGAGGTGCTTGATAAGATGGAGAAAGATATTCCGCGGAAGGTGATACAGATGGATTACAGAATTGAATATGATGTTGCGATGCTATACAACAGGCTCGGCAATACGGCGAAATTCGAAGAGTATGCAAACAACATAGAGTCGCGGGCCGAAGAAGAAATAAAGAAGAATCCGACAAATGTGCAGAGCTACTACAACCCTTACAGGATCCTTCTTGATATCTATGACACGAAAGGTGAATATCAGAAAGCTCTTGACCTGCTCAACAAACTTTCCGCGATCAGTCCGGGAGATGCAAGCGTGAAGCAGAAAATTGAATCCATCAAACTCAAGATGGCAACTCAATCAGGCAAGTGATGCAGTATCAACTTGAAGACTGATAAAGATTAATGTCGAAGAACAAGCCGGAGCGACATACAAAGACGCTTGAAACTGCTAAGAAGAACGTCAGAATATCATACTTCTTTCTTGCCGCATTATCTGCGGCATTTGTGTTTGTCGCGATTGATAACAGGTTCATACAGGATGATGCTTACATAAGCTTCCGTTACATCCGGAATTTTGTTGAAGGCAACGGGCTTGTATTCAACATAGGTGAAAGAGTGGAAGGATATACGAACCTCCTGTGGGTCCTGATACTGAGTGCACTCTCGTTTTTCAAGATCGGAGTCGAAGGAGCTTCTCAGTTTCTCAGTGTTCTCTTCGGTGTTGCAGTTCTCTTCATTACTTTCCGGTTGTCGGAAACACTCCGAATAGATGACAGGGAGATTGTAAAAAAGGAAAGGAAGTCCGACAAGAATATCACTGAAGGTTATTTCGATCTCATAGCTCCTGTGCTCCTTGTATTTACCGCATCTTTCATATTCTGGTCTGTGAGCGGAATGGAAACAACAATGTTCATGTCTTTCGCACTGGCAGGAATGTTCTTCTATATCAGCGGCAAAGGTGCGGATGCGTTTGATTACAGGTATCCTCTGTGCTTTCTGCTTGCAACTCTCACTCGCCCGGAGGGACTCTACTTTTTCGGACTCGTGATTGTTCACAGGTTCCTTCATCTGCTTTTGAGCGACGGAAAGAATGCATTACGAAGGTTCTTTTCGGCTGACAGCATCAAGACCTACCTTGTCTATGTTTTGCCTGTCATAGCTTATTTCGCTGTCCGTTATTCATACTATGGTTATTTGTTTCCAAACACCTACTATGCAAAGACAGGATTCTCTTCGGCCTATCTTAATGCAGGCTGGGATTATTTCTCTTCATTTCTCAGCTCATATATGGTATACGGGATTATGCTTGTGTTGCCGTTACTGCTCCTCAGGCGAAAAGAGCTGAGCTTTGAAGTGACACTGTTTTACCTGGTGATAATCGCGTTCATTGCTTATACGATCACAGTGGGCGGTGACGTTCTGAAACAGAACAGGTTCTTCCTGCCGGTCCTTCCGCTCATATACATACTTTTTGCAAAGCTCATGACCGTGTTTTATCTTGACATGAAGTCGAAAGTAAGTTCAGGAATTGCTTTCGGAGCCGTGTCTGCAATTGTAGCTGTGCTGTGTTTCTATTACTACAGTTCTCAGAAAGACAAGCTGACTTCAGACATAGCTTCTGAGAACGGGCTTGTTGACAAGATGAAGATCTCCGGCGCATGGTTCGGGAAGAAACAGCAGGAGCTTGGAAGGCCTTTGAACCTCGCGGCTACAACGATAGGCGCCGTCTCGTATTTTGCCGGTCCGCAGGTGAATGTGATTGACCTGCTCGGGCTTACCGATAAAGAGATCGCGCACAATCCTAAGATAATAAAGGAAATTTCCGAGAATGAGATCGGATGGAAGGAAAGAAATTACAATGCTGATTATGTGATGTCGAGAACTCCTGACTATGTTTATTTCTCAACCGGAGTCAAGCCGAGTGCGTATGCAGAGAGAGCGCTGTTCACAACTCCCGAGTTCAACAGGTTCTATTATCCGTTTTACATAGTTGAAAAACCCTCCGGCTTCACTGATGTTGTTTATAAGCGCAAGTCGGACGCGGAAGCGGGCCCGGGAACTGAATTTCCCGGCAATCCGAATTACAGCGTGAAGTTCGTCAATATGTTCAATCAGGCGATGAATTCATCCAGGGATAAGTCAAGAGCGCAGACTGCGATAAACGAATTCAAACAGTCGCTTGATATGGGACCAAAGGGATTCAGCCTTCCGTATCAGTACATGGGAGACCTTTACCTTCAGCTCGGAAAAAAAGATCTGGCAATAGACAGTTACAGGAAGGCCGTTCAGAATGAGGAAAGGAATGTGATAGCACATTATCAGTTGTATCAGCTTTACAGCGAAAAGGGCGATTCTTCACTTGCAAGACAAAGTATTGATATGATCAGGAAGTACAATCCTGACCTGATCAGATAAATGCTCTTGCCAGAGTGGAGTCCGGCAAATCTTTCTCCGGTTTTCAATAATGCTTCCTTCCGAAATCTTATCTGACATCATATGAAGATCATCATAAATGCACTCTCCGGTAACGGTGATGCGCTGATGTTCTCTCCCGCACTCAGACAACTCAAGAACAAACTTCCCGATGCCGAGATAGACATGCTTGTTATGTTCGGATCGGTAAAGCAGATGTACATGAATCACCCTTCCCTGAGCAACGTTCACTTTATAGATTTCCTAAAACAGCCGAAGCTCAGGTCGTTGGCTGAGGTCCGAAAACTGAAGAAGAAAGAGTACGACTATTCAGTCAATATCTATCCGTCCAACAGGCTTGAATACAACATTGTGAACTCTCTTCTCGGCGCAAAGACAAAGTTGTCGGTACATTATCTTCATACTCAGTTTAGCAGGGGAGAGTTTCTGAACGACATCCTTGTCAATGAAACCGCCGGCCGGCATAACGTGCTACAGAACATTGACCTCGCTTCTGCAATTGCCGGAATAAGTGAACCGGAAGCCGGGCCGATGGAGATCTTCATAGGCAATGAACATGCTGAGAAAGCCGATAAGTGGCTGAGGGATGTAAATCCGGAAGGAAGACCGCTCGCTGGAATACATGCAGGGTCGGCAGTCCTGAAGAATCATATTAATAAGAGATGGAGCAAGGATGGTTATATAAGACTTGTGAAGCATCTTCAGGATGCGAAAGGATGCAAGGTGCTCTTGTTTGGGACTGAAGCGGATCTCAATCTTGAAATTAAGACAGCCAGCGGCGGAGAAGCTGAACTTGCATCAACTCCTGACTTCATGGATTCAGTTGCAAGAATGAGAAACTGCTCGCTCTTCGTTTCAAATGACACAGCATTCATGCACTGTGCCGCCGCACTGCAACTGCCCGTCGTTGCGATCTTCGGATACACGAATCACAAAGAGCTTTATCCTTGGAAGACGAAACACATAATTGTAAGAAAGGATCTTGAGTGCAGTCCGTGTTTCTACAATTCACCAAAGCCCGCATCATGCATTTTCACCGGAGCGGATGAATTCAAATGCATAAGAAGCATTTCATCTGACGAAGTGATTGAGGCGGCCGTCAAACTTCTTGATCTGAAGCAGGTCAGTCGATAAAATCCCATACTATCGTGAACCTCGAAACGGAATTCAGAAAACCGCCCCTGTTGTCAAGAGGATAGAGCTGAGCGCCGTAGGCAAAGGAGTCAAATATGTTTGCGAGAGTGAGGTTGATGTTCGCCCTACCGATCCTTGCCCCGATGTATGCGTCAATTGAAAACTGATCCGTTTGGAAAGACCCTGACATGTAAGATACTTCATAGGTCTTCTGGTCAAACACAGGTTCTGTGTCCTTCCTCATCAGGTAATTGCCGCTGAACCCTGCCCTGAGATTCAGCTTATTGCGGAACAGGAATCCTCTGTAACTCAGGTCGAACTTCGCAAGGTGTTCAGGCATCATGGGGGATCTGGAGTAGCTGTATCCCGCATCTGCAAAGATATTCCAGACCCTTGCATGAAGGTCAGTGCTCAGTCCTCCAAGATCATTTTCACTGAAGAATGTCTGAGTAATGGAGAACTGATCTGAAGCAGAGATCCGGAAACCCGCTTCGTAGTAGCTCTTCTTTGTACTGTACGGTTCATAAGAGATCACATCGTATCTGGTTTCATTTAGTCCTCCGAACAGATCGGCAGAGAAGTTCTTTCTGCTGTAAACTGTGACCCTGAACTCCGCACCTTTACTAAATCCTCCTGCAGAATTGTTGGCGCTCTTTCCTGCAAGCAACGTCACTGATGCCGGGCCGAAATAAAGTTCGCCTTTCAGAGAAGCTGTTAAATCCTCCTTGCTGAACCTCACATTCTTATCATACCTGTTCATGTATGCATTCACGGCTCCGTAAAATCTGATGCCCGAATTCCGCGAAAGTCTGAAACTTCCTTCCTGTGAGAGTCTGACTGAATTGCTTATGTAATGAAAATTCTCGGACGGACTGAATCCTGCAGTAACAAGGGAACTGTCGGCTATGGCGTTTGAATATCTTCTCAGTGTATTGTTTGAATACACCTGAAGTGTTGTGAAGAAATTCTTTCCGAACATCTTTGATCCGGCCGTCAATCCGAAATTGAACTGCTCTATCTCTTCGTTTGAGTAAGGATTCCTTACAACTGCATCGTCATCAGCCAGTTCCTCAGTTGTCTGTGATGTATCAAGCCCTTCATTCAGCCCTCTTGAGATGTTGTTATAGTAGAAGTCAGCACGAATGCTGAGTTTATCCGACGGAACATAACTGAGCCTCGACCTGCCGTTCCACACATCAAATTCCGTATTACCGTATCGGCCGTCAATCGAATGCTTCGTAACGCCGGCCAGAAAATTGACCTTGGCGGCAAGCGGGAGAGAAAAGAAGACATCGGCGTAAAGCGAGTTGAACCTGTCCTGAGAGTACCTGAATTGTGAAAACGGCTTCCTGTGCAGTTTGTCTTTTGTAATGATATTGAAACTCTTCCCTGAAGGAGAAGGACCGTAAATGAAGGATGATACGGCGCTTATCTCTTCAATTCTTTCAATGTCATTCACTGACTGTGACTGAACATCAAATCCGCCGAAGTACACGTCATTTATCTGAACACCGTCCCTGAAAATCCCGGTTTCCTTGTCGGATATTCCGTTGAAGTAGATACTGTTTCGTCCGCCGTTGTTGAATCTGAAAACGTAAGAACCTGTGATCCGGGAAACAGCTTCCGAAAGGTCGCGGCTGTCAGCCCAGACAAAAGATGAATCGTATCTGTAGAACCTGGAGTCCTTTGAAAGTGTTTTTGCTTCTGACACCTTCACTGAATCATTCTGCCTGACCTGAACTGAATCCGCAGAGATGGATTTGGCAGGAAGGAAGAAACTGAGAATAAACAGGCAGAGCAACACATGAGCGGCCTTCATCAGGACTACCCGGATTGCTCGTTTCCTTCACTCTTTTTGTGGAGTTCCTTTGCATGCTTCATGATCTTTGCGTCAATTAGGAAGATGACGTCTTCCGCTATGTTCGACGCATGATCGGCGAGGCGCTCGATATTGCGGGTAAGCGTAAGTATGTGTGAGCAGGGGACGATCATCTCATTGTCTTCCTTCATCTTCTCTGTAAGAAGGTCGAATATTGTGGCTTCAAGACGATCAATCTCTTTATCAACAATTATGACTTCCCTTGCAAGTTCTGAATCCCCGTTTACAAAGCAATCAATTGACATCTTGACCACAGTGTGAACCTTACCTGCAAGATCGTCAAGCTTCACCTCATGAAACAGTTCATCAAAATCGGATAGATACTTTGTCTTGAGAGAAATATTTACGGCAAGGTCTCCCATTCTCTCAAGATCAGTATTGATCATCAGAGAGGCCATGATCAATCGGAGGTCATAAGCAACCGGCTGAGTCAGAGCAAAGATCCTCTGGCAGTGTTTGTCAATTCTTATCTCAAACTTGTCAACTTCATCATCCCTCTTAAGAACTGCGTCTGCAAGTTCTGTGTCGCCTGTGAACAGCGCGGCAAACGCGTCGCCTATCTGCTTTTCAACAAGGCTGCCCATTCTGATGATCTTTGATCTCAGCTGTTCAAGCTCTTCCTGCAAATACTGATACATGAGATTCTTCTTTTACATTAGTAAATGACTTTCCGGGTCAGCCGAATCTGCCCGAAATGTAATTCTGTGTCTTTTCGTTTGAGGGAGTCGTGAATATTTTCGCAGTCTCATCATACTCAACCAGCTCTCCGGTAAGAAAGAACGCACAATGATCGCTGACCCTTGCAGCCTGCTGCATGTTATGAGTAACTATCACGATAGTCAAATTCTTTTTCAACTCATAAATCAGTTCCTCAACTTTCGCTGTGGAGATCGGGTCGAGAGCGCTTGCAGGTTCATCCATCAGCAATACCTCCGGCTCAACCGCCAGAGCACGGGCAATGCAGACTCTCTGCTGCTGTCCTCCGGATAATCCGATCGCAGAATCATTAAGTCTGTCCTTGACCTCCTCCCATATGGCCGCCTTCCTGCAACTGTGCTCCACAATTTCGTCAAGCTCAGACTTCTTTCTCACACCGTTGATCTTTGGACCGTATGCTATGTTCTCGTAAATTGACTTTGGAAACGGATTCGACTTCTGAAACACCATGCCTATCCTTTTCCTCAGTGATACAACATCAACACCTTTAGCATAAACGCTCTCTCCGCCAATGAAAACCTCTCCTTCAATCCTTACAGAGTCTATAAGGTCATTCAGCCTGTTGAGAGTTCTGAGGAAAGTTGACTTCCCGCAGCCGGACGGACCAATCAAAGCCGTAACATGGTTGGATCTTATCTTAATTGAGATCTCCTTCAGCGCCTGAGTCTTTCCGTAGAAAAGATTCAGGTTCTTTGTCAGTATCTTTTCAGACATTGTTTGCCTGTGTTGGTATTTTCAATTCTTTCCGGTCACTGATCGCAGTCACCAGCCCGTCCTGCAGGTGGATTGTCCTGTCGCACTTGCCCGCGAATTCTTCATTGTGGGTCACAATTATGAAAGTCTTTCCGTACTTGCTTCTGAGGTTGAATATCAGTTCAATGATCGCATTCGAATTCTCCGTATCAAGATTGCCTGTGGGCTCGTCGGCAAGTATGAGTCCGGGTGAATTGACAAGCGCTCTTGCTATTGCTACCCTCTGAGACTCGCCTCCTGAAAGTTCAGAAGGTTTGTGGCTCATCCTTTCCCTCAATCCCACTTCCTCAAGAAGCTGTGTGGCAGTTGCGCTTTCCTTTCGCCCGCCGATCATAGATGCGATCATTACATTCTCAAGAGCGGTGAACTCGGGAAGCAAATGATGAAACTGAAAAATGAATCCGATCTCCTTGTTCCTGAATTCAGAAAGCTTCCTGTCGCTCATACCGGTAAGATCGCTTCCGTTGAATTCGTATGCGCCCGAATCGGGCTTGTCAAGCGTTCCTATTATATGAAGCAGCGTGCTCTTGCCCGCGCCTGACTGTCCGACCACAGAAACGATCTCGCCTGCGGTAACATCAAGGCTTATTCCCTTCAGGACACTGAGCCGGCTTTCGTCCTTCATTCCGTATGACTTCTTTATGTCTCTTAACTTTATCAGATCAGTTCAGTTTATTGATTCGAGAACATTCATTCCCATCTTATAGCACTCACTGGCTCCATTGAAGAGGCTCTCTTTGACGGATAAATAGATGCAAGAAAGCAAAGCAGTAATGCCGCCAGCGGAACAAGTATCAGATCTATTGCTCGCATTTCAACAGGCAGTGCATCAAGTTTGTAAACAAGCGGATCGAGTTTGTAGAACTGAAAATATTTCTGCCCGAGCGTTATGAGTATCCCGAGCACGGTTCCCGCTATCATTCCGATCAAGCCAACCGAAATCCCTTCGAACAGGAATATCTTCGTGATCATTGTATTTGTTGCGCCCATTGCCTTGAGTACGCCTATATCCCTTCTCTTCTCAATTACTGTCATTGTAAGTGAGCCGAGTATGTTGAATGAAGCCACTGCAATTATCAGGCTGAGAATTAGATAAACTCCCGTCCTCTCCACTTTCAGTATTGAATAGAAGTCGCTGTGAAGGTCATACCATGTTTGCACTTTGTAACTGTCGCCGAGCTCATCAGCAAGTTTAGATTTCACGGATTCGGATTTCCCGATGTCGGGAAGCCTGATCTCTATACCGTTCACTTTTCCCTGAAGGTTGAACAGCTCCTGTGACTTGGGAAGCGAAATGAACGCATAGTTGCCGTCATAGTCCTTGTTGTCGGAATCAAACACGCCTTTGATCACAAACTGTGCCGATCTTGGATCAACAAACTGAGTCAGCGACATTTCAAGCCCTGCCGGGCTTAGGATCGTTATCGTGTCGCCGGGCATGGCCTTCATTTTGTTCAGCAGTGAGAATCCTATCACAACACCGCCAAGCCCGCCTTCATCGCTCAGGTCAAAACTGCCGATGGTTGTCAGCTCCTTGATCCCGGAAACCTCGGCTATCCCGTTCTGGTCAACACCCTTTACAAAGACAACCTCATTGCTCTTTGAATTGGCAAGCATTCCTTTGTTGAGCGTATAAACAGATGAATTAGCATATCCCATTTGCTTAACGGATGTCTCCAATGCCCTGAAATCCGCAACACTTCCTTCGGTTGCGGCCTCGATCCGTATATGCGGGTCGAAGTTGATCAGCATGCCTGTGACCTTGCCGCTGAATCCGTTGAAGACCGAAAGAACGATAATCAGCGCAGCAACGCCGACAGTCACACCCAGAACGGATATCAATGATATCACTGTGATGAAGCTGAACTTCTTCTTGGAAAACAGGTACCTGCGTGCTATGAAAAATTCAGTGCTCATTTTCCCTTTCGTGATGACCGGCGTTCATTCGTCAAATACTATCACGGATTCCTGATACTGCCTCACTTTGTTCTTGTCGATCTTGTCAATCAGCAACTGCTTCAGCTCTTCCTGCTTGCCCTTCAGATTGTTCTCACTCTTCAGTTTTCTTATCTCATACTTCACATGCAGTACGCGGTTGATAACCTTGTGTCGGGAAATTCCCGCAGGCAGCCTGTAGCGGCTGTTTGCAATCTCAACTATATGGTGCTTTTTGAAGCTTGGAAATGAGATAAGTGTTCCCTTACGCCTCGTGTATTTGCGCAGGTCAGTGTACTTGATGTCGCTCTCAGACCTGTCAAAGTCATACTTCCTGAAGTACAGCTTTGTGATGCTGTCAAGCTGTCTGATCATGACCGAAAGATCTGTTGATAACTTTACAAGGATGTTCCTCTCGTTAATGAGGTCGGCTGCCATCAGGTAATGAAACTTCGACTGAATTTCCTGAATGCCGTGCGCATAACCGATGTGACTGTACTCGAGATTGTTGAGCCTGCAATGCTCTTCGATATGGTCGGTCGTAAAATCGTAAACAAGATGGTTCCAGTTGTCAAGCCGAAGGCCTTTGCTCCTGTAATC
>JAIBBK010000010.1 GCA_019694675.1 Ignavibacteria bacterium
CGAATATCCCCTGCGATATTATCGGTTCCGACACAACCGCAATGAGCTTTGCCACCTTCCCGAGTATCCTCGATGTTTCCGCAAACAGGTTTTCTTTTTCCGTGAGCGTCATATTGGCTTCTTCAAGTCTCGCCTTTATGCTCAGCTCATCCTCCGGATTGATCCTTTCACGCTCCATCAGAAGATCCACATAATATCTGTAGCCCTTATCAGTGGGCACCCTGCCGGCAGATGTATGCGGAGTTCCCAGCAGATCCATTTCCTCGAGGTCGCACATCACGTTCCTGATTGTTGCGGATGACAACTGAAGGTCGGTTTGTTTGGACACACTTCTTGAACCCACCGGATTGGCGCTCTTGATAAAGTTCTCTACTACATATTTAAGAACTTCCTTTTCCCTGTCTGTAAGTCTTTCTTTTGCTGCCATACTGTTAGAAAATACTCAAAATAGAAATTCGGGAAAATTCGATTTTCCGTACACTGCCAATGGATCAGCCGCAAGAACCCTCATTCTCCCTGTATCCTGCCAAGGTTCTTCAGCGTTACGTCAATATCTTCATCAAGGAAGTGCCTGGCCATCTGCCTTGCCCTTCTTATCTCCGTATCGTCAATATCCGCAAAGATCATATCTTCCTCAAAGAACTTTGCCGCGGCGATAACATTCCCAAAAGGATCAACTGCTTCGCTTCCTCCCCAAAAATTCACCCCGTCCTCGTAACCGACGCGGTTTGCAAAAAGCATGTAAGATGAAAGCAGTCTTGCATACGATCTGTGATGCTCTGTATTTATCAGGTAGTTCGACGGAATTTCCGAACTGTCCGTAAGTTTTGTGGGGGATGCCGCTATTCCGATTATGATCCTTGCGCCGTCCATTGCCGCTGTATAAGGCAGTGACATGTGCCAGAGATCTTCGCACACAAGTAACGCCGCTTTGCCGAATTTTGTTTCATGCGCCCTGCAATCTTTCCCTCTCGAAAAATACCTGAACTCCTCAAACAACCCGTACGTGGGAGGATACACTTTCCTGTGCGTAAACATGAGTTCGCCTCCTTCGAAGTATGCCGCAGAGTTGTAAAGCGCGTTGTCCTCCGCTTCTTCAACAAGCCCGCATACAATGGCTATCTTCCTGCTCATCTGCCTTATTCGGGAAAGGAGTTTGGATCTGTACGGATCGACCGCAATTTCCGTGTTAATGTCCTTCAGAGAATATCCTGTCAGCGACAGCTCCGGAAAAATGATGATGTCGGCTTTCTTTGATACCGCTTCCTCACAGTATTCAAGATGCTTCTTTATGTTCTTATCAATATCGCCGAGAACGCATTCGATCTGCGCAATTGCTGCTTTCATGAAATTGCTTTATGATAAATTTTTCTGATCGCCCCCGAAGCTTTAAGCGCCGGGCCGAGCAATGAGGTTTGCACCGGCTTGTCAAAATGTTTCCTGAAATATCGGATGCAGTCTTCATTCCAGGCATCTATCATTTCAGTCCGCCTCTTCTTCACGCTTGCTCCTTTTTCATGATACATTACGGCATCAGGCGTGAAGATGATCTTGAAGCCCTTTTCATAGATACGCTTGCAAAGGTCAACATCGTTGAAGAACATCACAAACTGCTCGTCGAACCCGCCAAGTTCACGAAGCAAACCTCCCCGTACAAGCAATGCCGCTGCCATCGGCTGATCCACCGTCATCTCCTCACTGTGGCTGAAGTATCCCATCTTCCACCGTGACAGGAACCTGTTTTCCGGAAACAATGACGGAAGCATCGTAAACTCAAGCCACATGTCCCTGAATTCAGGGAATGACCTGCAGGAATGCTGAACGCTCTTGTCAGGATTCCGAAGCTGAGGAGCAACCGCTCCGAGATTCCTGTCCGATTCCAGTTTCCGGTTCAGCAATTCAATACAATCGCCCGCCGCTTCAGTATCCGGATTGAGCAGTAATATGTTTCTTCCTTTTGAAACAAGAATTCCCTGATTGCAGGCCTTTGCAAAACCTGAGTTGAAGTTGTTGAGTATCACATTGATATTGTGAACTCCTTCCGAAACGGCCCTGTTGATCTCATTCACTGTTTCATCAACGGATGCGTTGTCAACAATTATGAATTCCCCTCTCAGACTTCCCAGCGAAGCGTTCGCGCCTGTCAGACAGGCACGGATATCGTCAGCACTGTTCCATGTTACTATTACTATGCTGACATCAGGATCATCAAGCATTGTTTACCTGCGGAAGTATCTTTCCCACGAAATTGCTGAGATCTGCAAACTCATCTTCGGGGATGTTCCTTTTGAGAGATTCTCTCTCTTCTTCCCAGAATTTTCTCAGCCCTCCGAGGTCTCCCTTTGCCCGGTAATTGACGATCACTTCAGCGGCTTCACGGTAAAGCGGGTAAGACATGTCAACTGCCTGCATGCCCATTTCAACTTTTCTCTTCACGGCTTTGTATTTCTCCGTGAGTTCCCTGATCTTCTGGTCATAATATTCCGGATACCTCTCATTGCTGAGCACAAGTTTGTCTGTTTCATATTCATATATCTCGCCTGTGTACGAAACCGCCTGAGCCATAGGCATCACTCCGTGGAAAAGGTCCGTTACTACGATCTGATATGAGTTTCCCTTTCCGGCTTTTACAAGCTTCGGCGCTCCGCTGTCGAAATACTTCACGAGTCCGATATTTGCTGCGGAATCCATCGAGTAAATGAACAGGCCCTCCGATGCCACGGAGCTGTTGCCTCCCGAATTGGTGAACACAAGCACTTCCCTTGAGCCCGTTCCTTCAAGATCAGTGTACTGCGCTTCCACGGCAAAATCAACAGTGTCCGAAAGCTTCTTCACAAACTTGCCTTTCAGCGAATCATTAGCGAAGATCTCGATCATATCGAACTTCTGAACCGCGTTCCTTTCGTCGTCATTTAACGTGCTTATGCTAAGCACGATCAGCTCATCTCTTTTGTCGCCGTTCAGGTCATTCCTGTCAATTCTGTAGATCCGCCTTCCTTCCCCGTAATTCAGTTCGCCTTCCGAGCCGATCTCCTTCTGGCCTGCGGAGCCCGGCGCTTCTTTGCCATGGTCTTCTGTCTGACTTTCCTTTGTGCTTACCTTGGTTTCCTTGTCCTGCTTTGAACAGGATGAGAACAGAATGAGCATCACGGCCGGAACAATGAACAACAGTTGCTTAAACTTTCTTTGCATTTCTCTTATTATGCTTTTTAAATTCTTTTCTTATGACGGTATCTCTGAGGAAGTTAATGTCATCTCGTTTGGGATAGTCAAGCATGTAATGCAGTCCCCGTGACTCATGCCTCTTCATGGCCGAAGCAATAATGAGATATGCAACGGCCGCAAGGTTTCTAAGTTCGAGCAGTTCAACAGTCACTTTTGTCTTGTCATAAAACTCCTTGATCTCCTTTTTGATCATGTCAATTCGCCTGTAAGCTCTCTCGAGCCTGTAAGTATTCCTTACAATTCCGACATAATCGCTCATGATCTCCTTGATCTCGCGTCTGTTATGAGAGATGAGTATCCACTCTTCATTGTTCACCGTGCCTTTGTCGTTCCACGTAAGTACATTCGCGTCAACTTCTGCCAGCTTCTTTCGTTTCTCCGCGGTGTGTCGTTTCATCCCGGCGGAAGTGTGTGCGGCCTCTTCTTCCTGACTGATCTTCTCAAAGATGGCATCGGAAAAGACCATAGCCTCAAGCAGTGAATTTGATGCGAGCCTGTTAGCGCCGTGCACTCCGGTCATTGTCACCTCACCGCTCGCATAAAGATTCCTCAGGTTTGTCTGTCCGTACAGGTCGGTCTTTATTCCGCCGCATGTATAGTGCGCCGCAGGCACTACCGGCACCATCTGAACGGAGGGATCTATTCCTATGGACAAGCATCGCTTGCAGATGTTTGGAAACATCTTTGCTATCTTGTTCTTTCCTATCGGGCGCATGTCAAGCATTACATGTGTGTCGCTGGACTTCTTCATCTCGTTGTCAATTGCCCGCGCCACAATATCCCTCGGTGCAAGCGATCCTCTTTTGTCATACTTGCGCATGAACTCCTTTCCCGATTTCGACTTCAGCACAGCGCCTGCACCTCTGACCGCCTCGGAAATGAGGAATACCTGTTCTGAGTTGTCTTCCCTTCCCGCTTCATGGAGTGAGGTCGGATGAAACTGAATGAACTCCATGTTTGCAATGTCACATCCTGCGCGGTAGCCCATGGCAATTCCGTCACCGGTTGCAATGGAAGGATTCGTTGTGTGAAGATACACCTGCCCTGCGCCGCCTGTTGCAAGTATCGTCTTGCCGGCAATGATCTTTTCCACCTTGTTAGATTTCACGTTCAGCGCATAAACTCCGTAACATGCCTTTCCGTTCGCATCCGGCTTCTTCAGATTTCTGTATGTGAGCAGATCGATCGCAAAGTAATATTCAAATATCCTAATGTTCCTTGAAGAAAGTATCTTGTTAAGCAAAGCCCTCTCCACTTCCTTTCCCGTCAGGTCCTTTGCGTGGATAATCCTGTTCATGGAATGCCCCCCCTCTTTGCCGAGTTCAAGCCTTCCGTGTTCTTTCGAGAATTTCGCGCCTATTTCTATAAGCTCCCTTATCATCTGCGGGCCTTCGCGAACGATCTTCTCAACCGCTTCCACCCTGCAAAGCCCCGCGCCGGCATCAAGCGTATCTGCTATATGGCTTTCGAAAGAATCAGCGCTGTCCATTACCGCAGCTATGCCGCCCTGCGCATAGTTTGTATTCGATTCAGCGCTGTGTTT
Source organism: Ignavibacteria bacterium (assembly GCA_019694675.1). Classification (GTDB taxonomy): domain Bacteria; phylum Bacteroidota; class Ignavibacteria; order Tepidaquicellales; family Tepidaquicellaceae; genus JADJAH01. Next base: position 4,769 of record JAIBBK010000010.1, read on the forward strand.
CTTGGTAATGACCGAAACAGTGCCGAACCTGCTCAGCTTCAGAGCCAGCGAGAGTCCTGCAATGCCGCTTCCAATTATCAGATAATCTGTTATCACTGATTGCCGTCTTATGGTAAATGTAAAATCAAGTTACGCACCTTGTTTCCGTGTTCAAAGGTAAAAAACAAACAGCGGGCATCACCCGCTGCAGAGTAATTGCTGATCAGAAAATTTCAACGTTCCGAGAGTTCAAAACAGCGATGCCTGCACGCTGATTCGCAACATTCAGTTGCCCACCGGACCGATCTGATCCGGCAGATTGAACATTCCGTCACAAACCTGAGATCAGGCAGTCCTCAGTTCTCCAGTACCTTTGCAGGAAACCAGCCGTTCTGAAGTGAAGTGACAAAATATTTCTTCACTCTGATCCTTACAGGAGATACCGGTGTGTAAGTCTGAAACCACGGCAGTTTGTCAACAATGAGTTTCCTCACTTCGGGTTCTTCGCTGTCGGGAAGTATCTCAACATCGCCGTGCGCCTGCAGGAAGTCCTGCATTGCATCATTCTTTGAGATCGAGATTGCAACGCTCTTGTTGTTCTTGAGATTCGCGAACGTTTTGCCGTGTGTTTCGAGAAGAACGTATATGTCAATGTCCTTTGATGCAAAGTAAGCTCCCAGTATCCACGGAGAATACTCTCCGCCAGTGCTTGCAATCATTATTGCATCATTATTCTTGAGGATCTCGAGGATCTTGTCCTTTACTTCGGTTTGTGTTTCAGCCATTATAGATTATTTGTTTTCAGATTACTTCCTTAATTCTTCTTATTGCTTCTTTGATATTCTCACGCGAATTGGCATATGAGAATCTCAGATAACCTTCTCCGAACGCACCGAATGCAGTACCCGAAAGCGCCGCTACTCCGCCGTTGTAAAGAAGATGATCATTCAGTTCCCTTGATCCGTATCCCGTTGCGGTGATGTTCGGGAATGCATAAAATGCTCCGAGCGGCAGGTTGCATTTGAATCCTTTGATCGAATTCAGGCCGTCAACAATCAGGTCCCTTCTTGCCTTGAACTCTTCCCGCATCTTGTCAACGGAATCCTGCGGTCCTTCGTAAGCTTCGATGCATGCCTTCTGAACAACCGTGTTTGTGCACGAGTTGCTGTTAGTCATAAGCTGTGCGATCTTAGGCGCAAGCTCATGGTTCATCACACCGTAACCCGCTCTCCATCCCGTCATGGCATATGCCTTTGAAAAACCGTCGAGAATTATTGTCCTGTCCTGAAAGCCGGGAATCTGCGTAATGCTGAAGTGCGATCCTTCAAAGATCAGCCTGCTGTAGATCTCATCGCTCAGGATTATCACATCCGGCCACTGCTTAAGCAGTTCTGCAATTGCCCTGATGTCAGCTTCAGTGAGTATTCCTCCTGTGGGATTCTGCGGAGTGTTGATTATAAGCATTCTTGTCTTCGGAGAAAGCAGTTTCTTCAGGTCCTCAATGTCGAAGGCAAAATTCTTTTCTTCCTTAAGCTGTATCGGCACAGCTTTGCCGCCTACAAAGTTGATCATTGACTCATAGATCGGGAAGCCCGGATTCGGATAGATTACTTCGTCGCCCTCGTTCACGAGTGCAAGTATTGCATAGAACATTATCGGCTTGGCTCCGGGAGTCATTACCACCTGCTCGGGGGAAACATCAATTCCGCGGGTTCTCTTGATATAATTTGCGATTGATGTTCGCAGTTCAGGTATACCGGCAGAAGGAGTATAATGTGTGTCACCGGATTTCAGAGACTTTATTGCCGCTTCACAAATATTCTCCGGAGTGGGAAAATCAGGTTCGCCGATTTCGAGATGTATGATGCTCTTGCCTTCCGCTTCAAGCTTCTTCGCTTTGGCCAGCACTTCGAATGCGGTTTCAGTGCCGAGGTTGTTCATTCTGGTTGCCAGGTTCATGGTCGTCTTTTGATATTTGAAGTTGAAAATTAGGAACTGGTAAAATCGTACAGCCCTACTCTGCAGTTCGGATAACGGTTCCTTCGTACTGAATTCAGTAATACTGCACTTCGGAGTCCGGAAATTTACCTCAATCGGCCGCTATATTCAATTTCATTATCCGTGACCTTAAGCAACGGACAGGTGAAAACGCATGAATCACTATTCAATGTACGGCGATTCGGGCCTGAAGCCCGAAAGAAGTATATGCTGTTGCAGCAGGTCATTCGAGAAAGCAGCTGCATTGCTAAGCGGTGATCTTCAGAGTTCAGGTGATCCTGGCAGCAAGCTCGAATTTCAGGGATAAATGCCCGGGTAGCAACGGCAATTCACTCACCGAGGTATGCCTTTCTCACTTGCTCATTTGCAAGAAGCGACTTCGCCTCCCCTTCAAGAGTGATCTTTCCGGTTTCCATGACATAGGCATAGTTGGCAACGGATAGGGCTATGTTCGCATTCTGTTCCACAAGCAGAATGGTGATTCCCGTCATGCTGTTGAGTTCAACGATCTTTTCGAAGATGGCCTTGACAAGGATCGGCGCAATTCCAAGAGAGGGCTCATCCAGCAGAAGAAGCTTCGGCCTTGACATGAGCGCCCTTGATATTGCAAGCATCTGCTGTTCACCGCCGCTCAGAGTTCCGCCGGGCTGCTTAAGCCGCTCCTTGATCCGCGGAAACAGCGAGTAAACAAGCTCATAGTCAGCTTCAACATTCTCACGGTCTTTGCGGATGTAGGCTCCCATCTCAAGATTCTCCTTCACCGTAAGGTTTGCAAAGATCATTCTTCCCTCGGGAGACTGGGATATTCCGAGCTCAACCACTTTGTCGGCAGGCATGCCGCCGATCTCCTTTCCGTTGAAATTGACCGAACCCGACTCGGGCTTAAGAATGGATGAAATGGTTCGCAGCAGAGTTGTCTTGCCTGCTCCGTTTGCTCCGATGAGCGTGACAATTCCCTTCTCGGGAACGCTTATGCTGATGCCCTTGATGGCCTTGATAGCTCCGTAGCTTACATGGAGGTCTTTTATCTCAAGCATGAGTATGCGTCTCCCCGAGATAAGCTTCGATCACCTTTGGATCTTTCTTAATGTCATCCGGAATACCCTCTGCGATCTTCTTTCCGTAATCAAGCACAAAGATCCTCTCGCATACGCCCATTACAACTCCCATGTCATGCTCTATGAGGAGTATCGATATTCCGAACTTATCCTTGATCATCTTTATCAGCTCCATAAGCTCGCCCTTCTCCGTCGGATTCATTCCTGCCGCAGGTTCATCGAGCAGAAGAAGTCTCGGCGAAGTGGCAAGCGCTCTGATGATCTCAACCTTCCTTTGCTCGCCGTAAGGCAAAGACCTTGCATATTCATTCCCTGAATCTGTCAGTCCGAATATCTCAAGCAGTTCATCGGTCCTTCTGTCAAATTCATTCTCTTCAGTTCCGACGCTTCCCGTATTGAATACGGATTTGAAGAAGCCCGCCTTCACGCCTTTGACAAATGAAACTCTTATGTTATCTCTCACGCTGAGACTTGAAAACAGCCGGATGTTCTGGAACGTCCTGCTTATTCCGAGTTCCGCAACCTGATACGGCCTCAGAGGGACAACCGAATTTCCGTTGAACTGAACATCGCCTTCGGTTGGATTGTAAACTCCTGTTATGATATTGAAGACAGTTGTCTTGCCAGCGCCGTTCGGCCCTATCATTCCCACAAGCTCATTGGTTCCGACATAAGCGTTCAGCTTGTCAACGCAGGTGAGGCCTCCGAATCTCATCGTGCAGTCTTTTATCTCAAGCAGATTCAACTCTTCCGTGGTTTTCTTGTTCTTAGCTGTACGCCGAAGAGGCCCTGCGGCCTTGTCAGCATCATTATTATCAGAAGCAATGCGTAGATTATCATTCTGTACTCTGCAACTCCCCTCAGCAGTTCAGGAAGTATTGTGAGAACCACCGCCGCTATTATCACGCCTATCAGGCTTCCCATTCCTCCGAGTATGACCATTACAACGATCTCAACTGACTTGAGGAAGTTGAAGTCCTCGGGATTTATGTACAGGTTGAAGTGCGCATAGAGCGATCCGGCAATGCCTGCAAAGAATGCTCCGCTTACAAACGCAATCACTTTGAACTTTGTCGAGTTGACTCCCATGGATTCAGCGGCGACTTCGTCATCCTTAACCGCAAGAAAACCTCTGCCGTAAGTTGAGTTCATGAGGTTCACAACAAAGAAGACAATGATTGCCACAAACAAATAGACCCAGAAGAAGTCGGTGTACTTCGGTATGGCATAGAATATGTTCGGGGCATCAGACATATCCGCAGGTATCTGTGCGGCCTTCACTCCGTTGCTGAAAATGTAAGCTCCCCTGAATCCCTGCGATGCTCCCACCACTTCAAGACTCTGTATCACCACTCTGATTATTTCAGCAAACCCGAGTGTTGTAATGGCAAGGTAATCGCCTCTGAGTCTGAGTGACGGAACTCCTACAAGCACGCCCGCGAGCGCAGCTGTAACTCCCCCGACCATAAGAAATATGATGAAGCACAACGACTGTCCGAAAACTCCTGAACTCGAGATGCCTTCAAACGACGGTGCGTAATATGTTGACACAGCCGCCGACATGTAGGCGCCGATGGCCATGAATCCCGCATGCCCGAGAGAGAACTGCCCCGTATAGCCGTTGATCAGGTTCAGGCTTGTGGCAAGTATGATGTTGATGCCGATATAGATTATGATCTGGTAGAAGTACGGGTCAATTGAAGGAGATGCGAAGTTAAGTGCGAATGCGGCCGCAACCGCTGCCAGAAGTGTCAGCTTATCCTTACCCAAGATCTGTCGTGACCGAATTAAGTAATGTAACGGAGGAATTGCTCAAATTCTCAAAGATATTTTTGGAGCAATTGTTTTTGAAGGTTGTGGGCGATTAAGGACTCGAACCTCAAACCCCCTCGGTGTAAGCGAGGTGCTCTAGCCAATTGAGCTAATCGCCCTTCTCTGGAAAAAGTGATACAAAAATATGCTTTGCCGATGTGAAATTCAAACCATTAGATTTTTTTTTCGAACAAGTGTTTTCGGAATTTCTGTTTAGATTGTCAACAGCAATACAAACAACCTAATTCTTGCAATGTGAATCTGCCAAAGTTCTCAGCAGTGCCGCAAGAAGCTGCATCATGTCTTACGCGTCAAAGCGTTCTCGCCTCTGCAGTCAGGTCTGACATACCTATCAATCAGTAAGTTCTCATTCGGCAGATTGCGGCTTCTTAATAAGTTCTGCTTCACCGTCCTTCTTTTCGTCCGCGAGTGATTCATAGATCTTCCATCTGTCATCTACTGCTTCCTGAGCCTTCTTCATCAGGTCTTTTGCATGCTCCGGCATAAGAAGTGACAGCATCTTATACCTGTTCTCCTTATAAGCATATTCTTCAAACCTGATCTTCGGCGCACCGGAATCAAGCCTTAGCGGATTCATTCCCTTATCCGCATTTCGCGGGTCATACCTGAACAGCGTCCAGTATGCACTGTCAACTGCCGCCTTCTGATTGTCTATGGCCTTAGTCATGTTTATCCCGTGTGCAATGCAGTGCGAGTATGCGATTATCAGCGAAGGGCCGTCGTAAGATTCCGCTTCGAGAAATGCGCGCAGTGTCTGTGTGTCATTCGCTCCCATCGCCACCTTTGCCACATAAACATGCCCGTAGTTCATCGCCATCATGGCAAGGTCCTTCTTGGGAGTCGCCTTTCCGGAAGCGGCGAACTTTGCAACAGCACCAAGGCCGGTTGATTTTGACATCTGGCCGCCTGTGTTCGAGTAAACTTCAGTATCAAGGACCAGTATGTTCACGTTCTTACCTGTTGACATCACATGGTCAAGACCCCCGAATCCAATATCATAAGCCCAGCCGTCGCCGCCGATTATCCACACGGACTTCTTCACAAGATAGTCTGCAAGGCTTAAGAGGTCCTTTGACTCAGGTGAATTGAGCCCTGCAAGTTTCTCCTTCAGCGCCTTAACTCTCTGCCGCTGTTCGTATATGCCTGCTTCATCAGACTGGTCGGCATTGAGTATCTCATCAGCAAGCGTTTCACCAACAACCGCACCAAGTGACTTCAGCAGTTCCTTTGCGTATTCATTGTGCTTGTCAATGGAAAGCCTCATGCCAAGCCCGAACTCGCCGTTGTCTTCAAAAAGTGAATTTGACCATGCAGGTCCTCTGCCCTCTCCGTTCTTGGTCCAAGGTGTAGTGGGAAGATTTCCGCCGTAGATCGAAGAGCAACCGGTGGCATTCGCTATCATTGCCCTGTCGCCGAACAATTGCGATACCAGTTTGACGTAAGGCGTCTCACCGCATCCCGAACAGGCCCCAGAGAATTCGAACAAGGGCTGAAGCAGTTGACTGCCTTTGACCGTGCTTACATGCGCTTTTGTCCTGTCAATGTCAGGCAGTGTGAGGAAATAATCCCAGTTCCTGCTTTCCTGCTCACGCAACGGAATCTGCGGATTCATGTTAAGTGCTTTCAGCTTAACTTCCTTTTTGTTCTTCACCGGACAGATCTCCACGCAGAGTCCGCATCCAGTGCAATCTTCCACGGCAACTTGTATCGAGTATTCCGTTCCGTCCTCATACTCTTTTCCCTTTGCCTTTGTATGCCTGAATGAAGCCGGCGCCCCGGCAAGCAGTTTCTCATCGTATGCCTTTATGCGTATTGTGGCATGCGGACATATCAGGGCGCATTTTCCGCATTGAATGCAAATGCTCTCGTCCCATACCGGCACCTCAAGCGCGATGTTCCTCTTCTCCCATTGAGCAGTGCCTGATGCAAATGTGCCGTCAACGGGCATTTCGCTCACCGCCACTTCATCGCCTCTGCCGGAAATGATCTTCGAGAGAGTGCTTCGGACATATGCCGGCGCATTTGCAGATACGGCAGGCCGCAGTTCCACATCGCTCGCTTTCTGTCCCGACACATCAACTTTGAACAGATTCTCAAGTGTCTTTTCAACAGCGGCGAAATTCTTCTTCACAACCTCTTCGCCCTTTGATCCGTAGGTCTTTTTGATCGATTTTCTGATCTGCTCAATAGCTTCGTCTTTGGGAAGCACGCCCGATATGGCAAAGAAGCAAGTCTGCATGATAGTGTTAACTCTTGAACCCATGCCCGCTTCCTTTGCAACCTTGTATCCGTCGATCACATAGAATTCAAGCTTCTTGTCTGTGATCTGCCTGCAGATTCCGGAAGGAAGCTTTGAGAATGTTTCGTCTTTTCCGTATGGAGAGTTGAGCAGGAACACTCCTCCTTCCCTTATGTTCCTGAGCACGTCGAATTTCTCAAGTAGATTGAACTGATGGCATGCAACGAAATCGGCAACCTGCACAAGGTAAGTTGACCTGATAGGCTTCTTTCCGAACCTCAGATGTGAGATGGTTGTCGAGCCTGATTTTTTGGAATCATACTCAAAGTATCCCTGCGCAAAGTTCTCTGTCTCTTCGCCTATGATCTTGATCGAGTTCTTGTTTGCGCCCACAGTGCCGTCAGAGCCGAGTCCGTAGAACAAGCCGCTGAATGTTCCCTCGTCATGTAACCTGAACGAGCTGTCATATTCAAGGCTTGTCATGGTCACGTCATCATTGATTCCGACAGTGAAATGGTTTTTCGGAGAGTCTTTCTTCAGCTCATCAAACACCGCTTTCACCATGGAAGGTGTAAACTCTTTGGATGAAAGTCCGTACCTGCCGCCGATTATCCTGGGCATTGAACCGAAAGGCGCTTTGCCTTCTGACATTGCTTCGCTCACTGCTGTTACCACATCTAGGTAAAGCGGTTCACCCATCGACCCGGGCTCTTTGGTCCTGTCAAGAACGGCAATTGACCTTACGCTTGAAGGAATTGCGTTTACAAATTCTTTCATGGAAAAAGGCCTGTAAAGTCTCACCTTCACCATTCCCGTCTTTCCCCCTTCGCTGTTCAGATGATCAATTGTCTCTTCAGCGGTGAGTGCTCCGGAACCCATCATCACAAGTATTCTCTCAGCATCAGGTGCACCGTAATATTCGTAAATGCCGTACTGCCTTCCCGAGACTGACGCAAACCTGTTCATTGCATCCTGAACCAGTCCCGGACAATCATTATAAAATCTGTTCACTGTTTCCCTGCCCTGGAAATAGACATCCGGATTCTGGGCAGTGCCGCGAATGAATGGATTGTCAGGAGTGAGAGCCCTTCCCCTGTGTGCCCTGACCATTTCGTCATCTATCATTGCCCTTATGTCTTCGGTATCAAGCTGTTCGATCTTCATCACTTCGTGGGAAGTCCTGAAGCCGTCAAAGAAATGCATGAACGGGATCCGGCTTTCGAGTGTGGCACGTTGGGATATCAGTGCGAAGTCCATCACTTCCTGAACAGAGTTTGAGCAAAGCATCGCAAATCCGGTCTGCCTTGTTGCCATCACGTCGCTGTGGTCGCCGAAAATTGAAAGTGCCTGTGCGGATAAAGACCTTGCCGTTACATGAAATACTGTTGAAGTAAGTTCGCCGGCGATCTTGTACATGTTTGGAATCATAAGCAGAAGTCCCTGTGATGCTGTGAAAGTTGTGGTAAGAGAACCGCTCTGCAATGCCCCGTGGACTGTACCTGCCGCGCCTGCCTCGCTTTGCATTTCGATCACCGAGGGCACAGTGCCCCATATATTCTTCTGTCCCGCTGATGACCACGCGTCGGAAAGCTCGCCCATTGGCGAGGATGGTGTTATCGGGTATATCGCAATTACTTCATTTACTTTGTGCGCAACAAATGCCGCCGCTTCATTGCCGTCAATCGTTACATTCTTTCTTGACATTTTAGGTGTGACTCCTGTGATATGTTAGAGATGAGGAATATGTTGTCAGTTCAATCTTAACAAAATTGAGTTAAATCAAAGTCTTAATCCATACCAATTTTAAAATCAGACTAAAGTTGTCGTAGATCATTTGATCAACAATCTTCCAATTTACCTTTCCCTCAGGACGAGGGACCAATAGCGGGAGGATCTGTCAATGCTGATCATTGACGACCATTCTTGTCCAAAACGATTTGCTTACGATTGCCATCTGCTGCGGGGATTCTATCCGCAGAAAGTTATCCGCTTTCTTTTGATCGATCAAAAGAAAGCTCCAAAGAAAAATCGCCCGCCCGCCTGCAAGTTGTACAATGTAATTCATATGGCTACAAGCGGGCAGGCTGCAGCATAATTGCCCGCCCGGCGAATTACTTTCAAGATAACTCCTAAAATGGCGGACGGGCCTGAAATTGC
>JAIBBK010000084.1 GCA_019694675.1 Ignavibacteria bacterium
CGTTCTGGCCCGTCTCCTTCCTTCCGCCCCTCTCTATTGTGATGTCTAGCTTCGGATTCATCGCAGGGCCGGTCACATCCATGGTTATCAGAACGTCATCCACAAGCCCCGAGCCGCGCGTGTTGGTTTGCGTAAGCACGCCTTCGTAAGATGCCTGTATGTCGAGGTTCGGATTCGTCACCGGTCCCGTGAATACCGCCTTGCCCGTAGCGTCAAACTTCCTGAAAAACCTGTAGTAGCAATTATTCCCGAGTGTTACTGTGCCCCGCGCAGCTATCTGGTTATTCTCCCTGTTGTCAACATAGAGGTCGGTCGTGATCTCCCCGAAAAACTCCTGCTGTGATCTTTCATTCACTATGAAGCGAAGGAAGATGTTGTCGGATGTTGTGACGTTGACATTGTATATGAATGCGCCCGATTTCTCCTTCGCAACTTTCTTCACCGGAGGTTTCTCGTTGTAAATGTATAATATCTTCTCAAACGGATTCATGGTATTGTTTGAAAGAACCAGCGTACTGTCGCTCTTCTCCATAAGCACCTTCGTGATCACGGATCCGTCTTTGAGCGTCGAGTCGATAACGATGCCGTATTTGAAGTCGTCATCGTAGAATTTGTACACCTCCTGAATGAAGGGATTGAAGACAACATTGCCCTTTATGAGGATCAGATTGCCCCGAAGGTCAAATCGTCCCTGGCTTCCGGTCAGGATAAGTTTAGGATTGCCACTGCCAACCCACAGGTCACCGTCAATGCCGAGTTCGGTCAGTCCGTTTGCCCTGTCAAAAGCCTTCACATTGCCGTCCATCTCCAGCTTGATGTCGTTCAGGACCAGCCCGGTCAGGTCAACGTAGCCAGTTGCTGAGATGAACCTCTCGCGTTCATAAGGCACGCGAAGATGCGAGTTTTTTATGATGATCTTTGCATTGTCCGTTTCGATGTCTGCGTCAAATACATACTTCATCTTTGTCATTGTCACAAAAACTTTGCCCGAGTCAACATTCATGTTTCCGGTCAGCTTCGGCGCTTCCGATTTTCCCAGAATGCTTATTGTTCCGTCAAGCGTGCCTTCAAGGCCCCTCGTATACGGGAGAAGTTGCTGAAAGACCTTGATCTGAAAATTGTCTGCAGTTGCGATCAGGCTTACGTCCTTGTCTTTCTGTTCATTTCTCCTTCTTGTAAGATCCTCCGCATCGTCCTCGAATGTCAGTATCATCGGCAGATTGCCTTTGATCTTGAAATCTCCGGTGCTGTTCACATTTGTAAATGTTATGTCGGATATTGCATTGTCGTTCTCATACCTAACGTCAGCGTCAAGACGGCCGATCTTTGTGGATCCGTATCTCAGTACATCCGAAATGGCAATTATGCTAAACTGCGGATCCTTCATTGTGCCTTTGTACTCGATCTCGAGATTCCTGATATTGCCAAGAAGTGTGTTTGAAGAATCAATAACCTGATTGCCCATCAGAAGAGAGTACGTCTCCACCTTCAGGTTCTTTCCGGTGAGTTTGAGCGAGCTCGAATCGTCAATTGAATAGAAACCATTCACCGAAAGTCTCTGTCCCAGGCTCGTGATGTTGAATGTCCGGAAATCTATCCCTCTTGCCGAATCGTTGTCAACATACCTGACTTCGAGATCGCGGTTGTTCATAATTGCAATGTCCCCGAAATTCACCATCAGTGTATCGAATTTTGCAATCAGCGAATCGCGTATGGAAGCTCTTGCAACGAAACCCATTGTGCTGTCAAGCAATCCGGAGATGAGAATTGAATCGCTGTTATTTACGATCCTCACATCGGCAACGGTGGAATCAAATCTCGTTCCTGCCAGCATCAGCTGAGGAGCGTTCATTCGGAAGTCTGTGAAAAATCCGTTGAAACCGGGAAGTCTTGTGTCATTCACAATGCTCAGTATCAGCCCGAGTGAATCGCTTGCAACCGCTGAGTCAGAGATATTCAGATGGTTCACGTATCCGTCAGCGTTCAAATGAAATACTCCGCAGCTGTCGGAGATGCTTCCCTGGACAAACGCTTTTGCATAGATGTCAACGCTGTCAAGATATTGAGCAATGCCCTTGGGATCTTTGATGTTGATCTTGAACTTCAGGCCGTAACCCGAGCAGTCTGCTGCCGATAGGGGAATGCTGAGAACAGTCTGAGTGTCCGTGCCGAGCGTATCCCTGAATGCAAGCAAAATGTTCTCGAGATTCTTGCTCATGGTGCCTGAGAGTTCTGCAAAGGAGAAATTTCCTTCCGCTTCAATGTCTGCAATGTCAGAATCAAGCCTGATGTCCTTTGCATTCGCACTGCCGGATTCAAATGTGAGTGTTCCCGCGGGTATTACGATGCCTGAGTAGGATGAGGGCTTGAGATCAATTTTGTAATTGCCGGTAAGTTTGTCCGGTTCAATGCCTCTGCCGTTGATGTCAAAGTCAAAGTTAAGATCGCTCTTTTGTGATGCGGCCTTGGTGAATGAGGAAATGTCGAGGCCGCGCATTGTGCCTTTAAGCCTGTATGAGATGCTGTTCAGGTTTGAGATGTTGACGCTTCCGGCAAGCTTTGTGTTAAGTGTGGTTGAAGCGTAATTTATTCCAAGCTTGACATTCCCTCTGTTGAAATCGAGCCGGCCTTCGGAGTTTCTTATGTTCTGTCCGTAAAACCGACTGCCTTTGATCCTGTAATCAAGAAACCCGCTCATTGTCCTGTAGTCAAAACCCTTGCCAGCTGTTTTGAATTCACCGTTGATGTTGCTTTCAAGTTCTTTGTCCTTCAGGAATTTCCCGAGGTTTACGCCGTATGCTTCGAACTGCCCGTTGTAAATGCTCTCCTGTCCGCGGAGGTCCAGCGCTCCCTTGCCGCTTATATTGCCGACTCCGCTTCTGAAATCAATCTCAGCTTCGAAGTTATCAGGCTCACCTTTGTAAGATGCGTATGGCATGTAAACCTTTCCCACATATCCGTAGTCGGGAACGGGCAATCCGGGAATGACTCTTCTCGTGTCAGCAGGATCTATCTCAAGGTCCTTTCCTCTCACGTCAAAGTAAAGCTTCGACGGCTCATCGAGGTTCTTGACTCTTCCGCTGAAGTTGAGCCTGGAATTTGGAAGCGCCGCGTCAAGGCTGATAATGTTTAGGTCGGCGTAATCGCCTTCGGCAAAGAGCTTCAGCGAAGCGGTGCTGTCGAGGAAGTTGATCTCAGGAAGAAAGAATGTAAGGTCATCGAAATTTATCAATCTAGCATCAAGATCGATCTGTGTCATATTCTTGTCAAAGTCTTCGTAGCTGACTCCTTTCTTGAGGCTGAAGTCAGTCATCCTTATGAAATTTATCATCAGGTCAGATCTGTCCGTCAGGAGCCGAAGTTTTCTAACTGTTGCAACCTCTTCTTCCTCGTCAAGCACGGCGGATAATCTCAGGCTGTCGAGATTGAATTTTGAATTTGTCCTGCAACTTATGTTGTCTATCGTTACATCTTTTCTGTCGGGAAAGTAATTACCCGAAAGCTCAAGGTTGAGCTTGGTTAGGTCAAGATTCTTGAGGCCGAGTGTGTCGATCAGAGGCATCGAAATGCTTCGCATATCCACTCCCTCCGGTTTGTTCCTGAGTATCCTTACATCGCCGTCAATGATCTTCAACTTGCCCGCAGTTATACCCCAGTCGAATTCAGATGTTGTTGTATCCTCTTCCTCTTTCTCTGACTTCAGCAGATATCCGATGTTCCATATCAGGCTGTCATTCATATCTTTTACTTGCGTAAGATTGATCTGCGGATGGTCAAGCACAAGTTCGTTTACTACGATGTCCTTTGACAGCAGTCTCATCACGTCATAATCAAGCTTCAGCGAATTGACCTTCAGCATCGTATCTCCCTTCACTGTAATGCTCACGCCCTTAAGTTCGATCCCGCTGAGAAGATTGCCTTCCAGTGAAACAGCGTTTATCTTGGAGTCTTTGTCTGCCAATCCTTCATTCACCTTCGCGAGTGCAAATGGCAGTAGTTTTGAGTTGAAGTAATCAGTCTGTATAATTATCAGAAGGGATATGATTATGAGTAGGAAGATTCCGAATACTATGAAGAGTTTCCGGAACAGGCCGCCGCTCTTTTTCCTTGCAGGCGGTTTCTGCTGAGGAGTTTCTTCCTGCCTGTTGTCTATTGATTCAGAATCTTTCATCAGCGGGGGATTGCCTTACTGCTTCTGCTCTGCAGAAGAGATCTTCTTAATGATGGAGGTAGTGGAGTAGCTGTCAACGAATTTCAGGCTCCTCACCGTCCCTCCGTTCTTCTTCACAATGTCGTAACCTACGATGTCTTCCTCTTTCCAGTCGCCGCCTTTTACAAGCACATCAGGGATTATTTCTGAGATCACTTCATACGGCGTGTCCTCTGCAAATATCACAACCGCATCAACGGGCTTCAGTGCATCAATCATGAATGCTCTGTCTGCTTCCGTGTTAACAGGCCTGCCTTCTCCCTTGAGTCTTTTTACAGATGCGTCGGAATTGACCGCTACTACCAGCGCATCTCCGAGTGAACGCGCTTCTGCGAGATACTCCGCATGGCCTCTGTGAAGAATATCGAAGCAACCGTTCGTGAATACGATCTTCTTTCCGGATCTCTTCAGGTCTTCCGCAAACTTCGTAATGTTTTGCCTCTCTATTACCATTCAATTCGAGCCTGTTATGTTCGCGATCAATAGGTCTCTTTTCACCGGAACAATTCCGACCTCTTCCACAACAAGGCCTGCCGCGTGGTTGGAAATTACCGCGGCTTCCATTACTGTTGCGCCGCCTGAGAGACACACCCCCAGCGTTGAAATTACTGTGTCACCCGCTCCGGAAACATCCGCCACTTTTCTTGCCTTCGTCTCAACTATCTTTCTCCTGATTGCGCTTCCGTTTCGCTCAAGTATCAGCATGCCGTGTTCGCCAAGCGTAAGTATGACGTTGTCACAGTTTATCCTCTCCATCACTTCTTCAGCAAGTATGTCTATGCTGTTGTGGTCTTTTGCTTTCTTTCCCAGTGCGTCTTCAAGTTCTTTCCGGTTTGGTTTGAATATGAACACGTCCCGGTATTCAAAGAAGTTGTCGAACTTCGGGTCTACAAGCACTCTTAGATCTTTGTCGCGGGCAAGTTCTATCACCCTTTTGATAAGGTCCTTCGTCAGCACTCCTTTATTGTAGTCTTCCAGAATCACTACATCACCGTTCTTTGCCTTGTGTCTGAGCAGATCAACTATTTTGTTTGCAGATTCAGTGGTTATCTCTTCACGCGACTCGCTGTCGATCCGGATCAGATGGTGAGAATCCGATATCACACGCGTCTTGCTTGTTGTCGGCCTTCCGTTTTCCGGTACAAGCCCCTCAGTTGAAATGCCGAGCAATGCCAGTTGTTCCTTCATCAGTTCAGAGTCCTTGTCTGGGCCTGTAACTCCGATGAGGAACGGATTGGATCCCAGGCTCTTGATATTGAGAGCAACATTGGCCGCACCGCCAAGCCTGCATTCGCTCTTTCTTATATCAAAAACCTGAACAGGCGCCTCGGGCGAGATCCTGTTGACATCGCCAAAGAGATACCTGTCAACCATAAGATCGCCGATCACAAAGATGTTGGAGCTCCCGGCCCTGCCGAACACACTTTCAAGAAATGCTTTATCCATTGAATGGCAAAATATAGGTATTAAAGGGGTTATTCAATGTGATTATGCCGCTGAGAGATGCGAACCCGGATATGTAAATAAAACAAAATGGCGAATGCCTGTGCTTCTTGCACTGGCATTCGCCGGATACGGTTAATTGAGCGCCGGGTTATTTGATCAGCATCATCTTCCTGACGTAATTGTGTCCGCCTGTCGAAAGCCTGATGAAGTAGGCTCCGCTCGGCATCCTGGAGCCGTCGAAAATGAACTGATGTTCTCCCTTTGTCAATCTGCCGGAACTGAGCATGCTGACAATCCTTCCGGTGATGTCATATACCGACAGTTCCGCTTCCGCATCTCCCGCTAAACGAATTCTTACCATTGTCTCAGGATTGAATGGATTCGGTACGTTCGGGAGTATCTTTGTTTCGTTGATTTCTTCTTCCATATTCCCGTAATGTGTTACAGTCTGTACATTGTCATAACCCTGCGGCTTGGTGTACCTTCCTGTTGCAGAGACCATATAGGATCTCTTCATTCCCTGCGGCACCGGCCTGATAACAGGTTTGAATTTGAGAATAAGGTGGGTGGTGCTGTCAAGCACTGCAAAGTTGTTGTCTTCAGAGCTGAGCAAACCGGTAACGTCTCCTGTGAGAAGGTCCTCCGCGGATCTTAATATGTATTCTTCCATCGTCATCCCTGCTCTTGTCAACGGAACAACTGAAAGGTATGATATTCCGAAATCGCGGTTCCAAGTCATCTCAATTGAAGCAATGTTGCTTGCATCTGTTGCCGGCATGACTATTTTGCTTCTTGATTGCCGGATACCGAATCTCATTTCTTCCGATATCAAATTCCCGGATTCGTCATACATGTTCAGGATTCCGCCTGCATCTTTGACAATTGGGATCACTTCATCAGGAGGTTCGGCATTAATGACCACGGCAAGTGTATCAGTCACAGCTTTGTTCAGATCAAATTTTGCAATCAGTGTCTGTTTCTGCTTTCCCTCAAGTGTCTTTCCGCCGTCAGGTTCATAGCCAAGTAGCTCGGTAACATCGGTTCCGTCAAACTCGGCATAGACAGGCGCCGAGAATTTCTGAACTTCGATAAGCGCCGGCGTGCCGTTGTCAGCGATCACAACTTCCGTATTGGCAGAGTGGTCAATTGCAAACATGCGAACATTGTCAAAGTAGCTTATATCAACGGAATTTTCCTGGAGCGCTATCGTCACTGAAGTGTCCGACGCATTAATCGCAGGAATTGTCTTTAGGATCAGCTTGTCTGAAATGTACTTATCTTTGTTCTCGGAAAATTCAGACTTGTGTAAGATGTTGTTCTCCGCGGCAAACTTCATTCCGTCCTGTGTGAGCAATATGGGGCAACCTGTAAACGGGCCGGGCCTGAGCCTTGGTATCGGATTAATGGAAACTAATCTTTCCGGCTTGTAAAATTTGCGGACCGAGCCGGCATTATTATACACTCTCGCACCTACAAAGAAATGCAATGGGTCTTCAACCTCACTGCCTCCTCCGTTGCACAGCGAATCATAGAATGTGCAGGTCCAGTTGCCGCGGAAATAGTTGTTGCTGATCCTTATTGTATTGCCGACGTAATTCACAGATAGCCCCTGCACATTCCTGTTACAAAGGTTGTTTGTATCGCAGACCTTGACTGCCCAGTCATAGCTTAGATTGTTGCCCGTTGTGTTGCATGTCATCTCAAGGGTTTCTCCCGTAAAAAGCCGCTGATCGGGAAGGTTGTATGTAAATCCTGTTATGCCGGGAGGTGTGTCGGTGGCGATCTCAAACTTGTTGTAAACATACCACAGAAATCCAGCCACAGCTCTTATGGTGTAGTTGAATGCAGTGTGGGCCGCAACGGGCGCATGGCCGGGCGGAGGCGTGGTGAATGAAATGTTGTGCAATGCGGCGTAATTGTAAGCAGGACTGATATGCTCGAGATAATTCTCGTTCTGATACTGCGGCGGATATATGAGATTGTCATCACCTCCGAAGTCATCGCTTGAAAATCTGTCGGCGATCTGATTGGTCGTGTATATGATATACCTTAATGGATGCAACTTGTAGTTTATATTTACAAGTCCGCCCTGCTGGTAAGCACTGCTCCATGTGTAGTGACCGTAATTCTGCGGTATGAAGTCCGATTCAAAATATTCTCCGAAGAGATGCAGGTCATTGTGTGCGTGCGCAGGCACACCGGAGTCCTCGATAAGATGGCACATCCTCCCCACTATCTCCCAGCAGATCCTTTTAGCGAGCGCTTCGCCTTCAGCGTAGCTGTAGCTGTTTGAGTTCTTCACAAGAAACGGAATCATAGGCATGGGCGGCACTTCTGCGTACCAGTTGCCGGTTCCGATATCAAGCCAGTGAGTAACAAGAAAATTTGAGTGATCTTTGTATGCATTATGCAGGCTGTCAAACTTCACCCGGACATAGTAAGGTATCAGATTGTAAAAGAACGGACCCACCTCAAGCCAGTCTCTGTATCCGTCTTTGCCGCTCCAGAATGACTGTAGCTTGCGGAATGCGTTTTCATAGGTCCTGTTGTGCGGCGGGGGATTGAAAACGGAATTGTCTCCGTAGTCGGCATCCCAGAAGTGAGTGGCTGAAGTATACGGGAAAGGGTAACCGTAAAGCACATCTTCCTCATCTTCCCGAAATGCCCCGGTTACCACTTTGCCCTTCTGCCAGGGTCCGGAGCCGTTAAGGCTACCGTCCTGCCAGTCGCCGATCCTTCTGTTCATCTCTGAGTGAAGCGTGCCCGGGTAGTGAGCCTTCACAAGTTCCCATGCCTGATGCGTGATATATTTGTGCATGTCCTGTGTATGAGCCGGGCCGTGCGCCTCTGCAGGTCTTTCTGCGGTGGTGAAAAGTATCACCGCCAATAGTGTCGTCAGCATTTTCATAAGTTCATTTGGGTTTGGTTAATGGGATCGCTTGGTGTTCATTCTGTTCGTACTGATAATTGCATGTAACCGCAATGCATCAGGGTGGCCTTATCATGTTCATGATGTTGTTTTAAAGAACTGATGCAAACTACTTCAATCAGTACAAACTTTCAAAAAGTTTTTTTGAAGTTTGTGAAAATTTTCTCATAACATGAGGAATTCCAGCGAGCAGAATAGGTTTATGCAGCTCATTTGCACTCATCCGGAACTTGGAATTTTTTCAGGCTGAATTAAGAAGTCATTTGACAATTCATAAATTGATTTTTAATTTTCACCAGTTTTAAAACTCACAATTTTTTATAACAAAAGGAGGCAAATATGAGGACAAAGTTTCTCATTTATGCACTGCCGTTATTAATGGCATGCTTTGTCGTTTACGGCTTCTCGGTCGTTGACGACCCGCGTAACGATTCACCCAATTCAACAAGTTCATCTTCACTTATCTTTGACGGAAAGATCAGTCAGAGAGGAAACCCTGTAACACAGTACGATACTATTCCGCAAGCGGGTTTCCCGTATCCTAAGATATTTAACTGGGACTACAGCGCAATCGCATTTGCGAATAGCGGAACTGTTGGTGGTATCCAGTTCAATAGCAAATGGATACTTAACAAATGGAACACAACAAACGGCGCACTCTTTTACAGATGGAACAATAACGGCCCGGGTGGCGGTCCGGGAACTATTGCTGACTCGCAGGCTTATGTCGGAGCAATCCGTGACTTGACAGTTGCCCCTGACGGTTCTGGAACACAATATCTTTGGGGTGGAGCTGCAAGTACAACTTTGTACAAGATGACGCAGACAGGCCAGCTTGTTGCTTCTTATGTTCACACCGGTGCTGCTTACAGGGCTATTGCGTGGGACCCGAACAGAAAGGGCTTCTGGAGCGCTAATTTTACAGGCAATATTGTTTGCCGGGATACACTAGGTACTGTTTTGGCAACAGTTGTCAATGCAACAACAGACTCTATTGCGGGAAAGTATGGACTTGGATTTGATTCAACTTCCACTCCGGGAACCGCTTATCTCTGGGTATGGAACCAAGGTACAAGGCCAAGCATCACAAATGCCAATCCAAACGGCGGTGATGAAATTATCAGGATCAATCTGACTGCCGGCGGAGTAATCCAGGGCCGTTGGGTAATCTACAGACCGGCTGCTTCCCTTTACATTGCAGGTGGTGCTGAAGTGCAGACAATAAACACAGGCAGCGGTACAACTCTCGCCCTCATCTGTAATCATCAGAATGGTGCAGTTGTAGCTTATGACCTTCTTAATCCGATCCCGCTCCCTGCAAACGATGTTGGCGCGGCATCAATAGGAAGGCCGGCCGTTATTGAAGGCCAAGGATCTGTATTCAACCCCACTGCACAGGTTACGAACTACGGTTCAAATACTCAGACGTTCAACGTTACAATGACGATCAATCCCGGCGGTTACACCAGCACAAAAACCGTAACTTCGCTCACGTCACTGAGTACAACCACAGTTACATTTGACCCGTACACGGCAAGCTCGACGGGTTCATTCACTGCCAAAGCATACTCTCAGCTTGGAACTGATACCAATCCTAACAACGATACTACAACAAAGTCGTTCTCCGTACAGAACTTCAACTACGGTACTTCCGGCGGATTCTCATTCTCAAATTCATTCCCCGGATCAGGTGCGCCGTCTCAACCGGACTATTGCTGGAAAGACACTGCCGGCAGTACAAGCCTGTGTGTGAACAGCATAAATGCAAATGCCGGAATTTTCACGGGAAGTCTTGACGACGGCTACTGGGCGCTCAGGCTTCCGGCCGGAAAGCAGATCAGGCTTGGAGGCGTTGCTTATGACTCATTCTTTGTCGGAACTAACGGTGTTGTAGGATTTGTCAGACAGGCGGGACTAACATCATTCTCACCTGCATTCAATTCAACCAACAGGCCGGCACTTTATTCACTGTGGCAGGATATGAATCTGAGCGTGAACGCAAATTATCCTGTAAACAGAGTCAGTTATAAAATAAACGGGTATCAATTGATTATCACTTACAACAGAATTCCTGAATTCTCGCCTGTAGGTACCGGCGATTATATCACGTATCAGGTTGTAATTGATCTTACAGACCCCGGCTATGCGGCTGATTCGAGATTCCTTGTTCAGTACAATTATGACGAAACAGGATCCGACTACAGGAGCTTCTATACTTCGGACGGACTGAATGCGCACATCATTGGAATCCAAAGCGCATCAGGCGGTGTGAATACATATTACAGAGGCGCATATCCGGTAAGCCCGGCAGGAATTATGTTCAACGGCACATCTTCCATTGCTGTGCAGTTCGGACCGAATGCCAACAGGCTGAATGCCTCTTGTGATGCAACATCTCTTACTCTGACAGCTTCACTTGAAGCGATCACTCCCGATGCACCACCGTCATCAAACTCAAGCGACACGATCACAGTATTGCTGAGATCAGCTACAGCTCCTTATGAGATAGTTGATGCGGCATCAGGTGTTCTTGACGCGAGCGGAAATGCATCGCTGAACTTCTTCAAAGTGAACCTCGGCTCGAGCTATTACATTGTTGTGAAGCACAGAAACTCGATTGAAACATGGAGCGCAAATCCTGTTTCATTCACAGCAGATGCATCTTATGACTTCACTTCTTCAGCAGGACAGGCTTATGGCAGCAACCAGGTAATTGTGGGCGGCGATGCCTGTTTATACGGAGGTGATGTAAATCAGGACGGCTTTGTAGATGCTTCTGACGGAAGCAATGTTGACAATGATGCTTTCAACTTTGTCAGCGGATATGTTTCCACAGATGTCAACAATGACGGTTTTGTTGACGCTACGGATGGTTCTTATGTTGAGAACAATGCATTCAACTTCGTAGGCGTCATAAGGCCGTAATAGATTCACCGGATTTGATTCATTGAGGGAAGCCCGTCTCAAGCAATTGAGATGGGCTTTTTCTTTTGGAACAATTCATTAGGTTTGCAAATACTAATCTGTAATCTCAAAAACTAAATGCAGGGAAATGTTAAGCATCTTATCTCTTTTGATAGTCATCGGTCTTGCTGTTTCTGCAGGTATTTCAAATGCAGGACAAAGCCGGAGCGCCGCAGGTGATTCAACCGATTGGAAAAAAAGGCTTTATGCAGAGGGAGTTTCATTCTATGCGACGGGCAATGAGCCGTTCTGGTCTCTCAGGGTTAACCGCGACGGTACAATGTCCTTTGACAAGATGTCTGAATTCACAATAAGCACCGGTGTTGCAAGAGTCAGCAAGGCAATGGATGCCGATGTGAAAAGGCTTGATGCGGAAAGCGGGTCGGGCTCGCTGTCTGTAAGCATCTACAGGCAGGAATGCACAGACGATATGTCAGGCGATAAGTTCAGTTTCAGAGTTGAAGTGAATGCTGTCCCATCCGGAAGCGGCTCTGCGGCAACTTATTCGGGTTGCGGAAGATACATTCAGGATATGTCTCTTGACGGCAAATGGATTTTGAAGAAGATCGGTACTGATGACATTTCTGCAACAGCTTACGGAGACAAAATTCCCTTCCTGGAAATTGATGTAAATGAAATGCGTGTGAGCGGAATTGCCGGATGCAATCGCATTAACGGTCCCTTGATACAGGAAGAAGGTTACATGAGATTTGACAGAATGGCTTCAACATTGATGGCGTGTCCCGAGGAAATGCGTGAAGCTGACATTCTGAAAGGTATCAACTCCACAACTCAGTACAAAATCGAGAATGACATGCTGATCCTTTCGAATCCCGACAATACAACGCTTATCTATCAAAGGGCTTCGGAAGTTGAAACCGGAAGCACCGGAACGCAATCACCGGAGCAGTTGGAAGGAACCTGGGTGCTGGAAAGCACAAAGGGAAATCCTGTGAATGCGGAGGGTTACATGAAGGGCAAGCCGAGACTGATATTCTTCACTGCGGACAAGAAGTATTCAGGCAGTAACGGCTGTAACAATCTCATGGGAAAGTATGAAGCCGATACAGTCAGAATAAGTTTTGGCCCCGCGGGTTTGACAAAGATGGCTTGTCCCGGAAATTATGAGCAGGAGTTTGTGCATAATCTCAATTCAGCCGACAGGTGGAAAATTGAAGGTGAAAGGCTGAAGATTTACGATGGCCAGACTGAACTTATGGTGTTTGTTAAGAACTGAGGCGCTAAACTTCAGGCCCGCGACAGTAAAATGTTTACCGCCAGGTACAATGCGGCGGCGGAGGTTAATGAATGCCGAAAGTTTCTGGTAAGGGTATAGGAAATTGCGCTTGCAGATAATTATGGTATACAGTTTGTTCATGACTCTTTTGAACTTCTTGTTGCGCATTAAATTCAGTATGCATAAGTTTAAGCAAGTCTAATCAGTAGACCCCAAAATACTCCTTGGATAGATCCAAATTATTTACTAACTAAATTATTGAAAGGGAGTCAAAATGAAAAACCTTCTACTTCTCGTCGTGATCCTGTCTTGTTCCTGTCTTGCTTCAGCCGGTTGGATCGAACAAACATCCAATGTCAGTACCACTCTTTGGTCAGTTTCAGCGGTTGACGACTTTGTAGCATGGAGCTGCGGCGATAACGGCGTTGTGCTTCGTACCACAAACTCCGGCGTGAATTGGGTGCAGACCTCGTTCCCAAGCAGTTCAGTAAGTCTTTACACAATCGAAGGCATTGATGCAAACAACTGCCTTGTCGCAGGCCTTGACGGTTCGGACGCAAAAGTGTACAAGACAACGGACGGAGGCGCAAGCTGGATCGTGACATTCACGCAAAGCGGCGGCTTCATTGATGCGATCAAAGGCTACAAAGGATTTTCCGGATACTACGGCTTGATAGGCGATCCTGTCGGCGGCAGATGGACATGGTTTGAAAGTACAGACTACGGTTCCACATGGGACTCCACCGGCCTTTACAAACCCGCGGCTTCAGGTGAGGCAGGCTGGAACAATTCCTGTTTTGCATCAAGTCCGACAACATGGCTGTGGGCAGGAACAAACAGCACCAAGCTTATTCAGGTGTTTACAAACGGAACTTCCGCAGACCTTCCCACAACAGGAGTATCAAACACTTATGCGGTTTGGGCAAATGACAACAGCAGGCTTATGACCGGAGGCGATGCGGGCCTGCTCTATTCCACTGACGGGGGCGCCTCATTTGTAAGCGCAGGAGCCATTGGTTCGGGAGACATATCGGCGATAGTGGGCGGAAACACTTCCACATGGTATTACTCGAGAGGAAGTTCAATCTATCTTTCTACAAACGACGGTACCAACTGGGCATCCGATTACACCGCAGGCGCGGGAGTTTATTACCACATGTCGCTTTCTCCCAGAGGAAGGTACA
>JAIBBK010000023.1 GCA_019694675.1 Ignavibacteria bacterium
AACGGCAACGGCACTTTCTTCTTCCGTGTAACTGCTCTTACAAATACTCCCGGAGTCTTCTGGAGGTCAAACATAATGAGCGGATACAGCGTTGACAATCTCGCGCCGCTTCCGCCCTCAAACCTTGTTGCATCCGTTGTGATGAACTCGGCACAGCTTTCGTGGGACCCAAACCCCGAATCCGATCTGAGGCACTACATCATTTACCGCAACGGTGTTCAGCTCGGCACTTCAACAGTATTGACCTTCGAAGACAATACCATATTGCCTGATTCTGTTTACTCCTATACTGTCGCGGCGCAGGATGTCCATGGAAATATCGGAGAGCAATCAGAACCCGCGATGGTATCACTCATTGTCTCAGCAATAAACATCAAGCTGATTCCGGAAGGACTCTACCTGGTTGCTGAAGACCGCCTTTCAGTCGGAGACACTGTGAGGATAGTCCTTCATAACAGCATCTCACCGTTTGAGGCCGTTGATTCGTCAACTGCAGTGATAGATGAACTCACTTTCGAAGGTTCATTCAGATTCCCGAATACTCCCGGCGGAACATATTATATCGCGGTTCATCACAGAAACTCAATTGAGACATGGAGCAGGTCAGGCGGTGAACTCTTCACGCCGGGCACTGTAATGAACTACGATTTCACATCGGCGGCATCACAGGCGTTTGGCAATAATATGGTGCAGGTAAATTCTTCGCCGGTCAGATATGCAATTTACGGTGGCGATGTGAACGGTGACGGAACAATTGACGGCTCTGATGCAGGTGTAATTGACTTGGATGTGTTCAATTATGTTTCAGGATATTCAGCAAGTGATCTGAACGGAGATGATTTTGTCGATGCGTCTGATCTCGCAATAGCCGACAACAATGCGGCGAACTTTGTGGGTGTGATAAGGCCGTGAGGAGAGTTGAGAGGTAAGAATTGAGAGTTAAGAGTTGAGAGTTAAGACGGGCAGCCACGACTTAAACCGTGGGCTGAATTGTTTCATCTACTCTCCCAAGTCCAGGCTTGGGAGAGTACGGTGTCCGATCCACGGTACACTGGATTCGGAGGATCATAGAATTGTAAGAAGTCATACGGCGGCAAGAGTTGAGAGTTAAGACGAGCAGCCTGCGACTTAAACCGTGGGCTGAATTGTTTCATCTACTCTCCCAAGTCCAGGCTTGGGAGAGTACGGTGTCCGATTCACGGTACACTGGATTTGGAGGATCATAGAATTGTAAGAAGTCATACGGCGGCAGTGGTTGTGCGGAAATGCACGGCACTGCTGCTGATGTGATCTGCACAGAACGGATCTGTTATGCCCTGCCGGAGGCTGAAACTCTACCTGATAAGGACAAGCTTTGTTGAGATTACAGTCTCTCCGCTCTCAAGCCTGCAGAAATAGACCCCGCTTGAAGAATTCCCGGCATTCCATTCTGCTTCATATTCTCCTGCGCTTAACTTTCCGTCAGCAAGAGTACTGACAAGCTTTCCGTTGATGTCGAATATCTTCAGTGAAACATTTGCGGCTACGGGCACTTCAAATCTTATGCGGGTGGAAGGGTTGAACGGATTGGGATATCCTCCGTACAGCGCAAATTTTTCGGGTGATGAATTGCCGACTGGAGTTACTGCGGATGAACTGCTTTCATTCAGATATCTCAGGATCTCAACCGCAAGCTTGCCGTTGGGTATGCTTTGGTTTGCGATCATCACAACGCCGGTCTTCAGGTTCTTCTGTTCATCTTCGGTAAAACATATGAAACTTTCGGTTCCTGGCACGCCGCCGTCCTTCCATGTATAGTAAAAGTTTGAGTCCGTCTGCGGATTGAGAAGCGTCATTTGCCATACAAGCCCCACCCTGTTCTTCGAATTCATCTGCCTGCAGGTGTCGTTATTCATTCTTCTGATCTTATGCGCGGAATCGAGAACACTCTGAGGATAAGCCTGCGTAAGGCCCATGTTGAACTCAAGATACTTCAGAAAATCCGACAAGGTTGAATAAAGTCCGCCTGCGGCGTAGAATGCAGGCCAGCTGCTTTTAAAGAAACCGAGAGGATCACCGTTGACGGAATAGGGCGTCGCCCTTCTGCTTTCCTGCTCTGCATTAATGCTTATCTTCGTGTCGGGCATTCCGAGCGGGCGCGAGATCTTTTGTATGAACAGTGAGTCAATTATTGCACCGTATGTATGCGATACCGCAACGCCAAGCAACGCAACCCCGAGGTTTGAATAAAGAAAACATTCGCCGGGCGCCCTGAGCAGTCTGTGATTGTTCAGATAATTGTACATCATCTGATAGGTCGTTGAATCGTTCACCGGCTGGATCGGATCATCCGGCAATGCGGAATAGTGAGTTGCAAGATCGAGAATTGTTATTCTCATCGTATCACTTCCGGAAACATAAAACGGCGATCTCACGGTGGCAAGAGGAAGATGAGTGTCTGCAAGATCGGATAGTCTCAAGGAACCCCCTTGCTGAATCAGCATGGAGAGCAATGTAGCGGTGAATGTTTTTGTTACGGAACCTATGTGGTAGACTGTAAGACTGTCGGTCCTTGGAGAAGTTGTATCCTTTCTCAGATGTCCGTAAGTGTACTTGCGGTTCAGAACTGTGTTCCCTTCCTTTCTGATGATGCCTACCACCATTGACGCTTTGTTTGTATCAACATACTGTTTCACTATCCTGTTGACTCTCTCGCGAAGCGAGTCCGGATTGAACTGTGCATTGAGCAGAGGAGCGGTAATCAGCAAGAGAAATACTCCTGCATAGATCTTTCTTTTCATTGTTCCTGAAGTTAAGTTTTTTTGCGATCCGGAAATGATTCACTTTCCCGTTTCTATCTTTCCGGTGGTATGATCAAGCTCAGAACCGAACATGCTGTGAGGTATGAGATACACTGCCAGAAGTATGAGGGCCGCCGCCACAATCCATTTTCTGTTATTGTCACTCTTTCTGATCATCAACCATGCGACTGTCCACGCAGCAAACGCAACGAGCGTCTTGTTATCCGTCAGATCCTGTCCGAACGGCCAGCCGGTCCAGTATGCTCCGAAAGCAAACTTTTGCACGACAGGGCCGAGTATCATTCCGCCTATCCCGAGCGATATGAGGGTAACAAGCGTCAGAATTTTCAGCTGATGTCCTTTTCTCAGCGCTTCGATCCCCGTCCTCGTTGAGCAGAGCATTGCGCAGAACATCAGTATAACATGAGGAATGAGGACCGGCGCCGGCACTCTTCCCTTGAATCTTATAACAACGGGCTTTTCGTTTACAGGTAACTCTTTTCCTGACGATCTCAGCATAACGGAATATTCAAGCTTGCCGGCAGGCGGCTGAGGAGGAAGTTCCGCATACAGCGTTTTGCCATCATTCGTGAGCTCCGCAGTCGTGAAAGCATCATCAGTCCTGTACTTTCTGAACTTTACAGATCCTCCGAGTCCCTGAACATCACCGGTGACCGTAACCTTAGCAGGCGCATCGCTGTCGGAAGATGTAAGCAGTCTGTATTCAATCTTCTTTCCGTCAACTTCCATCCCGCCCGAGACAGGATACGTAGGACCGGTCATGCGCTGGAACGCCGCAATTGCAAGTGTGAACAGTAAAGCAACGATCCACCACAGGACTGAGGCTTTTGATTTTGTCATCGTGTAAAATGAATGTCTTTCGCTTTCAAGATCAATCGAATCAAAGAGAATTTCAATACACAGAATTGGTATATGAATATGTTATGTTCCGGCAACGGTGATTGACCCGGAATAGTGTTCTGCTTTTTTCATTTCAAACCGGCTTCGCCGGTTGTACTATTGCCGCGTATGAAAAATGAAGTTGTCATCTCCCTTCGGGAGATCAATGAATCAAACTGGCGGGAGTGTATAGCTCTCAGCGTAAGGGAAGATCAGAAGAAATTCGTAGGCACAAACGAGAACGGCCTGGCGCTCGCTTATGCTCATAAGGAGATGCGGCCGCGCGGGATATACGCGGATGAAGAAATGGTCGGGTTTATTATGTATGCGATGGATCCCGATGACGGTTTGTATTATATCAACAGATTCATGATAGATGCGTCCTGTCAGGGCAGAGGTTTCGGCAGGCGGGCTTTGCGAATACTTACGGAGCAGTTAATGGCGGAAGGAGTTACGTCGGTTGACATACTACACAAGCCTGATAATGAGCAGGCGGTAAGACTGTATATGTCGCTCGGATTTAAGCTGACTGATGAGAGAGTTGGCGATGATGTGATAAGCAGGCTGGAGATGCGGGTGTGAAAGCGTGGGGGGACGGGGCGAAGCCCCGTCTTACAATCCCTTGCGAGAAAGCCCCTTTGGGGCTTCCCCGCACCAATACAACTGAATCCCTACGAACAACCGCTCGTGTCGCCGCAGGTCATGCACTTCAGGCATGTACCGTTCCTCACCATCGTCAGGCTCCCGCATGATGAACAAATGTCGCCGGTGTATCCTTTCAGCTTTGCTTCCTTTATACGCTCCGCCGTAGAACTCAGTTCATTCACATCAGCAGTCGTCAGCTTAATTACAGTCGCCGCGGTCATGCTCTTTACCTTCTCGGGC
Source organism: Ignavibacteria bacterium (assembly GCA_019694675.1). Lineage (GTDB taxonomy): Bacteria > Bacteroidota > Ignavibacteria > Tepidaquicellales > Tepidaquicellaceae > JADJAH01. The sequence goes on from JAIBBK010000023.1 coordinate 4,566, forward strand.
GAGTTCGGCAGTTTCGCCGGCTCTTCTATCATCCTCTCGCTTATCACTTCCTCATCGTCAAAATCCGAATCACCCTCGAGACTGTTCAGTGCATCTATCGGAGATCTCTGAAACTCCGCGTTGTTCTCTATGTGCGACAGGTCGTTCCTGTTAAGATATGTAACCGCCAGTTCACGGAATATGTAGTCTATGATAGACGTGCTCATCTTAATATTTGGATTGCCTATCACTATTCCGTTTGGCTCAAACCTCGTGTACACAAAGGCATCCACAAATTCATCCAGCGGTACGCCGTGCTGAAGGCCCAGCGAGATGGCGATCGCAAAACAGTTCATCAGACTCCTGAAGGCGGCGCCCTCTTTGTGCATGTCAATGAAGATCTCACCCAACTGCCCGTTCTCGTATTCGCCGGTCCTGAGATATACGGAGTGATTTTCGATCTTCGCCTTCTGCGTATAGCCCTTTCTCCTGAACGGGAGTTTCCTCCGCTTGGCTATGTATCTGTGAATTATCCTCTCGGCCACCTTCACTATGTCATTCGATCTCGAAGCTTCGGCATTCACTTCGTCACTGCTTATGTCTATCGTATCGTCATCCTTCATTGTGTTGAGCGGCTGTGAAAGTTTTGAGCCGTCCCTGTAAAGTGCATTTGCCTTCACGCCAAGTTTCCATGAAAGCATATATGCCTTCTTGATATCGTCCACCGTGGCGTGATTCGGAAGATTTATTGTCTTCGAAATTGCGCCCGATATGAACGGCTGTGCCGCCGCCATAATTTTTATGTGCGCGTCTGACGAAATGTATCTCGTTCCTTTTCTTCCGCATTTGTTGGCGCAGTCGAATATGGAGTAATGCTCCGGCTTCAGGTGCGGTGCGCCTTCAATTGTCATTGTGCCGCAAACATAGTCATTCGCTTCTTCTATCTGTTCCTTCGTGAAGCCCAGTTCCTTCAGAAGATTGAATCCTGGATCGTCAAGCTGTTCATCGGAAAATCCCAGCGCGTTCTTGCAGAAACCGGCTCCGAGCGTCCACTTGTTGAATGCAAAGTTAATGTCAAATACGGACGGAAGCGACTTCTCAACCTTGGTTATAATTTCCTTTGTGAATCCCTTCTCCGTAAGTGTCTGTGCATTTATGTGCGGACAACCTATCAGAGAACCGTATCCTTTTGTGTACTTGATTATCTCGTCGGTTTCCTTTTCGTTATAGCCGAGGTTTTTCAGCGCAGGGGGTACGGATTCGTTGATGATCTTGAAATATCCGCCGCCGGCAAGTTTCTTGAATTTGACCAGTGCAAAATCCGGCTCTACGCCTGTCGTGTCACAGTCCATGAGCAGACCGATAGTTCCGGTAGGTGCAATAACCGTTACCTGAGCATTCCTGTAACCGTGCCTTTCGCCAAGCTCCAGGGCCCTTTCGGCATCTTCCACCGCCGCTTTGTGCAGATTCTCGGGACAGTATTTCTTCTGTATGCCCGTAGGAAATATCGTCAGCCCCTCATACTCGTTATTGTTTGCATTGTGCACCGCGCGCTTGTGATTTCTTATCACTCGGAGCATGTTCTCCTTGTTCTCTTCATACCGTGCAAAAGTTCCGAGTTCAGACGCAAGCTCGGCCGACGTAGCATAAGCGCTCATGTGGAGAATTGCCGTAAGTGCGCCTGTAACCGCAAGAGCTTCGGGAGAATCGTACGGAATACCTTTTACCATCAGCAGTGCGCCGAGATTTGCATACCCGAGTCCGAGAGTCCTGTACTCGTATGACAGCTTCGCTATGTTCTTTGATGGAAACTGCGCCATGAGCACGCTGATCTCAAGCACCATTGTCCACAAACGCGTTGCATGGCGGTAATTGTCTATGTAGAAGTTATTTGTGCCGAGTTCATAGAACTTCATAAGGTTCAGGGACGCCAGGTTGCAGGCAGTATCGTCCAGGAACATGTACTCGGAACACGGATTTGAAGCCTTTATCTCTCCGCCCGAAGGGCATGTATGCCACTCGTTTATGGTTGTGTGATACTGTATTCCGGGGTCCGCGCATGACCATGCGGCATAAGAGATATCCTCCCACAGATCCCTTGCTTTCATTGTCTTGCATGGTTTCGGCTCCCTTCCTTCCCTGGATGCCTTTGCCAGTTCGGTTCGCCAGAACAGGTTCCATTCGCCGTCGTTCTCCACGGCTTCCATGAATCCGTTCGTTGTACGTATGCTGTTGTTTGAGTTTTGTCCGGATACGGTGACGTATGCTTCCGAATTCCAGTCCGTGTCGTAAACCGGAAACTCTATCTCGGTGTATCCAAGCCTTGCAAGCTGAATTACCCTCTCAATATAATTCTCCGGTGTCTGTACTTTCCTGGCATCGTTAATGGCCTGCGCAAGCTGTTTGTTTGTCTTCCTGTCAAAGCCGTCGTTTTCAGGATGAACCGAATGACAGGCCTTCATTATTCTGTTAAGATGGAAGTTGAGCAGTTTGGATCCGGCCACAAGCGCGGCAACTTTCTGCTCTTCAGCCACTTTCCAGTTTATATACTCTTCTATGTCCGGATGGTCGAGATCAAGCGTAACCATCTTTGCGGCACGCCTCGTTGTGCCGCCTGATTTTATGGCGCCTGCGCTTCTGTCGCCTATTTTAAGGAACGACATCAGGCCCGATGACCTGCCGCCTCCGCTTAAGGGCTCGTTTGCCCCGCGCAGATTGGAAAAATTCGATCCTGTACCTGATCCGTATTTGAACAGTCTCGCTTCACGTACCCACAGGTCCATAATTCCGCCTTCGTTCACCAGATCGTCGCTCAATGACTGTATGAAACAGGCGTGCGGCTGAGGATGCGTGTATGCATCTTCAGATTCCGTGAGCTGTCCTGTATTGGCATCAACATAGAAATGCCCCTGTGAAGGGCCGGAAATTCCGTAGGCCCAGTTAAGGCCCGTGTTAAACCACTGCGGAGAATTCGGCGCCGCGATCTGCATCGCAAGCATGTAGCAGAGTTCTTCGTAGAAGTTCTTTGCATCGGATTCTATGTTGAAGTAGTTGTGCTTCCAGCCCCAGTAAGTCCAGCATCCGGCAAGCCTCGAAAAAACCTGCCGCGAATCTGTCTCTGATGTGTAACGGTCAACTTCCGAAAGTTCCCTCAGCTTCTTATCATCCGGCTCCGACCTCTGAAGCCATGCGGGAACGCCCGGCTCTTCAACTCTCTTTAGATAAACCGGCACTCCGGCTTTGCGGAAATATTTCTGTGCGATTATATCGGTGGCTACCTGTGACCAGTGTGCGGGGACTTTGACATCATTCATTTCAAATACTATGGAACCGTCGGGATTCCTGATTATGGAAGAGCGTGTGTCAAACTCGATTGAATCAAAAGCGGATTCTCCTTTTTTGACAAAGAGTCTGTTTATATTCATTTACATTCTGTTAACAGTTAGTGAGTAAAAAGATCATTAGAAATCAATTTCTGCGGTGCAGTTTTTGGTTGAAGCGAAGTGAATTTCTTTGCGATAAAATTATACGAATTGATTTTTAAATGCAAACAACTCATGAAAATTTCGCTATTGATTTTGAACTAATTTTGACTTCAGCAATTACCGTTCATCAGAAAAGTTTCCATCACTGATGAACCTGTTCAGGCAGGACTTATTCACAGCAGGGCAAAACGGCCACAAACCGCGCCTGGCAAGGGTTTGGTCGGATCATCACTTTTTTGTATACGATATTTGGCGGAAAGAATATACGGTCTGTCTCTCTGATTTCAGGAGTGTCTTTTTCTGATGAAGACCACTGCATTAAGGGTTTGAATCTTTAACGTTGTTAGCTAATTTGCTGACACAATTTATCTGCAAAAATATTTTGAAAATCTACACGGTTGACTCATTCACCGCAAAAACTTTCCACGGAAATCCGGCGGCGGTTTGTATCACCGAAAAAGATCTGCCGGATGACCTGATGCAGAGTATTGCTATGGAATTGAACTTATCCGAAACAGCTTTTGCAGTCAGAAAAGACAATGGCTTTTCACTGAGATGGTTCACGCCGGAATCCGAAGTTGATCTTTGCGGACATGCAACTCTCGCAACTGCGCATATCCTGTTTGAAGAGGAATATCTTTCTTCCGGCGAAGCGGCGGTCTTCCACACTCTGTATAAAGGAGTTCTCATGGCGCGAAAGAACAATGACATGATAACGATGGATTTCCCGTCCGCTCCGCCTGTGAAAACCGGGTATGAAGATCTTGTCACGGATCTCTTTGATGAAAGCAAACCCGTTTACGTCGGCATTGCGGGAAATCACTTCCTCGCCGAACTCGCCGGGCCTGCAGATGTAAAAAATTACATGCCGGATTTTGAAAAGATCTCCTCGCTCCCAAAGTACGGACTCATAATCACTTCCGCTTCCGACGGAGATCACGATTTTATATCAAGGTTCTTTGCTCCTGCTGTCGGAGTCAATGAGGATCCGGTAACGGGCTCCGCCCACTGCGCCCTTGCTCCCTACTGGGCGGCGAAGCTCGGGAAAAACAAGCTGCTTGCTTATCAGGCATCCCGAAGGGGAGGTACTCTCGAACTGGAACTTAACGGTGACAGGGTTTTCATTAGCGGCAAAGCCGTGACGGTGCTGAGAGCGGAAATGGACATAAAATAAAAAAGCCGGCATTAGCCGGCTCCTGTATTACCTGAAACACTTGCCCTTACTTCATTAAGGCACCGGTGAGAAGATTTACGACATCTGTGCCGCCTTTCTTTCCGGCATATTTCGTAAGCTCCGGTATCATCTTTGTTACCATGTCAGGACTCATATCAAGACCCTTGAACGCTTTATTCAGCCCCGCTATGTCCGTAATGTTTGAAGGAACACCCATATCAGTTGCGGCCTTCAGGAGATTGTTCGAATAAGGGATTGCACTGGAAACTTTGAGGAAGTCGGCCGGATTGAGTTTGCCCTTAGTAAGGTTAAGAAGTGCTCCCACTCCGCCTATTGCCTGCTCCGGACTGATGCCAAGGCTTGACATTCCGTTGATCAGGTCCATTGTGGGACCAAGATAGGGAATTGAACTTCCGCAAGAATAAAAAATGAAAGATGAAAGGACTGCAACAACAAGAAGTGATTTGATCTTGTTCATGATAATTAAAATTAATTAAGGAATGAGGTTGATGTTGAACTTGGCGAAAATAGCGCAATGGTCAAACGATATCAATTTATTAATGGAATAAAAGATGTAAAAAAATCTGCGGTTGTACCTCCGGAAGAATCCCCTTTTCACCTCCTGTTCGGTCACTGCATACCTTATGTCTTCGGATGTTCTTTCTCTATTCTCTCCAATAGCCATGTCTTGGAAGTGAAATTGTCTTTGGCCATCTTGTTCTTCAGTTCGGCAAACTTTGACCGGTCTGCACGCCTTTCTTTGAGAAGCACAAGCCGCTTGAGGTATCCCGCATACTTCCTGTGCCTTATCTGAATGGCAGACGACCTGACACCCGGCCGGCCGGTGAGTTTGGTATATGAATCAAGAAGCGAAAGCAATGAGTCGTGGCTCCCCGTGTCGAAATAGATCTTTGAGATAAGGTTCTTGGTATCAAGCTTGAACACAAGCTGATTGATGTTCACTTTGCTGACAAGCCTGAGCGCGGTATCCAGGTCGTTCTTCTCATAGGCAAGCCGGGATGTGTAGTAGTTTCTGAGATCTTCCCTTTCATCGGGATTGACAAGCTCAATGAAATCATTGCAGAACTTCTCCGCCCATTCATAGTCCTTCTGATTGAGCGCATCAATAAATGTCGAACGGAATTCACTTACCTTCGGTATTCCCGATTCTGAAAATGAATACAGGCCTTCCTCAACGGCCTTCTTGCGTATCTCGAATGTCTCTTTCTTGAATCCCTTCCTGCCCGCTACCATATAGTAACTGCTGAGCGCAGCAAGAGTGTTGTACACAAATCTTTTCATTGTATCATCCATGCGACCAAGCAGTCTGAATGCAGATTCCTTTAATACAAAATAATTTGATTCGTCATGGCTGTCTTCAACAGCCTTCTTCATAAGGTAATACAGGTTCAGGAATCCAAAATCCGTCTTATCGTTTTGACGGGCCAGTTCGATCAGGCCTTCGAGGTCAACCATTTCAACAAGCTTCCTTTCGTAGCTCTTTTCGGGATCCTGATAGCGGAATGAAAGTCCGGAGAGTTTTGCAGATTCAAAAAACGCAAGCTCTGAAATAAAACTGTATATGATATACCTCTTTGTATTCTCAAGCTGTTCAACATGTTTTTGCCTCAGGTTCAAAGTTGAATAGTAAGTGGCCAGGCTCATGTAAACTTCCTTCCTGGCCGTAAAGTCAAACGGGCGCTCCTTCCTGTTCGTCAGCTTTTTTTCGATCATTCTTACTGTCTTGTCACCGCGCTTTCTGAGGCCGCGCTCAGCCAGCTCACCAAGCAACAGCCTCTCCTTAATAAAGTACTGATTCTCCCTGATGCCTAGTTGTATGAGAAATTCTTCCGCAAGTTTGTTAAGCCTGGAAAGGGAGCTCTCGATGACACTCTTTCTGTACGGCCTTCCGGGATACAGCTTTCCGTAAAGAAACTCCCTGCTCAGTTTTTCCGAATCGAATTCATTTCTGTAACGCTTCAGCAAACGCATCAGCGGCGTGAGGTCTCGTCCGCCGTTATGAAATGCTGACCCGATGAATCTCTCGAGTTCAGTCCACTCTTTTTTGCTCAGAGTTCTTAAAATGTCGGTCAGATTGCTGTCAAGCATCGGAAGTCCGCAATTATGTTTTTTTGAAAGATATTTGAGATATCTCTCTGAATCAAAGCAATAATGCTGTCAAGAATTGAGGCAAAATTTCTTTGGCGCAATCGCTTTCGAAGAGATATTTTTGTATCAAAATTTTTCAACCAAAGGAGAATGATAAAAAAATGAACTTCAGAACCATTTGCATGGGATGTGCGGTAATTCTTACCGCTATTCTGTTCTCAAACCCGGTGACCGGCGCCGGATCAGACAACGAACTGGAAATTGATGCGCTTTACAATCTTCACAAACAGGCCGCCGAAAGCGGGGATGAAACCGCTGCAAAGCGTATTGAAGCTGAGATCCATCGCCTTCACGGTGACAATGTGTATCACTCAAAACCGGTTCAGGGAAACATTGAATCAGGAAAGCCGGAAGAGGGACAGGAAGGCGATTGGCTGACTTCCGATAAGAAGATTCACCAGGGCCCCGTTGGAGTGTCTGCGGAACATAAGCGTTCACTGGATCTCAAATTCGGAGAAGATAATAATCTCTATGCCGCTGTGAACGTTGGCCCATCGGAATACTACAACGGGAACATCAGGGTTTACAGATCAGCGGATTATGGAAAGACGTGGACACAAATACTGAACTATTCAGGATTCGTTTACATCAGCAGTATCAGCATGCTTGTTGAGTCCAGGAACAACAACGTGGGAGATTCGACGAGAGTTGTGGTCTTTCACACCGTATCATCCAGTTCCAATTTCGACGGAGCCGAACTCAGATACGTATCAATCAGGAGAGACGGTAACGGATTCTATTCCGGCAGCATCGCATCTCCGGCGGCCGGCAATGAGTTTACATCGGTGAGTGCATTGAGCGACGGAGCATACTACCAGGGCGCAACATATATTGGTGTGGTCTGTACCGAAGTAAATGATCTGAACACCTCAGCCCAGAATTTAAGGTATTTCCGCTCGATCAATTGGGGCTCAACTTGGGTCGGCGCCACAATTGCCACCGGATTTCAGGACTTCAACCCGAGCGCCGCTTACAAATATACGGGAGATTCCGTTTTCATTGCGGTTGAAAGGCGCATTGCTTACAACGATAAGCAGATAAGGCTGATTGCTACGAAGTTCACTCCGACCTCTGCGCATAATGTAAGGAACATTACATCAGGAAGCCTCCTTGTGTACGAGAATCCTTGCCTCACAATACAGCAAAGTCAGCAAAGTGACTCAATGTTGATCACTGCCGAAAGGGGTACGTATGCTTTAAGTTTCCACAGCACAAACTACGGTGCAACCTGGACCAATGAACAGGACCATTCGGGTTCAGGCAATATCAGTTCAACATATTGTTCGTCATGGCCAACCGGGGATAATCCCTTTACCATTTGCTGGGTTAACAATTCCGGGGGAAGTCAGCTGAACGTAATCAGCGGCAGGCTGGGTATGTATGTTAACAGTTCAACAAATGTGAATTCTTACAACAACATTTCCGGCTGGGTCCTGCCTGTCTGCGTCAGCGTTAACATGTCGGGAACAAATTCCCCCGCAGTTGCCTATGCAGGTTCCGGGCCTCTTGATGTCTTTTTCGATATGAGGACTTCCAAAATGCTTTATCTAACTTATCTGCCTCAGGCAATGTATAACCCGGTTTCAAACAGACTGAACAGACAGGATACTGTAAGGGCTTATCTGAGAAAACATTCCGATTACAGCCAGATAGTTGACAGCGCAACTGCGCCGTTAAACATACACACTTTCGAGGCGGAGATACAGTTTGGACGAATGGACAACGAAGATTATTATCTCGAAGTCAGGACAAGGAATACAATAGCTGTGTGGTCGCATATTCCCTCTACTAATTCGGGCTATGTGTGGCTTGATGTGGTTCGATATCCGTACTACGTTCTTGGGTCAAATGAGGTACGTGTAAACAACGCATTGAATTATTATGCCGCTTACAGTGGTGATGTGAATCAGGACGGAATTGTGGACGGAACTGATACGCAAATGATAGACAATGATGCTAATGCTTTTGTATCGGGGTTCTCAGTTCAGGACCTCAACGGCGATAACTTCGTTGACGGCACCGATGCCCTGTATGCCGGCAACAATGCTTACAGTTTTGTTTCGGTTGTAACTCCTCCGTAAATACGGAGCTCATTCTTTCTCCTTTGTATCAGGCAGTCACCGCTGTGTACTGCCTGTTCTTTTTGTAATGTGATCATAAAAAAACCTCCGGAGGGATAATCCGGAGGTTTTGCATTTCATCAACTAACTAAAAGAAGCGGCGGGCATTAAAGGAGGAGAAATGACTCCGCCGCGTTCTAACTAAGGGAGGAACTAAACTTACGGTGTTATCTTTTGCACGAAGTTGAATGCATTGTTGTCAACGATTGCAGCATCTGAAGCATCAACAGTGTTGTCGCCCGTTACGTCAGTAGCAACATATCCTGACACAAAATTGAAAGCGTCGTTGTCAACCTGAGAGAAGTCAGTTGCATCAACTGAGCCATCCTGATCGGTGTCTCCGCTGTATATGCAGTGTCTTCCGAGCTTGAGAACCATATTGCTTCCGTATGCCTGAGTTGCGGCAGTTGTGAAATCGTAATTGTAGTTGCCGCCCGGCACCATTGCGATAGGTGCTGCGCTCCATGTTTCAATGGTGTTTCTGTGCTTAACTACAATGTAGTAAGATCCTGCTCCAACTGAAGAATATTCAAACGAACCGTATCCGATTCCGGGAGTGATCACCGCTTTCTTGCTTGCAACAAGAGCGTAAGGTGACGTTGAATTTCTCAGCTCGAGAGTTACAGTGTCTGCAACCTGTGAAGTTCCGTTCCAGAATCCTTCGATTCCGATTACCGGATTGACTGTGATCGTATTGTTGGTCTCGATTTTGTGTCCGATCTGATATTGTCCGTTCCTGTCGCTGATGGTGAACCACTTGCTCTTTGCCGGGAACTGAACATCGACCGTTGTGGAAAATCCGGGGTTTGACTGAGCCCATGTGACTCCGCCGTTTGTTGTGATACCCATGAATCCGTTCGTTCCGCTTACTACCCCGTCGTTTGTATTAAGCCATTGTGTCTTGAAAATCGTTGCCGTCGTAAGAAGATTTCCGGAAATGTCTGTCCAGGTTGCGCCACCGTCGGTTGTCCTGTTTATTAGTTTTGTGCCGCTAACGCCGCTTCCGTGAAGATAGATCACGTCCTTATTGAGAACAAACATGTTTGAAACAGAAACACCGGTAAGATATGGATTTGTGTTCTTGGTCCATGTTGCACCGCCGTCTGTTGTCCAGTGGAAACCTGCAGATGCATAGCAATAACCTGTGTTTGCATTGACCATTTGAATGCTGACCACGGAACCCGTTATTGCCGGATTTCCTTGCAGATACTGCTGTGCCCATGTTGCGCCGCCGTCTGTTGTCTTCATTATAAGATGCGGTGCAAATGCTCCGGCAAATCCCGCAAGCCATGCGGTATTTGCATCAACGAAATCAATGTCGTTTATCTGGTAAGTGCTTGCCGGTGACGGAAGGGTCATTACCGTCCAGGATGCTCCGCCGTCAGTCGTCTTCGACATTTCTCCGATACCTGCTGTAGCCCTTCCTCCTGCCGCATATCCGGTGTTGGAATTGAGGAAATCAAAAGCATAAACAGCGCTGACTGAATTTACAAATCCGTTATTTACGCTTGTCCAGTTTGTTCCGGCATTCGTAGAGTAAAGTATTGTACTTCCGTTTGTAGTTCCGACCAGCAATCTTCCGTTTGTAGACTCTGCATATATAGCGCCATACAGGCTGTACAGGGGATTTACAAGATAATTCTTGTTTCTCCATGTTGCGCCCGCGTCATTGCTTGTAGTCAGTTGTCCTAAAGATCCGCCGACAACCATATCGTTTCCGTTTGCCGCAAAGGCATAAATGATGAATGGTGTGGGCTGGTTCGGATTGCTGAGATCATAGAACTTTACCGAATCCCAGGTTACACCGTCATTGGTTGACTTATAAACATATTCATAATCGCCTGCAGTCCATACGGTTCCGCTGTTGTAATCAATTGCCCTCTGTCCTCTTGTTGATGAGTGGGTTGAAGCTGTCCAGTTGGCTCCGCCGTTGGTAGTGTAAGCAAAATAGTTCGGATTACCGATCACATATCCTGTGTTGGCATCCTTGAACTTGATTCCGAGGAACTGAACATTTGAGGCGGCCGAAAAGAGAGTGTCTATTATCCAGCTTGATCCGCCGTTGGTCGTCCTTACGAGCCTTCTTGAACCTGCACCGATTATCAGATTGTTCTCGTCAAATGCGTGTATTGCATAATATGTTGTAGAAGGCATACCTGTCAGGGCTGTCCATGTTTCACCCTGGTCTGTTGTCTTGTAAACAAGTGCGTTCGTACCTCCGCAAAGGTAACCGGTTGTGGAATTTATGAAGTATATTCCGTTGACGCTTCCGCCTGCGGTGTTGTTTACGATCTTTGTTGACCATGTTGTTCCGCCGTCTGTTGTCTTTTGTACAACGGTCTTCGACGGCGAGCCGGTTTGAGATTGGCCTGCTACTATACCGGTGCTTGCATCAAAGAACCATCCTGTAAGAAGGTCTCTTCTTGCAAGGCCGCCTGTTGAACTGAGATCCTGTGCTCCGGCCTGAGAAAGCGACCATGAATCACCTCCGTCTGAGGACTTCATGAAAATACCTCTGCTGGTGACTGCGAAAATATTTGAGGCATCGAGTACCTTCATCCAGTTGATCGTCTGTCCCTGCGGCTTCTGCAGCCAGTACCAGCCGTTCACATCCTGCTGTGAATACGAATTGCTGAACATTGCCGTCATTAACAGCATTGCAGCAAGAAATTTGAATCCTTGTTTCATTTGTGTGTTTGTTGTTTGTTGATAAATAGGTAATGCAAGGTAGCAAAATTGCTTGCTTTCAACAAAGAAGGCATCTATGAAAAATACCCATGAAGTTCAGAGAGATTTTGATTTGCAGGTCAAAAAATGCCGTTCTCATATAGATTTTTAAGAATATTGATACCCCGATATTGAGAGGACAATTCTGAATTTTGGCATAATTTCTGTACCGTCCGGGCACTGCTTTCCAAAAAAATTCCGGCTGCCAATGAGAAGCGCAGCTTCCATCAACAGCCGGTTGCCCTTTATCAACAACAAGGCGATTCAATAATCCTGCCTTCGGATTACGGAGGCGTCATCTTCATTACATAGTTGAATACGTTGTTATCCGCGATCATTCCGTCTGTTCCGTCAACAGTGCCGTCACTGTTAAGGTCCGTGCTGACATAACCTGTCACTCCGGCAAGAGCATCATTGTCCACTAGAAAAAGATCCGTTCCGTCAATCAATCCGTCCTGATTAACATCACCGCTGTACACGCAGTATCTTCCGAGCTTGAGTACTGAATTGCTTCCGTAAGTCTGCGAGGCGCCGGATGTGAAGTCGTAGTTGTAGTTTCCCCCCGCCTGCATACTGACCGGCAACGCACTCCATGTTTCAAGTGAGTTCCTGTGCTTCACTACAATATAGTAAGAAGCTGAGGGAGCTGAATTGAACTGGAATGTTCCGTATCCGATTCCCGGAGTTACAACAGCCTGGGCAACATCCGCAACATTGTACGGAGATACTGATGACCGCAATTCAACTGTCACAGTATCGGTAACCTGTGTCGTTCCGTTCCAGAACCCCTCGATTCCTATGTTAAGATTTACCGTTATGGAAGTAAGGTTCTCCGTCTTTCTGCCTGCCTGAAACGATGCGCCGTTGCTGGCAGCAGCATACCAAAGATTCTTTGTGGTCATTGCCACGTCCGAGATGTTTCCGAAACCCTGATTTGAGATCACCCAGTTTACTCCGCCATTGGTAGTCTTCGCTGCAAGTCCCCCCGTGCATCCGGCAACACCGTCATTGATGTTCAGCCATTCCGTTCTTCCCACTACAATTGAATCCGGTAAATCACCGGTTATGTTGGTCCAGTTTATTCCGCCGTTCGTAGTTCGGTAAATTACCGGATTGTTGCTTGAAATTGACACGGCACCGCCCAGAACAATTACATCTTTATTCAGTACAAACATATTCGACAGCGCGCCGGAAGGTGTTGTCTGTGCAACCCAGTTCGTACCTCCGTTTGTGGTCTTGTGGAAAAGGTTTCCGAGAGCATAGCCGAAGCTGAAGTCAAACATCTTGATCGAAAGCACTGAACCTGAATATCCCAGTCCCTGTGTTATCCATGAGGTTCCGCCGTCAGTTGTCTTATAAATGTTGGCCTGCAATCCTGCACCGCCGCCGCCCACATAGCCGATATTGCCGGTGAGGAAATCCAGTGCAAGATAAGTATGATTTGCCGCCGGCACCGGGATCTGAGCCCAGTTCATTCCGCCGTTTACGGATTTTCCAACCTGTCCGATGCTTCCGGCCACATTGCCGCCGCAACTGAATGCAGTGTCGGTGCTTCCGAAATCAATCTGCGCCATTGCAGATGTGTGACTTGAGGGAATGGCAACCCACGTGGATCCTGCATCTGTTGTGTGAAGAAGCGAGCCAACGCCGCCGCCCGAGGTAAGCCATATGTCTGAATCAGTAGCCATGTAAATGCTTGTGTAAAAATTTGTTCCCGAATTTACAGAGTAGTTCTTGTTTGACCATGTTGCTCCGCCATCGGAACTTACTGTAACATGACCGTTACTGCCCACTATCGCCATATCATTGCCGTTGACCGATACGCTGTTGTATGTAACATTTGAGGGAAGAGGCTGATTCACATTACTGCTGTCGTAAAATTTCAGAGAATCCCAGCTCGCTCCGTCCGTTGTTGATTTGTAAAGATAGGCCCTTGAACCTCCTACCATGTAAAGGGTGCTGTTGTGATATGTAAGGTCCCTTTGCCCGAGAATTGCCGAGGCCGCGTTGCTCTGGGTCCAGTTAGCGCCACCGTTGGTCGTGTATGCAAAGTAGTTCGGATTGCCGCATGCATATCCCGTGCTGGCGTCCTTAAAATAGACATCTGTCATTGTACTGCCGCCCGTTGTGCCGGGAAGCGTGATTAACGTCCAGTTTGCGCCTCCGTTTGATGTGTAGTATAGCCTTCTTGTTGAAAACGCGACGAATATATTGTTTTCGTCAACTGCAAATATCGCATTGTAGGTGTTCGTGCCAGATAACCCCGTTGAAATGTCTGACCATGTAGTGCCGCCGTCGGTTGTCTTATGAATCCTCGCCCTTGTGCCTCCGCAAAGAAATCCGGTGCTGGCATTAATGAAGTGAATACCGTTCACTGAGCCGCTGGAATCGTTATACTGCTGCGTTGACCAGGTCGCTCCTCCGTCAGTTGTTTTGAAGACTGCACCCTGAACCAGGTTTACGAGGCTTCCTCCGGCAACATAACCGGTATTTGCATCAATGAAACTCGCCGTTCTAAGGTCCCTGTAAGATGACGAGGCATCTTTCAGGCCAACCTGGCTGTTGATCGTCCACTGAGTGCCGCCGTCGCTTGACACCGCAAAGGTTCCCTTGTTTCCAAAAGCGTAAAACTTGGAGGATGATTGTATGGAAACCCAGTTAAGCGAATTCCCCGTGGGCCTTCCGTTCAGCCAAAACCAGCCGTTCACATCCTGCTGAGACAGCGCGTGCGAATAGGCCGTCAGGATAAGCGCGAAAAGCGCAAGAAGTCTTGTAGAGTTTTTCATTTTTCCTTATTGTTGATAAAAAGATTGTTAGAACGAAATTTTGCAATAAGATGACGGAGTTGTAAATCTCCGTCTTTCCTTTGGTATAAGCTGTGTACTTTCCGAGCTCATTTTCCCGCAATAAGACCTGATGACTCGTCTGCGATATACCGGACACTTGCTCATCCTCGCGGCTTTGCCAAAGACGTTCTTTTCTTTGCTTGTGATTTAAGCTCAAACCAAAAAAATTTCAGCCGGCTGAGAACATCCCAAAATTTCAGCCGGCTGCCCCTTCAATCAACCAATCAAGAAAGAACTCTTACGGGGTGATTTTTTCAACGAATCCGAAAGCGTTGTTGTCAACTCTTGAAGCATCCGGTGTATCATTGGGATTCTCTCCCGTTACACCGGTTGCGGATTGTCTGCTTACAAAATTGAAAACATCGCTGTCTGTATTCTAATGATCTTTTGCATACGCTTCGAAGTCCTGAATAACACTGCCGAACTAAAACACTAAGAGCAGTATCTTCCGGGTTTCAGCACGGCATTACCTGCGTATGATCTTGATGCGGACTTTGTGAAGCTATGATCGTATCTGCCAACTGCAAACTGCCGTTCCGGAGGCGTTCTGTTCCGGCATCAATGTTCACGGACTCCGGGATGTCTGTCTTGTGTTTTCCTCCAACCCGGATACTGACCGTTATTGTCGCTGACAGTGTACCGGACCGGTTTTGTATTGCTGAACCTTTGAATCACATCAAACTAATCAAGCATTCTCAATTTTTCAAATCCCGGTTTCTCAATTTGTACCCAATTCAGGGAGAAAGTTTTATACGCAAATCAACAATGCGAAGGCGGGCACATGAATTTGCCTGTCAGTCTTTACCCAATAAATATTTATAACTGACCTTGGAATTTTATTTGCTGAATTACTCAGCAGGCCGGCAGGCATTCGATCACAGAAATTGACCGTGAGCCGGGAATCGCCCGGTCATTCCGGCGCTTGTCTGAAAATCAGGACATCTCCGTGCGCTTGCATTTCGAATCGCCCCTTCGAAAATTGCAGGACTGTGCCTGCAGGCTATGGAAGTTCGATATTCTTTGTGTGGAAAAGATTTCCGGATTGTACCCAAAAAATAGTGGGGCATTCTTTTAAAAATTACATTTCCTGCTGAAAATTTGTATTTTCATAAAGACCAAATCCCCAATCATTTGTGAGACTATCCGAAAACAAATTCCTCTACCTGCTGGAAAGTTTCTCGGCAGAAGAGCTTCAGGAGTTTAAGAAGTTCGTCGCTTCACCGTACATTGCATCCGGCAGAAACTATCTTCCCCTGCTGAATGAACTGATACGGCTCAGGAACAGGAAACAGAAGGAAGTGACATTGGAAGAACTTCACAATAAACTTTATCCCGGAAAGAAGTTCAGTGCGCAGACGCTTAAGAACAGGTTCTCCGAGTTGTTCAAGGTCGGAGAGTCCTTTCTTATTTTCAAAAGCATAAACAGCAACGGCGATATAGTACGAGACAGGCTTCTGCTCCGCGCATTGAGGGAACGCAAACTGGGAAGGTTCTTTGAAAGCAATTACAGAAAGGCCACCGCGGACCTGGAGAAGATCCCTCTCAGCGAGAAGAAGTTCGAAGACCATATTGAACTTCAGCGAATAAATATTGATCACCTTATACAGAACAGGAAATTCGAGAAGTATTTTTCCGAATATTACGAGAACTCCCTTTACCAGACCTGCCTGTCATTTATAAACCTGTTCGAGTTTGGGATGGAGTTCAGGCAGCAGGACTACCTCAACAAGAAATATGACTTCAACATTGTGTCCGAGATTCTGAAGAAGATCGATTTCGCTGAGCTTGCCAAAAGATCCGAGTACAGAATGTCCAATGTTTTCAAATTCACACTGCTCTTTTATCATCTCTATAAGTGTTTTGAGAACCTTGAGAACGAATCCGATTATTTTGAAGCAAGGAAGATCTTCAGTGAGATAAGGGATTACATATCTGAGGAAACCAGGCTCAAGATATATATGATGTTCATTTATTACTGCACGCATAAGCAGAATCAGGGAGAGAGGAAGTTTGTGAATGAACTGTTCACGCTGTACAATGAAAAACTCCAATCAGGATACATTTCCGATTTCAAAGCCAACTCATATCCGCTGAACAATTTTCGAGATTACGTATTGATAGGACTTGAGCTGAAGGAATTTGAATGGGTTGAAAAGTTTGTGAAGGAGTATTCCGATTACCTTCCCGAGGAAACACGATTTGAGGAAGTGGCAATCTCAAAAGCAAAGATCAGGGTCGCACATTCTGATTTCAAAGAATCTCTGGAAGAACTTGCCGGCACAAAACCTTCAAATTTCATTCACTACCTCGATATATCAACTATCCGAATGGTATGCTACTTTGAGCTTGAAATGATTGAGGAAGCATATGCTGAGATGGACAAATTCAGGCATTATCTCAGAAACCATAAGGAAGTACCGAAGATCCACAGAATGTATGCTACAAACTTTCTAAAGTTTTACTCTCTTCTTCTTAAGGCAAGGGCCGATCTCGCCGAGATTGATTACGAAATGCTGGATAAGGAACTGCGCTCTACGCCTTATGTAAACAGGGCCGGGTGGCTGAGGAAGAAGCTCCGCGAATACGGCAAGTGATCACATTGAGCTGGCCGGATCTCCTGTAATGGTTCATCTCATGGTCACGCAGATATGCGAAGATTGTTATGAAAACTCATACGTGAATCTTTTGCCCGTCTCAGGCGTCATACCGAATTGATACCCGTTGAATAGAAGAAGTTCAGAACCCCCGATCTCCGCGCAAAAAAAAGCCCGCAACTCTGTGCGGGCTTATAATCTGTGAACTGCTGAGATCTCAGCAATCCGGATTTTTTTTCTTCTTTACTTAAGCAGCATCATTCTTCTTGTCTCGGCAAAGTTGCCTGACCTGATCCTGTAAATGTACATTCCGCTCGGCAGGTTTGCGGCATTGAACTCTATGCTGTAACTGCCGGCATCCCTCTTGTCATTCACAAGAGTTGCAACTTCCTTTCCAAGCACGTCATATACCTTAAGCGTCACCTGACCGGCAACCGGTATTGCAAAATTGATCTTCGTTGCCGGGTTGAACGGGTTAGGATAATTCTGTGACAATGAATATGATTCCGGCATTCCTGCTACAACTTCCGGATCAGTGTTCGTCGGGATCTCATCAACAAACTTCAGCAATCCACCGATTATCCTCTTCACAGCAAACGGATTGGGATTGTCAGGGGTTGGCCTGATTGATTCCACATCCATTGCCATTACGGCAACATTGTATGTCGGGGAGACCCTGCCCACTGCGTTTATTGAATCCGGGAACAGCCTGTATCTGTAAAGGTTGAATGTCTGCGAACTCGGCACTGAGCCTGAACGTGCTATTACATCCGGCGAAGGACCGTATGTGCTGTCCGGAAGTCCGATGTTGATAGTAATACCCACAACTCCTCTGCCTCCTACGCCGGGCCTGTCTGCCACATACTGGAATCCGCACATGCTTCTTGCAAACGCTGTGTCTGCTGTCGGGGACGCGATCCTGTCGATCTGGTATCCGACATCTTCGCCAACTATGATAAGCTTCGCTTTGTTTTGTATCGTTCCGGATGCGAGATAGCTCTTCACGGAATCTCTGATCTTGCCAGACATCACGGATGAACCTTCTCCCACTACCATCACCTTCTTGTAACCTCTGAACGAGACCGCGTCAGTGCCTGCTGACCCCTTCCTGTTGTACAGCTCATAAGTTACTCCGAGCCTGTTGAGGTTTGTTATAACAGAGTCTCTTGAGATCCTGCAGTTGGCATTTGTTGAGTCATAAAGCACGATCACCTCGCCCTTTGCTGCTCTCCTCAGTGTGATTGCATTGTTTTGCGATGCCTTGACTGAATCAAATCCGTTGTAAGCCCATACAGACCACTGTCCCGTGACTGAATCACCTGAGTTCACTCCTGCTCCCGCAAGCAATGCGTCAAGTTCGTAATTGAACAATGAGAATGAAGAGTCAACTCCGTTAAGTGCAGAAGTCTTCACTATCTGTGCCGAAGTAACGCCGGGCCATCCGATCTTTAGCTTGTAAGTTACTCCCGGACCGGAAGAAGCCCAGGAAAATCTCAGCGTATTGAAGTCGAACGGTGAAGTTAAGATCCTGGTACCCGCTGAGGGCTGGTAAAGACTGAAAGGCGTAAGCGGAGGAACACCTCTTTTGAGAGTGATCGCCCTCGGACCGTTTGTCGCCTTAAGTGAATCCTGCTGAACATTATTTCTGAAAGCCCACACATCCCACTGCCCTACAAGCGAATCGCCGACAGCCACTCCTAATCCGGCGAGAATGTTGTCAAGCTCATTGGCCGTAATTGTCAGAGAGTTGAATGTTACAGGAACTGTGATTCGTCTCGGGTTGATCGTAGGACTTCCGAATATCCATTTATAGGTTGCTGAAGAAGAAGCGGTATCCCATGTTGCAGTATATGGTATACTGGAATTCGGGTATCCGGTAAGAGTGGTTCCTGCAGGCGGAGAATTCAGGTTGTACGCGTTAAGCGGATTCAGATTGATGTTTACCCTTGCTGTGTATGCCTGGTATATGCTCTCCCTGTCATCGCACCAGTATGGCCAAAGCACGGATGCACCTGATGTGATTCCGATATAATCGCCCTGATATCCCACCGCAAGGCCTGATATGGATTTCGGCTTGAACTTTTGGTCTGAAACAAGGAGGTCAACAAACGTGGAACCTCCGTCAAGAGACCTGGATATATACGTTTCGACCGAATCGTTCGTAGGCGTGTTCCTTGTATCATAATAAACAACGTTCACACCTCCCTGGTCATCAACGTTTACAGCCGGAAAATACTGGAACTTTCCGTTTCCTGCGGGATCCTGATTGACCCTTGTCTTTGTCCATGTTGTTCCGCCGTCTGTTGACCTGTGAAGTACAACATCGGAATTGTCCATGGCAGGCGGAAGATTCTTCTCGGAAGTAACAACATAGATCCAGCCTCTTCTTTGCCCGCTTGATTTGTCAATCGCAATTCTCGGGAATCCGTTTACCCGTATACCAAGCATTGCACCGTTGAAGTCTCTTATTCCGTTCATGTCGCTCGCATTGCATCTTGACACGGGCCATGTAATACCGCCGTCCGTAGATTTTGCAAATCCCAGAGAGTCCTCAAGCGTCGGGCTGACCCCCCTGTTGTTTGCCCAAACCACATAAACTTCTCCGTTTGGTCCTACTGCTATGTCTGCACCCTGATGAAAATTATTTCCGAGAGGCGGAGGGCTGACCGGTGCTATATTGCTCCAGCTTTCGCCGCCGTTTGTTGTATAAGACGAGACAACTCTGTTGAAAAAGCTGCCGGAAAACTCAGTATAGACCACATAACTTCTACCATAATGAGCGCTTGAAGGAACGTCATCCGTTCCGGTAAAATTCTTGTCTGACTGTATGGTAGAACCGGGAATTTCCGTTTGCGAACTCCATGTGATGCCGTTGTCTGTAGAATAACTTGCACCCATTCTGCCTGACGCTGCTATGAAGGTCATCAGGAACCTGCCGTCTTTGTCAATTGCGGGACCCGGATCTCCGTAGTTGAACGAACCGTTGTTAAGAGTATCGCTTCCGAACCAGGTAACTCCGCCGTCCGTGGTTACATATGTTCCAACCGAAAGAGCCGCAGCTCCACCTCCTCTGTAAGTATTGGCCGAGGCAAACATAATTTGCGCATTGGTTGGATGTCTGCAGATCGGAACTTCCGTCTGATGCCCGAAACTCGGATGTACCCTGAAATTTGGATAAATAGTAAATACTTCACGGGGTGTGGTGATGGTTCTGATCTGAGTATTCGGTATGTAAACATTGTCACTCGGGAGCTGAACATAATCACCGGTAGCATAAAGCCTTGTCATTCTCGGATCCGGGGTCCATCTTCGTGAATCCGTTTCTGAAGACTGCCCGGTAAAAAGAAAGTATCCGACCATAAGTGCTGGGATCATCAGGAATAACTTCTTCATTGCCTTAGTTAGAATTTGGTTTTTTTGGAAATTCTTGATTTTCAGATAAGTAATTGTGCGGGGGCTTGTGCCGAACATACTTATTACCGTGAAAAATAGTTCTAAAAAAGCACTTAAGCAAAGATTGTCATAACTCAGAATACCCTGCTGTTTGTGGAGAGATCGCCTTGGAAGTGGTTCATGCAGTGTCATAATGTATGTTTTTGCTCTTAACTATACCCAGCAAACATACCTGAGGATGCGTTGGAATCATTTGCCCGTAATATCCGGACATTTCTTCCAAGTCCGGCCAGTTCAATTGCATTTAATTAGTTAAACAAATTAGGTAAAATATCGTAATTAAGAGTAATGCTAACTACGAACCAGGAATCAAACAATCAAAAACATGACAAACTCTTTCAGCTACATCAAGAAGATTCTCTATTCACTTCCGGTTCTTGCGCTGGTAGTGCTGTCTTCATGTTACACGGATTACGGGCTTGATACGAACAATTATGATGTTGTTGTTACTCTTTATGACAACACATATAATTTCCAGAGCAAGACAAAGTATTTCCTCTCTGATTCGCTTGTGATAGGAAACGACATCGATGCCGATTACAAGAATGCAATCCTCAATACGCTGAACACCAATATGGCTTCAGCTGGCTGGACAAAGGTTGCCGATATACAACAGGCGGATGTTGTCTTAAGCACGGGTGTAACTTCAACAACAACTTATGTTTCAGAAGGCGGCGGTTGCTGGTGGGATTACTATGGTTACTACTGGTGCTATCCGGATTACAGCTATGACTATACTTACACAACCGGAACAGTCTTCATTCTCATGAATGACAGGGTATCGTCATCCCCGGGCAGCAACGACAAACCTGAATGGTTTTCAGCTCTCAACGGGCTTGCTGATCAGGGGAATGCAGTCGGAAGAATTACATCCGGCATAAATCAGGCGTTTGCACAGTCACCGTACCTGAAAAAGTAAATGACAATTCATTTTAACAATAAACGAAAATCGGATAAATGAAGAACACAAGTTTTGTAATTTTTGCAACTGCTATCCTCTTGTTCTTGTCCGTTGCCGGAACCGGTAATGCACAAACAAGGATAGGAACCAATCTCGGTGCAGTTGAGTACAGCATGGGCTTCAATTCAGGCAGAGCGTCTGACTACATAAGCGATCCGTCTTTTTCGGGCGCTTCCCTTACATTCAAAAGGTTTGTTAAGAATAATGTTGCAGTTGGCGTGGAGTTCAACTGGAATGTATTCAGCGACGAACAACCTGATGGTTTTACGGAATTCCAGAACGGGGCAGTCTCCGGCGCGCAGGCAAGATACATCAACTACATTCCGCTCTACGCGACCATCGGATACTATTTCAACCAGGGGCACAGAAGCAAATTCATCCCGTATGTTCAGGCGAATGTCGGAGCGGCATGGATCGGTCAGAGGCTTCAGCTTGGCGTGAACAAAATTGACAACGACAACTGGCACTTCGCGGTAGGACCGGAACTCGGCTTCATGTATGTATTGGGAACGGATCTTATGATGACCGTGAACGGAAAGTACAACTACAATCTTAGCGCGGGCGAGAACCTAAGAGGTGAAGACGATAACGAATACTCGTACATAAACGCAAACATCGGTATCGGTTACTACATCAGATAGTCCTCATTTTTTTCTGAAAAAGAAAAGCCGGCATTTATTTCTGCCGGCTTTTTTATTTGCTTTCTTCGGTCTGTATCCCGGGTTACTTCTTCGTAACCCTCACGTCTATTCTTCTGTTCTTTGCCCTGCCTTCCTCAGTGCTGTTGTCTGCCACTGGATACTGTGAGCCGTAACCTTCCGCTTTCAATCTTGCCGAGGGTATTCCCATACCAACAATTGCATTCATCACCGCATTTGCCCTTTCGGTAGATAACTGCTGATTGTGTTTGGCTTCACCGGTATTATCTGTGTAACCGCCGATCTTCAGTTCGACATTCGGATATGCCTTCTGTATCGCAGCAATGCTCCTGATCTGATCCATTGATTCCGGCTTCAGCGTTGCCTTGTCTGTTTCAAACAGTATCCTGTCAAATGAGAACCATGTCTCCTTGTCAACGACTTTTGTTGAATCCGTTATGAATCCGATCAGTTTTCTTTCTATACCGAGTTCGGGAATGTTTATTGTGTCGCCGCTGATGAGTTTGAATATTGCAAATTTACCGAGAGCAATCCATTCCTTGGGCATCTTCGATGTCATGGTATCTTTCGTTACCACCTTCTGTACGGTATCCTTCTTCACGGTCGTCACAGTAGTCTCCTTGCCGCAGCCCTTTCCGAAAAGATAAATGAGCGCAAGCAGAGCGGCAATTCCCAGAAGCGGCAGAAGTATCTTTCCGAGGCCGCCCTTGGCTTCCTCTTCAACTTCCTTTGCAGCGTGTTTGACAGCTGTCTTCGTTTCTCCTGCCAGGCTCGACAACCCAAGTGAATTCAGAAAGCCGGTCGGGATGAGGCCTTTGAGAGTGGGAAGCAAGCCCGCTAACATGCCGGCCATTGCCACGCCGCTCGACAGGCCCTTCGACTTTGACTCCTTTCCGAGGAATGCCATGACCACTGATCCGATTATCGGCAGAAACTTAGCCATGGATCCGATGTTCAGCCCTGATTCTTTGGCAACATACTGGTTGACCGAATCTGTCTGGTTCCCGAAGATGGAATTCACAAACCCGGAACCCGCAGAAATGAATTCATCTGTCCTGGTTCCTCCGCCAAGAATGTTTCCGATGTCAGGCAAGCTGCTTCCGTCCATGCCTTTCACCATATCAAAAATCTCATTTGCTCCTTTTGGGTCGGAGGTCTTGCTCACTAACCCGCCCATAACAACCGGCAGGGCAGCGTTGATAGCGCTTTGCGCGCCTGACAGATCAACTCCAAGATACTTCGATATCGACGAGGCGACATCCGTTGTGAAGTAATCTTTGATGAGGTCTAACAGATTTGCAGCCATAATGATAAGTATTTAAGTTAGAGGATGTACAAACTTAGCTATTTGAATGTTCAGAATTCATATCAAAATCTTTGAATGCTGTTACCACGCGCAAAGTTTCCGCAGGCTGTGCTTAAATTTTGAGGAACAAATTCGTACTGAAGCTAATTATCACTCATGTAAATGCTCTGAATGATTCGTTTGTTTAATGGCAGGAAATGAATTTATTGTTAGGCCTGAGTTTTCTAAATTGTAACCCTATAAAATGTCTGAAAACACTATACATCCGGATGAAAACCGGGACAATGGGGATAATCCGGATCAGAAGGGAGATACCTCCCGGCAAACCGACGAAACTTCCAATACTACCGGCAGCGAACTAACAGGACAAGGGACATCTGCGCCTGAAAACCCGGAGATCCAAAACACGGGTGCGGCCGGAAGCGATCAACCCGGTAAGATTTCTTCTCAGGGTACCGAATCCGACAGCGGCCGGCCTGCTCAGGGACAATCTCCCGCAAAGCAAAAGACTACATCAGACAGCGACAACCACATCAGTCTCATTGACAGGAACAACCTTCAGATCATTGTATCCACCACACGCGGAGTCCGCGTTCATACACTGCTCAAAGATCAATCCACAACCGAAGAGATCCAAAGCGACGAGATATTTCTTCCGCAAAGAAACGATTTCGGCAAGCAGGTGGCAGAGATCAATATTTCCATTTCAGAACAGGGGCGGTCAGAAGGGGAACTCCCGGCACAGGAAGAGGATGAAAAGGAAGGGCGTTTCAAACCCAGACTCATAAATGAAAATCTTCAGAAGGTAAAGTTCGAGCTGTTCAAAGGCGAAAGCGTAAAGATCGAATATGAGTTCAAAGACAGAAAGACTTCTGCCAGCGTTAAGAGATACAAGAACTATCTTTCCGCAAAGGAAGAAGGCAGGGTCTATGAAGTGGAGATCACGATAACCGTTGAAGACATAAGCGAAACGGCCGCAGATATTGCCGAAGGAAATGAATCAGGCAGGATCACTTTGATTCCTAATCCTGAAGTTGCTGAACTTATTCAGCCGCCTATCCCTCTCGCAGACTATTCCACCGGCGGATATGTGGATGAAAGCGGTTACAAGAATCCGTTCGATGCACTCCGTTCACTCATCAGGAAGAACACTGTAATAGGTATTGCCGTGGCTGTGGCTCTTCATCTTGCCGCCGCAGGATACGCTTACTACGGCATATCGAAAAAGAAAAAGGATACTGCCGTTGAGGAACCTCAGCGGCTCATTGTGATTCAGGATCTTCCGGATCCGAAGATAATGCTTGAGAATGTCGAAGATCCGAACAAGCCGCCTCCCGAAGAAGCAAAGGATGAAGTGGTTGCACCGCCAAAGCGGACAGTTCCGCCCAGAAAGGTAGTACAGCCGCCGAAGGTTAACAGGCCTGACAACAGGGAGTCTGACAAGGACACTACGGATCTGACCTCCGTTTCAAGCGAACTGGATTCTCTTCGAAGGCTAAGCGACAGTCTTCTTGCATCTGATACTTCCGGCGCAAGGGATACTGCCGGAGCGTTCTTCGATATACCGGATTCGCTGAGAAACAATTTTACCGAAAGTGACGTCGGGCTCGGCATGTACTTTCCCAACAACTGGAAGCTGATTGACGAACGCGAGATCAATAAGAATGAGAAAATGTTCAAGGGCGTTCTGCTTACCGATACCACCGCAGAACAGCCCGGAACGCTGACCGTGTTCATACATCTTGACAGGGAAAACAAGGGTTTCAATACCGAAGAGTTCACGACGGAATTTCTCATGCTGGACACTAATCTCACCGCATTCTCAAAACAGCCAGAGACGCAGGCGGCGCACACAAAGTATGAGTTCTACATTCTTAACAACATCGGCACGGAGAAGCTTTCTGTAAAGGCCGAGGTAAGAAAGGAATTCTTCGAAAAATACAGAAACGAAATTGAAGCTGTTGTGAGATCGATCAACATAAAGAAGAAGGAAGATTTGGAAGCGCCGCGGACGGGCGAAGAGGAAGCCGGGAATCCTGAAGGCAATTAGAGTTTAAGATACCTTTGTCTGTGAAAAAAGCCGCACTGTTACGTGCGGCTTTTTTTGTTCTACCGATCTTACTGTGATCTTACTTTATGAGAAGCATTCGTTTTGTCTGCGAGAATCCGTTCGCCTCAAGCCTGTAGAAATAAACACCGCTCGAATAGCCGGAAGCGTTCCAGTCCGCATCATAAGTTCCTGCCTGCAGTACCTGATTGACAAGCGTTGCAACATTCTGTCCGAGTGAATTGTAGACCTGAAGCTTCGTGAGTCCCGGAGTGGCTACGGAGAATTTGATATTGGTTACGGGATTGAACGGATTGGGATAATTCTGCGAAAGCGAAAAGCTCTCCGGCAGTTCGCTTACATAATTATTGATGCCTACAAGCGAAGTGTACTTGTTCCTTGCCGCAACTGCATTTGCCTGAAGGTCGGCAAGATTGTTTCCCGCCAGAAGCGCAAATGCGATCGTGATCTCTCCGTTAGAGGGAATAGTGTACGGACCGCTTCCGAGTACGTTTGCAACATCCCTCCCGTTAGTGCCGCCGGCCTGAGTCCTGCCGATACCCGATGACAGCGACTGATACTTCTCTGCATCCGTGAAGCCGTCGTAAATTCCCCACGGATTTCCGGAAACTGTATTGTCGTTGTCAATGGCCCAGTATGAAGCATTGGTTGCCGATAAGAGAGATACTCCTGCATAGGTTGAAGGATTATTGTCAGTCCTCCAGATGTAGCCGAGCCTGTTCGTGGCATCATAGTCAATCTTGTTGAGGTCACCCTGCGAACCGATGTCCCAGTCGCCGAACAGCCCTGCATAGAAATTCGTAACATCGGAGGCATTGGTGTTCTTGATCCTGTATCGCATTATGATGTAATCTTCGTCAGCCTCGTTTGCAAATGCAAAACTGTTGAATGATATCTCAATTCCTATCTTGTTCGTTCCTGCGCCGTTGTCATTGTATATTGCGCTTCCGTCCTGATTTGAGATCACACCGGGCTGAGTGATCTGGAACGGTATAACGCTGGTGAAGTCATTGTTCTGCAATGACTGGTCTGCGCCTCTTACAACGTCGGACACTTTCGAAGCTGATGTGGCGCAAATGAGGCCGCCTTCAAAGAGCATGTTTGCCTGGTTGTTGTACTTGAATCCGATTCCCTGAGTGTTGTTCGAGTAATCGTTGAATCCGAAATTGCCGCGGCTGTTGATTGTTGTGGCGATCTTGTTTGCATCCATACTGAAGTAGCTTGGATTCACCACGACGCTAACATATTCAAAGTCACTGTAAGAGCCGTCTGTGTATGTAAGCTTGAAGCTGATGATCGTATTTGCAGGAGCGGTCGGATTCACCCTCACTCTGAACGGTGAACTGCCGTTTGTGGCATTTCCGAGAGTCGGTATAGCACCAAGCGAAGCGCCCGGATTCAGTATCGTGATGGCTGTTGATGTTGCCGTGATCGCAACTGAAGCGGCGCCTGTTGCCTGCAGATAGTTTTTGAAATCGCCCACTATGCTCAGCGTGTCGTTCGGCTGAGGCACATTGTTGTTTCCGTCCGTCACCGTTACGGATGTGAGCCTGATTGCCGGTGAGTTGACTGTAAGCGCCTTGAACATGTTAACCCTTCCCTTTCCGAGCTGTCCCACATAGGAAGGATTCTGCGCGTCAATGTTATCGCAGGTCACTCTTACTTTCTCGCCAACCTGCATTGCGGTGTAGGTCGGAAACTGTGATTTCACAATTCCGCAAACGCCTGCGGCAATCGGAGATGCCATTGATGTTCCGTCGAATATTGCATATGAGTTGTTCCAGAGCGTGCTGTAAATGCTTGATCCCGGAGCGCATATGTCGATTGCCGTTCCGTAGTTTGAAAACGATGACCTTACATCAGATGAGTTTGTAGATGCAACGCTGAGCACATATTTATAGGATGCAGGATAGAAGAGTGCGTTTGAACTGTTGTTGCCTGCGGCGCACACCACCAGCGCGTTCTTGTTCACGGTTGCGTAAGTGATCACATCCTGTTCAAACTGTCCTCCTCCTCCGCCGCCCCATGAGCAATTGATGACGGCGCAGCCCCTTTCGGCCGCGTATCTTACTCCTTCTATTCCGTTAATGATATATCCCAGTCCACCGGGAGCGCGTGTATCGTTGTCAGCCGAGCACTTGATGCCCATAAGCTTGCATTTGAAACCGACACCGGCGACTCCGGTACCGTTGTTCGTCACAGCGGAAGCATCACCGGCCACATGCGATCCGTGATTGTTGTTTGAGCCCATTATCATCGGGTCATTGTCGGGTACGATGTTCATGTAATCTGCTCCCGCAAAATCCCAGCCCCTGTAATTGTCAGTGTATCCGTCGCCGTCATCGTCAGTTCCGTTTACAGGATCGGCATAATTGATCTTTATGTTGGCGGCAAGGTCTGGATGATCCCAGTCAATTCCCGAATCAACAATTCCTATCACAACATTCGTATCTCCCTGCTGAACATCCCAGCCGGTGTTTGCAGCGATCTTGTTGATGTAGTATTGCTGTCCCAGCGAAGGATCGTTCGGAGTGAATGCAACCTTGTGCACATATTTGGGCTGTGCATATTCAACCAGTCCCGTTGCGAAGATCTCGTTCACTGCCTGCTCCACCGAAACCGGCGAAGTGTATCTTACGGAGTATATCAGAGAGAGGTCAGATGTCTTCTCTCCGCCTATTGACTCGACTGCGGGTTTGACTGCATCCGGAAAGACCTTTGCCGGAGAGACTGCACCGAGTGCTGACAGCGCTGCTTCCATTTTCGGATCGCCGATGGAATTGATGCCTGCTATGCTCCTGTTCGATTCCTTAAGCCGGAATATCACCGTATTCGGCATGTAGTCGTTTTCTGTCAGTCCTTCAGCAAGCCGGAAATACGCGGGGCCGCCTTTAGATGGCAGTTCGCTCCTGTTAACAAATGCCGTGAGCGATGTAAATATCACGAATGCGCTCAGGAACAGTGCCGGAAATCTTACGCTTTTCATTTACGTGTTTATTTGTTTGAAAAAATTGTCTTACGCGAGTTCGGATTCTCTGAAAAAGAATGCAACTTCATTCATTCCGTTCTCCACAGAATCTGATCCGTGCACTGCGTTCTCTCCTTTGGAGCTTGCAAAGAGCTTTCTTATTGTTCCTTCTGCAGCTTCAGCCGGATCGGTCGCGCCTATGAGCGTCCTGTAATCCGCCACGGCATTTTCCTTTTCAAGCGCTATTACTACCACAGGCCCGGATGTCATGAACGAAACAAGTTCTTTGTAAAACGGCCTTTCTCTGTGAATCTCATAGAACAATCCTGCTTCTCTTTCCGATAGCTGAGCCATGCGCATGCCTTTCATCTTAAAACCGCTGTCGAGTATCTTCTGAATTATGCTGCCCTGTACGTTCTTCTTTACTGCATCGGGCTTAATGATGCAAAGTGTTCTTTCTGCCAATTTGGTATTATCCTTTCTGAGTTTTGATTTGTGATCTTATAAGGTCAGTATCCTACGCTTCCTTCCGGAGGTTCGCTTGATTCGGATGATGTTTCCGCCGGTGCGGAGTAATGGTACATTCCGCATTTCTGTGAACCGGCCTTCTTTATTATGAGGTCCTGCGTTGAAGGACAGGTACCGTTGCTTTGCAGTCCTGTGACAGTGCAGACGCTGGCTTCCTCCACATTGTCAGGCATCAGGAAGTACGCTACGGGAAAATCAAACTCGTCGTCGGAGTAAAGTAGCTGCATGAACTTGCCCCAGATCGGAGCCGCAGCTTTTCCGCCCTGACCGTAAGCTCCGCCGAATTTTATTCTCGCGTCGTCAAATCCGAGCCAGATGCCCGCTACATACTGCGGTGTGAAACCGATGAACCATGCATCGCCGTAACTTTGTGAAGTTCCGGTCTTGCCTGCCGCCGGCCTGTGAAAATACTGTCTCACGCTTGTTGCTGTACCGTAATCTATTACATCCTCCATCATGTCGCACATTACAAACGCAACTTCCTCACTAAGCACTTCCTTTGTTTCAGGGTTGAATTCCTGTATCAGTTTTCCGTTCCTGTCTTCAATTCTGAGAATCGAAATCGGCTCGACCCATATTCCTTCGTTTGCAAAAACTCCGTACGCATTTGTGATCTCAAGCGGACTCACTTCACCCGCTCCGAGACTCAGTGACAGCACATTCGGGAGCTCGGACTTGATTCCCATCCTGTGCGCAAGGTCAATGACCTTGTCTATCGGCGCAAGCTCCATCGCGGTTCTTACGGCAATCACGTTTACTGAATTTGCAATGCCATCCCGCATTGAGATCCTGCCGCCGGTTCCTCCTCCCTTGGGAGACCACATTGTACCGCCGATGTTGATGTTGATGGGATTGTTTGAAACCATGTATCCCGGAGAATAACCGGAATTCACAGCGGTTGCATAAACAAACGGTTTGAATGATGAACCCGGCTGACGCTTTATCTGCGTCACATGATTGAGGCCGTACTTGAATGATATGGACGGATTTGCTCCCACCATTGCCTTTATCTCGCCGTTCTTCGGATCCAATACCACAAATCCGATCTGAACGGTTGTGGTAAGCGATTTGACAGAGTCAACGAAACTCTTGTCGCTCTTCAGCTTCTCATATATTTTGTTGCGTTCCTGCTCGGTCTTTGCCTTCTTGTACTGCTCCGACTGTACAATGTATCTGATCACCGCATCGTTAAGGATCTCCTTGCTTCCGGAGCTGTTCCAGTTCCAGTAACCGTTGAATGACCTTTGGAACGGCCCGAGAAGTGTCCTTGCCGCATCGACAGCGTGTTTCTGAAAGCGGGAGTCGAGCGATGTATAGACCTTCAGCCCGTCACGGTAAAGATCGAATCCGTATTTCTCAGCCATTGCTTCAAGCTGCTGCCTCACATACTCCGTGAACTGAGGTGCGGGAGAATTGAAGCTGGCATAGTCTTTTCTTATGTTGAGCTTGATCGGATCCCTTGAAACAAGGTCATAAGTTTCACTCGTAATGAAGTCTGACTCCTTCATTTCATTGAGCACGAGGTTTCTTCTCTTGAGAGCGGCATCCGGATATTCAACAGGATCGTAGTTTGTCGGCGACTTCAGAGTGGCTACAAGCAATGCGCATTCATCCAGCGACAAGTCCCTCGCGCTTTTGTTGAAATATGTCTGCGCGGCCGCTTCAACACCGTATGCTCCTTTGCCGAAATAAACCGTATTCAGATAGTATGCGAGGATCTCGTCTTTGGTGTAAGTCTTCTCTATCTGAACCGCTGTCATCGCTTCACGTATCTTTCTGTTGAGAGAAACTTCCGTTCCTATATCTTTGTAAAGATTCCTTGCAAGCTGTTGCGTGATGGTTGATGCGCCCTCCCTCGCGAGGTTGCCGCTTGCTATGTTCTTGAATACCGCCTTGAATATTCTTTCAAGATGAACACCCCAGTGGTCATAGAATTTCCTGTCCTCGGTTGCGATCAGTGCATTGATCATATCCTTGGGGATGCTGTCGAGAGTGACCTTTGTCCTGTTCTTGAGGAAGAACTTGTCTATGAGCTCTCCGTCTGAAGAGAAGACCTTTGTAGCCTCTTCCAGTTTCGGATTCTCAAGTTCTTCAAGAGACGGAAGTGTGTTGGACAGGTAGACAAGATATCCGGCAGCCAGCCCTGTGCAAACGAGTATTCCGAATATCAGCGTGCCGATCAGCTTGTTTCCGGTCTTCTTCTTCTTGCCGGCACTTTGCCTGTATTTTTTGTCGGAAAAATATTTGTCGAGTTCTTCGTCCGTATATTTTCCCTTATCGCTTTTTTTCAAATCTTTGCTGACGCAGTTTTTGCTTCTTCTTTGCTTTTAAATTCAGTCAGTTCAAATACACCGTTCCTGAACAAACCGTAAGAACTGTGTTCGATCCAGTCTCCGAGGTTCACATAGTAACCTTGATTATGCCTTATCATCTGAGGAAGATGCCTGTGGCCCATTATCACATAATCAAAACCTTCATCCACTTTTGAAAAAGCGGCATCACGCAGTCCGTCACTCTTTGAATAGTCTTTTGCGGAAGTGTGAACTCTTGAAGTCTCAGATGTGCCCTTTGCAAGCCTGATGCCGATGTCAGGATGAATGAGGGAATAAAGCCTCTGGCTTAATTTGCTCCTCATCACCTTCTTAAGGATCCTGTATCCGGAATCGTTATATGCGAAACCGTCTCCGTGATGGATAAAGAACTTCTTGCCTTCAATCACCCTTTCGATGTGCTCGTGGCAGATCTCGATTCCAAATTCATTCCTGAAGTAATCGCCTTTCCAGAAATCGTGATTTCCGGCAATGTAGTTGATGGTGATCCCGCTTTCCACAAGCTCCGAGATCTTCGCAAGCAGTCTGTAAAATCCTTTCGGAACAACCTGCTTATATTCGATCCAGCAGTCAAAAAGATCACCGACTATGAATATCTCAGCCGCATCTTCAGAAGCCGATTCCAGGAACCGGATCAGTTTCCTTTCCTTTTTGCGCTCCTTCTCGGGAGACTCGAGCCCGAGATGCACGTCGGAAAAGAAATAGTAGGAATCACTCATCAGGTGTGAGCGATTATTTTACTTTGATTTTCGCGGAGAAGTTTTTGTTTCCCATTTTACAGACCCCGTCGGATGTAGAACAGTATCCGAATTTGACTGAGCCGTCAATAACAAGCTGGCCTCCGCTTGGTGCTCCCGAAGGGACCACAAAGTTGTATCTTACTTTCGAACCGTCTATATAATCACCATCACCGCCTGTATAATCCTGAAGTCCCTGTCCGTCAACGCCTGATACGCTTACTTCAACTCCCGGTTCCTTTGGCACTTTAACGCCTGAGGATGTCTTGAAACTTATTGTCAGTACACCCGATTCACCCGGAGAATATGTTTTCTTGTCAGTTGATACTGAAACCCCGGGCAATTTCTGCGAATATGCGCTTTCCGATACCAGGGCAATTGCAGCAAAGACCAGAAAAAACGCGGATAGCCGCATGAATTTGGACATTTTTACGATTGTTAATTTGTGAAAAATATACTGAAATTGGATTTTTATTACAAAGTCATTCACCCGCTGAGGTGATCAGTATCTGCTAATGAACAGCTCCTCCTGCCTGCCGTTCATCAGGAGATCATGCGATTCTATATGGGCATATGCATTATGGTTGTGAATGCTCTCAAAATTCTCTGCCTCAACGCTGTACCAGGTTATCTTGTCGTTTTCCTTCAGTTTTACCACTATGTTTCTGACGAGGTCTTCAACAAATACCGGATTCTCATAAGCCCTCTCTGTTACAAACTTCTCATCCTCCCTCTTAAGCAGAGAGTAAAGCTCACTGCTGGCGCTCGCTTCCACCACCGAGATCACATCCTCTATCCAGACAGTATCTTTGAACCTCACTGACACCGTGGCTTCGCCCCGCTGATTGTGGGCTCCGTACTTTGAGATGTTCTTTGAACAAGGGCAGAGCGTTGTTACAGGCACTTTGACGGTCATAATGAAATCCTTCTTATGCCCTTTCTTCACGGCATGAAACTTCACCTGATAGTCGATCAGTGACGGTTTACCGGTAACGGGAGCATTCTTCTGCTTGAAATACGGAAACTCGATCTCTATGTGCGATGCTGTTGCATGCAGTTTCTTCTGCATCTCGCTCAGTATGCTTTCAATTGAGTCAACATGAATCTCCCTGTTCTCCGACTGCAGTATCTCCACGAACCTGCTCATGTGCGTACCCTTGAATTCCTTCGGAAGGTCAACCGTCATTGCAACGGTTGCTATTGTATGCTGAATTTCGTTGTCGCGGTCTTTTACGGCTATCGGGTATTTGAGATTCTTGACGCCGACCTTGTCGATCGGAAGCTGCCTTATGTCATTCTGGCTTTGGATATCCGGCAATTGCGAAGGGTTCTTTGCGGTAATTTCTGAATCCATTAATGTAATTTGGTTAGTTGGTTTTTTGAAATGCAACGGTAGATTTAACCATATCCTATATTATAAAATTTCTTCAGATCAGGACAATATCGGGATAGTCTGTGCAGTCAAGCGTAACAATGAACGGTTGTTCACGGCTTTCCAGCACCATATTCCAAATGAATTTCCTGTCGGTTTCTGGTATGGCTGACTTCATTATGTCGCCCTTTTTCACAAATTCGAATGAACCTTCATTGCACGGAGGGGGAAGCTCATTCAGCTCTTGCCCGTACTGCATGATGAATATCATGATGTTTCCCGCACCGGGATAGTTCTTCTCCGTTACGATGCCTCTCAGCAGCCAGTCATCGGGAGATGTGCGCATCGAGCATTCTTCGAACGCTTCCCTTGCGGCGCACACCGAAGGAGATTCTGCATCTTCCGTGTGAAGCTTTCCGCCCGGAGGCGAGAGGAGTCCTTTGTTCGGCTCTCTTTCTCTCTTCATCAGCAGATACTCGCCGTCAGTGTTCATTATATAAAGAAGTGTTGCAAGCTTCATGAAGATCACTCGCCTTCCCTGAATCCGAACCTCAGCGCTGAACGCTTCGGCTGTACGGGTTCTTCGGCGGCCTGAGTCTTCGGCCTTGCCGATTTGTCTTCGAGTTCGTCGTCTAACTTCACCGCTTTCTGTACGGCCGGCTTCTGCACCACCTGCTTCACCGGCGTCTTTGTTCCCGCAAGCCTTATTCCAAGCCGCGGTACCTCAGCTTCAGCCGGAAGATCCTCATCATCATCAAGAAGGTTCAGGTCTTTTTCAATGGACCTGATCTCAACGATCCCGGGCCTCTTCTCTTCCTGTTCTTCTTCTCTCGGATTCCTGAATTCTTGTTCTTCATTTCTGAGGATTTTGAATTCTCCGTCACCCATATATTCGCCCGTTTCGGTCATATCAACAAAAATCTCGCCGGGCTTCTGTTCGGGCTCCGCTTCAGTGCCTATTTCCAGCCTGCCGACCCTTTTCTCGCGGAGCTTCTTTTCTCTGTATTCCCTGAACTTGCCTGCAGAATAAAGTAGTGATGCCAGCTCGGCTGACTTGGACGCATCAAGAAGGTCTTTCTCCTTATTCTCGGTTGCTGAATTGTAAACGCTCTCACCCTTTACCAAAACATCGGTGATGTCTTTTGTATTGAGATATTTTATTATGTGCCAGCATACAGACTCGCAGTCAAAGTCAGGCAGGCCCCCTGAATTCCTGAGATCGCGAAGTGACAGAATGACAAGGTCTGCCGATTTCATCCTCTCAATGCTTCCGGTCACGTTGCCGAATCCGAATGCGGAGGACGGAACCGAAGTCACCGATCTCATTAATTCCTCACAAGTCACATGTCCTGCAGACGCCGCCGCGAGGATCTTCAGTTCCGTAAGAATGTCGGAGCCGGTCAAGCCGGTTCCTGCCATCACTCTTACACCCGAGGCAAATAAACGCCGAACAAGCGTAAGGTCTCCGGAAAGAGCCGCAATATCCGAAGGGCAGATTATCACTCCTGCATCAATGTCTTTCAGTGTTCCGATCTCGCCGTCAGTGAGAATGCAGGGATCCGCAAGATAAGACGAGTTTCCGAGAAGCCCGCTGTCGTTAAGAACGTTCACAAATGGTTTGCCGAATGTCTGCTTCAGGGTTTCCAGCGCCGTGCCCGAAAGAGATGCATCGACGATGAGCATTGACTGCTTTGCCAGCACAAGCCGTTTGAGAGAAGAGATCGCGTATGAGTTGATGTTCTCATCTGCCCTGAATCCTGCAGCAACTTTGCCGCGGAGCAGTCCGGGATCTTCTACCAGCTTGCTGTCAAAAGATGTGATGTTGAAATGCTGTTTTATCCACTCCTGCTTTGAGTAAACATCTGCCGCCTGCTGTTTCTTATATGAAGGGCTTGCTTCGTTTATGAATGTCTCCCCGCACTTAAGCGCTCTCCTGTAAGTGAGCTCAATAATGTCTTCAAGCCTTCCTTTGTTCACGCTCTCGGACAAGTACCTGTCAATCAGGTTGAGAGATACGAATCCGTTCAGGTTTTCATAACTGCATTTGGTGAAGAACATCCTTGCGTGTGAATAAGAGGATATGAGCCTTGAGTTGAACAATCCGGGAATAACGATCTTACCGTTGGCATCGATCACCTCTCCGCCGGGATTTGAAGAAAGGAATTCCTTTGCGTTCGTCTTGCCTTCGTAATCTATTGAACTGATCTTGCCGTTCCTTAATACAATGTCAAAGAGACCGGTCTTGCCTGCCTTGTCTAGAGTCAGAACAATGCCGCCCTTTATAAGTACAGGTTTAGTCATTGCAGAATATTATTCTTACAGGTCTTCAATTTCAAATTCTTCGTCAAGATAAGAATCGCTGTTGTAAAGTCTGTTTCCGCCTTCATCCGCTACGGCATACTGGAAACCCTTGCGAACGCTGTATGCACCGTATTCTCCTTTCACATTCAAAGCAATGAATCCCACCTGGTAAATGTGATCGCGGTTAAGATCGGACAGATGATTTAGCCTTATCACCCTCTCGCACGCAAGCTTGCATGCTTCGGTAGGTGAATGTCCGTTGCGCATTAGTTCCACTATCAGAAAACTCCCGCATGCCCGTATTGTCTCTTCTCCCCTTCCTGTTGAAGATGCGCCGCCAACATCACCGTCAACATAGAGCCCGGAACCGATGATGGGGCTGTCACCGACTCTGCCGTGAAGCTTCCATGCCATACCGCTTGTTGTGCAGGAAGCCGAGATGTGTCCGTCGGCGTCCATTGCCACCAGTCCTATTGTATCATGATTACCGTCGTCGTTTATCCTGCTCAGCTTATCCTTTTTAAGGAAATCGTCTGTGTGAATCTCCTGCGGCTTGGTTGCGCCGGATGCTTTCCATTCCCAAAACCTCTTTATAGATTCTTCTGTGAGAAGGCTTTCGGGTTTGAAGCCGTTCTTGAGTGCAAATGCAAGCGCACCGTCTCCGGCAAGTATTGTATGTTCGGTATTCTCAAGCACCATCCTTGCAAGGCTAACGGGGTTCTTTATGTTCTCGACGCTTATCACGGATCCTATCCGCGCGTTCCAGTCCATGATGGCCGCATCAAGCGTTACTCTTCCCTCACAGTCGGGAAGTCCGCCGAATCCTACGCTGAGAACCGTCGGATCATTCTCCGAAACTTTCACGCCTTCCTCTGCGGCATCAAGCGAGTTGCCTCCTTCCGCAAGGATCCTGTATGCGACCTCGTTTGCCGCAAGCCCGTGCTTCCAGGTTGAAATGACTATCGGTTTTGCCATCCTGCTTCTTTGAATTATCCTGTTATCTTTGAAGAGATCATTGCAAATGTTCTGTCGTACCTGTACTGAATATCCGAGTGCGTCCCGGGAAACTCCTCGTGGTGGTGTCTTATGCGCATTGACTTCAGCTTTGAACAGAATATCCTTGCTCCCGCATGCAGGTTGAACTGATCATATATCCCCGCGTCAACAAATATCAGCCGGAGTTTTCTCAGATTGTCGGCATACAGCTCAGCCATTCTTACGGGATCGTTCATCAGCCATTTGTCAAAGACCTTCCTGTCGGGTTCACAGGTCACGGGATCAAATGGCAGATCGAATCCGTATCCTTTTGTCTTCACGCCTGCAAGGTTCGGGGAATAACAGCTCGACATTGCCACTAAGTTAAGCACATCAAAAAAATTCTTTCCCTTCGGCTGTGATTTGTTGATCTCTTTTGAGATGAAATGCTTCACCGCCGCATGCCCCTTCCCGTAAACCTCAAGCCCCGTGAGACTCTTCGGAAAATCCGGCATGTAACAGTATTCAAATGCCATATCGCCTGCAGTGGAGCACATCAGTCCGAATATGCCCGGATGCTTCATTGCAAGCACTGCCGCTCCGTATCCGCCGCTTGACTTTCCGCAAACAGCCCTGCTTTCAGGCACAGGCAATGTCCTGTAAACGGAATCAATGTACGGAACAAGTTCTCTTATGACATAGTGTTCGTACTTTCCCGTTGCTGTCGAGTTGATGAACTGGCTTCCGCCGTATTTTGTCCTGCAGTCCGGCATCACCACAATCATCTCTTTGATCTTCCTTTCGGCTATCAGCCGGTCGAGCCTCTGAGGAATGTTCTCCGATATGAAACTTTCGTTGAGATGTGTCATTCCCCATCCGGTAAAACCCGAGAGAAGAAATGCCACAGGAAATCTTCTGTCAGAACTGTAATATGAAGGAGGCAGGTAAACGGGAAACTCTCTCACATGAGGGTCGCCGAGAGGATTGTTCTTCAGCAGTTTGCTTTCAAATGTTTCTATCTTGACCGTGCCCTTTGCACTCATCTGTCTGTTTTCCCCGCGTGTTTAAGGTCTTCTTTCACTGTGATCTTGATATTGCCCTTTTCGCCGGGAAATGTTTTCACTTTACAGCCTGCAAACTCTGCGACCGAAGATTCATCGGTTCCGTCATAGCGTTTTGAAGCGGCTTTCTCAAAAGCCCTGAACAGCGTATCAAACCTGAATCCCTGCGGAGTCTGTGCCGTCACAATCATGTTCCTGTCAATCGTTTCCTTGACGATTCCGTCCCTGCCGATCTTCTTCACGGTATCTGACACCGGCATCACGGGCAATGCGCATTTGTATCTCTTCGCATGCCTTATTGTACTTCTTATCAGTTCCTTGGAAACAAACGGCCTGACCGAATCATGTACAAGCACAATGTCTCCTGCCGAGCATCCGCTCACTTTCAGCGCATTGAAAACAGATTGCTGTCTTGTCTTTCCGCCTTCTACTATCGTCTTCGCCTTGCGCAGTCTGTTTTTTCTGATTATCGCAGAAAGCCGCACAAAGTGTCCGGGCTCCGCGGCAATTATGATCCTGTCAACTTCCCTGCATGAATTGAACTTCTCCATCGTATGAGCAATGATCTCTTTGCCGGATATCTTCAGATACTGCTTTGGTAAGGGTCCGCCTATTCTGCTGCCTGTTCCCGCGGCAGGGATCACAACAACAACCTTCATTCAACAGTGAAAAAGAAATGGAAATATTATTGTGCAAATTTAGTCAATTTGATTTTGTTAATCTCTTGAATTCTGATTTCACAGAAGCTATCCATAGCCAATGCTATCCAAAACTCTTTCAGAAAGAAGAAAATGTTTTGGACGGCATTGATTTCCGAATTGATCGTGCAGAACATTTTGTGTTAATCTGTCCGGAATAGTTTCATTATCTTTGCAAAAAAAAACCGGAGAGCAAATGAACGATGAGATCAGAAAGAGCATTGCCAAAGCTGAATCTCTTGTTGCAAAGTTGCGCAAGACAAATTCGCGGTACATCGTCATAAGCCTTGCCGCAAGCGTGCTTGCGACTCTGCTTGCAGGCTTGACAGCTTTCACGGGGCCGGTGGCAGGGCAGGGCCCGCCGGCATGGAAGTGGACCTGCGGAATAGTGGCCGTGTTCACTGCAACTGCCACGATCTTCACGGGGCTTCAGAAGCAGCTTATGATCACGGAAAAGCTTTCAAAGGCAACAGAGTGCGTGGGCAAGCTCCGCTCTATAGATTTCACTCTGAGCAATTCGGAAAAGGATGAAGAGAGAAAAGATGCGCTGAGCGAATATAAGAAAGTGCTTGAGGTTTACAGCGAGTACGTATGAATCACGGCGGCATGTTTCCAGTTACTGCAAACAAAATCTTCATGAATGAACATTAAGATATTAGCGCTGGCGGTGATGCTCGCTTTTGCGGGTACTGCCCCGGCACAGGATCTTCCACCGCTCAGGTTTCACGGGCCAGCCGGAACACAGCAATCCGCATCTGCATCATTCGGTGAGATTGCACTGATTCTGTTTCCCGTCAATCCGGTTCTCCTCATCGAAAATGAAAAGTTCTACGTCGGCATTACGAAAGAAATTTCTCTCGGTGCTTATCCCTACGGAAGGGTTGCCGCGGAATATTCCCTGATCTTCAGAGACACACGGCTCAATCATCTCAGGTTCTCATACAATTATGATTTCGCACTCGAAGCGCGCGACCTTGGCGCTGTATTGCTGAGTGTGGGCGGAGGGTATTTCACCGACTTCAGCAAGGAAGGATATTTTCCTCAGGTTTCATTCGGCCTGCTGTTTCCTGTTTTTGAAAATGTCGCGGCAAATCCTTACCTGAAGCTCAGGCATACGTTTATGACGGATTCGAATGAATCGGACATCTCTGACCTGTCACTTGGTTTCGGGCTCTATATCGGACTCTGATCTGTTGAAGCGTCAGCAATTACACTGATCTCTTAAGACTGCCGATCATATCCGAAAGCAGTATGAACTCCTCCGGAGTGAGCGTCTCCGGCCTTCTTGTAAGGTCGAACTCAAGTTCATCCGGGCTTATTCCGCAGAGCCTGAAAACATTGGCAAGTGAATTGCTCAACACCTTTCTTCTCTTTCCAAAACTTTCACGGACAACAAGTTTGAACAGTGCTGGATCTCCCGAACCTGAAATCAGCGGACTGCCGCTGAAGTCAAGACTGATGATGCTTGATGTGACAGTTGGCTTTGGGAAGAATGCGGTGGGCGGAACATGGAACAGGATCTTAGGCGTGCAGTATGCCTGTGACTGTACGGAGAGGATGCCGTAGTTCTTTGAG
This sequence comes from Ignavibacteria bacterium, assembly GCA_019694675.1. Lineage (GTDB taxonomy): Bacteria > Bacteroidota > Ignavibacteria > Tepidaquicellales > Tepidaquicellaceae > JADJAH01. The sequence continues at coordinate 44,652 of JAIBBK010000023.1, forward strand.
CGCGGCGAAGCCGCGATCCGCATGGCGACCTCCTTTTGCATCATAAGCACGGCGGAAGCGATGAGTTCCCGGGAGTCGAAGAGTTTGAACAGGATCTTGCTGGTGATGTTGTAAGGGATGTTGCCGATGACTTTGAGCTTACTCCCCGAAGGGGAGTTTCCGGCCCTTAGTTCGTAATCGAGAAAATCATCATGAACTATCTCGGCGATTCCTTCATACTGTTTGCGCAGATCTTCGCAGACCGCCTTGTCATACTCCACAGCAGTGAAACTGCGCGGCTTCCCGGCTATGTGTTTTGTAAGGGCCCCTCTTCCCGGGCCGATCTCAACTACCGTGTCATCATGTGCTATTGCAAGCGCCTGTACGATCTTTCGCGCAATGTTGTCGTCAACAAGAAAATTCTGTCCGAGAAATTTCTTGGGCCTGTAAAGTTCGAACTTGTCTTCGGCTTTCAATTACTGAGAGGGTTCTAATGTGAAGAGCTTCAGGGACTCATCCTTCAGATCATCAAACTTATTGGAAACAATTTTGTAATCCCCGTTAAGCCAGAGCCTCGCCTGATTTCCGTAGTTCTCCTGCAATGCCTGTCCTGACTGCCCTCCGGGTATGATGGAGTAGTGCGAGTTCGGCCGCGACATATCAATGATTATCCTCATTGAAGGGCCGAGATATGCTTCAAAAGTTGCTGACTTCAGTGCCGAGGAAAATCCGTATTCGAGATTGTTCACGGTGGTTCCGTTGCCGCTCACTTTGAACGGCCCGATGTTCAGCATAGAACTGAAAGACGGCACGATCCCGAGCGGGTGCTTCAGGGTTATCTTATGAAGGTCTCCCCATTGCCAGTTGACAGCTTCTGCTCCGTACTTTGCTATCAGTGCCGACACGGCATCATAGAAACTTTTTCTGAGAAGCTGATCCTTCTCCTGATCGGACCTGAAGAATGCCGTTGAACTCAGCTTCAGTATTCTCGATGTGTTTCTTACCGGAACGTTCTTCAGAAAAATGTAATCCTCAAACAGTTCCTCTCCGAGCGGTGCGTAATAAAGGTTCTCGTACAGCTTGGCCTCAAACATGGCAAACAGGCTCGCGGCAGAGCTTCCGGTTTTGAATTCGTGATCCCATTCGCTCAGCATTCCCAGGTACTTTCTGATATCCGGCGCCCAGGAAGAAGAATCTCCAAAAGCCTTCAGCAAGTGTGCCGTAAACTCCCTCGCCTGCTCCGAATAAACATCGCGCTGTATCATCTTCATCTCTTCAATCGTTACAAGCGGTGTCTGTGATAACATCTCTTCAATCCTCTCAGCCCTGTAATGCGGTTCGTACAGGTTGGAAATATATCTGCCGTAATCTGCCTTCGGCTTGTTGTTTGCCGTTACTATGTATCCCTGCTTAGGGTTCAGCTCTGACGGCAGCTCTGAATATGGAATGAATCCTTTCCATCCTGCCCCGCCGGAAGAGAGAAACTCTGGTTCTGTTTCCCTGATCGGGATCAGCCCAGCCGCATGATATGCAATGTTTCCCGAAGTATCGGCATAGACAAAATTCAGCGCAGGCGAGCCGAAACTCTTGAGGCCTTCATCAAACTGCTCCTTGCTTTGCGCAAAATTGATCTTGTAAAATGAAAGTATCTCGTCGCTGAGCTCGTATCCCGTCCACCTGAATGTGAGGATCTCGTCAGCCGGCACATCCGAAAAACTCTGACTGTTTGCAAATCCTGTTTTGCTCAGGCCGGAGATAACAGGGCCGAGCCTTGTCCTGTAAACGGTGAACACATGATCGTCTGAAGAATCTTTTATGCGGATTGCCTCAACACTGCTGTCAAGGGCAACGCTCTGCCCGTTGTAAATGTATTTTCCCTGCACAGCGGAATCCTTCTTCAGCAGATAGAAGTCTGCGTCATCACACATTAGATTTGTAAGCCCCCAGGAGATCACATCGTTGTGTCCGATCGCAACTCCGGGCGCGCCGGGAAGTGTGAAGCCGCTCAGATTGATCCTCCTTTCTCCGTTGTAAAGGCTCACTTCGTACCACTTTGCGGGTGTCTGCAAAGCAAGATGCGGGTCGTTTGCCAGCATGGGCTTCCCGGTTTCCGTTTTCATTCCGGATACTACCCAGGAGTTACTGCCGACATGCACAGCCTCGGAAAAGAATTCTTCCCTGAATCTCTTATTGAGTTCAAAGAAACCTGAAGCAACGTCGCCGTCAGTTGCTTTGAACTTTGCCGAAGGTTGCTTTTCTTTATCTTTGTTTGCTCCTGACGAGTCCTTCTTCTGAACGGCCGACTGTGATCTGACTATGAACGGGCCGTCTTCCGGATAGTCGGGAAAATAATCAGCCGCAGTTTCTGCACCGAACTTCCTGACGATGCGGCCGAACATAACATCTGTGTACCACGAAAGATTTAACTCCCATGCCATGAGTCTTACTATCATCACGGAGTTTTCGGGTGTCCAGTTGTCGGGTTTGTAATTCAGTATGTCAAACTCAAGCGGCAGTTTTGACTTGTTCCTTTCTATAAAGAAGTTCACTCCTGCCGAATACGAATTCAGAACTTTCTTCGTCTCGGAAGAAAGGGAATGATACATGGAAGAAGATGCTTTGTCAATTCCGACGGTCCTGAACAGCACGTCATAATCAACCATCTCCCTGCCGAGTATCTCAGAAAGCCGGCCCTCTGCAACGCGCCTGTAAAGGTCCATTTGCCAGAGTCTGTCGCGCGCATGAATGTAACCGAGTGTGAAGTACATGTCATCCTCATTCTCCGCATAAATGAACGGAACTCCGAAATCATTTCCGTAAACGCTTACAGCCGAACGGATCCCTTCAGAAGTTATACTGCCGGATTCGTCGTAATATGACTTCTTTGTGAGATTGTTCAGAAACATCCCGAGAGCCAGTGTTACGGCCAGAAGAAATACTATTATGCCTGCAATATTCCTGATCAGGTTACTCAAGATGTGTATTCACAGGTGTGTGATATGTGCATTGTTCAATTAACAACTGCAGGATCAGATTTTCAATGACAATGTTTGAGCGAAATCCCTGAAGATCTCAATGCCGTCCAAAACATTTTCATAAGGAAGAGAAAGTTATGAAAACAGATCGATATTAAACACTTTTCCGAATTTCGCAGGAACAACCCGCATCAGCATAATTGCCGTTAAGAAATTGTGAGCGAAGGCGTGAGCGAGAATTTCCTGTTTGACGAACCCAAACGAAGTATTCGTTTGGGTGAGGAGTTGAAATTCTCGTAGCCTGAGCGAGCAATTTCAGGCAATTATGCTGCAGCGGGCGATTTTTCTTTGGAGCTTTCTTTTGATCGTTCAAAAGAAAGCGGTTAACTTTCTGCTGATAGAATCCCCGCTGCAGACGGCAATCGTAAGCAAATCGTCTTGGACAAGAATGTGAAGATCTCCCCCAAACCAACAATTCAGGTATTACCGGTTTAGGGAAACTCCTTCTTTCAGAAACCGATCGTCAGATCTCCGTAAAAGTTCCTCGTTGCCGCCGGGATCCAGTAAGGTACGCCGTAACTTATACTCCCTGTGGTTTCATAGAGCGAATCGAATATGTTGTTTGCCTTGACCGAGAGCTCGATCTTTTTCAGGTACTTTGTTCTGAAGATCTTCGCGAAATCAATCCCTGCGCCGGCGTTTACGACAGTGTACGGCTCTATCACTTTGTTAATGTATCCCGGTTCGCTTCTTGCTTCGGGACTCTTCCGCTCGTCTTCCGAGTTGTCGAGATACTGCCTGCCGATATGCTGAACGCTCACGAAAGCATTCACTCCTTTGAGATCATCATAGTTCAGAGAGAGGTTTGCAATCACGCCGGGCGAAAGCAGTATGGTGTTTCCCGAATAATCGTTTCCGTAGATGATGTTGCCTGCAGAATCCGATCCCAGTATCTCCGTGTATTCACGGAAGTAATTGTCGGAGATGTTTGCATTCCCCGTGAGCGAAAACCTGTTCATAACTCCGTTCTCAAACGGCTTGAATGCAAAGTTCAACTCTGCTCCCAGATGAGCCGACTTGCCGGCGTTACCGGAGATCGGCTGTCCCACGTTGTCCAGCGCACCGTTGTTCACGATCTCATCGGTGAAGTCCATATAATAAAAGTTCAGTTCTCCCTTAAACGCATCCAAAGCAAGCCTCACACCTGACTCGTAATCGATCATCCGCTCCTGGTTCACAAGAGGATCCTCGTAAATGTTCTTCTCCGTGTCAACTACTCTGAAGTTCGGGCGGGCGTATGGATTTTCTCCGTCGTAGATGTCCTTAAGTCTCGGCTCGCGCTGAGCAAGCGCAACGTTCACATAAGCGGAGACCGTATTGCTGAAGTTGTAGTTAAGCCCTGCCCTGGGATTGAGAAAGCTGTATGGCACATCAAACGTATAGGGCCTGAACCTGTCGTTGTCTATCTGGTATTTGTGATACACATACTGCAAACCCGCCATCACATTCAGCTTGCCGGTAATGCTGTATATTTCATTCACATATGCAGACAGCGTTATCTTGTTGCCGTTATAAAAGTAGTACATGTGATTCGGCTCCGTTCCCGGAGGCAATGCGTTTGCAAAGGTCACCTGTCCGTTGTGCTCCGAGCGGTGAAGCCTCAGTTCAGCTCCTGCTACAAAGTTTCCTCTTCCGTCCGAATGCTTTAGATTAACCTGTGGAAACCATCCGAATGTATTGTTGTTTACGGTCAGCTTCGATACTGCATCCGTGCGTTCAATTACATAACCTCTTCCTTTTTCAAAATAGAGCGTTCCGTCATCGTTCCTTTTGTAGTATGACTGACTGTATGCCGTGCTGTCTGTAACAAAGAACGGCTGAAGGTTGAAATAACCGAAGTCATAACCATAGCTTACGGGAAAGAACGTATTGAAAAATCCGTCGCCTCTTACATAGCTGAATGTGTTCGAAATAAAGAGGTCTTTGTTTGCCTGGTAATTGAACACGAGTTCGTAGTGCGGCTGATAATAGTTGTCTGTTTCATCGGGATAGGTAAGATAATTCACCTTTCTGTCCGTCAGCACGTCTCCTGATATCTTCCCGTCAAGGTATGCGCGCTCCGCTCCAAGATATGCGAGATGATTCCTGATCGGACTTCCGTATGTGTTGAACTTTATGACTGCGTTCTTTCCGAATACCTTCCCAGCGCTGAGAAAATATGACCAGTGGTCTGACCACGAAAGGTCCCTGTATCCGTCCGTCTTCAGCCGTGCGAATTTGCCGTAGAATCCGTAACCGTTCCCTGCATCACCCGAAGCAAACTCAAGCGCGAATCTCTTTGAGTTGTAATCTCCGTACCCTCCGGAGATGTTCAGAAACCTCTTGCCGAAGAAGTCAACCGTCTTCAGATTCACCACGCCGCCGATCGACGATGCACCGTAAAGCGAAGTTCCGATCCCCCTTTGGATCTGAATGTCTTCCACAGAAGCTGTCAGGTCCGAAACATCCACCCAATATACCTGATGATCCTCCGGATCATTCTGCGGAATGCCGTTTATGAGTATTGAGATCCTCCGCTGGTCAAATCCGCGTATGGTCATGTACGAATATCCTACGGAAGAGCCCGACTCCGAATAGGCATTGATACTTGTATAGCCCTTCAGAAACATAGGCAGGTCCTGCATCGTGTATTTCTCCTCGATCTCCTCTCTGTCTATGTTCTCAAAGGTGACGGGAGTGTAGCGCTCGACACCTTTAAGCGCGTCCACTTCTATCAGGCCGGTCCTGTAATCTGTTGTGTCGCCGCTTTCCTGCAATTGCGCTTTTCCTGAACTTAATAAGATCAGGCATGACACAAATGCGGATGCGATCATGCTTCCTTTTGACATGTTGCTCAAAAATAAAAAAGCGCCCGAACCTTTTCCGAACCTGAAAGCGAAAAGGATACAGACGCAAATGTTGATTCAGCTTCCTACGGCGGCATTACCCGCATCAGGTTCAATGGGTTTCATCTCAGCCGTTCAGAACCCTGAACAGCACCCCTGTTGCAATTTTCTAAAGAACTTGTGCCGGCCTTGTCAGATCAGCTTTTCGTTGAACTCGTACATTATCCTGTTCAGGTCAGGCCCGAAGATGTTGTATGCCCTCGCCGCGCCGCCCTTGCTTACAAAAGGCGGCTGGTTGAAACTCAGCATCTCTATTTCAAGGAATGATGCCACATAATCCTTCATCATCTTCAGCCACTCCGTTTCCTCTTCTGTGTATGTCTTGCCGTTCTTTGTTTTCTCTTCCTCGATCCAGTTCCTGAACTTCCTTTCAACTGAATCTGCAAACGGCTCGAGTATCTCGGAATTTCCTAAAGCAAACTTAGTAAGTGAAATGATGTTTGACGGGCTTTTTTTATCACCAAGCGGCTTAACCCTTGCGCTGTCTATCCTCATGAATGCATTCCATATCTCATCCGGACTGATCTCGTATGGCGGCTTGCGAAGCTCCCTTGACATATCCTTGATGTCTTCAAAATTCAGCTTGTGATGCCCGTTGTTCCCGCTGAGCGCTTTTATGATGGGCATGTCCTTCTTATGGGATTCAATGAAACTCTTGAACCTGTAAACAATATCCTTTGATCTGTCGGCGGCGGTTTCTTCCATCGCAGACAGGTTCATCTTCTCCGTATTCTTCTTTTTCAGATTCAGCAATACATGTCTGAACTTTGCATCGTCAAACGGCATGCATGCAGTGCTGACAAGTTCTTCTATGGCCCTCTTCAGTTCCTTGTCGCTCGGGGAGTAATTCCTGTCGGAACTTCCCGACATTTCCCTGGCCTTCTCAAGGTGAGCCTCAACATCAATTGCCTTTATGAGCTTGTTTATCATGTCCTTCAAAGTCCCCGGGTTGGGATTCATTTTTGAAGTGGCCTCTTCAATCTCCTTTCTGTCTTCATCACTGAGATTCTTCTCAATTCTCTCAAGCCCTTCAATCAGGGAAACAAGCGTACTCTCATCCCGGATGCCGATGGCAACCGACTGAACCAGCGATTCGACCGTAAAGACCTTCGTAACTTCCTGAATTGTCTCTGTCTTTATCTTAACATTGGCGATCTTCTCCGAAAGCGCATAACAAAGGAAAGGCAGAGGCGCCGCTACCACAACATCAATGAAATGAGTCATCTTCACAAACAGCGGGGAGAATATTACCAGTATTCCCCAGAAAAGGAAAGCGTACTTTTTTCCGAAGCCAAGCTTAAAGTATGCGATCACGCAGAGAAGGCCTGTCGCAACATGCCAGTTGGGAAGCGTATTGTACGGCTGAACCGAAGCATAAAGACTCTTGACCGCTTCAAAAAAGAACCCGTCAGATTTGATCTCCGGCCTTACCAGTACCTGAGTGTTGAAAAACCCGTGGCCGAGATTCACCAGGCTCCATAGCATTAGCGCAGCAAGCAGGAACACAGACATGTCACCTGCTTCCTTTTTTCTGATGATGAGAAACATCAGAAGCAAAAGCATCAGAAAAATGGAATAATAAGGAATGATGAAGCCGGGGATCAGCTTAAAAGAATAATCAATTGACTCAACAAGCGTCTTCATTGGTTGTTCAGACCACTTATTGAGCGGGCCAAGCAGATAGAACTGGATCAAAGCAAGAACCAGCAGAACGATATTGAACAGGTTCATTACCCTGAATTGCGGAAACTTCATTTGTATCTCACAGAATTTGCCTGAATTTACTCATTAATGCAGAGCAATTCAATGTTAAGCTTTGTTCCGATCTCAAAATGATTTCCTTACATATCAAGGAATTACGTGCCGCGATTCATGTTCAATGACGCATAACCGGAAAACAAAAAAAACACTCCCGCGAAAATTCTTCACGGGAGTGCCATGTCTCATTACTCCTTATTTAGTGGAATCAAAGAATTATCTGAAGAAGTAAGACAGTCCTCCGCTGTAAACAAATCCGGTCATCTGCGCATCAATATAGTAGAAGCTTGAGTTATAGCTGACTGTCGCATTGAGCGCGAAGTTCTTTGTGAAGTTGACATAAGTTCCTGCACCGAGTTCCCATGCGTACTTTACAAGCATATCGTCTGTTTTTCCACCGAAGTTGTCATACTTCTGCGAGATCACATTGAAGCCGTTGGTGAATGCAAAGTACGGCATCACTGTCCCAAGATCAAAATAGTACTTGCCGCCGAGGAGAACAGGAATCATTGAATTGCCTTCCCTTTCATCTTTCCATTCAGAGGTTTTCGCATATCCGGTCTTGAAGTACAACATCCAGTTCTTCTCGAACTTCTTTCCAAATGACAGCGTGGCGGCCTGCGAACTTCCCCAGACCTCTTCATACTCTCCGAGATGCCTCGTGTATGAATAATCCGCTTCAAGGAACATTGATGACCAGCCCTTCTTCGCATTCTGACTGTCCTCCTTCATGCTCACCTTCCCGACTCCCGGCCCGTCTGCAAAGGACCTTCCGGAAGCAAATGCAAATATGATCAGCAGTGTATATAGTAGTGTTTTCATTTTCCGCCTCCGTTAAAGTTTAGTTACAAAGAATAACCGCCCCATCGGGCTGGTTCTGCTTACATCCGGGTTCGGCTCTGCATAGAAGCTGTTCCTCCAGTAAAATGAAAACTCCGCGCCGATCGCAAAATAATTGTTAAGAGGCAGAGTTGAAGAGATCGAGCCGTTGTGCAAATAGTGCTTTGAATCGGGACTGCCCGACATTGTGAAGATCGTAAATCCCTGATAATTTACCGTGAGATAATTCCAGATGCCGTTTGTCAGTGATGACTGAAGCAATATTCCCGGACCGGGGCCGAAGTCGTAGTTCCTTCCGTCAAGCCCGTAAAAATATTCTGTGGAAGTGGATCCCATCAGTATCGCATAAAGCCCGAAGTCGGATTTGATAAAATTCTTCTCTCCCACCTTATTCGTGAGCGTGAATAATCCAAGTACTCCCGGACCGCCGAATTCATACGCGGGGTTTGTCATGAAGTTGTATGCGAGGTTCAGACTGAAGTACTGTTTGTTGATTCCTTTGCCTCCGAGTTTCCAGCCGGTCAGCCAGCCGTATGAGAAGAGATCCGTCAGCTTGCTTGAGCCGTTGGAGACGTGTCCCCACACACGGAAGCGGGAGAACGGAATGTTCAGGTCCGCATAGCTTTCGTTGCCGTAGATCAGGTTGAATCCAAGCAAACCTTCTGTCGAAACCGAATCGCTGGAGAAGTCGGATCCTCTTTCCACGATCCTCCGCATTCCTGCATCAACGTAGATCCTCACCGGAACATCGAACAGCTTTGTATTCGGATGAACCTTTGTTGCCTCTCCCGATATCAGCCTGTTAAATCCTCTCACGGGATTTACAAGCGCGCCGAAAATCTCAGACCAGACCCTGTCTGAACCGCGTGTCGTATTGTCGGTCAGAAGATTTGAAACCCTGTAAGTCATCTCGCCGAGATTGATACCCGAAACGCTTGTGTTTATCCAGTCGTTGAATGACGGCCTGTAGTATTCACCGAAATATTCCCATAATAAACTTCCGGTGAATGAAAATGGCATTGATTCCCAGAAGTCATAGCCGTTGGTCCTTGCCGTGTTGAAATACAGGTTTCCGTGATAAGGGTGTGCAAAGTTGTTCGTGAGAAAATTGTCTCCGTCATATTCCCAGCCTTTTTGTATATTGCTCCACCACGACTGCCATCCGACATTTGCCCAGCCCGGTTTTGTGATCCATTTGGAAATTGCCCACGGTATGAACTCAACTATAGCCATTTCCACAACCGCTGTTCCGAAATGTTTTTCGGACTCCCAGTACTTGTGTTCATTTACTGTCTTCTTCAGATATTTTTCGGAGAAGTAATCAGCTTTGCCGGTCTTCAGCGAACTGCTGTTGTCTTTGTATTCATCATAGTTCATCCGGCTGAGATTGCTGTTCTTTGCAATCTTCAGCGATGTGTAATTTCTTCTGGCAGTGGTTCCGGATTCGCTTGTTAACGTAAATTCGTCCGCCGCATTCCTCTGCATCAGCCCCCTGTCTTCTTTGAGGGAGAGCTTGGGCAGGTTGAAATAGTTGCCCGAACTTTCATTGGCCCTCAGGACCGATCCTGTAACAGAGAGCAGAACTGTGAGCAAAGTTATAAGCCAGCAGGTTTTTAGATTCATTTGAGGTTGATTTGAATGTTGTTTTTAGCAATTTGATTCTGTCTTACTGTTCTTTCAAAGATATTCAAATTCTCTTTCTGCTAATATCCAAAAGGAAAATCTTCAGAAACCTTCCAACCAAAGATCATCCTTATTTCACTGAAGCATTGGCATTTTGATCCCGAATCTTTTCTGTTCGGAGACCGCCTCTTCATATCCTGCATCCGCATGCCGAACGATTCCCATTCCCGGATCATAGGTGAGGCATCGCTGAAGTCTCTCCTGCGCTTCGTCAGAGCCGTCCGCAACTATCACCATGCCCGAATGTATCGAGTTTCCTATGCCGACGCCACCGCCGTGATGCAGAGACACCCAGCTCGCGCCGCCCATGCAGTGCAGTCCGAAGTTGAGTACGGGCCAGTCTGCAATTGCATCTGAGCCGTCCTTCATCTTTTCGGTTTCTCTGTTAGGGGATGCAACGCTCCCGCAGTCAAGATGATCTCTTCCGATAACGATCGGCGCCTTGAGCTCTCCGCTTTTTACCATGCGGTTGAAGAGAAGTCCTGCCCTTGCCCTGTCACCGTAACCGAGCCAGCATATCCGCGAAGGCAGTCCCTGAAAGTGAACCTTTTCCTTAGCCGCCTTAAGCCATTTGTGAAGCAGTTTGTTTTCCGGAAACTCTTTCATGATGGCATCGTCCGTTCTGTAAATGTCTTCCGGGTCTCCGGAAAGCGCCGCCCATCTGAACGGCCCCTTGCCTTCGCAAAAAAGCGGACGGATGTATTCGGGTACGAAACCGGGAATTTCGAATGCGCTCTTGAAGCAATTGTTGTATGCCTCTCCGCGAAGGTTGTTGCCGTAGTCAAACACAACGGAACCCTTCTGCATGAACTCCCACATCGTCCTGCAGTGCAGAACCACTGTCTTTCTTGCAAGCTCCTGATATTTTGCCGGATCTTTCTTCCGCAGTTCAACGGCCTGCTCAAAGCTCATCCCCATTGGAACATAGCCGTTGAGCATGTCGTGTGCCGATGTCTGATCTGTTACAACATCAGGAATGATCCCCCGCTTCAGGATCTCGGGAAGGACTTCTCCGGCATTTCCTATCAGCCCCACAGACAGCGCCTTCTTCTCCGACTTTGCCTTCAGCACAAGCTGAAGCGCTTCGTCAAGGCTTTCGGTCATCACATCGCAGTAACCGGTCTCGATCCTCTTCTGAATCCTCGACCTGTCAACATCCACGCCGAGGAAAGCGGCTCCGTTCAGGGTTGCGGCAAGCGGCTGTGCGCCTCCCATTCCTCCGAGCCCGCATGTAAGCACAAACCTTCCCTCAAGCGTTCCGCCGAAATGCTTGTCTGCACATGCCGCAAACGTTTCGTACGTTCCCTGAAGTATCCCCTGCGTGCCAATGTATATCCAGCTTCCCGCCGTCATTTGCCCGTACATAGTAAGCCCGAGTCCTTCAAGCCTTCTGAACTCGTCCCAGTTTGCCCATGCAGGAACGATCTGTGAATTCGATATCATGACCCTCGGAGCATTGGTGTGGGTTCTAAATATTGCAACGGGTTTTCCCGACTGGACAAGAAGCGTTTCATCGTCTTCGAGTTTCTTGAGTGATTCAACTATTTTGTCAAAACAATCCCAGTTGCGTGCGGCCTTTCCGCTTCCGCCGTAAACAACCAGGTCCTCAGGACGCTCAGCCACATCTGGATCGAGATTGTTCATCAGCATTCTCATCGCGGCCTCGGTTATCCAGCTTTTGCATGAGAGCGTGGTTCCCGTAGGCGCTTTTACGATTCTCTTTGCCATATTCGGTGCTAATGTGCTCTTAGTTTGAAATTTGTCAAAATAGTTATTGTAATTCGGAAAGTAATTGGCAAAAGAGAGGGATATAGGATTCCCGCCAGCGGAATGACCGAAGGCGGGAGAGTAGTTCTTCCGATGTTCCAAACATTGTTGAACAATTCCGGAAAACCTAACTGCACACTGAAATGAAAATTGTGTTTGCAGTAATTCTCGTACTTACAGCAAATCAGATTCTCTGTGCAGATGCTTCTCGATTTTACAGCATTGCGAAGGTCTGACAGGAATATGCCGGTTCCGATACTTCCTCATTGATTGAATGCTGTGTGATAAGACTTGACGCCTGTATTCAGCCTGCACTCCCATTCAGCAACTTCCCGTGTTCCGTTCTGTTAAGCTTCTGCTTTTCCGGTGTATGACTATCTGAAATGCTAAGGGCTGATCGCAAAGTCGTGACTTCACCTTGATGACTAACTCAACACCTTAGAGGTCGATGCTCCATAAGATGTTTCCGGATTCTGTGTCAATGCAGGTTGCGGTAAGCATGAATATGAACACGAGCCTGTTCCTGTAGTAAAGCGCTCTCATTGTGTTCAGATCCGGATCTCCTTTTGAGAAGACAAATTCAAAAGAGGATTCGTCAAATCCTTTGTCAGGCTCTCTGTAAACGTTGCCGAGTTTCGTCTGCCAAGCAAGTGAAACCGTTGTGTCTTCCCCGAGTCTGACCTTTGAAATTATCACCCTGGCAGTATCCGAGACATCCGTCCGGCTCAGAACAAACACTCCCCGGTCATCCGTTATGATCTCAAAGATCCGGTCATCTGAGTAACGCCTGATCTCATCTTCGGCTTGCTCCTTTCTTCTTGACAGATTCTCAATGTTCCTCTGAATGTTCCTGAAGCTGTAATTCTGCGGCTTGTTGTTCTGCTTGTCCGGTAAGTTCTTGCCGGTTTCGTCCAACAACTTTTTCATGGAATCGATCTGACTGCTGTAGGAATCTATCTCATTCCTCAGCGGTGCGAAGAAGCCGGAATTGACGCGGGATGAGTAAACTATGTTCGAACTCGTAATAAAGTTGCCATCAAGAAAAGAAGGTTCCTTCTGATCTCTGCCGAAGTAATTTATGCTGTTCCTCGGACTCCCCTGAAGATATATGCTGGTGTTTGCGTCAATGTTCACAGATGTTGAAATGCAGGTGTTGTCAAATTTAAAATCCTTGACCGATTCCTGGGTCTTCTCCGCTTTCAGGGAAACCGGATCAATGTAATAAACATAACCGGCATTATCTGAAACCATTGGCATCATCTTCATCACATCAAATCCGTAGTACTTCCTTACGGCATTCCATTCCGGCTTACTCAGGTTGTATGCAAGAAAGGGATTTGTCTTTATTACGGATTCCTGTGACACAGTAACTCCCAGTGTCTTTGGATCTCTGGAGTGCAGGCCGAGCTCGTCGTTAACACTCTTATACCAGAGTCTGCCGTCTGTCTCGCCGAGAAATGCGCATTCATTCTCCTCTCTTTCTCCCAGTACAATTCTGGCTGTAAGCGCTCCGGTATTCAGATCATAGCTCGATATCCTGTCTTCGCTGTAACCCGAAATTCTTCTGAACCCGCCCTGATCAGATTTTGACATTGCCTGAAATATCTCTTCCTTCACAACCAGAAAGGTCCCGTCTCCGCTTTCTGTGATCACTGCTTCTTTAATGTCATCGGCACGGTCCTTCATGGCATCCTTCTTCATGGGATTGCATGAACATAAGAGAAGTACAAGGATCAGGTACTGAAAAATTTTCGGTTTCATGATGGGGGCAAGTTATTGATTTTCGTTCATTGAAAAAGCGGATACTTTGATGCACTCGCCGCCGGCCTGCTGATGTGGATGGGATGCATGAAGTGATGTGTCCTTGTTCTTTGCAAATGGTCCGGCCGGCATTTCTTCTTACCGGTCAGGTCACTATTTGGGATTGCAGTTTGCAGTTTGGTTTGCAGAGGAGCTTAAGAGCAAAATTGACTTACTATGTACGCTACGATCCGAACTGGAGCAGGCGGCACTGCATTTTTTGTCCGTTTGATCTCAGGGAGCATACTTGACCTATAAACTTCTCAGTACCCTCACGGAGCAAAGTCCGGCCCCCTCACCTGAGAGGAAAGGGGGTCGGGTGACATATGACCTATGATCACTGAGGCAAGATCACAGATACAAAATTCGCGGCGTTGTTATCCGCTATCAGAAAATCGGTTCCGTCAACAAATCCGTCGCCGTTGAGATCTGTCGGGACATAGCCAAACACATAGTTTCCTGCATCGCTGTCAACAGAGCCCGCATCTGTTGCATCAATTAATCCGTCTCCGTTCACATCTCCTGAGTAAATTCCGAAACGAAGCGGCGATGCATCTATCTGCATCATGTTGCTTCCGTACGCCTGCGATGCCGAAGCTGACATGTCATAGACTGCCGCAATGCTGCGCGAGAAAGCAACCGGTACAGAGCTCCATGTCTCGATGCTGTTCCTGTGCTTCACGGCAAAGAAGTAGTTTCCGTCAGGCGCTGCTCCGAACCTCAGTATCAGGCTTCCTGCCTGTGAAACCACACCTCGGCACTGATCGGCAAGAGCAAACGGCGATGTTGGATTCCTCAGTTCCACAGTTACAGTGTCGCTTGTTTGCAAGCTGCTTTGCTCAAGGTACAATCCTGCAATGAATACCGTAAGATTCAGAGACATTGCAGGAGATCCGGTAACCGCAACAGGGCTTTTGTTGTAGTGCACGTCCTGCGCAACGATGAAATAATAATACAATCCGCCCAAAGGTGAAGCATCTGTATATGTCACATCGGTCGTTGTTGCGAAGACCGGCTCTGTATTGGGATCGATCGTTGGCGAAGTACTGCGGTAAAGCAGATAGTTGCGAAGGTCCGGTGCTGTGTTGTGCCCCCACGTCAGCCTTACATTTCCTGATACCGGCACCGCACTGAACGGAGAGACCATTGGCGGCGCAAGATTGTCTGTGCTTCTGCCCGAAAGTATGGCAGAGCGCCAGTACTGATCGGGATTCGAAGTCCGTGCCGTTATCCTGAAGAAGAAGTTGCCGCTGTTGTTTGATGAGGAGTCAAACGGCGTGCTTGCGGTATATGTATAGAACGGTTCCCTTGTTGCGGGTATAGAGGCAATGTTCTCCCATGAGTAATTTCCTCCCGAAGGCGGATAGCTTCTCTGCACTAAGTAGTCCGTTATCATGCCGGTTCCGGAATTATCATAGGAGCTTCTTGCCCACTTCAGATTGACCTTGCCTCCCTGATCGTTCGGAACGTCCTTTACATAAAGCAGTATTGGCTTTGTGCTGATGGCGGAGCCGTAGTAAACGTAGGCCTTGCCGGAGTTCGATCCGTTTGCGTCACTGCCGTGGGCTGCTGTGATGATGTCCGCATATCCATCGCCGTTCAGATCCCCGGCCCCCGATACTCCGTTTAAGTAGCCAAGGTAGTCACTTGGCATTTCACCGGAGACATACAGGTCCGCAGAGTTGTTCATATTCATCCCTCCGTAATAGACATAACCTCTTCCTCTGTAAGAATCATATCCGT
>JAIBBK010000008.1 GCA_019694675.1 Ignavibacteria bacterium
AGCGATATGAGAACTCCAAGCGCAGTATTGATGCCCTTGCCGCCCTTAAAGCCCGCAAAGATGGAGTATGTATGCCCGATTATTGCGCTCACTCCGGCAATTATCTTTGCTACTGTGATGTCTTCAAAAGGTGTGTAATTTGTAAAAGGCAGATGTGAATAGAAATACTCCGTGACAACAAGCACAACGAACAGCCCCTTGGCAATGTCAAGGATCTGAACAAGTATTCCAAGCGGCGCTCCGAGAACCCTGAACGCGTTTGTTGAGCCAAGATTGCCGCTTCCGTAATTGCGGAGGTCTATCCCCTTGAACAGCTTGCCCGCAATCAGGGCAAACGGGATCGAGCCGATGAGATAGCTCACTATTACAATTCCCAGGAGATTTAGCATATTCTAACTTAGCATTTGTCTTTCAAAAAAGAAACTCAAGATTATTTTGCTGAGTGCCCGGCTTCGGATGCCGGAGCAACTTCAGATCAGTTTGTTCCGCCTTGATTGAGCAATCCGGTCAGCCTCCGATGAATTCCGATTTCTTCTTGAATATGTTGGTCAGATAGCCATCCTCAAAAGAATATATCTGATTGTCCCCCGGAATCTGCATGTAATATTTAGCGGGAGTGGAGTTGATCTTCAGGAATCTGAACTCTGTTTGATTTCCCCAGTCAACCTTCAGAATATCAGTGAACGCCGTCTCCGCTGAAAGAGTTGTATCCGAGAAACCAGTTGCCTCCATTCTCGCAAGTATGTTCAAAAGTCCGTCAAAGTTCTTTCCTACAGAGTCGGCTCCGATCCTGAAAACGCCCTGCTCATCCCTCACTGCCGAGAAATTCTCTCCCCCGGAGTTGAACTCGATAGACTTTATGCTCTCTTTCGGAATATTGACGATGATCCTGTCTCTCCAGTCATCAAGCTTCGGCTTCACAAAATTGAACCTGTCCATGTTGTCTGCGATGTATATCTCATTTGACTCCGGCTTCTTCACGTAAGCTGCGTTTGTTGCAGACGGATTTCCGAGAATGAACTTTCCTTTCTGCTTGCCCTCTTCAAATACCGTAACTTCGGCAAGGTCTGCAGGGCCGAAACCGAACGACTCCTGCTTTTCGGGATTCGTTGAGACGAGGCTTTCGATCTCCATCCTTGTCAGATTTGATATTGCATTTTCAACCAGGGAAGAAACTGTTTTGTATTTGAACGGCTCCGCGATCGTCCACTTGCCGTCAGTCCTTGTAAGGACGAGGTTCCCGTCCTTTGTCTTTATCTCAAGCCTGTCAACCTTGGCGGAATCAACCGTAAAGAATTTTTTGTCTCCGATCTTATAGCTGGATGTCTTCTCGCCTTTGTCTGTTGTAAGGAAATATGCGATAAGTCCCAGTGCAACAAGTATTGCCAGATACAATATATTCTTATTCTTCATCTGTATTTTGAATTAGTTTGATTTCGCCTGCATTGATCTTTTCCTGTCGTTGCGCCTCTTCCATGCAAGCAATCCGAATACGAGTACAAGCGCCGACGGGAATATCAGGTTGAAGTACTTCATGAATCTCTTGGTATCTTCCGAAGTCTCTTCAATCGGAGATTCAGGGCTGATCTTGGTCCTTATCTCGGCAAGTCCCACATCATCCATCATATACTCCACAAGGTTTACAAGGAATATAATGTTCTCTCTCGGCGGACGGCTTTCCTCATTTGCAAAATCTCCGTCACCGATTGCGATCAGTTTGCTGTCCTTGTCGGATGCAGACTTTCGCTCACCGCTGAATGCAACCCAGGATTGCGATGTATCTCCGGGAATTTCCTTTCCGTCATAAAAGCTTCTGAACTTTCCTGAGTATGTTGCGCCCACCACATATCCCTTTTCATCAAACAATGTATCAACTGATGCTTTCGTCAGATTCTGGAATTGCTCGAGATTCAGGAAGAAGAAATCAACCACCTGCCCTGACTTGTCCGATGTTGTCAGAAGCGGCTTCACATCAAGATTCTTGCCTGATGCATAGTTCAGGTCAAGCGAACTTGCATATGTCAGCGTCACGCTCTTAATGTTCTTGAATGCCGGATTATCCTTGGCAATGTTTGTGATAGCCGGAAAGTACGGGTAATTCATTGAGATCGGGAAACCTATTGCAGACTGCACCTGAACGGTCGAACTCTGTAAATCCCTTATAAGGTCTGTTCTCATTGATATTCCGTAGTTCTGAAGCATGTCATCGAGATTCGTATTTACGGGATTCCCTATCACCATCTGCTGCTGGAAGTTCGGATTGATCTTGTCAATGAGGAACGCAACATTACCGCCGCGCATTATGAACTGGTCGATCTTGAACTTCTCGCCTTCGCTTATCGGACCCTTTGGCGCCATGACCAGCAGCACTCCCACAGCCGGATCAACCTCCGCCGTGGTCTTAAGGTCAACCGTTACTACGTCATACTGGTCGCTGAGGATCTTCTGTGTCTGCTGCATCTTTGACAGCTCAACCTCCCCGTGGCCGGTCAGGAATCCGACCTTCCTCTTCTCGGCTGTTTCGAATCTCTTGAGTATGGTAGTAATGTCGTATTCAAGGTTATCAACGGACTGCACAACCGGAATTGACTCCTGCTTGCCGCCGTAAAGAAACACAAGCCCGAGATAAGCCCTTTTCACTTCAAGCTTGTCATTGTCCATTGCCTGAATCTGAACCGGCTGGATTCCGTACTTCTGCGCTTCCTTGTCGAGCTCGCTGGCCTCGCCTTCAGAAGAGGAAGTGGTGTTGATGAACTCGTAATTCAGGTTACCCCCTGAGTATGACCTGTAGTCATCCAGAATATCCTGCACTTGCCTGCGAAGGTTGTTGTAAGGAGCAGGCAGATTGTCGCTGAAGTATGCCTTCACAAGAACTTTGTCATCAAGTTCCGACACGATCTTCTTGCTGATGTCGGAAAGCGTGTATGACCTGTTCTTCGTAAGGTCAACCCGCGTGAACACTCTCTTTGCTATCACATTTATGGCAACTATTATGCCTATGATTATGAGAGTCTTTATGAGTATGTCTTTCTTATTCATGATTGATTTTCCGCATTAAAATTCATTTTGCTGTTACGTCCATCTTCTGCTTTCAAGCGAAGTCTTTGTGAGAACTATGAAGATCACAATTCCGCTCAGGTAATAGATCAGATTCCTCGTGTCAAGCACTCCCCTTGCAATGTTGCCGAAGTGATAGTCTATACTGATGTATTCAAATATCGATGCGAATCCTGAAGGAAGAAATATCAGAACCTTGTTAAGCATGAACAGCGCGAACACTATCAGGAAGCTTATGATGAAAGCCACAACCTGATTATGGGTGAGCGATGAAGCAAATATACCGATGCTGATATATATGCCCGCCATCAAAAGCAATCCGAGATATGCGCCTGTAACAGCGCCGAAGTCCAGCTTGCCGATGAACGAAAGGCTGATCACGTAAGTCCAGGTAAGGAGAAGGGCAATTGCCGTAAGCGACAATGCCGCAAGAAATTTCCCAAGCACTATCTCAAGGTCGGTTACGGGTTTGGTAAGAAGCAGTTCGATCGTGCCGGACTTCTTCTCTTCTGCAAACGTCCTCATTGTGATCGCAGGTATGAAGAAAAGGTAGATGAAAGGTATAATATCGAACACATTTCTCATTGTCACCACTCCGCCGAGAAAGAGGTTGCTTGTGAAGAACCAGCCGGTAATGCCAAGGAATACCGCCAGCACTATGTAGGCAACAGGCGAGCTGAAGTATGACTTCATCTCTTTTTTGAATATCGTCAGAATATTGTTCATTTGTTGGCTTAGTTTTTCGTTAAGAGTCTGAAGATGTCTTCAAGCGACTTCTCCTCCTGATGCAGTCCGAGAAGCACGAGGTTCATTGACACTATCTTCCTAAAAATATCTTCTCTCACATCATGCCCCTTTTGCGCGGATACATGAAGCGTGATTGTCTTGTCGTCTGTCCTGGTCACCCTTGCTCTTTCCACATTGCTTATGGAGGCAATTGCCCGCTCAATAAGGTCTTTGTCAATGCTGTCCTTCTTTATTACAAGGTTGATCTCCACTTTTCCGCGGAACTTGTCCTGAAGCGAGTCCGGGCTTCCGTCTGCAACTATCTCTCCGTTGTTGATGATCAGAACCCTGTCGCATGTTGCTTCGACCTCCTGCATGATGTGTGTTGAAAGGACAAGTGTCTTCTGCTTTCCGAGCTGTTTGATCAGCTTTCTGATCTCAATGATCTGGTTCGGATCGAGTCCCGATGTGGGTTCGTCAAGGATCAGCACCTCGGGATTATGAACCATCGCCTGCGCAAGCCCAACCCTCTGCTTGAATCCCTTGGAAAGCTCGCCGATGTCCTTGTGCCGCACATCCTGAAGCCCGCAAAGGTCAACAACCTTGTTGACAGCCGATTCGATCTCATTCTTTGGTACTGATTCCAGTTCAGCGGCGAACTTCAGATAATCGATCACATTCATATCAAGGTAAAGCGGATTCTGCTCCGGCAGGTAACCGATCTTCTTCCTCACTTCTATCGGCTTCTGCTCGGTATCCAGCCCGTCCACATACACTTTCCCCTGATTCTGCGTCAGGTATGTGGTGATGATCTTCATTGTGGTTGATTTTCCGGCGCCGTTCGGTCCGAGAAATCCGACTATCTGCCCCGTGTTGATCTCAAATGAGATGTCCTTCACGGCAGCCGTCGGTCCGTAGTACTTTGTCAGGTTTTCTACTCTTATTGACATATTTCTTTAATAGGTTGCAAAATTAATTTCGGAAGCAAAGATTTTCAAACCATTACCATTGCACTTCTTCAGTGCATCTTGGCAGAATAGTTCTGTTCAAAATATTTAAGATACTCTCCGCTCATTACCTTCTTCCACCAGTTCTCGTTTTCCACATACCAGTTGATTGTAAGTTCAATGCCGTCTTCAAATACATGCGCAGGTTTCCATCCAAGCTCGTTCATTATTTTGGATGAATCGATCGCATACCTTCTGTCATGCCCGGGCCTGTCTTTCACATACTTGATCATGCTTTCCGGCCTGCCAAGCTTTTTGAGAATAAGCTTCACAATGTCAATGTTGTACCATTCGTTGTTTCCTCCCACATTGTAAACCTCACCGTCCCTGCTTTTCTCAAGAACCGCAAGGATTGCCGAACAATGGTCATCCACATAAAGCCAGTCACGGACGTTTTTTCCGTCACCGTAAACAGGCAGTTCCTCACCGCCGAGCGCCTTTGCTATCATAAGCGGGATCAGCTTCTCGGGGAACTGGTACGGGCCGTAATTATTTGAACATCTTGTAATGAGTATGGGAAGTCCGAATGTATGCCTGAATGCATTGCAGAGCAGGTCGGCTGACGCCTTGCTTGCCGAGTAAGGGCTGTTGGTTGTGATAGGAGTCTGCTCGGTAAACTTTATCTCCGGCCTGTCTTCCGGAAGTGATCCGTAAACCTCATCTGTAGAAACCTGCAGGTATTTTGAAAGTCCCTGCTCCTTCAAAACCTCAAGAAGCGTAAGTGTGCCGCCGACGTTTGTGTTGATGAACTCCTTTGCTCCGAGGATGCTCCGGTCAACGTGCGACTCTGCCGCAAAATTCACTATCGTGTCAATTCCGTATTCCTTCACTGCCTTCAGGACATCTTCCTTATCGCAGATATCGCCCTTCACAAATCTGTACCTGTCGTTGAACTCCACATCAACAAGGTTTTCCAGATTGCCGGCATAGGTAAGCTTGTCGAAGTTGACAACATTACAGTTTGTGTTGTCAAGAACGTGCTTTATGAAATTACTTCCGATAAAACCGGCGCCGCCGGTTATGAGTATATTCTGCATTGAAATATTTTATTTGCTGAACAGCCCGAAATTCAGGCCGAAGTTGAGATTGAACCCGTCGGCTTTGATGCTTGACGGAACGCCCGTTGCGCTTATATCATCATCTGCTTTCCAGTTGCCGTTAAAGCCGAACTCATATCCGGCATTCAGTCTTGCATATATAAGTGAAGTAAGGAAAATTCCAATACCTGCCTGCGGCTGAACTGAAAAAAAGTGTGTCTCAAGTGTTCTCGAAATGTTTTGGGAAGAGTTAGTGCCTGTGAGCTCATTCACTATGTTGTTCCAGTTGCCGTATCCCGGAGCACTTTGGTACAGTTCGATCTCAAGCGAGCCCGTTGCAAGCTGAAGCCCGAAAGTCACATCTAGCCATCTTGCCGGACTGAGCCGGTAGTCAAGCTGGATTCCGCCTTCTCCGTATGAATATTCCGCCGACTTTTTAAGTCCGTCAACTGTGGCTGTGGTGTAGGATGAAAACCCGTTTCCAAACCCTCCTACTCTGAGCCATTGAAAGCCCTTGAACGGCACGTCAACAAATCCGCCGCCGCCGAGCGTGAGAAAGCCCTTGTCAAGTTCGGGAATCCCTATTTGCCTCAGGGCGCTGTTGAGGTCGTCGGTGTTGCTGGTATGGTAGCCGACTGTAGGTCCACCTGCAATGGAGAACCGTGGAAACAGCTGTGCCTCGGCGCTGTTCCATGCAACTCCCATTACAAAAACGACCCAAAGAACTTTCAAAAAATGCGATGTATTCATGCTAATGATAATGCGGTAAAAGCAATTCAGAATTTAAAGGATTTGAGTCTGTAATTAAAGGGAGTTTTTTGCCGCCTGCAAATTCTATGTATTAGGAGTCTTCCCCGGGTTGATTACAGAAAGCTAAAAAAATCTCACTCATCAAAAAGCAAAGTCTCGCTGAGCAGTCCCGGTAACGCAGCGCGTTTCAGGGGCGGCACTGCCATGAGCATTGTCGAATGGCCGAAGTGCCGGGTTGCTCGATACCTCCCTGAGAAGTGCCGCGTTGCATATGATCGAGCTTGAAATCCACCGCCGGCAAATTCATTATTTTGTAAAAATCAATTATCAGCTATTATTACTATATTTAAAGAACTCACAATCAACCAAAACCCATAAACAATAGGAGCAAGCAATGACAAGATTTACATGTCTTATTACGGCAATTTACTTCACTGCTGTGAGTGTATTATCTGCAGCGCCCGTGATCAATTTTCAGACGCTTCTCGAAAGATCTGAAAGCGATCCTTCAGTGATCGTACAGGCAAGGCAAACTGCAATCGGGCTCGGACTCCCGATCAGCATTAAGACCATAGACAATCAAATGGCTGAAGTATATGCGCTTGAAGGAGGCATTCCCGTATATGCTGTAATCAGGAACTTTGCAAATCCTTATGACGGCGGATTGACCGCTTTCCACTACGAACTTTCTTCACTGATCAATACAGCAGTTGCACGCATTGATTACGGAAACGGAAGGATCACCGACAACACCGGCGGCCACTATGATCTGAGGTTCGGTGATGCAAGTGGTGTGACAACCTTTTTAATGGTACCTGATATCACCAATGACCGAGTTTACATCTTCAATTCAACAAACGGCGATCTCATTGACACAGCGTTCATACCTCAGTCAAGGCCACAGCTAAGCACTCCAAAGCATGCCCTGACCCACTACAACGGAAAGGATGTCCTTATCGCTGACCAGATCACCGACCTTGTACAGAGATACAATGAGAACGGTACTTACAACAACTATTTTGTACCGCTTGGCGGAGTTAACACTTCCATACTTGACAACATCAGGGGTATAAGGTACCGCTCAAACAATAACCTGCTCGTAACTGTGGGAAGCAGTGCAAACCAGAACACGGTTCAGCAGTTTGACACTTTGGGAAATCATCTTGGCACGTTCATCACCAATTCAAATCTCAACAGCCCGTTCGATATACAGATCAGATCTGCTGACATGCTGGTTTCCAATTCCAGCGGAACTAACAGGATCAGCGCTTACGATCTGAACGGTACTTTTCTGAGCAGTTTCTATACAGGAAGCGCTTTTGCATTTCCTCAGCAGATGCAGTCGAATCCCAATGGTGATGTAATCGTGGCGGCTTTCAGTCCTCCCTCCGGAATTGCCTATCTCACACAGAGCGGTTCGTATGTAAAGATTCTTACAGGCGTCACGGGGAACAGAGGTGTTTATTTGCTTGGTAACGGGAGATATGTCACAACCAACGGGGCCGGCATCCACGAAATAGACTCCGCCAGCGGAGCATTGATCAGGACAATTGCCACCGGAAGCATGCAGTACATTGAGAAGTATGTGCCAAGCGCAATAACCATGAGGATCAATTTCGAATTTGAAGCCATTGATGCTCAGGATACGGTGACTGTAGAACTCAGGGATTCGAATTCACCCTACAACCTTGTTGAGTCTGTAAGAGTAGTAGGCGGAAACAATATTCCCGCTCTTGCAAGATTCACTTCGCCGACTATGAATACCCCTTATTACATCGTAGTTAAGCACAGGAATTCCATCGAAACCTGGAGCTCAACTCCGAGAAGCTTCAACAGTTATTACCTGAGATACGACTTTACAACTTCACCCACTCAGGCGTACGGCAATAATATGAAGGACCTTGGCGGAAGAATGGCATTCTATACCGGCGATGCAAATCAGGATGGCGTAGTGGACGGCTCGGATGCCGGACTCATTGACAACGATGCATTCAACTTCGCATCAGGCTATCTTGCAACGGACCTGAATTACGACAATATTGTTGATGCAACGGATGCGGCGTATGCAGACAATAATGCATTCAATTTTGTCGGAGTGATCAGGCCGTAAGGAATTACAGAACTTAAATTCGGGAAGAAGAACTTTCTCAGATCATTCTCTTTCCGTCAATATCGAAAATCCCTTTGCACAACCGCAAAGGGATTTTTGATTTATACTGCCCTGTGCAGGGTTAAAAGTCACTTGCCATTGCAGTCACCAAAATGAAATGCGGCATATCATCCGACGATTCAGGACGGGCGTCAGGCAATAACATCTGCTGACTTCCTTGTTATTTTCAATTATGCAATTTCACAATGTTGAAGAAGGCCTGTCCTTCACCGCCCCCGGACTCATAACGCCCGCGCCCCCTCTTTCTCACAATTACAGTATAGGAGAACTGGCCCTTCAGCTGGATTGATGACTCCACTCTGAGATTGTAACTTCCATCCAGAAGTACATCTTTCAGGTCCAGACAAAGAGTAATGCTCTTGCCCGAGAAGAGCGTTCCGGTTTCTATGATCTCGAAATTCGATTTCCTGAGTCCCATAACGGGCTCGCCCTGTGAGTCTCTAACTCTGACGGTGACGATCTGATAAGGAGAAACTCTTCCGTCTTTGAAGAATTCCCAGCCGGCAACTGCTTCTACAAAAAATTTGTCTGTCATGGTCTTTATAGATTAAATTTATGCTGTGTGAATTTATGCTATTTAGATTTTCAATGTGACATATTTACTTTTTCATTCTGATAGGAATAAACAGCAAGCACAATTTGAGTTTGCTTACGGAAAGTTTTGCTAAGATGCAGATGAAGTGATGCCGGTTTTTATTAAGACTCAGAGTACTTCACCGGATATTCATTCATCGGGCCGCTTATCCGTCTGAGAATTCAGTGACTGAAAACAATTCAAGCAAACATCAGATTGATCTTCATTCAGCAAAGCCGGCATGTGCAGAGGAGAAGTTTTTGAATTGCGGATTGCGACTATTGCAGGTACAATTGTATGGCACTCATTCAGCAACTCAACAAAACCTTACCGCCATGAAGCACACAAATACCGCATACAGAATATTGCTTTTTGTTTTTCTATTTGCCTCATACGTAAGCCTTGTTGCTTTCGATGACGGCATTGTAGGCCTGACCATGAAGAACGGAACGAAGGTCGGCTGTTCATGCCACGGCTTGCTTCCGGAGACAAGGGTTCAGGTAACTATCTCCGGGCCATCTATGGTCATAGCCGGAGATTCGGCAACTTACACACTCAGCATTACGGGCGGCCCCGGAGTAAACGGTGGTACTGACATAGCGGCCAGTCTCGGCTCGCTTTACCCGTCATATCTCGATACGATGCTGCGAAGGGAAGAGCCGTATCCCGGCGCAGGATTTGACCTTACGCACAGGGACCCAAAACCGTTTGACGGCCCATTGATCCAGTTCACATTCAAGTATGTTGCACCGCCAACTCCGGGTGTTGTTGATACAATTTACGGTAACGGAAACTCCGTTGACGGGGATTTCAGTGACATGAATGACAGATGGAATTTCGCAGAGAATTTCCTTGTCACGGTGATTGACAGGCCGCTCCCGGTTGAACTTTCGTCATTTACATCACTTGTTGACAAGAACAATGTACAACTTTACTGGTCTACTGCTTATGAAAAGAACAACAGGTCATTCGGCATAGAAAGATCGGATGAGAAGGGCAACTGGAAAAAGATCGGCGAAGTTGCCGGTACTGGAAATTCAAATGCAACAGTTAACTACTCCTTCAGCGACTATGGCCTGAAAACCGGAAGTTACTATTACCGGCTCAGGCAAACAGACTTCAACGGCAGTTCCGAACTGTTTGATCTGCCGATTACTGTTGTCATAGGCGCTCCGTCTCACTTTGAACTCTCGCAGAATTATCCGAATCCTTTCAATCCCTCAACGAACATTTCATTCAGGATTCCGGTCAATGGAAATGTAGTCCTCAAAGTTTTTGACGTCAACGGCAGGCTTGCCAGTACATTGCTTGACGGCGATTTGCAGACAGGATATTACACTGTAAAGTTTATTGCCGGCGGACTTTCGGGGGGGATCTATTATTATACAATTGAGTCGGGTAGTTTCTCACAGACGAAGAAGATGGTCATAATCAAATAACGGCCTTTGCAAATTGCGAACAGGGACATCGAGTCAGGGTGGTGTCCCTATTCATTGTAACATCTACTGAACTTCACAGACTTGCAAGCCAGGTCAATGCCTGCAACCGGCAAAAATGTCGTTAACTCAGAATCGGCGTCACGGCAGAGGAACAATCAAGAAAAAATTTCCACAAGGTCGGGGTTTACGATTTGAAAAGATTATTGGCTTTGAGTATTTTTCCATAACTATTGGACAATCTTGATCACTGTGTAATCTCACCCGGCACGATCATCGGGCATTTGCTTCTCGCAGTTTACCTCTTTTCAAAACATCCGCGCCAATAAGATCAACTAATAATAAAAGAAAGGAAAAGGAATCATGGCAATGAAAGAGTACAGGCCGGGCGCCGCATTTCCCGGCGTTGTAGGCAGAACATTTGACCAGTCAAGCCCGGCATGGCCAATGCCGAACCGCGCCAAGGAAGGAGCGCCAAATGTGCTGTTCATAGTGCAGGATGATACTGGATTCGGCCAGATGGGATGTTACGGCAGTCCGATCAATACGCCGAACATTGATATGCTTGCCAAAGAAGGATTACTTTTCAACAACATGCATACTACAGCTTTGTGCTCGCCTACAAGGTCATGCATAATTACGGGAAGAAACCACCATTCAAATGCAATGTCCTGCATCACGGAAGGATCAACCGGTTACCCGGGAGGTAACGGCTACATTCCGTTTGAGAACGGTTTCCTCTCAGAGATTCTCAGAGACAACGGATACAATACTTATGCACTCGGCAAATGGCATCTCACTCCGGCCGAGCAGAATTCCGCCGCCGGCCCGTACGACCGGTGGCCGCTGGGAAGAGGGTTCGAGAGATACTACGGATTCCTTGGCGGTGATACGCATCAGTACTACCCTGAATTGTATTATGACAATCATCAGGTTGAACCGGAGAAAACTCCGGAAGAAGGATATCATCTCACTGAAGACATTACTGACAAAGCGATCGGCTTCATCGCAGATGCAAAACAGATCGCACCGAACAAACCTTTCTTCATGTACTTCTGCCCGGGCGCAGGCCATGCACCGCATCACGTTCCTAAGGAATGGGCAGATAAGTATAAGGGCAAGTTTGATGAGGGATGGGATGTGTACAGGGAGAAGGTGTTTGCAAAGCAAAAGGAACTCGGCATTGTCCCGAAGGATGCGGAACTTTCAAGGCATGACCCTGACGTTCAGGAGTGGGGTTCTCTTTCTGCAGACGAAAAGAAACTCTATGCACGGATGATGGAAGTGTTTGCAGGTTTCCTTGAGCATACTGATTATCATTACGGAAGATTGTTCCAGTTTCTGAAAGACATCGGAGAGTGGGACAATACACTGATCATGTTCATTTCCGACAACGGCGCAAGTTCCGAAGGTGGACCTACAGGCTCAGTGAATGAGAACAAATTCTTCAACAATGTTCCGGATGACCTGAAACAAAATCTTGCGGCTATTGATGATATCGGAGGCCCGAAATATTTCAATCACTATGCATGGGGATGGACATTTGCAGGGAACACTCCGTTCAGAAGATGGAAACGCGAGACATACAGAGGAGGCATCAGCGATCCTTTTGTTGTTCACTGGCCAAAGGGCATAAAATCGAAAGGTGAAGTAAGGACCCAATATGCTCATGCAATCGACATGGTTCCTACGGTGCTTGAAGCTCTCGGCATAGAGCCTCCGGCCACGATCAAGGGAGTTACACAATCTCCGATCGAAGGCAAAAGCTTTACTCATGCTTTTAACGACAAGAGTGCCGTAAGCAACCATCAGGTTCAGTATTTTGAGATGATGGGACATCGTTCGATATACTGGAACGGCTGGCGGGCAGTTTGCCCGTGGCCGGGAACATCATTCATCGAAGCGGGCATGCCGTTTGGCACACCAATTCCTGCCGAGAAACTGACCGAGCTTGACGCAAACAACTGGGAGCTCTATCATATTGACAAGGACTTTGCGGAGAATCACAACATTGCCGCAGACAATAAGCCGAAGCTGATTGAAATGATCGCTCAGTGGTATGTTGAAGCCGGAAAGTACAACGTGTTGCCTGTTGACGGAAGAGGCACTCTGAGATTTGCCGAAGAGAGGCCTCAGATTTCAGGGCCGAGGCAGTCTTACACTTATTATCAGGGAACTCAGGTTGTTCCGGGAAATGCTTCGGCCAATGTTCTCAACAGGACTCACAGCATTACAGTGGATGCCGAGATTCCCAAGGGCGGGGCTGAAGGCGTGCTGTTCAGTATGGGCGGCGTCGACGGCGGCTTCTCACTTTACATCAAAGAAGGAAAGCTGAAATATGTTTACAACTATGTTGCGGCGGAGTTCTTTTATCTTGAATCAAGTGAAGCTGTAACCGAAGGGCGACACAGTTTCAGATTTGAGTTTGAGGCAACAGGCAAACCGGACATGGCAAACGGAAAGGGCTCGCCCGGGAAAGCTCAGTTGTACATTGATAAGAAGCTCGTCGCTGAAACGGATCTTCCTTACACCATACCGCTTTCACTCGGACTTGGCGCAGGGGCTTCATGCGGAAGTGACCCGGGTTCTCCTACCTGTGATGATTACGATCCCCCGTTCGCATTCACGGGCAAGATCTATTCGGCTACGGTAGATGTGAGCGGTGAACTCATTGAAGACCATGTGGCAAAAGCAAAGCAGATACTCGCAAGGCAGTAGAAAAGGCACCAGGCAGTAGCTATATCCAACATCGGCTGTCATGTTACCTCAGAACCGGCAGAACGCAATTTCTGCCGGTTCATTTTTTTCGCATACGGCGAACTCAGATTCCAGAAGCGGCGTCTGTCTGAGCAGTCATGCTAACGCGAAGCGACAGCATGACGCGTCGAAGACGGCACCGTGCGGTCTGCACACTGTGGGCACGCAACGGCGCATTTCGCTTACAAGCGGCGTCTGTCTGAGCAGTCCCGAAAACGATTTGTGTTTTCGGGACGAGTCGAAGACGGCGCCGCGTAATCTGCAATTTGCTATAATGCAAAGTCACATTTCGCTTAAAAGCGGCGTCTGTCTG
>JAIBBK010000026.1 GCA_019694675.1 Ignavibacteria bacterium
GATGTGCCCGTCAACAGTGAACTCCGTCCTGCTCCCTTCGAAATTAATGTCAGACACAACATGCTCGTTCGACTTCCTGAATCCGTAAGTCTCGGAGTTGCCGAACCCCTTCAGCGCCGCGATTACATCGGGATCATCACCGCACGCAATGATCTTGCCTTTGTTCTTGCGCCTTTCGATGAAGAGTCTGAAGTTGTCTATGATTTCGTTCATGTCATTGTAAATGTCGAGGTGGTCCGCATCAATGTTTGTGATCACTATCATATCCGGCCTCAACTGCAAAAAACTTCTGTCATATTCGTCAGCTTCAACCACGGCTATTTCACCGCCTCCGATTCTTGATGCACCGCCTTCGAGAAAATCAAGCGAACCGCCGACAAAGACGGTCGGATCCATGTCTGCATCGATGAGCATCTTGGCTATCATAGCGGTTGTGGTTGTCTTTCCGTGTGTGCCGCTTACGCCTATCACAAACATCCGGTTCACTATCAGTCCGAGTGCGGCTGCCCTCTTCATCACTTCGATTCCCTTTGACCTTGCCTGCCTGAGTTCGGGATTTTCATCGTCAAGCGCCGAAGTGTAAATAAGTAGTTCGCAATCCGGAGGAACATTTTCCGCCGCATGTCCGATGGCCACTTCAGCTCCGAGCCACTTAAGCCTGCGTGTGATCTGTGTTTCCCGAAGGTCGCTTCCGGTCACCTTCACGCCCTTTGCGGCAAGATACTCTGCAATTCCGCTCATGCCAATGCCTCCGATCCCCACAAGGTGCACACTCCTGTAGCTTTCCAGATCTCTTCTTTCTGCTTTCATAGGTTGGAAGATAATTTCCTTGAAATGTTCTTGAATTCGGATTCGAGCTGCTTTTCATTTTCAAAATCATTCATCTTAATCCTGAGAATTCTCCTTCTGTTCTTCAGCTTCAGCTTTACAAACCTCGCACTGCTCATATCTTCATCTGTCTTTCTTCTCTTTCTTGTGAACCTTACGCCGGTGATCTCGTCAATGCCGATGCTTCTCTTTCCGAACCTGTTGCTGATCACGATCTCTTTGCCGGTAAATTCGATCGTCCTCGCCCAGAGAGCATTTGCTATGAGAAGCACCGTGAAGTAAAGGATGAACAGGGAGATGATGTAGATGATCGGATCCCTGAACATCACTTCAAACCTTTCCTGAAA
This sequence comes from Ignavibacteria bacterium, assembly GCA_019694675.1. Lineage (GTDB taxonomy): Bacteria > Bacteroidota > Ignavibacteria > Tepidaquicellales > Tepidaquicellaceae > JADJAH01. The sequence goes on from JAIBBK010000026.1 coordinate 1,176, forward strand.
GAACTTTCCTTTTACAAGTATGTAAACCACAAGCGTCAGCAGGTAAATTGCCAGCGACTTGTAATAGAAGTCAAGCTTGTATTTGAATTTTCTTTCCGTCATTTGACTGCAAGCGCTGTTACTTCTTCAGCTATTTTTCCTGCCGCGCCGGGATCCGCAAACTCACCCGCGGCTGCGGACATTCTGTTCCTTTTCTCTTCATCGGCAAGCAGTGACATGATGCCTGTACCTAGAGATCCTGCGGCATCATTCTGAAGCACAACCTCCGCACATCCCCGTGATGAATAAGTCCTCGCATTTATCTCCTGATGATTCTCTGCCGAACCGGGAAGAGGGATCAGAATTGAAGGCACCTTCATTAATGCAAGTTCCATGATGCTCGTTATCCCCGCCCTGCAAACTGCCAAGTCGCTTGCCGAGTATGCGGCATCCATATTTTCAATGAACTCCATTACTCTGATGTTCTCGTTTGCTTTCACTGTTTTCAGTATCTCTTCCTGGTTGTTTCTGCCACATTGCCATATGAGATTGATATTCTCTCCTGTCAGCTCTTCCGCTATGCCTGCCACTGCATTATTGATTCCCCTTGCGCCCTGGCTTCCTCCGAAGATCAGAACCGTCTTGTTTGCAGTGCCGAGTCCGAACTCCTTCAGCGCTTCCTCTCTCGGTTTCCTCTTCAGCGAAGTTCTGACGGGATGTCCTATCCTTACAATGTTGTCCTGTCTCCGCAGGTATTTTCTCGTTTCGTCAAAGTTTATCACAACCTTGTCGCTTCTTGAAGAAAGGAACTTCACTGTCTTCCCCGCAAAAGCATTTCCTTCCTGTATAAGTGTCGGTATTCCCATCCTCTGTGCCTGGTATATGAGCGGACCGCAAACAAAGCCGCCCGTTCCTACGGCCGCATCAGGCCTGAACTCCTCCAGTATCTCTCTGCACCTTCCGAGCGCTTTAAGGAACACCATCGGCAGTCTGAGGTTCTTGATCAGACTGCTTCTGTCAATACCTGCTATCTCAATGGTCTCAAGTCTGTAATTATATGAAGGAACGATCCTCTCCTCTATGCGGCCCTTTGCTCCGACGAACAATATCTCGGAATCCGGATCCGCTTTCCTTACTTCATCTGCGATCGCGACCGCCGGAAATATGTGGCCGCCCGTTCCGCCGCCGGCAAATACATATCTCATGCATTATGCAATTGACAGTGACTCTGCATCTTCCCTCTTTCGCGATGAAATGTTCAGCAATACGCCGACCGCCATTGCACTGAATATGATCGAAGTTCCTCCGTAACTCACAAACGGCAGGGTAACTCCGGTGGTCGGCAGCACTCCGCTTGCAACTGCCATGTTCACGAGCGCATTGAGAGTGATAAGGGTTGTGATGCCGAATGCAAGATACTTGCCGAACTCATCCGTACATTCCTTTGCAACCAGGTATCCTCTGTATATGATTATCATGTAAAGGCTTAGTATAATAAGCGCTCCAATGAATCCGTATTCTTCGCCGATTATGGAAAAGATGAAGTCACCGTGCGCCTCCGGCAGAAAGAAATCTCTCTGATTGGAATTGCCCGGCCCAACACCTGTAAGGCCGCCGTTGCCGAAACCAATCAGCGCCTGCTGAAGCTGATAACTCGTGCTCCCGCTTGACTTGTACTCTGTGTATGATGAGATCCTAGCAAGTATGTAGTCTTTCGAAAGCACGAACACAAGCACAACAGGCGCAAGCGCCGCGAACGTAAATCCTATGTGCTTCAGCTTTGCCCTTGAAAGGAAGATCATCATCATGCTTGTGCTGAAGATTATTATGGCCACGGAGAAGTTGGGCTGTATCAGAACAAGACCCGTCACAGTCAGCACGTAAAAAAGCACGGGCAGATAACCTCTGTAAAGAAGGTTCATGTATTCCTTCTTTCTCGACAGAAGAACCGAGAGGTAGATTATCAGCGCGTACCTCGCAACTTCAGACGGCTGAAAATTTATCGGACCGATGCTTATCCATCTGCTGGCTCCCTTTATCGGTCCCGAACCGAATGCCACAGTGTAAATGAGAAGCAGTATTGAAGCGATTATCATTGGCTTTGCGATCCGTTCAAGAAGCCTGTAATCCATTCTTGCAAGTATGAACATTGCAACTATGGAAAAGACAACCTTGACAAGATGCTGTTTGAACAGATAGAGACTGTCCTGAAACTTGTCCTGCGAGAATGAAGCGCTGGCGCTATACACAGCGCCGATGCTGAAGATCATCAGCACGAACACTGCAACAAGGATCAGTATGTCTATTCTGTTCTTTCCGTTCATTTCAGTTCAGATACTGTCTTCTTGAATACTTCTCCCCTGTGCTCAAAGCTGTCGAACATGTCAAAGCTCTTGCATGCGGGAGAAAGCAGAACCGTGTCACCGTTTACTGCGGAACGAAATGCTTTTTCCACTGCATCCTTCATGTCTTCTGCGGCTTCCACGCTTACTATGTTTCCGAAATGGCCAATGATCTTATCCCTTGTCTCCCCCACTGCCACGATAGCTTTGACCTTTTTCCTTATGAGCCCGTCAACTGCGGTGTAGTCATTTCCCTTTTCCCTTCCGCCCATGATCAGCACGATGTTCCCGTCAAACGATTCCAGCGCAACCGACATAGAGTCAGTGTTTGTTGCCTTCGAATCATTGTAAAATCTGATGCCCCTGATCTCTCTTACAAATTCGATCCTGTGTTCAACGCCGGCAAATTCTCTCAGAGTTGCGGATATGACCTCTTTGCCGATGCCGAACGCCCTTGCCGAAATTGCCGCGGCCAGTGAGTTGTAGAGGTTATGCCTTCCGCGTATGTTGATGTCCCTTGTTTCCATTATTGTTTCGTGAATTTCTTTTTCTTTGTCGAAGAAGTACATGATGCCCTCATCGGCATAAGCGCCGATCTCCGCGTGCCTGTAAACTTCAATGCCTGTTCCGAAATACGCCAGCGGCACTTCAAGCTTCTCCGCTTCTCCCCGGAGAATTTCATCGTCGTAGTTTATAACAAGAAGGCATTCGCTGTCCATATTCTCTGCGATCCTGAACTTTGCACGAAGATAGTTCTCAAAGCTTCCGTGCCAATCAAGATGATCGGGTGTGATGTTCATTATCACTCCCGCATCCGGCCTGAACCTGTCAATGTCGTTCAGCTGATAACTGCTGACTTCAATGACTGCAATGCTGTCGCTCTTCAGCCCGTCAACCACATCACTGAATGCTGTTCCCACATTTCCGCAGGCCTTTGCATCAATTCCCGCATTCTTCAGTATCTCTCCTGCAAGCACGGTTGTGGTTGTCTTGCCGTTGGTTCCGGTCACCGCGATCACGGGACACGGGCAATAAGCAAATGCCGCTTCAATTTCGGATACCACTTTTATTCCCGCAGTGACTGCAAGCTGCAGCTTCTCATTTGCGGGCGGTATGCCGGGACTCTTAACGAGCGTATCGCAGTTCAGAAGTTCGTCGCTCCATTTCCCGAGAAAAAGTTCGACGCCTTCCCTCTCAAGTTCTTCAGTGTCTGAGTACTTGAGCTTGTCGGCGGTGTTCTCATCATAGAGTTTCACTTTGTTGCCGTGCCTTGCCAGCAGTTTTGAAACTCCTGCTCCGCTCCTTCCAGCCCCCATTACCGTAAAAGAACTGTTCTTTTTGTCAGTCATCTCACCTTCAGCGTTGCAAGCGTCATGATCGCAAGTATTATTCCCACAATGTAAAACCTTATTACGATCTTCGGTTCGGGTATCCCCTTCATCTCAAAGTGATGATGGATCGGAGCCATCCTGAAGATCCTCTTTCCTTCTCCCGTCCTCACGCGAGTGTACTTGAAGTAGTATCTCTGCAAGATCACCGACAAGGCTTCAACGAAGAATATTCCTCCAAGAAGCGGAAGCATGAATTCCTTTTTAACAAGCACCGCAAGCGTTCCAACCGCACCGCCTAATGCAAGTGAGCCGGTATCGCCCATGAAAACCTGAGCGGGATAGAAATTGTACCACAGGAATCCGAGTGTAGCTCCGCATACGGCCGCACAGTATATGAGCAGTTCGCCGTTCCCGCGGAGGTAGATTATGTTGAGGTACTTTGCTGTCTCAATGTTCCCTGATACGTAAGCTATCACACCGAGAGTGAACACAACTATTCCCACAGTGCCTGTTGCAAGCCCGTCAAGTCCGTCTGTGAAGTTCACTGCATTCGAAGTCGCCGTGATGATGAACACAACAATAGGCACATAGAGGTACGAGAAGTCGAACTGAAAACTCTTGAGGAACGGAATTGTCGTGACTGAGTTTATTCCTTCAAACTGCGGAAGGAAGTATATCGCACATCCGACTGCAAGTCCGACCGTAAGCTGTCCGAGAAGTTTGTATCTTTCCGCAAGCCCCTTCTTGTATTTCTTTATGACCTTAAGATAGTCATCAGTGAATCCGACAATGCCAAGCGCAACCGTAACGAATGTGATTATGATAACATAGATGTTTTCAAGATCGCCCCAAAGCAGAACGGGAATGAGTATCGAGCAGAGTATTATGAATCCTCCCATGGTCGGAGTTCCAGCCTTTGACCAGTGAAACTGCGGGCCGTCTTCCTTGCGGGCTTCACCGATCTGCTTCTTCTTCAGGAATTCTATGATCCTGGGTCCCACCACAAAACTGATAAGCAGTGCAGTGATGGCCGCAAGTGCAGACCTGAATGTGATAAACCTGAAAATGTCAAACCCCGGCGGGTTGTACATATCGTTTATCCATACTCCGAGTTTGTAAAGCATTACTTCCCGGTTATTGAGTTGACAATTTCTTCCATCTTCATTCCTCTTGAGCCCTTGACGTAAACAAGGTCTCCCTTCCCGATCCTGCGCCGGAGCATCTCTGCAAGGTCCTCTTTGCTTTCGAAATGGAAATTGTTGCTGACGCCCTTTGCGCCCCTGAATGTTGCAAGCGATTCTTTTCCGAATGTATAGAGATTCCTGACTCCGAGCTTGCGGGCTATTCTTCCGATCCTCGAATGCTCCTCAGTACTTGCTTTTCCGAGTTCAAGCATGTCGCCGAGAACTGCGTGCCTTTCTCCGCTGACGCCAGCTTCCATCATGGTCTCAAGCCCCATCTTAACGGAATCCGGATTGCTGTTGTATGAATCATTGATTATCAGCATTCCATTGTGCCTCAGCAATTCCATCCTCTTTGATGAGGTAGGAGTGAATGTCTTAAGCGCCTTTCTGATCATCGCTTTCGGGATGCCGAAGTGATTTCCCACAGCTGCTGCCGCAAGTCCGTTGTAGATGGAATGCTTTCCGAATGTGGAGACCTGAACTTCAAAACTTTTTCCTTTGGCTGTGACTTCGAACCTGGGCTGAAGATCTTTGCCATAGCCCTTGAACGTTCCTTTAACGTCCGGCTCAAAGCCGTAAGAATATGTGCACTTCCTTTCATGGGGTATTGATTTAGAATACTTGCGAATGTAACTGTCGTCAAGATTGAAAAAGGATACAGCGTCTGTCTTTGACTTAAGAAAATCATAAAGCTCAAACTCCGCCTTGGCTACTCCGTTGAGGTCCTTAAAGAACTCAAGATGCTCCTTGCCGATGTTGGTCACAAGCCCGGCATCCGGATCGGCGATGCCGCACAGATACCTGATCTCACCGAAGTGACTGCATCCGACTTCCAGCACGCAGAATTTATGTTCCTTGTTAAGATTCAGCAACGTCATGGGAAGCCCGAGATGATTGTTGAGGTTGCCTTCCGTCTTAAGAACCCTGTACTTTGTCGCAAGCACTGCCGAAACGAGGTCTTTAGTTGTAGTCTTTCCGTTTGCTCCTCCGATGCAAAGCACCGGCACATCATATCTTGTCCTGTGGATCCTGGCCAGTTCGCCGAGTGCAGAAACCGTGTCATCCACTCCGAACAGTGCGAAATTTGAGTGATCTCTTCCGTGCTTCTTCATCCATCTGATGTCAACCACTGCCGCGCCGGCCTTCCTTCTGAATGCGTCACCGACAAAATCATGGCCGTCGGAATTCTCTCCTTTTATTGCAAAAAACAGATCACCTTTCTTGACCGCGCGTGAATCTATTTTGGCAGACTTGTACCCGATCGGTATGATCCCCTTGCATTCGGGAGTGCTTATCTCTATGAGACTGGTTGTCATGATCATTGGCGTCCGGCATTGTTTGAGTACTTCACTGCCATTTCCATGTCGTCAAAGTGCTTTCTCACACCGTGAACTTCCTGATATGTCTCGTGACCTTTTCCGCATATCAGCACTATGTCGCCTTCTCTTGAGATCTCAATTCCTCTCCTGATCGCGCTTTCCCTGTCTTCTATCACTTCATAGTTTTTGAATCCGTTTGTCCCTGCGGTTATCTCGTCAATTATCACAAAGGGGTCTTCGTATCTCGGATTGTCTGATGTGATCAAAGCATAATCGGAAAGCGATACTGCGATCTTTCCCATCACAGGCCTTTTCGTTCTGTCCTTGTTTCCGCCGCAACCGAATACCGTTATCACTCTTCCGTTCTTTCCTTCAAGATCAACAAGATCCCTCGCCGACTCGATCGCATTCTTCAGAGAGTCTGAAGTGTGGGAATAATCAACCACAGCAGTTGCTCCGTTCGGAAGGTGCATTCTGTTGAATCTTCCCCTGACTGCTTCAAACTTGCTTACGGCTTCGGCGACTGCGCCGAGCTCTGCGCCGTTGTTAAGGCAAAGCGACATAGCCGCAAGAATGTTGTAAACATTGAACCTTCCCGTTAGCTTGGATACTATCTTCGCGCTCTTTCCTTCGTATGAGATCCCGAAGCTTATGCCTTTGACCGAGATGCTTACATTCGAAGGACAAAGGTCACTGTCGCTTACAAGTGAATAGAAGTATTTTCCGGCCTTAGTGCCTTCAACTATTTTCGATCCGTATTCGTCGTCCTTATTGGATATTGCAAGTGAGTCACCGTCAAGATTGTCAAACAGGATCTTCTTCGCTTCAAAATACTCCTTCATGTTTCCGTGGAAGTCAAGGTGCTCGCTGGTGAGGTTCGTGAACAGGCCGGACCTGTACTTCAGCCCGTAGACCCTGTCCATCACAAGCGCGATCGATGAGACCTCCATTACGCATCCCTTCATCCCCGCATTCGCCATTTCGGAAAGTATGATATTCATTTCAACGGAGTCGGGAGTTGTGAGCGATGATTCCTTCTTCACGTCACCATACTCGTAGTTGATCGTTCCTATCAGGCCGCAAGGAATTCCCGCATGTTCAAAGATGCTTCTTGCAAGATAAGTTGTAGTCGTCTTTCCGTTGGTTCCTGTGATTCCGTGCAATGAAAGCTTTCGTGAAGGATCGCCGTAATATACTCGGCTCAGGTCTGCCATCGCCCTTCTCGGATTCCCCGTTATTATCACATCGCCGGCAGACTGATCATTTGACTCTGAAATTATGAGACCTGCACCGTTGCTCCTTGCATTGACAATGTACTTTGATCCGTCATCCTTCAGTCCTTTGATCGCAATAAAGACAAATCCAGGTTTCACTTTTCTTGAGTCGTATGTGATACCTTTCACATCGAAGTCCGGGCCGTTGTATTCGGAAAATTCAAGCGATGCTTTGCCGATGAGTTCGCGTATGTTCATTCCTTCTCCATGCAGTAAATGAGGATCGTAGAGCCGGGCAGTTGTTTTGATCCTGCGGCCGGAGACTGTTCAACTATCTTTCCGCTTCCTTCTATATCAATGCCGAATCCCTGTGCGAGGATCTTGTTCATACCTTTTCTTATGCTCATGCCTCTTACGTCAGGCACGCTCTGAAGCCTGCCTTCATTATCGGACACGCTGAGCGCAACAATGTCAACGGTTCCGGCGAATGGCCTTGCAAGAAGTTCATTCGGCGCGGGCGACTGCGAAACTACAATGTAATTTACGCCTGAGACCTTTCCGCCCGTCTGATCGTGAATATCAAAATCTAAACCGGATTCTCTGAGGATCTCCTTTGCATTATCGATCTTCAGGTTCAGAAGGTTCGGCATCATAAGTTTCTCTTCCTTTACTTCATTCAGTTCTGCCGGAGGAAGCGTGTTCATGCCCACAGATACGAATCTGCCAAAGTCTTCATTTCCCTTTCCGGTGAACCCGGCTATCCTCTCTGCGATCCTGCGGAATACGGGTGCGGCCACTTTGCCTCCGTAGAACTCTCCCGACTTCGGATTGTCAAGTATCACAGTGATAAGGATCTTCGGGTCTTCTGCAGGAAAGTATCCCACGAATGATGCGTTGTGCGAACTGCTCGAGTATTTTCCGTCAACAAGTCTCTGTGAAGTGCCCGTCTTTCCCGCGACGGTTAAATTTTCCGGTTTTGCATCCGCACCGGTTCCTCTCTCAACAACGCCGGTGAGCAGTTCCGTCAGGGTCTTTGCAGTGTTTTGCGAGATGACCTGCCGGAGCTGATTCGGCTTTGACTCGATCACGGTCTCGCCGCTTGTCGTCATTTCCCTTGCAATAATGTAAGGCTTCATCATCATGCCCCCGTTTGCAACCGCCGCATAACTGCACGAGATCTGCAATGCGTTCACAAGCACTTCATATCCGATGGACATGTAAGGGAGCGAGAATGACGAAAAATCTATCGGCCTCTTAAGAAGCCCCTTGTTCTCTCCGGGAAGTTCTATTCCGCTGTAGATGCCGAATCCGAAATCCCTGGCATACTTGTAGAACCTCTCAGGCCCTATCCTGAGTGCTATCTTGCCGAATCCCACATTGCTCGACTGTTCCAGAACCTGCTGAAAGGTCATGCTCTTTGAACTGTGCACATCCTTTATTTCAATTCCTTCAACTTCGCTGATGCTTTCCGTCTGAATTATCGAATTCCTGTTCTCAAGATTCTCCTCAAGCGATGCGGCTGCGCTTATGATCTTGAATGTTGATCCGGGCTCGTATATGTCCGTTATTACGGCATTCTTCATTCCGACCGTATCCTTCACTGAAATGCTGTTCGGGTCGTAAGTGGGATAGGAACACATTGCTAAGATTTCTCCCGTCCTGACAGACATCACGAGCGCCTTTCCCCCGTCTGCATTGAACTCCTTCACACCGGCGGCAAGCTCTTCCTCTGCAAACCTCTGAACGTTAATGTCGATCGTCAGCACCAAATTGTTTCCGTTCTCCGCATCCTTCCTGGGAAATTCAAGCGAAGGCCTTGCATTTCCCTTTCCATCCCTCTGCATCACAACATAACCTTCCTTCCCGGTAAGCACGTTGTCCATTGACAGTTCAATGCCCGTCTGCCCCTTGTTCTCGGAGTTTGTGAATCCGAGTATCTGTGATGCAAGACTGCCGTAGTTGTAAACTCTGCCGGGTTCCTTCAGGGTTATAAGCCCGGGAACCTCAAGCGTATCAAGGCCTTTTGCGCTGTCGGCGATCACGTTGCGCTCAAGATAGACGAATGAAGTGTTCGGAGTGTTCAGCTTCTGCAGATACTCTTCGCGGCTCTTGCCGAAAGTCTTTGCAAAGGTATCCGCGATCTTATCAGGTTCGTTTACCATGTTCGGATCGGCCGCAAATGACAGCTCGTATGTATTTGAAACGAGAACATTCATGTTGCGGTCAAATATCATTCCCCTGAACGGCTTTATGGCAACTTTGTTCTCGTACTGCTTGCGCGCGGCAAGGCGGTACTTCTCGGAGTCTATCAGCTGAACATTCACAAGCTTCACAAGTATTACAACAAAAACACAAAACAGCGCAAGAAAGATGAGATTGATCTTTCTTCGCTGAATCAGCGGCCTGTCCGTGCTCTTGTATATCTTGTAATTCAATTTGTTTACTTGGGCATATCGGATTTTTTGAGAACAACCTTCTTATCTGTAATTGCCGTCTCCTTGTATCTCAGCGCAAACTTGCTTCCTGCAATATTGCTGATGCGGTCGTAACTGCTGAGCTTCTCCACTTCGGTAACGAGAAGATCGTTTGCCTGCTTCTTCCTCTTGATCTCTTCCCTCAGCAGATTGTTTGTCACCGCGAGCTTGTTGATCTGTATGGTACTGCTGATGTGCAGAAAAACAATTATGCCTGCCGCAATCAGTCCGATCAGAACATAGAACAATGATGTTTTTTTACGGGGTCGGGTGTTCATATTTGTGTTTGAATTATTTCTGCAGCCCTGAGCTTGGCGCTGCGTGATCTTCTGTTAGATTTAATTTCATTCCAGCCGGGCGATACCGGTTTCTTAGTAAGTATCTTCAGCAGTTTTCCTTCGAGCGGATCGTTCTTTCCGGCGGAGTTGCTTCTGAAAAAATTCTTTACAATTCTGTCTTCCAGCGAATGGTATGATACCACAACTATTCTTCCACCGCTTGCGCAGATCCTCAGCGACTGTTCCAGCGCCATCTTCAGATTTTCAATTTCGTTATTCACCTCGATCCTCAGCGCCTGAAATATCTTCGACAAAAAGTCCATCCTGTTCTTTCTTGTTATTCTGTATTCACTTTCCACAAGCTCTGCAAGCTGAATCGTAGTGGTGAACCTGCTCTTTTTTCTTTCCGCCGCTATTGAATCAGCAAGCCTTTCAGCATTGCCGATCTCTCCGTATTCTTCAAAAACCCTGAGAAGTTCATGCCGGGAATATTCATTAAGAACATCAGCCGCAGTGAGCGGGTCTTCCCTGTAAGCCCTCATGTCAAGCGGCGTATCGCGCAGGTAACTGAACCCGTCCTCATGTTCGATCTGAAACGATGAAAGTCCCAGGTCCAGCACTATTCCCGATATCTCATTCACGCCTCTGCCGGCCAGGGTTTCGGCAACGTCCGCAAAGTTTGCATTTATTATCTCCAGTTTCTTTGCGCAGAATCCGAGCTTAGCCCTTGCTTCATCTATCGCGTTCAGGTCCTTGTCAAGTGCGTAGATGAAATCGCCTTCAGCTGTACCTTCGCAGATCAGCTTTGTATATCCCCCGCCGCCGAGAGTTCCGTCAACAAGTACGCGGTTCTTCAGATCGGGATTTATCAGAAGCCGGACTGCTTCATGTGAAAGAACCGGAATATGAAATTCACTTGACACTTTATGCCGTGTCTCAGGCTTTTGGAGAATTTATTATCTCTGAAACTTTTTCGGCAATCTCCTCATACGACCTTGACATGGAATTGTCGTAATTCTTCTTTATCTCCGGATCCCAGATTTCCATTTTGTCAAGCAGTCCGAGCACCACCGCCTCCTTGTTCAGCTTTGCAAACTGCATGAGCTGTGTAGGTATGAGTATCCTGTTCTGCGAATCAAGCTCAACTTCATTTGCGAGGAATAAAAATTGTCTTATGAAGAATCTTTGCTCTGAGTTAAATTGATTGTATCCTGAAAGACCCGATTTGACCTTTTCCCATTCATCAAGCGGGTACATAAGGAGGCATTCATCAAGGCCGCGCGTAAGCACAAGCTTATTGTCAGCTTCAGGCTTCATGAATTTCCGGAATTTTGCAGGCAGCATTAGCCGTGACTTTGCGTCAATACTGCATACCGAATGGCCCTGGAACATTGAATGCTCTTTTTATTCGATTAAATCATAAAAGGGAAACAGTTTACCACTTTTCCCCACTTTTTACCACTTTGATACAAAAATAGCCAAATTTATTGTAAAGTCAAATTATTTATGGGTATACGGAGGGATTACTGGGACCGGCGCGAGCACAGAGATGCAGATTCTCAATGAGACCTGACCAAAAATTGCAGCAAGTCTTGTCTTGCTGAATATCACGGATACCTAGTGATGCCTTTGCCCGTTCGGCATGGTTCACAGGAGATGTATCAGAATGCTTTCCGGCATTCATACTTTTTCCGCACACTCCGCACGGGACCATTGTTCTTATTAACTGAGCAGGACGTTCGGCACCTGCGGGTATCAGGCCTTATAATATAAGGAGTAACTTCTGACTTAAACCGGCTATTGAATTACAATATTCGAATGACTTTGATATTTTGGAAAAACACATGACAATGAAGTCAATAACGATCGGACTGTGCGTGCTGGTTACAATTGTGACTGCACCTGCGGTTGCGCAGGAGCTTTACATCGTCTCCAAAGCGGCGGCGAATATTTCGAAGAACAGGATTGAAGTGAGGAACATTGCAAGGAGCTATGATCAGATGAAAGCATTTCACTACGACTTTCAGCTTAACTACGGCTTGCTGGGAAATCTGACACTCTACAATAATGTGACTTACACTATTGATGAGGATTACCAGTTCCTGGGGAACTACAATGTGGACGCGCGTTACAGATTCCTCGATATTGACAAGAGGAATTACCACTGGAGATTCGCATACCAGGGCGGCGCCACCATACCCGTCAATCCCAAGCCGATTGTTTCCGGAGAGGTCGAATACGAACTTCACCCCGGCCACAAAGTTTCTTTCTATGAATTCGGCGGAGACATCACCGTTCCTTCTGTTGATTTCCACACAACTGACAATTACACTATACGCAACAGCCTCGTTGCAACAAACCTCATAGACAAGTTTGCCGCTACAGCCGAGATGTCTTACAATGTCAACATTGCCGGCAACGACTTCAAGTTCGGAAACTATTACGAGTGGGATCTTTCTTTGGGGCTTCTTGTTCTGCCAAAAGTTTATAAGACGTATGACGACATTAACGTGA
>JAIBBK010000046.1 GCA_019694675.1 Ignavibacteria bacterium
CGCTTCTCTCGGGAGTTACCACGGGCGCGCATTTTCACGGGCCGGCATCATCAACAGAAAACGCAGGCACTCAGGTTATCTGGACCGGCTTTCCGCTTGGTGTTACGCACGGCACATACAGCAATACTTTTATTCTTGCACCTTCCGTGGAGAGCATTCTTCTTCAGGGCAGAATGTATGCAGATATTCATACCGCTTATGCATTCAACGGAGAGATAAGGACACAGATGAACATGCAGTTGAGGTATTTGCGTCTGACGTACCTGACTGAAGGAATGTATGATGAGATCACAAACAAGATGAAAAGAGATACGATACAGGTGAACCTCAGAAGTTCAGCATTTCCGTATGCCGTCGTTGATGTTGCAAAGACAAGAATTGACACTACGGGAAGTGGGCTTTTCCTGAATTTCAATTCCGCACCTAGCTTCACTCCTTATTATATACAGGTTCTCCACAGGAACGGCCTTGAGCTCTGGAGCGGCAATACGGTTTCATGGACAAACAACGCATTGATCTACGATTTCACGAATGCGGCATCAAAAGCATACGGCAGTAACATGGTGCAGAAAGGCTCCCGGTTCTGCACGTACAGCGGGGATGTTAATCAGGATGCCGTGATAGATGCCACAGACCTGAGCATCATTGACAACGGCGCAATGGCATTTGTTACGGGCTATGTTCCCTCCGACCTCAACGGCGACAACTTCGTTGACGGCACGGATTATTCCATCGGCGACAACAACGCTGCCAATTACATCACGGCGATCACTCCTTAATATCAATTAACTGAAGATGTACTGCCGGGATCGGAAGAAAGTTTGCACAGAATCTGAGCTTAGGTTGTCATAGCTTGATGACTGATTGCTGTTTAGGATAATTGCAGAATGCAGTTAAGAAAAATTATCAGTACTGAATGAAGTTGTTCCGCTTACAGCTAATATCGGTGTTCCTTTTGTTTGCGCTTGTCAATAATGCGCGATCGCAGAATCCGGCGTATGCGCTTGATGTAAACGGCAAGTCGGAAGGATACAACTATGTGGAGTTTGACATTGACATGGTATGGACAAATTCCGGCGTTGCGCCGAATTTCGAGTATGCGGGAGGACAATACTTTTTTGATTTCAATCCGCTCATAGCAAACGGTGGAGTCCTCACCTATAATTATGCTTCTTCGGATACGTCAGACCTGCCCGTGAATCTCAGGCCAAGAAGCCCTGCAATATCCGGAACACAGCTTCGGCTTGCGGTCAATTCATTTCCCGGAGCAGGATTCGGTTATCAGTTTCAGACAGGTGATACGGTGAGAATTGTCAGGATGAGGCTTTCAACATCTGCAAACGTGTTTGCACATGAGCCGCTGAATCTTGTCTGGAGAAACATGCTTCCCAATCCACACACAAAGATCTTTGCTTATGTAGGTTCACTCGGCGTGGATATTTCGACGCCGGCGACTCATCAGGTCTCGATCGGAAACGATTCTCTCGGAGGACTTCAGACGGTCTTTGCAAATTTTTTCTCCGACACACGGCAAGTGGTTTCCGGCGGCAGTGTGAATTTCTTTGACTCCACATACGGCGCAGGCCAGGCAATGCAGTGGGAATGGACATTTCCGGGCGGATCGCCGTCCGTATCATCCCTGCAGAATCCCGCAGGCATCTTATACGAAACTCCCGGCATATACGATGTGAGCCTGACGGCATGGATCGGAACGGACAGTGACACAATCACCAAACATGCATTCATTACCGTGCTTCCTGTTTGTAATGCAACATGGAGCATGCCTGTTCTTATTTCAGATGCAGAAAACGAAAGCGACAGTCTGATCTTCGGAATGTCGCAGGAGGGAAGTGACGGCGTGGACACTTGCCTCGGTGAAGTTGCACTTCCTCCGCCACCGCCTACAGGCGTGTTCGACAGCAGGTTCATCCTCTCTTCGAATGACGGAGTGAAGACAGACATAAGAAAGGACACTGCGCTTAATACAAACTGGCGCATGACTTTTCAGCCGTCCTCTTCAGGATATCCCATGAGTTTTGCATGGGATTCGTCTGCGCTTCCTTCATACGGTACCTTTTATTTAAGAGATGAGATCACCGGAAGCATAGTGAATGTCAATATGCGTCTGCAGTCAGGATATGTGCTTTCAAACACGGGCATTACATCTCTGAAGATCGAGCACACGGTCAATCAGTCGCAAAACATTGCAGTTGACTCCGGCTGGAACATGGTTTCAGTTCCGCTGAGGGCGGGTGACATGAATTACACAGCATTGTTTCCCGGAGCCGCATCAGAGCCTTTCGAATATAACGGGGGGTATGTGAATGTTACCACGCTTATCAACGGAACCGGGTACTGGATAAAGTTCAGCGACACGGCAGTTTACAGCATTGAAGGATATCCCTGGCAGCCGGAGCAGATAAATATAAACGAAGGCTGGAACCTCGTAGGGCCGTTTGACAAAGACATTCCCGTTGCATCAGTTCTTTCAGAACCTGCCGGAATACTGATGTCCGGATTCTTCGGTTTCCGAGACGGGTATTTCGAGGCGGATACACTGAAGGCCGGCAAAGGTTACTGGGTCAGAACGTCCGCATCCGGATATTTGTATGCACAGGCAGCGGCCGGCATTGCAGTTCAAAGGAGCGGTGAACTTCCGGACGGTATGATACGACTCAGCTTCACTTCAGGAGAAGGAAGCAATGCAGGACTTTACCTTGGCAGGGCTTCGCAGATGAACGGCACATATTATCTTCCGCCTGTTCCGCCTTCCGGCATTTTTGACGTGCGATTTGGATCGGACAAGTATGTTGAAGATATTGCACAAACAAACACGGTAAAGATAAACTCGACCGGCGGAGAAACGATTCTGACGATGCACGAAGCGAACGGCACAACATTAAGAGTGAAAGACCCTGTTGACGGAAGCATCCTTGATGCCGAACTGAAAGAAGGCACTGTGTTGAAGATACCCGCAAGTCTAAACTCCATACTGATTGAATCGCCGCTCACTGCGCCGGAGACTTATCAGCTTTCACAGAATTTTCCCAATCCGTTCAATCCATCCACAGTGATAAGCTACGCGATCCCGAAGGACGGGATTGTGAAGCTGATTGTGTATGATATCACCGGAAGGGAAGTAAGCGTACCGGTAAACAAATTTCAGACAGCCGGAAAGTATCAGATAAAGTTTGACGCCGGCGGCCTGTCATCAGGCGTTTACTTTTACAGGTTCACCTCCGGAACTTACGAGAATGTGAAGAGGATGGTGGTGGTAAAGTGAGGACAGTGAATTTTGTTCATTAGTAAATTGAAGAATGGCGATTAAGCAATAATGCTGATATCTACTGCAGGTCCTACACTCCTCTTCAGGCTGATCCGTAATTAAACAGTCAAGCAATTTAGATTCCCTCTCTTTCTTAAAATCCAACTAAGCAATCCGATTGTATACAATTTTTTGTTCTGCAATAGTAGCTCTTTCTTTTGGAAGTATGACATAAGTCATAGTATAATATTACAAAGATTTCTTAAGTTTGTATAGTTTCTGAATTTGCACAATTGTTTTATATTTTTCATTCGGTTTCCGCGGGGAGATAAATTCAGGACTAACATGCGGCCGATGCAAATTCAGACTTCTGTTTCAAGGCATATAGCCGACAAGATAAAGGAACTCGACCCAAATCAGAAGTTCCGGTTAGAGATATGATACTAGTAAGTTAGAACATTATACTTTGAATTAGTGCAATAAACACGACGGGAAGAAATGGGTGAGAACATGCTGATTGGGACAAGTTCTGCAATCTAAGTTAGCCAGAACCTGAATTGTTTCAGATTGAGTTCAGATCATTAATTGAACTCAGGCAAGAAGAGAAGAAGATTTTCGTGAATGCGCAAAGCCGTTTTCACGGATAGCTGATCTTCCCAAGCAGCGGAAATATTCGTTTACAAAATAAATTATTTTAGATGCTATGAAAAACTTTTCTACTTTAATTGTCACGTTTATTGTCGTTTGCTTTTGCACGATAAATGTGAGCGCTCAGAACCCGACCTACATTCTCAACGCAACAAACAGGACGCCTTCGCCTAACATTGTCAATTCGGTTGAGTGGGACATAGACATGACCTGGACAAATTCAGGTGTGGTGCCGAACTACGAGTATGCAGGAGGTCAGTACTTTTTCGATTTCAATACTGCAATTGCAAACGGCGGAACATTATCGATGTCAAATGCAGGTTCGGACTTGCCGACTAACATGCAACCCAGAAATCCAACAGTGTCCGGTACTCAGTTACGATGGGCAGTCAATACTTTTCCCGGTGCCGGGAGTGGCTTCAATATGCCTGCAGGAGTTGCTGTTACGATTGTAAGAGTTCGGCTTCAGACGACCGCGGCACAGTTTGCAGCAACGTCGCTTAACCTTGCATGGAGGAACGCTTTGCCTAATCCGTTCACGAAAATTTTTGCATATGTCGGGACTACAAACACCGACATTTCATTTTCATCGAATCACTTGATCAGTTTTCCGAATGATCCATTCTTCAACGGACTTGAGGCAAACTTCTATGCGAATACAAGAACAGTAACATACGGGCAGTATGTCAGCTTCTTTGATTCAACCCTTGGCGGACCAACAAGCTGGGAGTGGCTCTTTACCGGAGGAACTCCTTCCACTTCAACTTCACAGAATCCGGCAAACATAAGATACAATACCCCGGGCGTTTATCCTGTCAGGCTCATTGCAAGAAAGACCGGATATGTTGACACGGTGCTGAAGACAAATTACATAACTGTCAATCCGTTCCCGTGCGGTACCACATGGGTACAGATGATAAAACTTTCGGATGCCGGCAATGTAAATGACAGCTTATTCTTTGGATTGTCACCTCAGGGTACGGACGGTCTTGACACTTGCCTTGGAGAACAGGCTTTGCCGCCGCCGCCGCCAATAGGTGCGTTTGACTGCAGATTTCAACTGCTTTCTCCAAATGATTCCAAACGCGATATTAAGAAAGACACAATCGGCAATCAGGTATGGTTTATGAAGTTCCAGCCATCATTTGCAGGATATCCGATCACTCTTACATGGAACTCGGCGGCACTGCCTACCACTGGATTCTTCTATCTCAAGGATGCCATAACCGGGTCAATTGTTAACATCAACATGCGTGAGCAGAACAGCTTTGTTCTTACAAACACAGGAATAACTTCTCTGAAGATTGAATATCTGTACAAGTCGACGATAAATGTGAGCGTGAATCCTTTCTGGAACATTGTTTCTGTACCAGTGCTTGCGGAGAATATGCATGTGACATCACTGTTCCCCGGCTGTTACCTACCGGCATACAGTTACAACAACGGATATGTGCCCGTTACCGATCTTGTAAACGGCAAGGGTTACTGGGTGCAGTTTGAAAATGCAGGACTGTACGGAATTTCAGGAATCAGGCCTACGCCTTATGAGATAAGTGTAGTACAGGGGTGGAATATAATCGGCCCGTTTGAAGAGAGAATTCCGGTTAACAGGATCGTTACAAATCCACCTGGAATCATTTCAACCCCATTCTACGGATTCAACTACGGATATGTAGTTGCAGATACACTGAAACCCGGAAAGGGTTACTGGGTAAGGACAACATCCGCAGGTACAATAAGGAGGGATACAACCGTACTGATGGCATACGGCGGAATGCCGCTTGATAACATGAACAACTGGACGCGGCTGGAGATAAGTGACGAAGGCGGAAACAAGACATCACTTTATCTTGCACGAGCTGAAGAAATCACGAATGACTTCCTGCTTCCGCCGCCCCCGCCAACCGGCGTGTTTGATGTGAGGTTCTCATCCGATGCTCTCGCGGAAGCGTTCGGGCAGAATCATGAGATCAGCATCAGTTCATCAGCAGGCGCTCTCAAGGTCAAGGCATTCAACCTTGGAGAGAACAGATACAAGATCACTGACGCTGTCAACGGAATTCTGATCAACAGGGAACTCAAAGAAGGCGAAGAGATCACGATCAATGAAAGTCCAGATAAGCTGATCCTGGTTGAAGAGAATATTCTACCCAGGACCTATGAACTCAGCCAGAATTATCCAAATCCGTTCAATCCTGTAACCACCATACGCTACCAGCTCCCGAATGCAGGCAATGTAAGACTGATGCTGTATGATGTAATCGGAAGAGAGATAAAGATGCTCGTTGATGAATATAAGTCGGCAGGTGTGTACGAAGTAAGGTTTGATGCATCCGATCTTGCATCGGGCGTGTACTTCTACAGGATCAAGTCGGGAACGTTCAGTGACTTGAAGAAGATGATTCTTTTGAAGTGATGACTTAGATCGATGGGGAAATACGATGTTATACGTTGAGTATTTCCCCTTTGGCTGACTAACAAATTCTAAACACCAAAATTTTCGAATATGAGAAAGTCCATAGCCATAATTTCACTGCAATTGCTTCTGATTGTTTTTGCACCAACAATTATGTCGCAGAATGTGAACGTAAATCCGGGTGCAGGCTCATATCCAACGCTAAAAGCGGCGTTTGATGCAATCAATTCTGGAGTACATACTGGCGCTGTGACAGTGAGCATTCTTGGTAATACAACAGAGACACAAACTGCTATTCTGAACGCCAGTGGAGTAGGAAATGCAAGTTATTCGAATTTAACTATTACTCCCAGCGGAGGATCAAGAACTATCACAGGAAACGATACTGTAACAATAAGATTCTCAGGTGCGGATAATGTAACAATTGATGGTCGAATAGGTGGCAGTGGCAGAAATCTTACAATTCTTAATACAAGTACATTGTCAAACGCTACAGCTGTTTGGTTATCACATGGTGGATTCTCAACGTCAGATTCACTTGGTGCAAGGAACAATACTGTTCGAAATTGTGAGATTTCATGCGGCGTTGCGGTAAGTTCAAGTACAACAACCACAATTGGTATTTTGGTTAGCGGAACTTCGAAAACAGCATCAGGAAGAAACAATGATAACAATCGGTTACTTGAAAACAATATTGTTAAGTGTAGGATCGGAATCTATGTATTAGGTACATCCATAAACACTAATGAGAATAATCTGATTTCGGCAAATGTCATAGGTCCAGCTTCTAATGGTAATGAAAACATCGGAGCCAATGGTATATTTGTAAGATATCAGGACCTCTGCAGTATCACTAACAATGAAGTTCGGTTTGTGGGAGGCACCTTGTCAAATACAACTTCATCTGCAGACAGAATTGGCATAGCAGTAGGAATAAACTCATGGACGTCAACTGCTAATTCGGCTAACTATGGAGGCAATAATGTTATTACAAACAATGTTATCCATGATATCGTCGAAGAGAGATCCGGTTCAGCCGTAGGGATCTTGATCAGTTCTACATTGTCCGGGCCAAAGACAAACAATCTCATTGCAAACAATGTAATTTACAATCTGAAATCAAACGGATCATCAAGTGATCAATGCATCGGGATTGGCAGCTTCAGTGGACCGGGAGATAGGTTCATTTTCAATTCGATTTCAATTATCGGAGATATGGATCCTGACGGAGTTAGTTCAGCTTTGTGCAGTCCTATTGTAGCGGGAATTTCCAAACATGCATCATCAACAGATACCGCTGTGCTGATTGCGAACAACTCTATTCTGATAGATGCAAATTCAAATACTCTTTCGCTCTTAAAGACACCCATAATTGCCCCTGATCTCGGTTACAATTTTGGCTCGGGCGGAATGAAAAACAATAACTACTATGTACCAAGTCTTCAGAATGGAAATGTAACTGGTGTGTCAGGCACTTCAACTTTATCATACAGCACTTTGCAGCAATGGCAGATTGCATTTCCCGGGCAAGATTTGAATTCTATGCAGTTGGATCCGAAGTACACTAATAATTCTTCAAATCTGAAACCATTACTTGGTTCACCATTAAAGAATTCAGGTGCACCAATTAGTGCTGTCACATCGGATATTGAAGGAATTGCAAGAAATGCGACAAATCCTACAATTGGAGCTTACGAGACAACAACTCCGAACTGTAACATTTCCTGGAAGCAAGTTCTGAGATTAAGAGACGCCGGTTCAGTCAATGACAGCATCACATTCGGCATGTCCCCCGCAGGAACAAACGGACTTGACACATGCCTTGGCGAGGTGCTTGTTCCGCCACCGCCTCCGATCGGTGTGTTCGACTGCAGGTTCATACTGCCAACTAACGATGCTGTAAAAACTGATTTCCGCAAAGACACGGTTCAGAACATTAACTGGCGGATGACTTTTCAGCCGTCGGTGTCGGGTTATCCGGTAACATTTACCTGGAACAACCAGACCTTGCCTTCAACGGGGACATTCTTCCTTAAGGATGAGATCACCGGGACTATTGTGAATGTCAACATGAGGAACGTCACAAGTTACACGCTTACAAACTCCGGCATAACTTCGCTCAAGATCGAATATCTTTACAATCAGACTCTCAGCGGCTCGGTATCGCCCGGCTGGAACATCGTGTCTGTGCCGCTGAGGACAACCGACATGCTTTACACGGCTCTGTTCCCCGGAGTTGCATCAGAGGCATATACTTACAGCGGAGGGTATGTGAGCATTTCAATGCTCAGCAACGGCACAGGATACTGGATGAGATTCAACAACAATGCCAATTACAACTTCACGGGATATCCCTGGTCACCCGAGAATATGATCGTCAGCGCAGGGTGGAACCTTATCGGACCGTTTGACGAGAATATTCCCGTCAACACAATACTTTCAAACCCGGCGGGCATTGTGAGTTCAGGCTACTTTGGTTACACAGGCGGGTATTACAATCCCGACACGCTCAAAGTGGGAAAGGGATACTGGATAAGGACCACTATGGCCGGATACCTCTATAAAGGAGCAACAGACAATCAACCTGCAACTGCCGAGAATCCGCTTGAGAAGTTCGTGAAACTGTCACTGAGCGGAGGAGAAGAGATCAGTGCATCTCTTTATCTCGGTAATGCTGAAGAGATAAACTCCGATTACAGCCTTCCGCCTGTTCCTCCGCAGGGAATCTTTGATGCAAGGTTCGGCACGGACAAGATGGTAGAAGTTCTGGGCCGGAACCATCAGATAAGAATCACTCCTTCACAGAATGAAATTGTTCTCAGTGTTGACAATGCAAAGGGAATGAAGTTCAGAGTGAAGGATGAGATTGACGGAACGATACTGAACAAGGAACTGACAGAGGAGTCTCCGGTTATTGTGCCGGCCAATCTATCAACCATTATGCTGGAAATGATTGATGCGTTGCCGCTGACATACGAGCTATCACAGAACTATCCCAATCCGTTCAATCCCGCAACTGTGATAAATTATCAGGTGCCGAATGACGGTGTTGTGAAGATAACTGTGTATGATGTGCTGGGAAGGGAAGTGAAACAGCTTGTTAACGGCTTCCGCAGTGCAGGAAGGTATGAAACAAGGTTTGATGCCGGCAGTCTTTCATCAGGAGTTTACTTCTACAGAATGAATGCCGGAAGTTTTGATGTGATAAAGAAGATGATGGTGGTGAAGTGAGGCGTGGTTATGTGTAAAGTGAAGAAGTAATGATGAGCTAAGAGGTTCAAGCAGAATTCACATAACTCAAACTGACAAGTTATGAAAAGCAGGAATATACTCTTTGGAGCTTTGCTCGGATTTTTTTCTTTGTCAGGAATTTCACAAGCTCAGAATCCGACATATACGCTCGATGTTACAAACCTTTGGATAACAAGCATACCGGAAAGTTGCTGTGATTCAATGGAGTTTGATATTGATATGACGTGGACAAATCCGGGGAGCGTTCCGAACTTTGAGTATGCGGGCGGACAATATTTCTTTGATTTCAACAAGGACTGTATCAAATCCGGAACAACATGGTCAATGAGTGTAGTTGACGGAGACCTTCCTGTAAATATGCGGCCAAGAAGCCCGGTTGTATACACAACTTCAACTCCGGGACAATTGAGACTTGCCGTAAATACTTTTCCTGGAGCCGGAAGCGGATACCAGATGCCCCCGAACACGCCGGTAACTATTGCAAGGCTGCGGATAAAAGTGAATGGCGGCGACAATTTTTTCGCGCCGCGACTGCTTCAGCTTGCATTTAGAAATGGACCAACAAATCCCTTTACGAAGATCTTTGCATACGTTGGGACTACAAACACTGACATTACAACTTCTGCAACGCATACGATCTCAATTCCGAACGATCCTTTGGGAGGTGCAGTAGCGGCGTATTTCTCTGCAACACCTACCACATTAAGCCAGGGACAATATGTCAGCTTTACAGACCAGACATTCGGTTCCAATCCGACTGCCTGGCAGTGGAGTTTTCCCGGCGGAACGCCTTCGTCATCAACGGAGAGAAATCCGGTGATAAGATATATGACTCCCGGAGTTTACAACGTGGCGCTTACTGCTTCAGGCTCGGGATACTCAAACTGGACACAGAGATATTCATATATAAGGGTGCTAAATGCTCCGTGCCCGCAAACATGGAGTCATACTGTGAAGATAAGGGATGCCGGCACGGGCACAGACAGTCTCAGGTTCGGAATGTCCCCAAGCGGCACAAACGGTCTTGACACCTGCCTTGGCGAGGTTCTCATTCCCCCGCCGCCGCCGACAGGGATATTCGACTGCAGATTCATTTTGCCAAGCAACGATGCGGTAAAGACAGACTTCCGGAAAGATACAGCGCTCAACACAACATGGCGCATGACATTCCAGACATCAGCATCCGGTTATCCCGTAACATTTACCTGGAACAATCAGACCATGCCTTCAACAGGCACTTTCTTCCTCAGAGATGAGATCACCGGGACTATTGTGAATATCAACATGAGAAACCAGACAAGCTATACGCTTACGAACTCAGGCATTACCTCGCTCAAGATCGAATATCTATACAATCAGACTCTCAGCGGCTCGGTATCTCCCGGCTGGAACATCGTGTCTGTGCCGCTCAGGACAACCGACATGCTTTACACGGCTCTGTTCCCCGGAGTTGCATCGGAGGCATATACGTACAGCGGAGGGTATGTGAGCATATCAATGCTCAGCAACGGCACAGGATACTGGATGAGATTCAACAATAATGCCAATTACAACTTTACGGGATATCCCTGGTCGCCCGAGAACATGCAGGTAAGCACAGGCTGGAACCTCATCGGACCGTTTGACGAAAACATCCCGGTAAGCGCTGTTATGTCCAGTCCTCCGGGCATCATAAACTCAAACTACTTCGGATACAGCGGGGGTTATTTCAATCCCGACACGCTTAAGGTAGGAAAGGGATACTGGATAAGGACAACGGCTTCCGGATACTTGTACAAGGTTTCTTCAGACAATATCGCGCGAAGCAGTTCTGAGAATCCGCTGGACAACTTCGTCCGGCTCGAGCTTGCGAATGCAGAAGAAGGAAGCGCAGTTTTGTACCTGGCAAAGCCGGAGTTGCTAACGGAAGATTACAGCATGCCGCCCGTTCCCCCGCAGGGTATCTTTGATGCGAGGTTTGCTACGGACAGGTACGCAGAGGACATAAGCCTTTCGAACACAGTGATGCTCAGCTCAACTTCCGGCGATACAAGAATGACGCTGTTCAATGCAAATGGAATGTCGTTCAGGATAAGAGATGCAGTGAACGGCAGTATATTTGAAAAAGAACTGACAGAGGAAAGTGCTGTTGTTATTCCGCAGAGTCTCGGCAGTGTGGTGGTAGAGACACAAGCAACCTTGCCGCTGACCTATGAGCTCTCGCAGAATTACCCAAATCCGTTCAATCCCGCGACTGTAATAAGGTATCAGATCCCTGAAGACGGTATGGTAAGAATAACAGTCTTTGACGTTCTCGGAAAGGAAGCGCTTATTCCGCTGAATTCATTCCGCAAGGCAGGAAGCTACGAGCTGTTGCTGAATGCCGGCAGTCTTCCGTCCGGAGTGTATTTTTACAGGATGGACGCAGGAACGTTCAGTGAGATCAGGAAAATGATCCTGTTGAAATAAAATCTCAAAAGAAGAAAACGAAATCTAAAATCATATTAACATGAAAAACTTTCTCAACATTATTATGCTGATCTGCGCTTCCGTATTCCCGCTGACAGCATTCGCTCAAAATCCGACTTATACGCTGGATGTGAATGACCAAACACCATATCCTGAAACATACAATTCCGTCGAGTTCGATTTAGATATGACGTGGACAAATTCGGGAAGTGTATCGAATTTTGAGTATGCGGGGGGCCAGTACTTCTTTGATGCGAATATTCCGGCAATCTCTAACGGCGGAACCCTCAGTTACTCATTAGCGAGGAATGGAAGTGATACTATATCCGATCTTCCCGCAAACTTGCGCCCGAGAAATCCTCAAATTTCGGGAACCCAGTTGAGATTGGCGGTAAACACATTTCCTGGTGCTGGAAGCGGGTTCAATATGCCTGCAGGTATCCCAGTTAAGATAATAAGAATGAAGTTGGCAACAACAGCTCCGTTGTTTGCATATGTACCGCTAAATCTTGTATGGAGGAACGGACCGACAAACCCTTTCACAAAGATCTTTGCCTATGTGGGCACAACAAACACCGATATTTCAACACCGAACGCGCACACAATATCAATTCCGAACTATCCTCTCGGTACAGGCATTCCTTATATTACTGCAAATTTTTATTCAAGTACGCGCACTGCAAGCCAGTTCGAACCTGTTAACTTCTTAGATTCATCCTACGGCTCAAGTCCGGCAACTTCATGGCAATGGTCTTTTCCCGGCGGCACGCCTTCATCTTCAACTGACAGAAATCCGGCTAACATTGTTTACGCTACACCGGGAACTTATGATGTATCTCTTTCAGTATGGAGCGGTTGCTGTAGCGACATCGAAACTAAGACCGGATATATCACTGTGCTTCCGGGATGCACTCCATCATGGAAGCAAACGATCCGCATTGCAGACAACGGCAATACAATTGACAGCCTAAAGTTCGGAATGGCCCCTGCGGCAACAAACGGCTTAGACACATGCCTCGGTGAAGTTGCAGTTCCACCGCCGCCGCCCACGGGTGTCTTCGATTGCAGATTTGTGCTTCCCACTAACGATGCCACTAAAACAGACATGCGGCAGGAGGGCAATTTCGACATATCGTGGCGAATGACATTCCAGCCTTCGCTCTCGGGTTATCCGTTCACATTTATATGGGATCCTGCGACTCTCCCTGCTTACGGAACATTCTACCTGAAAGACGAGATCACGGGAACGATTGTGAATGTCAATATGAGGAATCAAAACAGTTACGTTCTGAATTTCAGCGGACTCTCATCGCTGAAGATCGAATATTACTATTCAAGGACATATACGGCGAGCGTTACTTCCGGCTGGAACATTGTTTCTGTGCCGGTAAGGGCGCAGAACATGAATTACCTTTCACTGTTCCCGGGTGCAACTTCTCAGGCGTTTACATACAGCAACGGGTACATTCCAATAACAATGCTCGGCAACGGCGCTGGGTATTTCATGAAATTCAACAGCACTGCAGATTACCAGATCACGGGTTATTCATTCCAACCCGAGAACATGAATGTTGTTTCAGGATGGAATCTTATCGGACCGTTTGACAAGAACATTCCCGTTTCGTCAATTATCTCAAGCCCTTCGGGAATTGTAAACTCGTTTTACTTCGGCTATGCAGACAGGTACCTCATAGCCGACACTCTTAAGTCCGGCAAGGGCTACTGGGTAAGAACCACTGGCCCCGGCTATCTTTACAAGGGCTCGCTTGACAATAGCCCGAACGTTGTGACGGCAGGCCCCTTCGAGCGATTCACAGAACTCAGATTCCGGGCAGGTGACGAATCAGAAGCAGGTCTGTACCTTGCAAAGCCGGCAGATATCACAAATGACTACAGCATGCCGCCTGTTCCGCCTCAGGGTATTTTCGATGTCCGCTTCGGCTCCGATAAGTTTGTGGAAGCTCTCGGGCAAAACCAATCCATAAGACTGAACTCTGCCGAAGGAGAAACAAAACTTGCAATTCATAATACCGGCGGACAAAGGTTCAGAATTAAGGACGGCATTAACGGATCGCTTCTTGACGAAGTACTGACTGAAGGAACGGAGATCACTATTCCTGCGGGATTATCATCCCTTGTGCTGGAGTCGTCGGGTATGATTCCCATGACTTATGAACTGTCACAGAACTATCCCAATCCGTTCAACCCAGTAACTACTATCAAGTATCAGATTCCAAATGATGTCGTTGTAAAGATCGTAGTTTATGATGTGCTCGGAAAGGAAGTCAAGTATCTTGTCAATGAATTCCAACCAGCCGGCTCTTATGAAGTTATGCTTGATGCGGGCAGTCTTTCATCCGGCGTCTATTTTTACAGAATGACAGCAGGGGGTTTTGAAGACTTGAAGAAACTAATTGTTTTGAAGTAAGATATATGCCGGACGGTCTTAAAAATAATTTTGAACTACTATCAAAGAGGATCAAACAAATGAACAAGTCAAATCTGGAAATTGCAGTACTCTCTGTCATAGTAATAATCCTGCTGTTCGCTTTGCTGGGATTTGACAGGGTTAGAACAGATGGAGCCGCCTATTTCGATCACGGCTCAGAGTTCGTCCCGGAGAATTCCGGAACTACTGATGCAACTGTCATCTTTCTTGATAATATGAACGGGGCAAATGATACTGCTTCGCTCAAATCCCGCGGGTACAAGGTTTACAACAGGGGTACAAGTCCGCAGGGTACTGCCGCCACCTGGTTTCAGGGCAATCCCGCGTTCTTCAATGCATACGAAGGACCGACAACGGGTTATGTTGCATGTAATTTCAGAGTGGCATCTTCTGTAAGCACTATTGACAGCTGGCTTGTAACTCCCAGGATGACAGTGTTTACCGGTGACACTCTTTCATTCTACAGCAGGTCAAAAGACAACAGCACATACCCGGATTCATTCAGGGTTATGTATTCCGCGGTTGGAGATTCGGTCCCGGAGGCTGTATGGACAGAACTCGGAAGATTCAAGGTAAGCACATCGGGATGGGTTCTTAAGAAGTTTGTTGCACCGGCTACGGGAGGCAATGCGAGATTTGCAGTCAGATACAGAATTGCCAACTCCGGTCCTGGTGGAACCAACGGCGAATATTCCGGGATCGATCTGCTTCAGGTCGCAAGGGGGCCCGGTGCATGCCAGTTGACATGGAGCCAGAAGCTTGTGATTTCAGATGCGGGAAACAAAAGTGACAGCCTGAGGTTCGGAATTTCAGGTTCGGGTACAAACCTTATAGATTCCTGTCTTGGAGAGTATCCGCTTCCGCCTGCTCCGCCTTCAGGAGCATTTGACTGCAGATTTGTCTTGCCGAATAATGACGGAACCACAAGAGATATCAGAAATGATTCCGCAGTGAACAGGACATGGCGCCTGACGTTTCAGCCTTCCGGTTCGGGTTATCCTATTTTACTTAACTGGAATCCGCCAACACTACCGGCACTCGGTTCATTTACTCTCAAAGATGAAGTGAACGGGACGATCGTTAACATCAATATGAGAACTCAATCGAGCTACTCACTAGGCAACAGCGGGATCACATCACTGAAGATCGAATATGTGCTCAACTCTTCGCTCTCTGTGCCCGTATCAACCGGCTGGAACATGACATCTGTACCTCTGTTTGCAAATGACATGAACTACAACGTACTGTTTCCGGGTATAGCATCTCAGGCGTACAAATATCAGAACGGCTACATACCTGTGCAGGTGCTGAGCAACGGCGCAGGTTACTGGATGAAGTTTAACGTCAGCGGAAACTATATCATACAGGGAACGCCTTATCAGCCCGAGTGGATAAATGTAACACAGGGCTGGAATATGATCGGACCGTTTACGCAGAACATACCCGTATCATCAATACTGACAAATCCTCCGGGCATAATTAACTCAAACTTCTTCGGCTATGAAGGCGGCTATGTAACAGAGGATACGCTGAAGATTGGCAAAGGGTATTGGATATTAACTACCGGAGCAGGATATTTGTACAAAGGTACGGGTGATAACCCTGTGATTTCATCTGAGGGAGAACAGTTTGACAAGTTTGCTGAACTGAGTTTTGCAACTGCTGACGGAAAGACTTCATATTTGTATATTGCCAATGCCGGAAATCAGATGACGGGCATGTACAGTTTGCCCCCGGTGCCGCCTTCAGGCATATTTGATGCAAGGTTCAGTTCAGACAGAATTGTGGAAACAGCCGGACAAAATCATTGTATTTTGCTGAGCGGAAACAACGGCGAAACAAAACTGACGATCAGCAATCTGAACGGAATTGCTTTCAGAATTACTGACGGAATAAACGGCAAGATACTTGATGAAGATGTTGTGGAAGGAAAGGAAGTAAGGATCCCGGCAAATGTTGGAAGTCTGGTTCTGAAGACAGTTGCCACTGCTCCCGTATCGTATGATCTTGAACAGAATTATCCAAATCCGTTCAACCCCGCGACAACGATTAAGTACAAAGTGCCCGTTGACGGAACAGTGAATATTGCCGTTTATGATATTCTCGGTAGAGAATTTAAGACCCTTGTTAACGGCTACCATTCTGCAGGAGAATATGAGATAATTCTCAACGCAGAGGGAATGTCTTCGGGTGTTTACTTTTACAGGATGACGGCGGGCGGTTTTGAGGCTATGAAGAAGTTTGTTGTAAGCAAATAAAATAATTTTTCATTCTAAAGTAAAATCGGCAACTCATGAAAAAACTAATACCCGCAATTCTTCTGCTCCTCGCATCAGAGTATTGCTTCTCCCAGCAATATGAAATCAGGATCAAGGTGTCAGACGGATTCAATACTGATACGGTCAGGCTTGGATTTGATCCTGCGGCAACAAACGGCATTGATGCTTTTCTTGGCGAAACTGAACTGCCGCCCGTACCGCCAACCGGCGTTTTTGACGTGCGCCTTTTCAGCGACAGCGCAAATGTTCCGCTTGGAGAAGGAGTGAAAAGAGATTATCGTCCGGGAGCCGTACTGCCCGGGATGTCTTATACCTCCTATCACAAGATCAAATACAAACCGGGTTCGGGAACTTCCATAAGACTAACACTTCTGGGATTCCCTCAGCTCCCTCCGACATTTTACCATGAGATCAACTTTAAGGACTTCTTCGGAGGAGTGGTTGTAAACACCACTTTCATTGCTTCCGATACGGGCAGTGTTCTCATCAGCAATCTTGCACTTGACAGACTTTTGCTTACGCTGAAAGTTCAGGACCTTTCTCCCGTAGAACTTTCGCAGTTTCAGTCAAGCGTTTCTTTCAACGATGTCTTTCTGAGATGGCAGACAAGCTTTGAACTGAACAACAGGGGATTTGAAGTCCACAGAAAGACAACGGCGGGTGACGAGTGGCAAACCATAGGTTTCGTGGACGGGGCGATCAACAGCAACGGACTCCAGGAATACGAATACGCAGACAGAGATCTGAACATGGGAAGCTACAACTACCGCCTAAAACAAATAGACATCAACGGAAACTTTGAGTATTTCATACTGAATGAAATCGTGACGGTTGCCAGGCCGGGCATGTTTGCGCTTGAGCAGAATTATCCCAATCCTTTCAATCCTGCGACAACTATTTCATTTCAGCTTCCGGAAGCAGGGGCAATAAAGCTGACGCTCTATGATGCAGGCGGAAAGCTTATAAAAACACTCCTTGATGAATTCCGCAACTCGGGACATTATGATTACAGCTTTGACGGATCTTCGTTGCCAAGCGGAGTTTATTATTACTCTCTTGAATCGGGAGACAGCAAAGAGGTGAAGTCAATGGTATTGCTTAAGTAAGTTGTGTCCCAAAAGTTCTTGTCTTTCGCGGATTCGTGGCCATGCAGGTTGCCGCGGATCCGCTATTCTTTTGCGGGCCGTTTCTTTTAATGATGTCTCTGCGGTCACAATGTTATGTGCACAATATTGAGTTGCGCACTTTTGAACTGAGATCGGTGAATGATGAACCGGCGTTGCATCCAAAGACATTTACATAAACGTCAGAATGAGCGATAGAGACAAGAGCGCCTACGGGAAATTGTGCACTCTCATTTATGACCTCGACAAACCCCTTGCGGACAAGCAGGAGATTGATTCATTTATTGAACATATTTCTTCCGCGAGCGGCAGGATCCTTGAAGCAATGTGCGGTTCGGGTAGATTTCTAATACCAATGCTAAAGGAAGGATACTGTGTCAGCGGCTTCGATTCATCTGCAGAAATGCTCAAAGCCTGCTCTGAAAGGTGCCGGGAACTTGACCTCCATCCGCGGCTCTTCACGGCGGATGTCACGGATTTCAATTGCGATGAGAAGTATGACCATGTCTTCATCACCGCAGGTTCGGCTTCCTTGCTGACAACCATTGAAGAGCTGTCGAATGCCTTTCGATGCATATTCAACTGCCTTGCTCCCGGAGGAAATTTTATCTTCACTTATGTGAATCGCGGCAGCAGGGAGGATACCGATAGTGATTGGAAGGAAGTGATGAGTTATCCTCTCGGGCGCGGAGTTATCTCCTGCATGGAGAAAGTGACTTGCCATGCATCATTGAGAACTGTTATTTATGAATACCTTTATGAAGTGTCGGAGAACGGGATCATCACCGGATCAGAATATCAGAAACTTGCACTGAGGACGTATGAGTTTTCTGAACTGTACACTGCACTGCATGACTGCGGATTC
This sequence comes from Ignavibacteria bacterium, assembly GCA_019694675.1. Lineage (GTDB taxonomy): Bacteria > Bacteroidota > Ignavibacteria > Tepidaquicellales > Tepidaquicellaceae > JADJAH01. Next base: position 18,747 of record JAIBBK010000046.1, read on the forward strand.
AGGAATATCAGTGAAGCGGAAGGATGCGGTCCCGGGAGCGAATGCGGGATGGTGATCTGCAGAAAGTAGATTTGCAGAGCGCTGATAAAGTTTCTGAGATACTATGCCGGGCGGAAAGACCCGGGTGCCCCCGGTCAGTTTGCATCAGAAATTCATTCTTCCGGAATTGGAACCTTGCGGGATGTTACAATGGTTAAGCGCAGTGTCACAAATGATCTTCCTTAAAAAATCAAAACATAATCATAACCTGTGCAATGATTAACTGGCAGCCGGACGATCTGGAAGATGATCTTGTGAAACTCCTGCCGCTGAAGAAGGGTGATCTCGATGCGCTTTACAGTGTGGCTTCCGATCCCTTGATCTGGGAACAGCATCCGGCAAATGACAGGCATGAATTTGAGGTCTTCCGGAAATTCTTTGATGATGCAATGAACACCGGCTCTGCTTTCAGCATCATTGACAAGCGCACAAATGCAGTCATAGGATCCACAAGGTACTATGACTACGACACTGCCGGATCAAGCATTTGCATAGGATATACATTCCTCGCCAGAAGATACTGGGGAGGAGAGTACAACAGTTCGGTCAAAACACTCATGATAGATTACGCCTTCAGGCATGTTGACCGAATAAAATTCCACATCGGGTCAGAAAATATCCGCTCACAGAAGGCAACGGCTAAATTCGGAGCTGTTAAGTCCGGAGAGTTTACAACCATGCGCAACGGAAAGCCTCAGCTAAATTTCGAATTCACACTTGGAAGCAACGAATGGCGTAAGTACAGGGAAGCAAAGAAACAGAAGTGATCTCAACTTGGATCATGTGAAGAAGCAAACTCAGTTAATAATCATTTAAAACGAATAAATACCAAATGGAACAAAACAATGCACCCGATGCGGAGAGGGGTCCGATAAAGATTCTTCTCTTTTCTGCATCAATGCGAAAGGACTCTCTCAACACAAAGCTTGCCGCTCTTGCAAAAGGAATACTTGAAAGAAACGGAGCGGAGGTTCACTTTGCAGACATTTCAGATTTCGACTGCCCTTCATACAACGGCGATATGGAAACGCAGACGGGAATTCCGGAAGGCGCTCAGGCGCTGAACGATCTGCTCAGATCATCAGACGCTTTCATAATAGCATCGCCTGAATATAACGGCTCGATGCCCGGAATGCTGAAGAATATTATTGACTGGGTTTCGAGATTCCGTCCGCAGCCGTTCAATGAAAAACAGGCTCTGCTCATGTCCGCATCACCTTCAATGGCGGGTGGCAACAAATCGCTGTGGTCGCTTCGCATTCCCCTCGAGCATCTCGGCGCCAGGGTTTATCCGAACATGTTCTCCCTTGCAACGGCGCATAAAGCGTTTGCTCCTGACGGGAAACTTTCTGATGAGACTCTCGAAGGCAGATTTGAAAACAATCTGATTGCATTCCTGAATCTTGCAGAAGCACAGAAGCATTATCCGTGCATCAAAAAGGCGTGGGTGGAATTCCTGGGAGAAAAGACCGATGCTATGACCGAACGCGTCGAGTGATGCGACATAAGCAATTGTTCACAAATCTTACATTCTCCTAAGGCATCATTCTTTTGATCATAAAGAGATTGCATTGTTAGTTCGCATCAAGAAGCCTTTGCCACGAATGAACGAATGAATAAGATCGGTTGTGCATTCCTATGAATTCAACACAACGTAAGAAGTTATTCGTGTATTCGTGGCTAAACGCTCTTCCCAGGATTAAGTATGGCGGCATGAGCTGACCGTAACTGCCTTTCAGGAAGAGCTTGCATTGTCACATTTCATCCAAAAAGCTTTTGCCACGAATGCACGAATGAATGAGATCAGTTGTGTATTTCTATGAATTCAATACAACGAATGATGTTATTCGTGTATTCGTGGCTAAACGCTCTTCCCAAGATTAAGTATGGCGGCATGAGCTGACCGTAACTGCCTTTCAGGAAGAGCTTACATTGTCACATTTCATCCAATAAGCATTTGCCACGAATGCACGAATGAATGAGATCAGTTGCATTTGCGACCGAGCATAGAGTTTACAACCTCAATACAGAAACGTCCTTACCATTAACTTCCTTTACTTCAGCAACGTCATCCGCCTTGTCTGTGTAAACTTCCCTGCTTTGATCGCATAGAAATAAACCCCGCTCGACAGATTTTCTCCGTTGAGACTTACCAAATATCTCCCGGCCTTTTTGTGTTCATTTACTAGAGACAGTACTTCTCTTCCAAGAACATCAAAGACTTTTATTTTCACAAAATTATCCTCCGGCAGGTCATAGAGGATGTTTGTGACGGGGTTGAACGGGTTAGGGTAATTCTGATGCAGCAAGAAAAGTTCAGGGATAAGAGCCGCCTCATTTCCAACTCCGGTAAGTATTCCTCCGGTGTATGTTGTGAGTACTAGGCCGCTGTCTCCTACTACTATGCCTGTGTCTTTGTTTATGAAGCTCACTCCGTTCAGTCTTTTTCTTGTACCCGAGTTAAGCACGGTCCAGTTGACACCGCCGTTAGTTGTTTTCACAATCAGTCCGGTATCTCCTACTGCATAACCGAACTTGTTATCCGGAAAGCAGATCTTCCGCAAGCGTGAAAGATACGGAAGCTGAAGTGATTTTTGCCATGTTCCGCCTCCATCTGTTGACCTGATGACAGTAGCCGTGTCGCCGGCCATGTATCCTGCTAGGAATATAGTGTCCTTGAACGGATCGGTCATTGAGCTTGCATAGAAGAATCTGATCTGGCCAAAAAATGAGTGGTTCCTGATCCAGTTATGACCTCCGTCGCTTGTTGAAATCAGATAAACAGAACTCAGGATAACTCCTTCATTTTCGTTTCTGAAATACAACTCCTGATAGATATCGCCGCCCGCCCTGTAAACAAGATTCCAGTTTCCGCCTGAGTTGGTTGTCTTGTAGATAACTCCGTCGTAACAGCATGGGAATGGATCCGGGTAAAAGTCTAAGCCCGAAATATAGCCCGAAATACTATTTACAAATTGCTGGCCTTGAACTACTGTTCCCCCAATTGCAGGCAATATGTTGCTCATACTGTTCCAATTGTGACCTCCATTTGTTGTAAGGAAGAAAGGTGTCGCAAGCAGAATCCCCAATTGTGAAGTTGTGAACTTTCCCGGTCCCATGTGCTGAGCCCCTGGAGGGTCAATGATGTTCCAAGTTTCGCCTTTGTCTATTGTCTTAAATAAATTACCTTCCCGTTGAAAGATGAATCCCGTGTCGGATGAAGGAAATTCAACACCTATGCAATCAAATGAATTGAAGTACTGGTGATTCCATGCAGGCTGGGCTATGCCACTCTTATGAAACATCATGACTAATGCCAGAAAGACTAAAAAACTTCTGATGAATCTTTCGATTCCTGATATTGAAAGTATTGCTTTTAGAGTTTTCATGTCATTTACTTTAGAAGTATGAATTGTCGAACTGAGACTAAATCTCCTGATTCGAAACTGCAAAAATAGACCCCGCTCGAAAGGTTGTAAGCCGAGGCGTTAAAAACCAGAGAGTATCTTCCGGCTGTTTTGTATTCGTCGGCAAGAACGCAAATTATTTTCCCTGTTATGTCGTATATTGCTACTTTGACAATTCCATTGCTCTTAAGAGAATATTCAAAGGTTGTTACCGGATTGAACGGGTTTGGATAATTCTGCCTGAGTTCATTCTTCCCTGACAAGCCTTCACCGATCATCGCATTGTCTTCCCCTTCGTTTCCGGCAATGCAAGGATCAAAGTAACCGGAAACACTGTCCCTGTCAGACATGCAGGATTCTTTTTCTGATAAATCCACTGCTGTAACCTTGTAAGAGAAGGTACCGGGCTGAAGCGGACAACCGGTTGTATATTGTGTACCGGGGTCATACATCAGAATTGACTGATCAAGGTAAGTTGTGTCGCTTGTTGAAGCCAGCCATGAGTATGTGCCGTCTTCTCCTGGTGTGTTTGTTGCTGCCTTATATATACCGTATGTGCTCATGTCGGGTTCCTTGTTTCTGAGCCATGTCAATCGTACATAGAATGAATTCTGTGGATTTGAATTATACTGTTTCGAAGCCTTCAGGAACTGTGGCTTGGAAGGGGCGGCAAGAGGTAAGTCTGAAAAGTAAACGTTCACGTCAACACTGCCGTCGCTGTTTCGCCGAACAAGTTCTATTGTAAGACTGTCAGACGAACCTGCAACTGCAATTCCCGGATTGCTCCAGGGAGAAAACACCATATTGTATCCCGCATCAAAACAGGTGTTGCTGTCTCCCTTAGCTCCAATATATGTAGGTTTGTCAATCAGCTTCGGAGGATCCAGGTAATTGTTGTAAAGCGAATTGCAGTTTGCATCCGAACCAGGAAGCCTAAATAGCTTACATTCAAAATTAGTTCACTTGTTTTGCCAGGTCAAGTAAATTTCAATGCTACGTTGACTTCAGGTTTCATTCCTTGTTACGAAACTCCTGAGGCTGTGTGAAAACGAACAAAGTCTGTCATTCCCGCGTGTTCCAAGCGGGAATCCATTCAAATTTACGACTTTTGAGGCACTCGATATTCATAAATCTTGAGTTTCCACACACCTCTCCTGATTCGTAACGGCAGTTCTTTCGCATCCAATCGGGTAATTGGGAGCGAAGAGCAAAAGAAAGAGCTTCTGCCACGAATGCACGAATGAATAAGATCCGTTGTGCATTCTGATGAGGTCAATACAATGAAAGATGTTATTCGTGTATTCGTGGCTGAATGCTCTTCCGAAAAGAAGATGCTCATTGAAATATTCATTGCCGGCTTGCAAAGAAAGCAGGAGTCGTTCATCCGAGACAAAAAGCTTTTGCCACGATTGCACGAATGAATAAGATCCGTTGTGCATTCTGATGAGGTCAATACAATGAAAGATGTTATTCGTGTATTCGCGGCTGAATGCTCTTCCCGAAGAACGCAAATCTGATAATGAGCCCTGATAAGATTCGTTGATTTTGCTCAATACATTGAGTAATTTTACTCATTAATATGAGCAAAAAATAAAGGCAGATGTAACGATGTTTACCAGAAGTCAGTTAAACTTACTGCTTGACAGATCATCCGCGAAGAGGAAGTTCATCCAGATAATAACGGGTACAAGGCAGATCGGAAAAACCACACTTGTCGAACAGTTACTGCAGAAGGTCAAGATCCCCGGACACTATGCTTCTGCCGATATGACCGCTTCTTCACCTGTATGGATAAATCAGCAGTGGGAAATTGCCAGAATAAAGCAGCCACATTCCGGCGGGGGGCCGTTTCTTCTTGTATTTGACGAGATTCAGAAAATACAGGACTGGAGCGAAGCCGTCAAGAAAGAGTGGGACAGGGATACACGCGAGAAAAGAGATATCAGACTGATCCTTCTCGGTTCTTCAACCCTTCTGCTTGAGAAGGGCCTCAGAGAATCTCTTGCCGGAAGGTTTGAATTGATAAAGCTTCCGCACTGGAGTTTTGCGGAAATGCGGGAGGCATTCGGATTCAGCGAAGAAGAGTATGTATGGTACGGCGGTTACCCCGGAGCAGCAGAGTTGATAAGCGATGAGAAACGCTGGAAGGATTACATACGGCATTCGATCATTGAAGCAACGATCTTCAGGGACATTCTTCAGTTAACCAATGTGCAGAAGCCGGCAGTTTTGAGACAGCTGTTTGAACTGGGGTGTTCTTACTCCGGACAGATCCTCTCTTACACCAAAATGCTCGGCCGTATAATGGACAAGGGAAATACGACGACACTTGCGCATTATCAGAATCTGCTGGATCAGGTGTGGTTCCTCTCGGGCATACAGAAGTACTCAAGATCTGAAGTAACAGCACGGGGCTCGATACCAAAGTGGAACGTTTACAACACTTCCTTCCTGAGTGTTAGTTCGGAATATAGTTTCAGCGATGCAGTGAAATCTCCGGAGACCTGGGGAAGGCATGTTGAGAGCGCCGTTGGTGCATACCTGCTGAATGAAGCGAGGATTCACAACTGGAAGGTCTTATACTGGAGGGATGGAAACTATGAGGTTGATTATATCATAAAGAGTGGAAGCAAGATCATCGCACTGGAAGTCAAATCAGGCAGGATCAGATTTCATGCCGGTATGGAGGAGTTCAACAGGCGATTCAGACCCTACAGGTCATTGCTTATCAGCAGTGATTCTCTTTCGTGGAAGGAATTTCTGGAGCTGAACCTTGAGGAATTGTTCCGTAAGTGATCCAGTGTTTTGAAATGTGACACTTTTGGTCTGAGAGTAATCGATAATATGCCAGCGAACATTTGGAGAAATTTCTCTTGTCGATTTATCTGTTGTTCCAAAAGCATTTGCCACGAATGCACGAATGAATGAGATCAATTGTGCATTCTGATGAGGTCAATACAGCGAATGATATTATTCGTGTATTCGTGGCTAAACGCTCTTCCGAAAGAGAATGAGGCTCATTGTGATTGTCTTTGCCGGCTTACAATGAATGCAGGAGTCGTTCATCTGCAACCGAAAAGCTTTTGCCACGAATGCACGATTGAATAAAATCAATTGTGCATCTTGATGAGGTCAATACAGCCAATGATGTTATTCGTGTATTCGTGGCTAAACGCTCTTCCCAAGATTGAATGAGTCTGATTGCCCGCGCTGTTGAACCGTAAGATTGCTGTTGGTATTTTTGCGGCATGATCTTCAATCGCTTTGATGCGTCATGCAGGTTGTGTTTCATTACTGCATGCCTCCGCCGCAGGCGATCGTGTTCTAATAAAATGTATCTGAATTCTAAGCATGACCGGCCGGCAAAAACTGATCGCGATCAAATTCGTCCATACCGCAGTGTGGTTGTTCTTCAACTTCGTGATATTCTATATGCTCTACGCGGTGATTGTGAATAAGATCGGTGTACTGTACTGGATATGCCTTGGACTTATACTCCTTGAAGGATTCACACTGCTTGCGTTTAAGATGTTCTGCCCGCTCACTGTAATGGCAAGAAAGTATTCGGATTCCGGCAGGCACAACTTCGACATATACCTGCCCGAATGGCTCGCAAAATACACCAAACTGATCTACACTTCGCTTGTTGTTGTCAGCATTGTGATAATGTTGTTTCGCCTGCTGTGAAATTCAAAGGCTCAATGCATGAATCACCTGCCGGCGCTGTAAGAAATTTCAAACAACCAAAGATTTGATTATGGCATTTGATGAAGCGCTTGCGGTCCGCATAAGGACTGCACTCGGAAAGAGGAACGTGGAGTTTGAAGAAAAGAAGATGATGGGCGGACTTTGCTTTCTTGTTGACGGGAAGATGTGCATGGGCGTGGTGAAAGATAAGCTGATGGCACGCATCGGCCCTGATGCTTATGATGAGGCGCTGAAAGCAAAGGGCTGTAAGGAAATGGATTTCACCGGCAGGCCAATGAAGGGATTTGTATTTGTAGAAGCGCCGGGCATCTCCGGGCAAGATCAGCTTGATCACTGGATCGGACTTTGTCTGAGTTACAATCCGCAGGCGAGATCGGCCGCGAAGAAGAATTGATGATCTCAGGACTCTCGATTTTCACTTCCCATGAAAAATTTATGGTGGCTTTACGTAAATTTTATTGATCATGATTACTTTTACAGGAAAATGAATGACTCATTGCGGCAATAGTCATTGCAGATCCTGGTTAAAAGGAGAATGAGTCGACATCATAAATTACGGCCATGAAAATTCTTACAGTAGCTTTGATCCAGATCTTTTCTGTGCTTAGCAGGCACGTTATCGGAACAGGAAGGAGATTATTACCGTCAATTTCAGCCGGGAGATCTCTTCCTCTCACAGTTTCAAACACATCATTGTCATTATACTGCATGTCAAACCTCATTGCGATCCTGTTCTTGTTTACGACTCTGCCGAGTATTTCAAACTGATCATACTGTGTGTACTTCGGAAGATTCCGGCGGGAAGAAAATTGCGCTTATGTGAATCTGCCGGAATTATTATCTTCGAACATATCCGAATGCAGTTAACCGGTTGGCTGAATCGGAATTACTTTCCGGAAATAAATAAATAAAGAAAATGACTTTAAAGAAACCGATTCTCAGATCGCTCGTTGTCTTACTTCTTCTTAATTTTGCATCCGGTTCAGGTAATGCATGCACAAGAGTAGTTTACCAGGGTCCTAACGGAACCATCATGACCGCAAGGTCAATGGACTGGGAATCCGAAATTCCCGCAAACCTGTGGGTGTTCCCGAGAGGAATGGAGCGGAACGGCGAAGTGGGAACTAGCTCCGTGAAGTGGAGATCGAAGTACGGAAGCGTTGTAACGAGCTCATGGGACATTGCTTCATCGGACGGGATGAATGAGAAGGGGCTTGCGGGCAATCTGCTCTGGCTTGTCGAAACAAGCTATCCGCCGTTTGTGAAGGACGGAAATAAGAAGGGAATATCCGTTGCGACATGGCTTCAGTATGCGCTTGACAATTTCGCCACGGTAAGCGAGGCGGTGAATGAATTCGCAAAGGAAGAGTTTGTCGTCGTTTCATCGGAGATCCCCGGAACCGACATCTACACAACAATCCATCTTTCGCTTTCTGATGCAACCGGCGACAATGCGATATTCGAGTACATTGACGGAAAGCTTGTGATACATCACGGAAGGGAATACAATGTAATGACCAATTCGCCGACCTTTGACAAACAGCTTGCCATAAGCAGTTACTGGAGCAATATTCCCGGAACCGTAATGCTTCCCGGCACAAACAGGGCGGCTGACAGGTTCGTCAGAGCATCATATTATATCAGGGCCATACCGCAAACAGACGACATAAGGATTGCAACTCCGTCAGTTCTGAGCGTGATAAGAAACTGTTCCGTGCCGTTCGGAATATCCACCGAGAACGAACCAAACATTTCATCTACAAGATGGAGAACCATTTCAGACCAGAAGAATCTCATCTACTATTTTGACAACGTAATGAACCCCAATGTGCTTTGGGTGAATTTCAGCAAGCTCAATTTTGCAGAGGGCGCGCCCGTAAAGAAACTTAAGATGTCGGAGAATGAAGTCTATGCCGGCGAAACATCCGCAAGCTTTGTTGATGCAGCACCTTTTGTATTTGAGGGATTGTAAACTGTACTGCGACTGCCGTTCTTGATGATTAGTTTTGCAGGTACAAATTTTGCAAACTGCCGGGGCTGAACCTGCTCCGGAATAAATTACTGATCATGGAATTTGCAGACGTATTGACGCGCAGGGCATCGGTAAGGAACTTTACTGAGGAGAAGGTGCCCGTTGACAAGCTCAGGGAAATGGTAAGAATGGCGGGAACCGCGCCGTGCATTGGCGGCAGGGAAACATGGAGTTTCATAGCCGTAACAAATAAAGAGCTTATGAGAAAGATGGCCGAAGCCGTTAAGATGAAGTATGACGGGATAATCCCTGCCGGAGGAGACCATGTTACAGATAATGTCAGGAACGCCGTTGAATCATTCTCTACGATCTTCCTTAACGCTCCCGCCGTGATCGCCGTATTGTCGGAGCCGTACACCGCAGTCATTGACAAGGTTCTCGAGCAGACATCCTACTCGCACGACGACATCAACAAACTAAGAAACCATCCCGACATACAGACCATTGGTGCGGCAATTGAGAACCTATTGCTTGCCGCTGTTGACATGGGCTACGGCGCATGCTGGCAAACCGGCCCGATGGTTGCAAAGGAGGAGCTCAGCAAACTGCTCGGAGTGAAAGAACCCTACTCGCTTTTTGCATTCGTTGCCGTAGGAAAGCCCGCACATGAGATCAAGCCAAGGGTAAAGAAACCTGTCGGCGAGATGTTCAGTGTGATTGAGTAAAAGCGGCCGGCTTAAGAACTGCCGGATGTGACCGAGCCTTCGGGTGCAGTTGAGAATGGATCCTGAGCATTCCTGCCGGACGGGAAATATGTATCAGCACAATGGTCGGGCGTGTGCAGGTGCAGAGAAGAATCCGCACACAAATGCTGCTTGGATTAAGTAATAAAGGCATTGATCAGGAAATGATCAACATCTGAAAAGGAACTGCTGCCCTTTTCTGAAATGCAATTCAACACTGATCAACCCCCACTTATTATGTTGAATAACATTGAGTTACTGTTCTGTTCAACTCTAAGAATTTTCTCTCATTACAGGTTTGTGTTCGCTATATTTGCCGTGAGATCCTCAATAATACATTAATCATTCATTATGTCCGCAGATACACTGACGATCCTTCTGCTTGCCGTACTAATAATGATCACCGTCATCATTCTCCTGATGAGCATCTTCAAGAAAAAGGACGGTGCAGGAAATGAACTGGGTGAAAAGCTAATCAAACTTGATGCAGGCCTTTCTCGCCTTGACCCGCTCATGCGCGAGGAGTTCGGAAGAAGCCGCGATGAAAGCCGCAGTACATTCAAAGAGAACCGCGAAGAACTGAGCAACTCATTCAAGATACTCGGGGATAACCTGTCGCGCACGGTCTCTGACCTCTCAAACGCACAGAAGAATCAGTTTGAGATCTTCTCGGCACAGCTTGCACAACTTGCGAAGTCGTTTGATGAAAAGACCACACGCCTGAAAGAACAGGTTGAAGCTTCTTCCAGGGAAAGCAGGAATGAACAGTCCGCTTCACTCAGGACATTTGAAGAGAGCTTCGGAAAGAACGTCAAAGAGTTTAACGACCTCCAGAAGCAGAAGTTCGACGATCTTGTGGCGCGGCAGGAAAATATCAGAAAAGAGGCGGAGGAAAAACTCAGAGAGATCAGGGAGACCGTAGAAGGGCGGCTCAGGATGATGCAGGATGACAATACGAAGAAGCTCGAAGAAATGAGAAAAACGGTTGATGAAAAACTTCAGGAAACTGTGGAGAAAAGATTCAACGAGTCGTTCAAACTCATAAGCGACCGTCTGGAGCAGGTGCACAAAGGCCTCGGCGAGATGCAGACTCTTGCTTCGGGCGTGGGAGACCTTAAGAAGGTGCTTGCAAACGTGAAGACAAGAGGCAACCTCGGAGAGATACAGCTCGGGGCAATACTGGAACAGATACTCTCGCCCGAACAGTATAAGAAGAATGCAGTGGTAAAGGAGGGCAGTCAGGAGAGGGTCGAGTATGCGATAAAGCTTCCCGGAAGAGACAGCAACGACAGGCCTGTTCTGCTTCCTGTCGATTCAAAGTTTCCTGTTGAAGACTATCAGCGCCTGCTTGAGGCTTATGACAATCCTTCAAATGCCGGAGGCATTGACGCCGCGTCTAAACAGTTTGAAAACTCTGTAAAGAAGAATGCTCGTGACATAAGGGAGAAGTACATAAATCCACCCGCCACTACTGACTTTGCAATGATGTTTGTCCCGACGGAAGGACTCTATGCCGAGATAACCAGAAGGACGGGGTTGTTTGAACAGCTTCAGAGGGAGCTCAAGGTTGTGGTTGCCGGCCCGTCCAACTTTGCCGCCCTCCTAAACAGTCTGCAGATGGGATTCAGGACGCTTGCAATAGAGAAGCGTTCAAGCGAAGTGTGGGAAATTCTCGGTGCAGTCAAGACCGAATTTGGATACTTCGGAGATATTCTGAACAAGACAAAGAAGAAGCTTCAGGAGGCAACGAACGTGATAGATAAAGCCGGCACAAGGTCGCGGGCTATAGAAAGGAAACTGAGGACAGTGCAGGAACTTCCGCAGGAGCAGTCGGTTGCACTGCTGGGCGAAGGAGAAAGCACTGCGGACAGAAGTGATGAAGATACCGGTGATGAAGAAAGTGAAGAGAGCTGAATCGGCAGGAATGGCTTTCATAACAAATCAGACGCGGTAAATTGGCTCACAGAATTCTCTCAGCTCAGAACGACGAACAGCATACACTCCTGCTGATGGCATCATCCGCCGCATACAGGAATGCAAAGCGCGGCGAGATATTCATTACATTCTTTATAATGTTGCTTTCATATGCTTATCCGATAACTTACGTTTTCATAAAAGACGAAACGACAAAGCTGATACTGTTCGGTTTCTCGTTTGTGCTGAACATCGCAATACAAATACTTACCGGCTTTCTTAAGGACAACACATCCAAAGGCGCACTCTTCAAGGAGGAGTTTGATGTGACTCTCTTCGGCCTTCCGTGGAAAACGACTTTGAAGAAGCCCGAGCATACGGATGTGATCAGATACGCGCGAAGGTACACGGGGGCGCCCCCCGCCGACTGGTACTCGGTCAGGCTTTCGGAGAAACTCCCCGACGAAATTGCGGTTGCGGCGTTTCAGCACACCAACACTTCATGGGACATTGATCTTAGAAAGAAGTATATGCACCGGCTTATCGCATACATGCTGTTCTATACAGCCGCTCTCGCAGCATTGCTTGCCGTCAGGCAGGCGGATTTTCTCACGGTCTTCTTTACACTGTTTTCCGTGTTCATGTTCTACTCTCACTTCATCACGCTCATCAGGGGGCACTCGTCTGCAATAAAAAGGAGAGAATCCATCTCGGCAATGCTTGACGAGATCATCTTCGCACGAAAGAACGCTGACGTGAACGGGCTCCGCGATATACAGGACGAGATCTATTATACGCGGCAGGAATCGGCCAAGGTTCCGGATTTCTTCTTCAGGTTCTATAAAGAAAGGCTCAGCAAAGCTGCCGAAGCGTTCATTGAAAGAGTGAACGGGACTTATCGGGAGAAGTGATCGGCGAAAAATTCGAACAGCTTATTACAACATCAACCAGGGACAGTCTTTACCGTGCTTCTCACAAGTCATCACACCTCAGAACTCACATTCGTGCATTCGTGGCTAAGAGCTCTTAATGAATTCACTTTTGTGTCTGTAGAATGACCGTAAAAAAGCGTTTGCCACGAATACATGAATGATCTTCCTTTACCGTGCCTTTCCCAAGTGCTCATACTCTAAAATTGACATTCGTGCATTCGTGGCTAAAAAGCTCTCAATGAATTCACTTCCGTATCTTTGGAATAACTGTAAAAAGCGTTTGCCACGAATACACGAATGAACTTCCTTTACCGTGCTTCTCACAAGTCCTCACACCTCAGAACTCACATTCGTGCATTCGTGGCTAAAAGTTCTCAATGAATTCTCTTCCGTATTTCTGGAATGACTGTAAAATGCGTTTGCCACGAATACATGAATGATCTTCCTTTTCCGTGCCTTTCCCAAGTGCTCATACTCTAAAATTGACATTCGTGCATTCGTGGCTAAAAGTTCTCAATGAATTCACTTCCGTATTTGTGGAATGAATGTAAAATGCGTTTTCCACGAATACACGAATGAACATCCTTTGCCGTGCTTCTCAAAAGTCCTCATACTTTAAATTTGACATTCGTGCATTCGTGGCTAAAAGGTCTTAATGAATTCTCTTCACATCTTTTGAATGAGATTGTAAAAGCATCTGACATGAATAAGATTACTTATTGCACTTTACTTACAAAAAGTTCATCTTGCTTAGGGTGCAGAGGTTGGAAAAGATCATACTGAAAGAAGAAAGCTTTGAGATAATAGGAAAATGTATGGAGGTCCATAATTATCTGGGTGCAGGATTTTTGGAGATCGTTTACAAAGATGCTTTAGAAGTCGAATTTCAACGAGCCAACATTCCGTATGAAAGAGAAAGAATGTATGAAGTGAATTACAAGGGTCTGACTCTTCCACATCGCTTTTATGCTGATTTCGTAGTGCTGGATAAGATAATTCTCGAGGTCAAATGTGTTACAGGAATTGCTGATAATTTCATTGCTCAATCACTTAACTATCTCAGGGTCTCCGGGAATCAACTTGCGCTAATAGTTAATTTTGGCAAGCCCAGGCTAGAATATAAAAGAGTAGTATTATAAACTATAATAGTTTCCACTCTTACTAGTGAATATGAAGTATATGAAAGAACGGAGTAAAACATCTTCCACAAATAAACGACAAAGTTCTTTGCTGTGTTGTTTGCCTTACCCGTTACATTCAAATTGATATTTACGCATTCGTGGCTAAAAGCTCTTAATGAATTCACTATCGTATCTGTGGAATGAATGTGAAAAGCGCTTGCCACGAATACACGAATGAACTTCCTTTGCCGTGCCTTTCCCAAGTGCTCATACTCTAAAATTGACATTCGTGCATTCGTGGCCAAAAGTTCTCAATGAATTCACTTCCGTATCTTTGGAATAACTGTAAAAAGCGTTTGCCACGAATACACGAATGAACTTCCTTTACCGTGCCTTTCCCAAGTGCTCATAATCTAAAATTGACATTCGTGCATTCGTGGCTAATAGCTCTTAATGAATTCACTATCGTATCTGTGGAATGAATGTAAAAAGCACTTGCCACGAATACATGAATGAACTTCCTTTGCCGTGCCTTTCCCAAGTGCTCATACTCTAAAATTGACATTTGTGCATTCGTGGCTAAAAGTTCTCAATGAATTCACTTCCGTGTTTGTGGAATGACTGTAAAAAGCGTTTGCCACGAATACACGAATGAACATCCTTTGCCGTGCCTTTCCCAAGTGCTCATACTCTAAAATTGACATTTGTGCATTCGTGGCTAAGGGCTCTTAAAGAATCTACTTTCGTATCTTTGGAATAACTGTAAAAGGCATTTGCCACGAATACACGAATGAACTTCCTTTGCCGTGCTTCTTCAAAGTCCTCATACTTTAAAATTGACATTCGTGCATTCGTGGCTAAAAGTTCTTAATGAATTCACTTTTGAATCGGCGGAGTGATTGTAAGAGGTTTTCATATCTCTTAGGTTGAAAATACGGACTTGAAGCCGGAGATTGCTGAGATTCCTCAGCTCAGAAAAGATTAAAATTGGTATATTGCAGTAATTAACTCGTCATGCAAAGAGAAACTGTTAAAAGAAATGAGGAGACTCCATTAGTTGAATGATGCTATTTGTACTGCCGATCTGTGCGATGAATATTCCGGCTCGGTAGATGTTGCACAACCGTCCGGGTTTAAGAACTACGGTGGGCGGAAGTCTTTCTGCGGTGAGATCTGCACCGTGAAATGCTTTGAGAACAATCCTCTTGTGAAGAGCATGCTTGAAACCGACGGCACGGGGAAAGTATTGGTTGTTGACGGCGGTGCATCATTGAATTGTGCTTTGATGGGTGATAACCTCGCGCAACTGGCTTTGGATAACAACTGGAACGGTGTTGTCATCAACGGGTGTATCAGGGACAGTGCGGCCGTTTCGAAAATTGCGATCGGCGTCAAAGCCCTTGATACGATTCCCCTCAAAAGCGGAAAGAAGAATGAAGGAGAAACCGGGGTCAGCATCGGGTTTGCGGGTATAACATTTACTCCGGGACACTTCATATACTGCGATGAGGATGGAATCATTGTCTCCGGATCACGCCTGCATTGACAATGATATCTTGAGGCAGGCGATAAATGCAATCTTCGCAAGATCGAATCATCAACCAAAACAAAATGGAAAAAATTAGACCGTGCCTGTGGTTCGACAATCAGGCTGCCGGAGCTGCGGAGTTTTACTGTTCGCTGTTCGGCAATTCAGCCGTAACCTCTTCCAATAGTGTAATTACCGAATTTTCAATCGGCGGCCAGGAGTTTATCGCACTCAACGGCGGACCGATGTTCAGGTTCACTCCGGCGATCTCAATGTTTGTAACCTGCGAAGACGACAGCGAGATAAATTTTCTATGGGAAAAACTTGCCGACGGCGGGAAAGTGATGATGCCGCTCGACAAGTATGACTGGAGCGAAAAGTACGGATGGCTAGCGGACAAGTACGGCCTTACATGGCAGATATACAAGGGAAAGTTCAGCGATGTGAATTCGAAGATAACTCCGTGCATGCTTTTTACGGATGGCCGGTTTGGCCAGGCGGAGAGCGCGGTGAATTTTTATACGTCCGTCTTTCCCGATTCAGTGATCGAAGGTATTGCTTTTTATCCGGAAGGGGATCCTTCAACTGCGGGCAAGGTAATGCATGCACAGTTCAGAATTAATGGAAAGGTGTTCATGGCGATGGACGGTCCCGGCGAACACAACTTTGTATTCAATGAAGCATACTCACTGGTCATAACATGCAATGATCAGAAAGAGATTGACTACTACTGGGACAGGCTCACTGACGGCGGCGAAGAAAGCATGTGCGGATGGCTGAAGGACCGCTTCGGCGTGTCCTGGCAGGTTGTGCCGGAAATTCTCGCCGAACTGCTGAACGATTCCGAAAGATCGGGGAGAGTTACGGAAGCATTTCTTAAGATGAAGAAGTTTGATATTGGTAAGTTGCTGGAAGCGTAGCTGTTTGTTTCTTGGTTTCTTCAGGTAACAACAGCATTGCCTCATTCCCGGTCATCTGCAAGTTCGAAATGCCGGGAATGATTCAACCGGTCCCTGATCGAATTCAATGACAGGATTACAATCTGGATCACGATACTTCCCTACCGGACGGAAATAATGATCCGGTTATGAGGTTTGATGAAACATCATGCTTCGGATCGTCTGAACTGCGATCACCTGCTCGCTTAAGACGAACGAGTTTTCAGGCAGGCAAACCTTTAGGATTCGGACCGTATTGATTGTCACCGGGAGTGCCTTCTGTAACAAACAAGACCAACAGCCAGATCGCGCCTATCAAAGGAATCAATCCTATCAGCAGCATCCAGCCGCTTTTGTCAACATCGTGAAGTCTTCTCACTGAAACTGCGATTCCCGGAACGATCGTTGCCAGTACGTAAAGTCCGTATATGGGTCCGTAGCCGATGCCCTCAATTGCTATGCCGAGAAGATTATCCAGAAGCATGGCCGCAACCGCAAAGATCACGTTGAACAGAGTGAACATCCAGTATTCCTTTCTTCTTGCTCTTCCGCTGAAGTTGGTGTAGTTCTTCAGTACCTTCAAATACCAGTTCATATTTCTCCCCTTTTAATTTCCTACTCATATGGCTTTTCGGATTCGCCCCGTTTTTGAAATGGTATCCGGACTCCATTTGCGTATTGTTGTTTATTGCTTTGCCGCTGTTATGATACGTTGCTTTTCATTACGAGAGGCCGGCTCGGTCTTGTGTTGAGCTATGCAAAAATATTTAATGTATTCGCTAATTGAAACTATGGATATGTTCTTTTGATTTTCCCGGACAGGTAGAATTCTTACCGAAACGTTACTTCCCTTCTCACTTGAAACTTTGAACTCTTTACGAAAAATTGTGCAACTCTTTCTATTGAACCCTTCCATATGAAACAAGATGACCTGTTAGGTAAGATCCGGGCCGTACTCTTCGGCACCGCCGTTGGAGACGCCCTTGGTGTGCCTGTTGAATTCAAGAGCAGAAGCACCGTCAGAAAGAATCCTGTAACAGGCATGACAGGTTTCGGAACTTACGGACAACCGCCCGGAACATTCTCAGACGACAGCTCTCTGTCATTCATACTTGCCGAGGTACTAACGGAAGGATATGACCTCAACAGGCTCGCGGATCATTTTCTCAAATGGCGCAACGAAAATTACTGGACGCCGCTCGGCGATGCCTTTGATATAGGCATCAGCACATCACGCGCACTCTCGAGGCTTGCAAAAGGCGAGGATCCCAGAAGCTCCGGCTGCAAAGAGGAAGGAGCCAACGGAAACGGATCGCTCATGCGCATCGCTCCGCTTGTGTTTCAGGTCTATGATAAACCTGCAGAGGACAGATTTGAACTTGCAAGAGAAGTGTCTTCCGTAACTCATGCACATATAAGATCCGTCATCTCCTGTTTCTATTATCTTGAATTTCTGAGACAGTTGCTCGAAGGCCGGAACAAGTTTGAGATCTATGATGATCTCAAGTCAGGAGTTACGGACTTTCTTAAGTCTGTACCGGTTGAGCAGGACGAGATCGCTCTGTTCGGAAGACTGCTTGACGGAGATATTTACAAACTTCCGGAAGACAGGATCTCCGGAAGCGGCTATGTGGTTCACACTCTCGAAGCATCTGTGTGGTGCCTTCTTACCACAGGGAGCTTTAGCAATGCGGTGCTTACGGCGGTGAATCTTGGCGAAGACGCCGACACAACCGGCGCTGTCACCGGTGCAATGGCCGGACTTCTTTACGGAATTGATGCGATTCCGGCAGAATGGAAGGAACAGCTCGCAAGGCATGATGACATAGAAGATCTTGCGGAAAGAATGGCGAAGAAATTTTCGAATCAAAAGTAATTAAAGAATATGAAGAGTTTGCTTTTTGTATGCGTTGAGAATTCCAACCGAAGCCAGATGGCGCAGGCATTTGCAAAGATACACGGAACTTACGAGGAGATCGAAGCATACAGTGCGGGGTCGAAACCCTCCGGAAAGATCAATCCCAAAGCAATAGCCGCCATGAAAGAACTCGGATATGACCTCTCAAAGCACGAGAGCAAATCAACGGACGAGATCCCGAAGATCGAATATGACTACCTCGTCACAATGGGTTGCGGTGACAATTGTCCCTGGGTACCCGCAAAGAACCGCATTGACTGGGAAATCCCCGATCCCCGCGACATGAATAAGGATGAGTTCAGAGAAGTGAGGGATCTGATTGAGTCGAAAGTTCTTGACCTGCTCCGCGATCTCTGATTCTGACTGCGATACGTTAACTCCGTTTCCCGCAGAACTGCCTTATCAATTCTTCTGCATAAACTCACTTTACATTCAACTGCTTTTGGAAAATGACGTTCTACGTCTTTTACCGTACGCTGCAATGACATTTCTGTTGCCGTCAGTATTACATTCACGGTTCAACAGTGCCGGCAAGGGCAGGGCCTCAGGATCTCCGCAATGTTCTTGCATCACTTGCCGACCGGAATTGTTTAAGTGCAACGGCATTCATAAATTGCAGAAGTAATCTCACCAAAAACCTTTTCACATGAAACCCTCTGATGCATACGGGCTTTGGGCTGAATCGTATGACCTGAACGAAAACAGGACACGCGACCTTGAAGCCGTCTCCATCAGGAATACACTGAACAAATTCCGGTTTGATAACTGCCTGGAAATAGGTTGCGGCACAGGTAAGAATACGCCGTTCCTTGCCGAGATAGCAGAAGAGGTTACAGCAGCAGATCTTTCAGAGAAGATGCTTCAGAAAGCGGAGGAGAAAAATATTTCCGGCAATGTCGGGTTCATGCGGTTTGATGCTAAGGGTGCATGGAATTTCGGCGGAAGGAAGTTCGACCTGATCACATTCAGTCTTGTCCTTGAGCATATAGAGGATCTTGATTCGGTCTTTGCAAAGGCGGCCTCTGTCATTGCTCCGGGCGGATATGTTTACGTCGGTGAGCTTCACCCGTTCAAGCAATACACGGGAACAAAGGCAAGATTCGAAAGCGAAGAGGGAACAAGGGTTGTGGAATGCTTTGATCATCACATTTCCGACTTCACGTCTGCGGCTTCTGCAAACAACTTTCACATAGTGATGCTGAACGAATACTTTGATGAAGAAGACCGTAGTGGAATTCCAAGGATCATCACAATCCTTTTCAGGAATAATCTGATAAACAATGACCAACGTAGATGAACAGTTGCAGAGTTGCTATGCTTCCCCTTACTGTGGTGATACTGAATAATTAGGGAGTGACGGTTGAGCTCAGGCGAACGGCTGGACAATTTCAGAAACGGATTCCTCAATGCAAACAGCTGGGAGAAGAGAAAGGACGGCCCGCCGCTTTACCTGCTTGACGAACTGACCGGAGAAGAAAAAAAGATCGCGGCGAAGGAGCTTTGTGATGCCGCCGGACCCGGGGATTCATGGCCGATTGCCGGGCTTGGTCATTTGCGGTCAGTGGAATCCCTGCCGAAACTATACGGCTTGCTTTCGCAGGGCGGCCCGGGCTTTAAGATCGCAGTTGCGCATTCCATATTCCTAATTTCGGGAGATCGTGCTGTAACAAGGGTTGTTCTTGATGAGGCCGAGAAGATCCATGAACTCAGTGAACTGATAGACGTTTTATATTTACTGCCGGATTTCAGGGACGAAAAGATCCATGAGTTGCTCGTGAGTTTATGCAACCATCCCGAATATCTCATAGCTTACAATGCAACACGTGCGCTAGGATTGTCCACAGATGCTGTTGTACAGAAATTCAGACGAAGAGCGGCGGGAGGAGCAGACAGTTCCGTTGAACGGCAGACAGCGCCGGTTCCGTGGTGGAAGAAGATTCTCGGTTTGGAGTGATCCGAAGAATAAATAAAAGCAATTGAAGAAAGACAACTTCTATGTGATCACCGGAGGCCCGGGTGGAGGAAAGACCACTTTGCTTGAGTACCTGCAGGCAAAGGGAATTCCTTATGTACCCGAGGTTGCCCGCGCTTTGATCTCCGAGAGACTCAGACTTAACCTGCCTCCGAGGCCTGAGCCGTTTGAATTCGCACTGCAGTTATTTGAAAGGGACCTCGGGAATTTCCTGCGGCATTCAGAAGAGAGCGCTGTAAGATTCTTCGACCGCTCATTTATTGACAGCGCGGGAATGCTTAAGAGCCATTTCAGGTCTCAGAAGGATCTCGATCATGTACTGAAAGAGTACCGGTACAATGCAAGAGTATTCATCACTCCTCCGTGGAAAGAAATCTACTGCAATGACGACGAAAGGGATCAGACATTTGATGACGCCGTGAGGGTTTACAATGAATTGCATCACTGGTATTCGGTGAACGGGTATGAGCTTGTTGTACTGCCTCAGGATACTGCAGAGGCAAGGGCTGAATTTGTAATGAACATTATCTTCGCATGATGTTTAACTCCGCATCCATCCATGACGAATCATCATACACCAAAAAACAAATGAAGAGCTGAACACCGGATGAAGAAAGAGTATATAGCGGACAAGACCTTTGCGGAAATTGACGGAAAGAGGGCAACATTGCATAAAGCAGGTTACGAGAACTGCCGCTTCATGCATTGCGACCTTTCAAACTTCAATCTTACTGAGTACCTGTTCATAAACTGCATCTTTGAAGTATGCAACCTCAGCCTCGCAAATCTGAGCCTCACATCCTTCAGGGATGTGGAGTTCAGAGACAGTAAGATGCTCGGTATGCAGTTCGACAACTGCAATGATCTGGGGCTTTCATTCAGTTTCCACAACTGCATCCTTGACCATTCCTCTTTCTTCAAGACCAGGATCTGCATGACATTATTCAGAAGGTCACAGCTTCATGAAGCCGATTTCTCCGAATGCGACCTGACCGGTTCGGTGTTTGATGACTGCAGTCTAACAAGAGCTGTCTTCCACAAGACCAATCTCGAAAAGTGTGATTTCAGAACCAGCCGCAACTACTCTATAGATCCTGAGAGCAACAGGATCCGTAAGGCGAAATTTGCCTACCCGGGTGTTGCCGGACTTCTTGACAAGTATGATATTGAGCTTGACGGAAAGAACTGAGCGGTTTATGCGGAATGGTTTTGAGAAGTCTAGGCAGTTCTGTTAACTTTGCCACTGCTTTCCCAATTCGGGCTTAAACGGAAACTGCGACTTACCAGACTTACTAAAAGGAGGTTTGACATTCTTCCTTTCAGAGTTTGAACGGAAGCATTGATCTTTAATTACGGTAAGTAACGGCTGTAATCAACAAGGCTTATGCGGATCGACTCATTAAATAAACATGAATTATTTTGACTGAAAGCTATAAGGCTGAGGTGAATGCACGCCTTGCTGAAGCCAGGAAGAAGATACCTACGGTCTATTCAGAAGCCGCTGCCGGCGCTGCACTCGGGATTCTTGTATCAACTCCCGCGGCGTTGATGGAGATATCATCACGTATCTCAGTCGAAGATTTTGCACAGCCCATCATGCCGGGAAAGAGGTCGTTCAAAGAGACGCTCATGCATTTTCTCAACATTGAAGCGCTGAACTATGTCACGATCTATCCTGCATTTCTGATCGACAAGCCGGAGGTGCATGACATTCATGCCGAAAGGGATTTGGGCAGACTCCGGCTATACGAAGATTTTACGAAGACTGAACTTCTGAAAGCCTTTGAGCTCGAGCGGAAGAAGACACTGAATTTTCTCAGGGCGCTGAAGCAACCGGACTGGCAGAGGCAGATAATTGAGAGCGGGAAGGCACGGCAGGAATCAATCTATTGGAGAATCAGAGCTCTGGCGCTTCATGACTATGCTCACTTGCTAATACTTCGTTATCAGATGAATCTCTGAAATCACGACTTGATTTGAATGACCCGCCGGTTCTCACTGGCATTTCAGAGCCAATCGGATCACTGCAAAGATCTTATGCGCTTCTCAGAATCTTCTCCATTTTTCTTCCTTTAGCAAGCTCATCCACAAGCTTATCAAGATACCTGACTTGCCGGGTCAGCGGGTTTGCAATTTCCTCAACCCTGCAGCCGCATATAGCTCCGGTAATAAGTCCGGCATTCGGGTTCAGTTTCGCGGCACTGAAGAATTTCTCAAAAGTCACTTTATCCTGAATCAACTCAAGCAGTCTCTTCTCATCATATCCCGTGAGCCATTGAATTACCTGATGCAGTTCTTCCTCTGTTCTTCCCTTCTTTTCGACCTTTGCAACATAGTGCGGATACACGGATGCAAAAGTCATCTTTGCAATGCGTTCATCCTGATTTGCTGAATTGCCCATATTACCTATTTAGTGAAAGTTGTTTCCCGATGCTTCGATCTTCCCAACCGCCTGCATTTCCGTCTTTTGACATACTGAGCTGTTGGTTTCATTTGCCTGCAAGCGAGTCTGCTTCAAACTCCAGCACGGCGGAGTTCATGCAGTATCTCTTGCCTGTCGGCGGAGGGCCGTCATCAAACACGTGTCCGAGATGTGAATCGCATCTTCCGCACTTCACTTCGTAGAACAGGATCCCGAACTGCGGATCGTCTGCATAAGATACGCTGCCCGGCCGGCTTGGCTCAAAGAAACTCGGCCAGCCGCAGGCACTCATAAATTTCGCATCCGATGAGAAGAGTTTGTTGCCGCACACTTTACAGTAGTATGTTCCATTCCCTTCAAAATCCCAGTATTCGCCCGTGAAAGCAACCTCAGTATTCTTCAGCCGCGCTATCCGGTAAGTCTCATTGTCAAGCACCTTTCTCCATTCAGTATTATCCACATTCAACTTTGCTGTGTCCGTTCTTGAGTAATACGGATTATTGTTACCGGTATTCGGTTCGTCTCCGTGCATTCCGTTTACCGCAGCAGATACAAAATGCAGCAGAAGAATAAGTCCGGACAAGATCTTTGCTTTCATGATCAACGAAAATGGTTAAGGTCTTTTTTCAGGTGTTGTTGTGCGATAAAGCCTGCAATGTCTACTGACACAAGTTATTCATCAGACTGAAGCGTAAGCAGGTTCTTCGCGGTACTGCACGGGAACGTTGACAGTTACTTTCTCAGCTGTGTTCTCCTGACGGGCATTCTGCTTTTCAGATTCCTGTTTGTCTTCCATGTTCCCGCAACGGATGCTATGATCAGAGGATCGAAGTGAGACAGGGCAATTGAAAGAGCTTTCTCACAACGGCATCCTGTCATTCCTTTCTGATGTGAAGAATTTACCCATCGCTGAATCCAATTGGTATTGTGATATTCAGAACTCAAAGTGCGACTCATACTTAATGGAATAATTCGCACGGCTGCTGATCTTGTCTTCACGAGTTCGTCAATGTTCAACTCCGGCGCGCCAGAACGCCTCAGGCATTCCGATTGCTCGGACTGACGCCGCTGAGCAATTCCAGCATAACACTGAACATCAAATGACTTTACCATTTAAGTTTGAAATTTCATTAGGTAATTTCTCAAATTGACCGGAAAAAATACAATTCGATAATTTTGGGTAACCTGTTTGATGAACATTGCGTTGCTTAGATATACGCCGTTCTTGTCCGGGGCAAACACACTGTTAAATCAATAACTTATTTGCTTAAATGTTTGGGTGTTTGAGGATTTAACAATTGCATTTCGAATGTTTCTCAAGAAACATTCCCCATGATCAATTGTGTTGATTAGCATCTGAGAGAGCATTCAAACCGATTGGCAGAAGTCAAAGCCATTTCAGGTTTGATCAGTCGAGAGAATTCCGGTGCGCATGATAACAGTGGCAAAGTTGATGACGGATCAAGGAATCCCGGGTCCCGGCCAACTGATTAATGATCCGTTCTGTGCGAACAAAGGATTTGTGCATTGCGACATAATGTTCAAGAATGTTTCTCAAGAAACATTTTCTTCATATTTACATAAATGGCAAAAGATACATACGACATAATCATAATTGGTGCGGGGCATGCGGGAATTGAGGCCTCTGTGTCATCGGCAAGAATGGGTTGCAGGGTAGCTCTTATTTCAATGGACTTGAACGCTATCGGCAGGATGAGTTGTAATCCGGCTATAGGGGGCACGGCAAAAGGGCATCTGGTACGTGAGATAGATGCGCTTGGGGGAGTAATGGGAATTCTTGCTGACAGGACCGGAATACAGTTCAAAATGCTGAATAAGTCAAAGGGTCCGGCGGTATGGTCACCGAGATGTCAGTCAGACAAGGACCTGTACTCACACGAGGCTGCCAAACTCATAAAAGAGCAGAATGATATTGAGATCATTCAGGATATGGCAAAGAGCTTGATGGTCAAGGAGGTGAAAGACGGCTCCGGATACAAGTACAGTATAAGAGGAGTAAAGACTCAGCTTGGAAGGGACTTAGAATGCCGGGCGGTGATCATTACTTCGGGCACATTCCTGAATGCAGTAATGCATACGGGCAGATCGGCAACCGAAGGTGGGCGGATCGGGGAAAAATCTGCAACCGGCTTGTCTGAGTGTATGCTTCAGCTTGGATTTGAGACCGGGCGGCTTAAGACAGGGACTCCACCGAGGTTAGATAAGCACACAATTGATTTCGGAAAGACAGAAACTCAGCCGGGAGACGAAAGCCCTGTACAGTTCTCGCACAGGAAATTACCCGGCTTCCCTGTACAGCCACAGGTTGAATGCTTTCTTACGCATACAAATGAGGAAACCCATGAGATATTGAGAACCGGATTTGAGGATTCGCCAATGTTCACCGGACGTATTAAAGGAGTGGGACCGAGATACTGCCCTTCAATCGAGGACAAGATCTCCCGGTTCTCGGATAAACCCAGGCACCAGATATTCCTCGAGCCCGAAACCCTGGACGGAGATACCATCTACATGAACGGGTTCTCTACAAGTCTGCCGGTAGAAGTACAACAAGAAGCTATAAACACGATTCAAGGTCTTGAAAAAACAACACTTATAAAACAAGGCTATGCGGTTGAGTATGATTTTTTCCCCACGCATCAGATCAATCTCACATTGGAGACGAAGCTTGTTTCCGGTCTTTACACTGCCGGGCAGATAAACGGCACATCAGGATATGAGGAGGCGGCTGCACAGGGTCTGATGGCGGGGATAAATGCGGCGCTGAAACTAAGGGGCGAAGCCCCGTTCATACTGAAGAGAAGCGAGGCTTATATCGGGGTACTGATAGATGATCTCATAAACAAGTGTCCGGAAGAGCCATACCGGATGTTCACGAGCAGTGCGGAGTACCGGCTTGTACTCAGGCAGGACAATGCGGACCTGCGTCTGATGAATTACGGTTGGGAATTCGGACTGATCGAAGACAGCCAGATACTTAGATTGAAGGAGAAGACATCGCTGATCAGGGAAGCCGTGAGCGAATTCAACAGAAAGACCATAAGCCCCGAAGGGGCGAACGCCTACCTCGAAAGCTGTAACTCGGGAAAGATCTCGCAAAATGAATTCATCGCAAACATAATTAAGCGGAATGAAGTATCGCTCAAGACCCTGTTAGCAAGCGACTATTTCTCGAACAGCAAACTTGCCGAGAGAATACTCGGCGACACTGAAGCTCTGGAACAGATAGAAATTGACATCAAGTATAAAGGATACATTGACAGACAGGAGCAACAGATCGAGTCGTTCATGAGAAATGAAGAAATTCGCATTCCAGAGGATTTCAAGTATGAGAAGATAAGATCACTCTCTGCAGAAGCGATGGAGAAGCTTAAACGTGTCAAACCAAATTCAATAGGACAGGCAATGCGAATAGCTGGAGTACGGCCTTCTGATATTTCAGCCATTATGATCTACATGAGAGGTTAAGCATGAAAGAACTTTTGAAGAGGCAACCCGTGCACGTTGTTTACGGAGGAGCTCAGCTCTTCAGGTCCGGGACTGTCCGGAAGATCGGCGGGCTTGCACTTGCATCATTCAGCACATATGCCGATGATATACATAATTTTGCATCAGCGTTCGGAATGAAAAAGGACGAGACATGCATAAAAGTTTATGAGAGAGTGAAGTCGAAACTCGAGTCTGAAGCTGTGGAAGACTACAGAATAGATTTCGAAGACGGATTCGGATACAGGACTGATGAAGAAGAGGATGAAGCGGCTGTTCAATGCGCTCGGGAAACCGCAAATGCAATGAGGGACAGTTTGCTTTCGCACTATTTCGGCATCCGTCCAAAGCCGTACACAGGTGAATTGAGAAGCAGATGCCTCAGGACAATTGAGCTGTATCTTCATGAACTTCTGCAAAACACCTCGGGTCAACTGCCGGAGAATTTTTTAATAACACTTCCCAAGGTTGAGTCTGCAGTGCAGATAGCCGAGTTTGTATCTGAATTGGAAAAAATAGAGAACCTGCTTCACATTAAGAATGGCTTGCTGAAGATCGAGATAATGGTTGAGACCGCCGCATCACTCATAAGCATAGACGGGAGACTTTCCCTTCCATTGATTGCAAAAGCCGGTGCAGACAGAATTGAATCGGCACACTTTGGCGCGTTTGACTATACTGCGGAGCTTGGAATAATTGCAAAGTATCAGACTCTCCGTCATCAGGCGTGCGATTTTGCCAGGAACATGATGAAGGCTTCGCTGGAAGGCACCGGCATCCGGCTTTCTGACGGGGCTACCAACATTATGCCAATACCTCCTCACAAAGGTGAGCCGTTGACCGAACAGCAGAAAACCGAGAACAGAAATGCTGTACACTTTGCCTGGAAGTTGCACTTTGATAACATATCGCATTCACTTGAGAATGGTTTTTACCAGGGCTGGGATCTTCATCCGGCACAGCTCATTCCGAGATATTCAGCCACATACAAATTCTTCGCGGAGAATCTTGCAGATTCTTCAGCGCGCCTTCGGAATTTTCTCGAACAGGCTGCGAGGTCAACAACCCTTGCAAATGTTTTTGATGATGCCGCTTCAGGACAGGGATTACTGAATTTTTTCATAAGAGGACATAATTGCGGAGCTCTAAGCGAAGATGAGATACGGAACACGGGCATAACTGTTAAAGAACTTGGAATGAGATCATTCTCAAAAATAATATCATCACGCAGTAAGTAACAACTTATTGCAGTCTCAGCTTCCGGGCAGTATGCTTCACACATAAACCTATGAAAGACCATTCCGGTGTCCGGCAACAAGCTGAACTATTGCCGTATTATTTATTGTTGTGCCTTCTTAATTTGACCGGTCAGAATTTCCAAAACAAAAAACATCTTTCGTGCATATCATCAAGAGTAATCTGTTCGAAAAGTTTCCCGAGCTCCTGTTCGGCTTCAGCACAAAGCATGGGGGAGTCTCACCGGAGCCATTTTGCCTTAACCTCGGACTCAATACAAATGATGAACATGAAAATGTCTTCGCAAACAGGAAACTTTTCTTTGATGCAATTGGCATAAACGAAGATGAAGTTTCTTTTCAGAAGCAGATACACTCCGCGACCGTCAAATATTCACACTCACCCAAGCATCACGGTGAATGTGACGCACTGATCACCGACAGAACAAGGAACTTCCTCGCCGTAAGTGTAGCCGACTGTGTTCCGGTGTTCTTGTATGAGCCGGTGAAGAAGATCATTGCGGGAGTTCATTCCGGATGGAAGGGTTCTGAAGGAAAGATCCTCACGCTATCTGTGAAAGAAATGAAGGAAAAGTTCGGGGCAGACACATCACAAATGCTGGCGTACATTGGCCCTTGCATCTCGGCAAAAAACTATGAAGTTGGAGCTGAGGTCGCAGAACTGTTTGACGAAAAGTTTGTGATCCGGTCAGGCGAAAAGTTCTACCTGGACCTTAAGAAGCAAAACTATTCACAGCTGATTGAATGCGGAGTTCACAGCGACAATATTGAGATCAGCGAACACTGCACATTCGACGAAAAGGATCTTCTTCATTCTTACAGACGCGACAGGGAGAGATCCGGAAGGATGTTTGGTGTTATAGGAATGCTTTTCTGATTCTCCGCTCGTACCGGGACAAGCATCTGCAGATTAAGCCGGATTGCGTCTTACTATATCGGCCGGACTTACACCCGCGAGAAAATCCGCCACCTCCGGATAACTCACCGGATGACAATGTTTCTTCTTCATTCCGCTTCCGCACGGGCAATGGTCATTTCGCTCCGCATTCCTGAACCGGCTTTTCATTAACTCCTCTTCCTTATCGTAAATGCCCATGATCTCATCGGCATACCTGCCATTTCTTATGAGTTCTGCCATTATCTTCACCGCATGTTGGGTTGAACCAAAGAAGTGTTTGTATCCTTCACACAGATAGTTCAATCCGGATTCTCCGCCGGGAGCGGAAATGAACCTGTCTTTCGGGCATCCGCCGTTGCAGACATATCTTACATCGCATTCGATACAGTATTTCGGGAGAGTTTCCAGTTTGTCCTCGCCAAACTTTTTTTGTGCTTCCGAAGCAACAAGTTCCAACATGGAGCTTTTGCTGATATTGCCAAGCAGATAATCCGGCTCAACGAAATGATCGCAGGAATACATGTCGCCATTATGTTCCATCGCAAGTGCCGAGCCGCACACGGGCGCATGGATACAAAGACTGTGAATATCGAAGTGTGAGGCGAGCGTAACGTCAAACATCTGAACGAACACCTTTCCCACATCTCTTCTTATCCACTCCCAGAATATAGCAGTCAGAAATTTTCCGTATTGCTCTGCCTTTACAGAGCGCTCCGTAACAAGGTCACCTGCCTGCACATAAAGCGGCCGGTCGCCACCGGGCTTTTCGCTCCAGCCCTCATTGGCAATGTAAAGTGACTCCTGCGTAGCTCTTTCAATTATTGGTATGAACTGTATATGGCGTGCAAGAAGAACATCGCGGAAGAATCTGTAAATCTCAAGCGGATGATCTGCATTCGCAGAATGGAGCGTACAAAGTATATTGAATTCCACTTTATGCTTCACAAGATACTCCCATCCTCTAATCACCTGGTCAAACGATCCGCTGCCGCCCTTGTTTGTTCGGTACAGATCATGAATCTCCTTCGGTCCGTCAACACTGAGTCCGATGAGAAAGTCGTTCTCTCTGAAGAATTCTGCCCACTCATCATTGATCAGAGTTCCGTTAGTCTGCATGGTGTGAATGATGGTCTGTCCGGGTTTTCTATGCTTGACGGCCAGTTCAACTGACTTTCGGAAGAACTCAATTCCCATCAGGGTAGGTTCACCGCCCTGCCAGGCAACATTCACTTCGCCGGGGCCGTGAGATTCGAACAACTGGCGGATATAGTTCTCGAGAAGTTCATCACTCATCCTGAATTTGCTTCCCGGGTACAGGGCTTCTTTGGAAAGAAAGAAGCAGTACTTGCAGTCGAGGTTACAGACTGCGCCTGTTGGTTTTGCAAGAAGATGGAACCACAGAAGAGAATGTGACATTGGCTGAAAAATTATCTGCAAAGATAAGCCAAAACCTAAGCAAGATAAATTGACAACCGTGAAAGGGTGTTCCGGGCCTTAAGGCCCGGGTTTTCCCGGTGCCGGGCTTAAGCCCGGCACAACAACTCCATCAGCACACTGAACATCCTGCTTTCATCTGCATAGGAAAACCTCTCATGTAAAGCATCCTGCTCCATTATGTAAGCACGGACCTTATCCAAACAGCCTTCGCTCACGGACAAAGCCCGGTAATCCTCCTCCCACTGAAAACCCGTTTGAAACAACTTCGTCTGATTGGCCCAGTACGAAGACTCGCCCTTCATATACTGTATCGCTCTCGACAGTGAAAGCACCCGCGGCAGACTGAACAGGCAGTGCACATGATCCGGCCGAGAATTTATCGCGTCCACCTTAATGCCCTTCACATCCGCATTAATGCGGATGTGTTCAAGCAGGATCTCTTTCGCTTCGCAGGTGATATATCCAACTCCATGCTTCGTGCCCCATAAAGCATGCACATATACGATCGCCTCTGACATCGCAACCCCGTTTTGTTCATAAAATCATTCCCGCCCGGCCTTAAGGCCGGGCTCCGCAATCTGACTCCCCCTCCCGCACAACTCAATCCATCTCATTATTCCGTCAATCATATACGCTGGTTTGAGGATCCGGTCACCGGCTTTCCGATTTTTCTGTAAGCAAATACAGTAACTGCCAGCATAATGATCCCTCCTGTGACGAAAGGATACCTGTATCCTACCCACTCGTACATCATCCCTCCCCAAACAGGCCCGAAAAATCTTGCCAGCGAGCCAAGCGATTGGTTTACTCCTAATACAGTTCCCTGACTTTCCTTCGGCACTTTTTGCGACAGCATGCTAACCGAAATTGTATTGTTAAGCCCGTTGCCCACTGCAAGAACCGCAACCACCACCATAAGCATTATTGTGGTGGTGGAGAATCCGATCAGCCCGAGTCCGAATACTGCAATGAAACATCCGAGTATGAGCGCCTTGCTCTCTCCGAGTTCGCGCGTGAAAATTCTTATCAGAAAGATCTGCACCAGTGCATTGCAAATGCCCATGTATGAAAAGATCAACCCTATCTCAGACTGATTGTAAGCAAGGCCTTCCCTCCTGCCGGCAAACAGCTGAAATGTCCCGAAGATATTCGAAAATGAAAATACTCCGGCAATGAAAATAATTATGAACTTTCCGTATTCTTCATTTCCCAGTGTCCTCTTTATCAATGAAAGGTCCAGTATCTTCCTCCTCTTTTCCGAACTTAGATTCGCATACCTGATCTCTCCCGCAAGGGTTTCCTTAAAGAGAAAATAGCAAAGTACCGTTGCAACCAGCGAAAGAAATGCCGAGACATAAATGGGCATCCCGAATCCGAATTTGTCCGAGAGTATTCCGCCGATAGCGGGTCCGAATACAAATCCGAGAGCAAAAGCGGAACTTATGAGTGCGATTCCCTTTGACCTTTCTTCCGGTTTTGTTATGTCAGAGATCGCCGCCTGAGCAGCTGATATGTTTGCGGCAAACGAGCCTGCAAAGGCGCGGGCAATCACAAGCAGCGCTGTTGATAAGATGAGACCTGAGAATACAAGTCCGAGCAGCAGATACGAAACCACACTCCCGGCAAGGCTGGCAAGAAGCACAGGCCTTCTTCCGTACCTGTCTGACAGAGATCCCCAGAAACCGCTGAAGACAAACTGAGCCAGTGAATAAACACCCGCTATGAAGCCGATCATTGATTCACTGAGATAAAGCTTCTCAATGGAGAATGCGGGAAGCAGGGGAATCATTATGCCGAATCCAAGCAGGTCGATGAAGACCGTCAGGAAAATAATGAAGAGTGTCGCTCTGTTTCTTTTCAACTTTGGCTATGCTTCAAAAACAGGAACGGGACAGAAGGATACAATGAATATGAAGAATGTGAACCAGCCGGTAAGCATTCGCCCTGTGCCAAGCGGCTCATCAAGCTCTGTAACAGTTTCAGGATGCTTTATCTTTATTACAAAGAATATAAGCGCGGCCCACACGAGCCAGTTGATGGAACCTATGTTGACCGGAACATCAAACAGCGGCAGGAGTCCGAGCACTCCGAATATTGCCAGCAACGCAAAAACTGTGTATGCGATGTACTTGTGCTTGTCTCCGAACATTGCATAAGCTATATGCCCGCCGTCAAGCTGCCCCACAGGCATCATGTTAAGAGATGTTATAAGAAGACCGAACCATCCAACACACAGGAACGGGTAATGGTAAACTTCATTCATAGGAGGCATAAAGGATGAAGAAGAGTTCACAAACAATCTTTCAAATGCAATGAAGATGAGATTGTTGCCGAAAGTGAAGCCTGAAGTTGGAATTCCCGACGTCGCGTATTCCGGGTGCAGATTGTAAAGGTAACTTATAGGAGGAAGAGTAATGAATCCGACTGCAAGTATTATGAGCGAAGTGATCCATCCCGCTATGGGACCGGCCGCTCCGATATCGAGCAGTGCCTTGCGGCTGTAGTAGGACGCTTTCATCCTTATAACGGCGCCCATGGTTCCAAACGGATTGAGTGAGATGAACGGAAACGGAATATAGTAAGGAAGCGTAACAGGAACTTTGTGAATCCTTGCGGCAAAATAATGTCCGAACTCATGCGCCGAGATCACAAGCATTATCAGCGCTGAATAAGTCAGACCGTATGAAAGATTGTCAAGATTGTAAAAATCACGGTTAGCCCAGAATACTCCCGCAACAGTCGTGGTAAAGAAAGTGGTCACAAAGAGAAGCGCGTTCAGCCAAACGCCGAAACCTTTCCGGCTGTCTTCTCTTGCGGGTTCGTCTAATGTTCTTAGCTCTTCAGGCGTGATCTTGTAAGGATCGTAAGGATTCATCTGTAACAAAATAAATTTAATAGTGAAGAATGGAAAGTTATAAGTTCGTAATGCCGCGTGAAGGAGCATTTGCAACGAAACTCTGAGCTAAAATCTGTAAGTTATCTCAAAAAATATTACCATTAATTCTTTGGAAAGACCCGGAAAAAATCTTTGCCTGCTTTTCTTCTTCCTTCTCCTGTCTGCAGGAATGACATCCTGCACTAAAAAAGATCTTCTCCCCGGAGAAGCAAGGATCAGGGGACGGGTCGTCAATCCGTCAGGAAGTATAGCAATGCTGAAAAGATCAGGTGATCCCGGAGCTCCGCGAGACAGCATAAAGCTCGGTGCAAACGGTGAATTCGAACACACCTTTCTACCGGACAGCGCAGGAAGTTTCACATTCATTTACGGAGGAATGCAGGATATTGATGCTTCGCGTTCGGGCAACGGGAAAAAACTCATGACGCTGGATCTTTTTCTCGACAGCGGTTTTGATCTGAAGATATGGATTGACACAAAGAACCCTGGGCAGAGCTTGTCGGTAAGCGGAAAAGGAGGCGAGCTGAACAACTACATAGCTTCAAAGGGAATTACCGGTGATGAGTTCGATGATACTCTCGAAGCTGTGATCTCTGCACCTGCGAGCGTGTTTCTTTCTGCTCTTAACAAGTATAAGCTGAACCTCGACGCACTCATTACAAAACTTCCTCCGTCCTCTCCCGATATTCCTTCGTCTTTCAGGGAAGATGAGGCAAAGAAGAATTATTTCGACATCAACCGCAGGAAGATACAGTATGTAATAAGGAATATGTACACGGAAAATGCAAAGAACTTTCCGGAAGAGCTCTTCTCTTTTATGAGCGAACTGCCTCTCGACAGTCCTGTTGCGGTCAGTGATCCGGGCAGTCTCCTTCTCATAACTGCATACTCCGAATACCTTGCATTAAAGAACAACCCGGAAATTTCCGCGGACGAAGAGAAACTTTCCGCCGCAAAATATGAATCTCTCAAGAGCATTTTCCGTGAAAGAGGCGGATACGATGCAGCTCTTTTTGGTTATCTCAAAAGCTCTGTCAGGAGCCATGGGTCTGAATGGTGGAAAAATGCATTCGATGAATACATATCCGGTCCCGCGCCTGATTCTCTCAAAAAGGAACTTTCCAGGCTTATACTTGAAACTGCGGCTGATCCTGAGAAGTGATTGACCGGCATGATCCTGACTGATGATCCTGATACAAAATGACCTCAGCTGTGAACTCCGGTTCTGACCGGATGATTTCCATCTGCCCGCATAATATTTCAGTGCTGCCGGTCAATTCGGTTCGCTTATACACAGTGTCTTAACATTGTCAGTATGTTATTAATAACTTCACTTAATTAACATTTTCCTGTTTATCAAGCGGTCTTTGATTTCTTTGATTGTTAAAACTGTTCATTTGAGTTATTTTTATTAACAAGTTTTCAGAAGAGAACTTGCCGTAAAACCTGCATTCTGCCGGTTATTGACAAGGCTGACACATCTACTGCTGTTACTAATTTCTTACTGATTAATAAATGATAGAGAGACTGCTGATAAGAAACTATCTTATCATAAAGGATGCCGAGATCGGATTCTCGAAAGGGTTCAATATTCTCACAGGAGAAACAGGAGCAGGCAAGTCCATTATCCTGGACGCACTGGCGCTTATTCTCGGTGAGCGTGCCGATTATTCACTTATCAGAAAAGATGCCGATAAACTTGTGGTTGAAGGGCATTTTGAATTTGCTGAAGACGACGCGGCGATCGGCCTGCTCAGGAGATTGCTTCCTGAAGACTGTATTAACGGCGGATCGGTAATAATAAGAAGAGAACTTCTCAAGAAGGGCAGCGGCAGAACTTTCATCAATGATTATCCGGTGAACATTTCTGACCTGAAGAAATTCGGCGATGCGGCAATTGACATTCATTCACAGAATGAGCATCAGTCACTTCTGAGCAAGGAAACGCACATCAGAATACTCGACGGTTTTGCCGGGAATGATGCATTGAGAAATGCATACTCTGAAGCCTATGCGCGGCTTTCGGATCTGATTAGGGAATATGAAGGGCTCGTAATGAGGAAGGATGAATTTGTGAGAAGAAGGTCATTTGTTGAGTTTGAACTCAAGGAGATAAACAACCTCAATCCTCAGCCAGGAGAAGATGAGGAACTTGAGAATGAACTTAAGAAGATGGAAAACTCCGAAGTTATCTCCGTAGCAGTAAATAATTCAATCTCGCTTCTTTATGAAAATGAGCAAAGCATACTTTCCGGAATTGATCAGGCGGTAAAGGAACTCAGGAAGGTTTCCGCATATGATACAGAGTTTGAAAAGATAACAGAAGAGCTGCTTAACTGTGAAGTGCTTATAAAAGAATGTTCCGCCACGCTGATGAGTTACCGTGAAGGGTTCGATTTTGATCCGGGAAGGATCAATGAAGTGAGAGAACGCCTGAGTGCAGTCAGGAGAATGCTCAAGAAACACGGATCAAGTGTTTCCGGCCTTATTGAAAAAGGAAAGGAACTCGAGCGCGAGCTCAACATAGCCGATAACTATGATTATGAATTGCAGAAGGCGCTTGAGAGAGTGAAGACAGAATACGCCGGCGTAATGGAACTGGCAGTCAAATTAAGTAAAGTGAGAAAGAAGGCCGCAAAGGAACTTGAGAAGGGTATCAACTCTATTCTCACTGAAACGGGTCTTGAGTCCGCCGAATTCAGGGTGGAACTGAAGACTACGGAAGAACTCATAAGCCCGGAATTTGTGGGAGGCGGTAATGTCTTGCGGCCGCGGAGTGACGGCACAGATGACATAGAATTTCTCATAAAAATAAACAAAGGAACGGATTTTTCTCCGTTGAGGAAGTCTGCTTCAGGGGGAGAGATATCGAGAATAATGCTTGCCATCAAAACGGTGCTCTCAGGTAAGGATGACGTTGGAATACTGGTGTTTGACGAAATTGATGCAGGTATAAGCGGAAGAATAGCTCAAAAAGTGGGAAAACTGATGAAGAATCTTTCCAGGTCACGCCAGATAATATGTATAACACACCTTCCTCAGATCGCGGCAATGAGCGATACCCACTTCAGGGTCAGCAAGGAGGATGTTACTGACGGAACAATTGCAAACATCGAAATTTTATCAGAAAGTGAGAAAATAACTGAAGTTGCCAAACTGATAAGCGGCGAAAATATCACGGAATCAGCAAGCAGAAGCGCAAAAGAGCTGATTTCTGGCATTTGAAAGGGGCAAAAAAAAATCTTCACGCAGTTCCATCACCTGGCGGTGATTTCCCTGCATGAAGATCAATTAAAGGAAGAACAAATATGAAAGAACATTCACCTAACTGGTAGGTATATGGTGAACAACCGGTCTAATCGAATTAGTTCCCGATTGTATACAAAAATTCAAAAAATTATTCAGAAAGGAAAGAGCAAAATTCATCAACGGAAATGTTTCCAAAAAAATATTGCAAATCCAGCCCAAAAACAGCGTTCTTGATGTCAGAAACAATATATTTTTTTCCTCTGAGAGAGTTTTCAACTTCTTCAATATCTCCGTGACCGAGAAAATCGCCGTATATTTTTGCGTCAGCGATTATGCCGTCTCTTACATGTATCCTCGCATCGATCTGCCCGAACTCAAAACGCCTGACTTTTTGAATGTTAAATTCCGGAGACCTGCCGTAATTCCAATCCCAGTTCCTGTATTTTGAGTCTGACAATTTCATCACTTCATCCCATTGCTCATTGCTGAGCTCAAAGTAATCCGGCTTGCCGGCACTGCGGAAGATCGAATGAATGATCCTGTCTTTGAATTCAGCGATCGTCATCTTGTCACTGAGAAATTCGGTGATGTTTGCAACTCTGCTGCGCACTGACTTGATTCCTTTGCTCTCGATCTTATCTGCTTTCACATTGAGCGCCTTTGCAACATCGTCAAGGTGTGAATCAAATAGAAGTGTGCCGTGGCTGAACATTGATTTCGTATCAGTGAACTGCGCATTGCCGGAGATCTTTCTTCCGTCAACAGTAATATCATTGCGACCGTTAAGTTCAGCATTCACGCCAAGCTCCGCAAGCACCTTAATTACAGGACCTGTAAACAGCCTGAAGTTGTGAATGCTTTGGTGCGAGTACTTTGTCATGAAACTGAAATTGAGATTTCCCTTGTCATGATACACTGTTCCACCGCCGGAGATCCTTCGCACAACATGAATGTCATTTTCTTTCACATACCCGCTGTTGATCTCTTCGATCGTGTTCTGATGCTTTCCGATGATTACAGACGGTTCGTTGATATAGAAGAGCAGATAATCGTCCGACATATCAAGCTTCCGGACGCAGTATTCCTCCAGTGCAAGATTGACCGTGGGATCGTTATATCCCCTGTTGTCGATAATTTTCATTTACTGTAACCGCTACTTTATCTTATTCTTGTAGTTGAGTTCGTTCCTGCAGTTCCTGTCCCACTCCTTTATATCTTCATCGGTCACCTTGTTCATGTCCGCTTCTTCATACTTGAGCTTGACCTTATCAAGCATGCAGAGGCAAAACTCGATAGTTCTTACGCGCTTAAGCGAATCCTGTCCGAATTCGCGGCTGTATTTCTTTACGCAGTTATATACGAAAGCCGAGTCAACTTCCCGCGACCATTCGTGCGGAACCGTGTTCACTTCCTTCTCGCTGAGTTTGACCACTGCAAAAATGATGCCTGCCGCAATGACTCCGTATGCCAGGTACCTGCCGTAAGACGCTTGCTTGCTCTGCTTTGCCAATTTTTTTATGGCAATATGAGAATTAGCTATGGCAAATTAAATGCAGTTCGTTGAGGAATTGCACGATCGCAATCAGCGTTGACCTGCGGGATCAGAGAAAGCCGGTCAATAGGAACACGATCAATAATTTTCCGTTAATTACCTTTAATTATTAGAGTGATTTTAGTTTCTTTGTGAAAAATCAAACAAAGACTTGATGATCCCTGAATTCAAAAATCTTACACAGCAAGAGATAAACACAATCATTGATGCACCGATACTCGTAACCATTCTTATAGCCGGGGCAGAAGGAAAGATAGACGAAAGGGAAATAGACTGGGGCGCTTATGTCATTCACTTCAGGGTTTCGGATTATGAATCATCCTCGATGATGCGTGTGTACAAGGAAACGGACACGGTCTTCAGCGATTCGCTCACGAGCTATCTTGAAAATCTTCCCAAAGATACGGATGAACGAAGCAGAGAGCTCAATGCAAGACTTGCAGAACTTAATCCGATACTGCGAAAAGTCGACCCGAAATTCGCACGTGAATTTTACGACAGTCTTAAGACGCTGGCAAAGCAAGTGGCAAAATCATCGGGAGGAATATGGGGATACGGTTCAATCAGTCCTCAGGAACAAAAATACCTGGACCTTGATGTGATAGAGCAACCTGAGTATGATCCGGAGTCGTAATAACTGACACGAACTCTTAAAGGATAACAGAGCAATAAAGAGGGGCCTCGTTTGAAGGCCCCTTCTTTTTTTCAAATAGGATCTGAATCAGATTCGTTATTATTTCAGAAGCGTCATGCGCTTTGTTTCCGAAAAACTGCCGGCAGTAAGCCGGTAGAAATACACTCCGCTCGGAAGAGAGTTTGCCGCGCCGGCATCAAATACAGTCTCATAATCACCGGCTTCATATGTACCGCTGGCAAGCGTTGCAACTTCCTTCCCGCTGATATCATAGACAATCAACGAAACATCAGATTTCTTTCCGACAGAGAATGAAACTGTTGTTGCCGGATTGAACGGATTTGGATAATTCTGTCCGAGTCTGAAACCCTCTGCAATTGCGCTGTTTGTGCCGGAAGAAAGAATCAGCCCGGGAATATATTCGGAGACGTACTGATAATTCGCACCTGTGACAATGGTCCTTACAAGAGCTCCGCTTGCGGAATCAATTTCGTGAACGCCTGTTGAATTGGTTGTTATGTAATGCCCGTTGCCAAGCTGGTAAACGCTTCTGTTACCGGTTACGCCGGTAAGAGTTCGTATGTAATTTCCCGTAGAGTCAAATATTATAAGCCCGGAAGGCGAGGAGAATCCCGCGACGATAACATTACCATTCGCATGCTGCATCATCTGCTGAGGGAATGCAATACTGGATCCGCTGTAGAAAGCTGAGATGAAAACGCCGTCGTGAGTGAACTTGCTGATCCTCGTTGTTCCTGAGGAATTTGTAACAAGCATGTCGCCCTGTCTGTACATGATGTCAAACGGACTGTTGAGATTTGAAGTGATGAAAGCTCCGACATGATTGCCTGCAGTATCAAACTGCTGGATCATGTTCTGGCTTGCTCCGCTTCCGACAGTTACAAGCAGGTAGCGGTTCGGCATAAACCTGATTCCGCGGATATTGTCGAGGATGGCAGTGTTCACGCCGCCTGCCGGCGCGTAGAAGCCCGAGTATGTTCCGTTTGTATCAAACTTCTGAACAAGATCGCTTATCTGATCCGATACAACAACATGCCTGCCGGTGTGCAGCTGAAGCGCGTGCTTAGGGCTCTGAAGATTCGGATTCGAATGCTGTATGAAAGCAGTGTCAAGAAGGTCTCCGTTGGTTGAATTGAAGAGATACACTCTGTCAAAGGTCCAGTCGGGAACCATAAGATATTTCTCGCCGCCTCTGTAAGAGGATATGACAGGGTTATACATTCCGCCCGTGTTGTCAACAATGCGCCCGTTGCCGTAATCAATTCTGGATTCGAGAGGATTGTACATCTGTGCTACTTCTTCATAGAATGCAGTGAATCCTCCGCTGTAAACATCCGCCAAATTTGTAAACACCGCATAGATAACTTTTCCGTTCTCAACTCCCTTGGCGTCAAACATCACTCTTTCCTTTGTGAGAATGTTTAAAGGCAGGTTCTGCCTTGAGGCTTCGGCCCTTGCCCGCATAAGTGATTGAGGATCTGACTCGGCCATTGCTAGAAGCTCAGGAAAGCTCACGGATGGCGACGAATTCACGGAAGAAACAAAAAGCAGAACCAGCGCAACAATAACGTAGAATGATCTCATATTATTTTCTCCTTTATTTAGTTCCCCGCAGTTCGGGGATTTGTCAAAAACTACATATTGCCGTGAGAAATATACATTGAAAAATTCAGCGGCAGTATTTTTAGCGACAGTTGACAGATCTTCGTGTATTTGTATAAAAGAAAAACCACACATGAAGACAATCATATTGCTTTTCCTTTTGATGGTGAGCTGTTGCAGTGCAGATGCTCAGACAACCGGCAACGGATATGACAAAGAGCTTGCAGATTCGCTTGGAGCGGATGAGTACGGGATGAAATCTTATGTGCTTGCGGTTCTCAAAGACGGCACAAACAACAGCACGGATGCAGATTATGTGAACAGGATATTCCGCGGACACATGGACAACATAGGCAGGCTTGCAAAGGAAGGCAAACTCGTAGTTGCCGGGCCGTTCGGCGAAAACGAGAAGAACTACCGCGGCATATACATATTCAGTGTAAGCACGGTGGAAGAAGCGCGGAAACTTGTTGAAACCGATCCTGCGGTGACCGAGAAGCTGTTGGACTTTGAGATGTATCCCTGGTACGGTTCGGCAGCTCTTGGAACTTATCTTGAGGTGCATGAAAAGATTGCAAAGAAGAAGCCTTGAGATCCTGAGTAACAAGATCATCGGCTCATATCTGAACAATGAAGAATGTTATTAGTGCATTCGTGGCTGAAAGCTCTTTTCCTTCTTAAAGCAAATCCTTGCTTAAAGCGAATTTTTGTCGTGCAAGAGTAAAGAGCATTTGCCACGAATACACGAATGAAAGGGATCTGTTGTGCATTCGGTTCTTATCAGTACAATGAAAGATGTTATTCGTGCATTCGTGGCTGAAAGCTCTTTTCCTTCTTAAAGCGAATCTTTGCTTAAAGCGAATTTTTGTCGCGCAAGAGTAAAGAGCATTTGCGACGAATACACTAATGAAGGGGATCTGTTGTGCATTCGGCTCATATCTGAACAATGAAAGATGTTATTAGTGTATTCGAAGCTTAGCAATCACAACCGAAAAACCCGATTACGAAATTGCGGCTGTCATATGCCCACTCTTATAACGCCTTCACCGAATTTTGCCTTGAGCCTGTCAAG
>JAIBBK010000022.1 GCA_019694675.1 Ignavibacteria bacterium
AATGAAAGATGTTATTAGTGTATTCGAAGCTTAGCAATCACAACCGAAAAACCCGATTACGAAATTGCGGCTGTCATATGCCCACTCTTATAACGCCTTCACCGAATTTTGCCTTGAGCCTGTCAAGCGCTTGGAAGGGCATCGGGTTTGTCTTTTCAAAGAGGCTGAGGTTTACGGTATGCGTATCAAGATGAAGGTCAAACACGCCCATTCCAAATTGCCTGCCTTTCAGCATTGCACTCGGCTTCCGCATTCTTTTGAATATTTCCATTGAGGCCTTGCAGATCTCTCTGTCATCATTTGTGTACTGACTGAGTTTGAGCGCACCGGAAGTATAAGTGAGATCCTCAAAGCGAAGGGCAAGATAAAGATAGCCGGCAACGAGCTCTTTGTGACGCATCTTCCTGCAGATGTATTCACCGATGCGGCGTATCTCACTGTGCACGTCATCTCTTTTGTATAGCGGCTCGCTCAGAGTGTGGAAGTGATTGAGCGATTTCTCTTTCCTCTCCTTCCTGAAAATCCCCGATGTGTCTTCACCGCGCGCAAGCCGGCCGAAGACAATCCCGTTTATGCCGAACTCCTTGCGAAGAAGTCCGAACGGCGCCTTTGAAAGGTCGCCGATCGTCCTTATCCCGTTTACCAACATCCTCAGCTCATTTCTCCTCCCCACACCCCACAGCTTGGAGACCGGCATCGAATGTATCTTCTCCTCGTTCTCTTTTGTGATCACAGTCATGCCGTCGGGTTTCATCAGCTTGGTGGCGAGTTTGGCAAACGTTTTGTTATATGAGATTCCCATGGAAGCGGTGAGGTTTTCGAGTTTGCGGATCTCTGACTTTATGCTGTGCGCCAAGCTGACCGCTTCGAAGAAATTCTTCACTACCGGCGAGAGATCAACAAAGCATTCGTCAATGCTGTACTGCTCGATGCAATCAACAGGAACATACCTCTTCAGCATTTCCTGAAGGGCAGCCATTATGCTTTCATACTTCGGGCCGTAGCACGGAAGGGAGATCAGCCCGGGACACAGCTTCTTTGCCTCAACAACCGACATGCCCGTCTCCACACCCATTGCCCTCGCTTCATACGATGCCGTCATTACGATTCCTCCGTTGCCGCCCGTACCGCCTACGGAGACCGGCTTACCGCGAAGCTTCGGGTTGTCGCGCTGTTCCACCTGCGCGAAGAACGCGTCGAAGTCTATATGAACGAAGAACTTCCCGACATTCGATCTGAGCCGGAGGTTCATATCCTTCAGATGAGGAAATGAATAAAGCGGCATGATACGCACACGCTTGTACAGTTTGCTGAAGTCATCGCCCTCACGCGGAATGAAGAAGGTTGAGCTGATCGTTTCCATACCATAACAATATATGGTAAAAATATTTCAGTGGAAACGGAGAAATGGGATCCGGCTTACGGATGGTTTGCTGGGTGGGCTTGTGTGAATGCCCGCGACTCCGTGAACCGCGGGCAATGCGGATCTTAATGTCCCTCCATGATGCTGGCTCCCGCACCGGCCTGACGGGTCTTTGCCGGAGTTCCGGAAAGGAGCAGAGTGAGGTATAAATTAGCGAGCTTCTCGAGAACGGAGTTCTGCTTCAGTCTCTGATGCAGGTTGTCAAAGTCAACCCTGTCAAGATCCTGATCCTGATTGAAACAGGTGAATACAAAGCTTTCTTTTCCCGTTTCGGGATCGACATGCCTTTGCAGGCACTGTGCGCAGATCTCCTTCATCATGCACTGCATCGGTGAATTGATACTGCCTATACCCGCATGCTTTCCGAACTTGTCCCTGAACAAAGTGTGCCTTGCGGCCTTCACCGCATTCATCATTCTGTCACTGCCGATCGTTATTATCCTGCTCACTTCGGAAAAGTCAACAAGAGGTCTGCACAGCATGCCGTCCGAATATGCCTTCATCGCTTCAACAATATTTCCCTTGAATGAGCAATCCTGCGGCCGCCTGGGCGTTATGATCTCGCCGGTGTCATTGCTCCATACCACCTGGTCCGCGCCTGCTTCCACATCATCCATCTTGAATACATCCTTAGAATCCTTGTATCCGGCAAAATACACTACCTTGTTGTTCCTCTTCTTCAGCGCCGCGGCTATCGAAAACAACACGGCATTACCGAGTCCGCCGCCGGCAAGTATCACGGATTCATTTTCGGGAATCGTGGTCGGTGCGCCGGTGGGACCCATCAGCACGACCCGCTCTCCAGGTTTCAGGATCTCCGAAAGCCTTGAAGACACTCCCATCTCAAGCACGATCACAGAGAGCAATCCCTTTTCAACATCCGTCCACGCTCCGGTCATTGCCATTCCTTCCATCGTCAGCTTTGATCCCCTCTTTGAAGGCGCGGTAAGCTCATAGTTCTGAAGTCTGTAAAACTGCCCCGGCCTGAACTTGTTCGCCGCAAGCGGAGCATGAATAACAACTTCAACAATTGTCGGTGTGAGTTTCTCAACTCTGTGAACAGTGGCTATGAGAAGGTCATCAAGATTCTTTACAAGTTCGGAGAACTTCCTTTCCCTTGCAGATACCGACCTCAGATCTCCGGGAAGATCTTTTGTCTCCTCCGCAAACATTCCCGCCACTATCTCATACCCGTAACGTGCCGAAGCCATTGCCTTTACAACATTTCCGGCAAAGTCGGGATGATTGTCGCCGTAGAATGATACAAACTTTCCGTCCTTTTCATAGGAAGTGAAGAGGCCTGTTTCGTTTTCCGCCGCTTGCGAAAGCGTGAACTTTCCGTTTCCGTCCTTCTCCAGCTTATGCTCCCTGAAGAAATACTTTTTGTCATCGAGTTTGAATGTTCCCGGATGCTCGCGTTCATAGACTATGTTGGGAGATGTTCCTGCCGCAACGAGCACCGTCTTTGCAGGCATCACCGTATGGTTTCCTGAGTCGGAGTATTTCGTTCTTCCCGTCTCCGCGTCTTTGACAATGTTCTGCACATCAAACACGAGTTCGCGAACTGCGCCGTTCTCATCCGGCGCCGCTTCAACAGGCGAGAGCCCTTCGCGTATGTTTATGCCCTGCTTAAGAGCTTCACGGATCTCTTCATGATTAAGCCGGTATGCGGGAGAGTCGGTAAGAAGTTTTCTGTAAGCCATAGTCACTCCGCCCCACTTGTTAAGCAGGGGAATGAAGTCCGGTTCGCGTCCTTCTTTGCCCGCAGTTTCCATCTCCTTCCGTATCTCCTTTCCGTGCGCAATGAATGTTTCCATCACGCTCTTCTCCTCTTCATCGTACATTTTCCAGAAATTCTCTTCACCGAATTCACCGGCGGTTTCTTCGAACTTCTTCAGCGCCTTCAGTGTCTGCACGGGATAGTATGCAAGTATCTCGGTGGATGCATCTATTGCCGTGAGTCCCCCGCCGATCACAATTGCAGGAAGCCTGATCTGAAGATTTGCAAGATTGTCTTCCTTTGCCGCACCGGTAAGCTGAAGAGCCATGAGGAAGTCGGAAGCTTTTCGGATGCCTCTTATGAGATTGTTCTTCATCCCGATTATGGTCGGCTTGCCCGCGCCTGTTGCAAGCGCAATGTGGTCAAAGCCGAGTTTCCAGGCATCTTCCACGTCAAGCGTTCCGCCGAACCTTACGCCGTCGTAAAGCCGGAAGTTCTTTCTTCTTGCAAT
This sequence comes from Ignavibacteria bacterium, assembly GCA_019694675.1. Taxonomy (GTDB): domain Bacteria; phylum Bacteroidota; class Ignavibacteria; order Tepidaquicellales; family Tepidaquicellaceae; genus JADJAH01. Next base: position 3,655 of record JAIBBK010000022.1, read on the forward strand.
GTTGATGTAAATGGCAGTAAGAAAATTCTTGTCCCACCTTACTGTTATCCCGTATTCGGAAACCCCTCCGAAACCCTGAAGCACGCGCTTGTCAAGGTCTTCGCTGATCTCACCGTAAAAAGATCTGACAGGTTCGGGAAGCCGCACGTATCCTCTGCTGTCTTTTGTACCGGTGAATTTCTCATGCACTTTCTCGATCTTCAGTCCGTCAATGCCAACAACGCCGAATCCCTCGTTAAGCAGATGATGTGTAAGCGTATATCCTGCAGGACCCATTCCCACAACAAGTATGTCCTTTCCGTTGTATGGTTTCTCATGGGGATTTTTGACATTGAGCGGATTCCATCTTGTTAGCAGTGAATATATCTCGTACCCGTAAGGAAGTTTGAAGACGTCGGTCAGTACGCTGGTTTCGATCTGCGGTATGTTGACCGGCTCCTGATTCTGAAAGATGCATGCCTTCATGCAGTCGTTGCATATTCTGTGTCCCGTGCCGGGCACGTTGGGATTGTCTATCACAATAAGCGACAGCGCCGCGATCGGAAATCCCTCATCTCTGACAAACTGCATTTCGGAGATCTTCTCGTCAAGCGGGCATCCGTCAAGCTTGATGCCGAGAGGATTGCGTTTTATGTTTCCGGATTTTTCCCTGTAGCCCTTCGAGCATGAATCCTTGTCCCGGTCATGACAGAACATGCAGTAGTTTGCCTGCTGAGCCACATGCCTTTCATCCATCCGCGGATCCGTAAGCCGGAAGCCGTAGCGGTGCACCAGCTTGTCTTTGAATGCATGAAGATATCCTCCGCTGTCTTCCATCTTTACAAGATGTGAGAAGTCCAGTTTTTCAGGTTCAAAGAAGCCTGCCCACTCCCTGCATTCCGGATCAAGATGCTTCTTCGCAAAAAGCCATTTCAGAAGTTCATCCATGATGGCCCTGATCTTCGCAAGCTCACTGTGTTCGTGATCATCGGTTTCAGGAAACATATTCTCAGACCGCACTCTTGCAATCACTTTCTCAGTGATCAGCATTGATTCGTCGGGGATCGTGAAACCGTCGGGCGCAAACTTATCTCCTTCATAAAACCATCTGAGATGCTTCTCCACTTCGGCGAGTTTCATCATCATAGATGCCGTGTATTTCTCTTCATCCTTTTCAAAATCAGAGGCTGAGAAGAATTCATCTTTGATCATATCCGCAAACTTCTCAAGATGATCCCATTCCATGTGCGCAAGGTCGTGGCTCTTAAACTTCTTCAGCACCCTCTTCTGAAATATCTCCTTGTTGAATGCGAGTATGTCGCTTTCATATTCTTTTCTCGAGAGAAATGCCTTTGAATGCTCCTGCACGTTGAACAGCTCTGCGAGGAAGTCTGACAGGTTCAATGATGCATTGATGAGGCATTCCGAGATCTCCGTCGCCTGCATTCCTTCGCCTTTGCACAGCCGGTATTTAACAAAGGCAGTAAATCCAGCGCTGTCCCGTGTCTCATAGAACCTGTCAAAGTCAGAACTCAACTGCCTCAGCCTGAAGCAGTCGAAAAGGTCTTCAAAAGTATAGCCGAACTTCGGATTGAGTATCGCTGTATGGTTATGGCTCATGTTTGGGAAAATAAATATAGATGCAATTTACTCTAATTGAGCAATTGATAAAATGTAATGAGCAGGTACAGACAGATCTTCAGGATAATGCTGTTCGGCACTCACCCGGCTTTAACCATTGGAGGCATTTTCCATGAACCGTTGAGAGCTTCCTCCTTAGGCCAGTAAAGGCGAAGCACGCATGTGAACGGCCCTTCCGGAGCGGGAAGCCAGTTCGATTCCAGATCCGGTCCGGGAGATTCCTTCTGAACGTAAATCGTCAATCCGCCGTCAGGATCTTTCCTGAGTTTCTCCATCATCGGAGAATTTATCAGATATCTGTTTATGGGATTCTTAACAAGAAGGCTTTCCGGAAGTCTGTACATTGTGAGAGACCAGAATGCATTCACCGGAGGAAGCTTTCCGGGCGCAAAAGTAATCTCATACCTGCCCGCCCCGCTGAGCGGAGCTTTCCCGCTGTCAATATTGTATGATAAGTATATGGCTTCGTCCTTTGAGTTTCCGTAGATACCAAACACGGCCGCCACCATCCTGTAGAGATAGTTGTTTTTCAGATACTCGCGCGTTCCAAACAGATCGCCGGAATTTATTTCGCCTTTGTCGTTCATGTCCTTAACTTTCGCCAGTTCCGGAAAAGCATCCGCAATTCCCTGTTCATAAGCATTCTTCTCTTCGGCGGGAAGTGACGCAAAGTCAATCTTCATTCCCGGGCCGATGCCGATCTTCGCAAAGCGGTTTCTTAGTTCTGTTTCTGTTGGATTGACCGGACAGAACTGAAGCTGATAGCTGAGGATGTTAAAGAATTCGGGAGACTTCTTCTGTTCTGTCGCAGACAGCGGCGTGATAAAATCTATCGGAGCGGCCGGCTCGGGAGCGGGCTTTCTGAGGAAAGAAGAAAGCGGCTGTGCGGAATAGCCCTTCTGAACGCTGATCACATTTCCGAGATCTTCGGGGCCGAAGAGCTGAGTTCTGTATATCGCAAGTGCGGTCTGAGTTTCACACCTTATTACTTTGTCTATCCCTTCAGGCTTTTCTCCGTTCCAGTCAGGTCCGGCGATCATGTAACTCCCTTTCTTATTTCCGGTTGACCTGCTTCCTATGTAATCAAAATTGAATGTGTAGGCATCAACAAGCTGAATACTGTAATACCTGCTTTGTTCAATGTCGGGAACATTCAGCACGATCGGCTCTGTGCGCAGGTCAAGCCCTATCATACTGTAAGGAGTGTCGGAGTTGGGGGTCTGAACGGCAACATCCTCCGGCGTATAAACCCTGGCTGTACTTGTGAGCACATTCATGGGTGATTTGTACTCCTTATTTGTCTTGTCGGCAAAGTAAGCATAGAGGATCCGGTAACTGTCAACTACAGGAAATCCGTAAATGTAAGCTTCCTTTGCGATGGATCTGATCTCTTCGGGCTTCAGTCCGGACATGATCTGAAAATTTGATTTGAGATTAGAATGATTTCGTGATCTAGTATGTGGAGCATTTACGTCAGGTGTGAACGATCACAAAAATAAGTAAGAGCAATGCTACTTACAATTCATGGAAAGTGCATGATCAGTTAGTGCGAATAAGGCCTGTCCGGCAGGATGCCCGATGCCAAGCATTGCTCAAGCACAGTTCTCTGATGCGGCATTGAAGGTTAATTGCTGATGTCAGCCGGGCGGAGGAACTATTTCAATTTCAAATCAATTCTTTCCCTTGTAGTTTAGCTGACAATGTGATTCCATTATAAGAATTTAATGTAAATGATCGGGTTATACGGCGTAAGCAAGAGTTTTACGGAAGGCAGTTCCACACATACAGTAATAAGAGATCTTGATCTCACGATCCGCGAAGGAGAGATAGTGATACTCTTCGGAAAGAGCGGTTCCGGCAAATCAACTCTGCTGAATCTTATCAGCGGCATTGACCTCCCGGATGCAGGCAGAGTGCTCATCAGGGAGAGAGACATTACCACTCTCACAGAGAACGAGAGGACACTCATAAGGAGAGACAATATCGGCTTCATATTCCAGTCATTCAACCTTATCCCCACACTCACCGTTAAGGAAAATCTTCAGCTTCCTCTTGAACTTAAAGGAATGAAAGACTCCTCAGAGCGGATAGTATCCATACTCAATGAAGTCGGACTGCCCGACAGGGCATCAACCTATCCCGACAAACTCTCAGGAGGAGAACAGCAGAGGATTGCCATTGCGCGCGCACTTGTGCATGATCCGGGAATCATACTAGCAGACGAGCCCACGGGAAATCTTGATTATGATACTGGGCTTGTTATAGTTGACCTTCTTGACAGAGTGGTGAAGCAGAAAGGCAAGACGATGATCATGGTAACTCACAGCAAGGATGTGATCGGGCTTGCAGACAGAATACTCTCTCTCAGGGAGGGGAAGATAACGGAGCTGAAAACCGATTCAGCAATTGGATAGCCTGACTAAATCCGCAGTAAGAAATCTGTTCCGCCATCCGTGGCAGTTCGTACTGTCTGCACTCGGAATTGCAGTCGGCGTTGCTCTGGTAGTTTCCATAGACATTGCGGGGCACAGCTCATCAAAGGCATTCAGTCTTTCAATGGATGCCGTGGCGGGAAAGGCGACTCATCACATCATCGGAACCTCCGAAGGAATTCCGGATTCGGTTTACAGAAATCTCAGGGTTAATGGTGGTTTCCGAAACACAGCGCCGGTGATCGAAACTTATGCAAGCATACCGGGCGCAAACAGGCGGATATTCAAACTTATCGGAGTTGATTTCTTCGCAGAGAGGCCTTTCAGGGATTACCTGTCAGACGCAGGCAGTTCCGTTGACGGCGAACTTAAACTTCTTCTTACCAGGCCCAAATCTGTAGCTGCATCGGAGCAGAGTCTTAAGGAACTCGGCGTGAGTCCGGGTGATTCGATAGTTGTGCTCATCAACGGAGCAGAGCAGACACTGCACATATCGGCATCGCTGAGCGTGAGCGAGTCAAACCGCGCCGCTCTCGAAAACCTTCTGATCACAGATATTGCATCTGCACAGGAACTCGCGGGAAAGCCCGGAAGAATTGACCTGATAGATGTGAAAGCCGGTGACGACAGGGAACTTCAGAAGCTGAAAGAATTTCTTCCTGCGGATTACGAAATTCAGAAATCGGGAGCGCGCTCCGAGACTGCAGATCAGATGCTTGAAGCATTCAACATAAACCTGCAGTCGCTCAGCCTGCTTGCGCTCATTGTAGGACTGTTCCTCATCTACAACACAATGACATTTTCAGTGGTGAGACGAAAGACCGTCATAGGAACTCTGCGCGCCATCGGAGTCACATCAGGAGGGATCTACAGGATGGTCCTTGCAGAAGCGCTGGTGATAGGCGCGGCGGGAACCGTTGCAGGTCTTATTGCGGCTTACTTCGTTTCCAAGGTACTCATCACTTTCATCTCGCAGTCCATCAACGATCTGTACTATGTTGTTTCGGTAAGGGAGATCCACGTTACTCCGCTTATCATTCTCAAAGGTGCGGGGCTCGGACTTATAGCAACACTGCTCTCATCACTCAAGCCGGCGCATGAAGCATCCCGCGTTCATCCGAGAGCGGCAATGATGCGCTCAGGACAGGAATCCGATCTGCTTGCAAAGATCCCGAAGTTTGGCATAACCGGCTTATTGCTGATGCTTGCAGGCGGGATCATACTGCTGATACCCTCACGAAACATCTGGCTGAGCTACTTCGGCATACTGCCTGTGATAACGGGATTTGCAATGCTTACGCCGCTTGTGATAACCGGACTTGAGAAGATCTTCTCACCCGCACTCAGATCGATGTTCGGAATTACGGGCAAGATCGCTTCAAGGTCTATGATCCGGAACATCAGCAGGACGTACATTGCAGTTGCGGCGCTTGCACTTGCGGTGGCGGCAACCGTCGGAGTGGGTACGATGATAAGCAGTTTCAGGGATACCGTGATCGAATGGCTGGGATCGCGGCTGAATGCGGATATATTTGTCTCCGCGCCGAATCTCATCTCAAGAAGAAATGATGTTGTTCTTCCGGATGAACTTGCCGATAAGATAAGAGGAGTGAACGGTGTTACCGGAATTAATTTTTACCGCGAACTCGAAATTTATCAGGACGGAAAGAAGATCCATCTCATCTCTTCAGGTGTGAGCAAAAGAGGTTTCGACGGATTTGAGTTCAAGGACGGGAATCCTGAGGAGATATGGAAGGAGTTTACCGGCGGCGACATAATTGTTTCGGAGCCGTTCGCGTACAGATATGATCTTGATGCGGGCTCAATGCTGAAGCTGAAGACGGATAAGGGCATGAAGGATTTCAGAGTGGCGGGAGTTTACTATGACTATGCATCAGACCAGGGGCTTGTTGCAATTTATCACAACGAGTTCAGGAAACACTGGGATGCAAAAGGACTCTCCGGAATATCTGCATACGCAAGTGACGAAGGCTCGATAGAGAGAATAAAGAATGATATACAGAATCTTGACACCGGAGGACAAAAGATCCTTGTAAGAGGATACAAGTTCCTGAGGGACACTTCCATAGAAGTATTTGACCGGACGTTCCTTGTTGCAAAAGCACTGCAGGCGCTCGCCGTAATAGTTGCATTCGTCGGCATTTTCAGTTCTCTGATGTCTCTTCAGCTTGAAAGAAAAAAAGAACTCGGAATTCTCCGCGCCAACGGCCTGCTTCCGTCGCAGTTGTTCGGCATCGTAAGCCTGCAAACACTGCTTATGGGTATCACCGCAGGGATTCTTGCGCTGCCGCTCGGAAATCTTCTTGCCGCCATACTCGTGTACATAATCAACAAGCGCTCGTTCGGCTGGACGATGCAGTTCAGCGCTGTTCCTTCCATCATGACGGAAGCGCTTATTCTCGCAATTGTCGCGGCGGTGCTGGCAGGAATCTATCCCGGCATAAGGATGTCAAAAACCTCACCTGCTAATGCTCTGAGAGAAGAATGAAACAATACCTGCTGATACTGACAATATTGCTGGTAACACTTTTCACCGGTTGTTCTGACGAGAAGGACTCGCTGAACAACAAAGGCATCAGTCTGTCTAAAGCAATGGGTGATGCCGGAGGAGAGAATTTCAGCAAGGCGGAAGAAGTGCGGAGATTCACATTTCCCGAAGACCACGGCCCGCATCCGGACTTCAGAACCGAATGGTGGTATTTTACTGGCAATCTCAAGACATCGGACGGCAAAGAGTTCGGTTATCAGTTCACGATCTTCCGCACATCACTTACAAAGGAGAAGCCGGAGAGAATTTCAGATTGGAATTCAAATCAGATCTACATGTCGCATTTCGCGGTGACAGATATCAGCGGAGAGAAGTTCTTCTTTGATGAACGGTTCAGCCGTGACGGAAACCGGCTTGCGGGCGCATCGGCAAAGCCCTTCAGAGTGTGGCTTGAAGACTGGGAGATCACGGAAACCGGAGGCGAGACATTGTTTGATCTTCCGCAGATCCGAATAAGGGCGGTCAGTGAGAATGCCGGCATAGATCTCATGCTTAAGGCGGCAAAGAATTATGTGCTTCAGGGAGATTCAGGTCTCAGCCGGAAGGGCGGCGGAACAGGCAACGCATCTTATTACTATTCCTACACCGACCTTGCAACGGAAGGGAAAGTTACTGTACGGGGAGAATCGCACTCCGTAAGCGGCAAATCCTGGATGGACCGCGAATGGAGCACAAGCGCACTGAGCAATGATCAGGCAGGCTGGGACTGGTTTGCGCTTCAGTTGGAAGGCGGCACGGAACTCATGTACTATCAGATGAGAAAGACTGACGGATCTCCCGATGTTTACAGCAAGGGCATAGTTGTATTCGGTGACGGAACCTCGAAACTGATCAGTCGCAGTGATGCAGAGCTTGAAGTGACCGATAGTTGGAAGAGCAGTTCAGGTATCTCTTATCCTTCGGGGTGGATGCTAAGAATTCCCTCATTGGATGCTGCACTGAAGATCACGCCATCGGTAAAAGATCAGATGCTTGATGTATCAGTCAAGTACTGGGAAGGAGCGGTAAGGGTGGAAGGGCTTTTACGCGGAGCTGATATAAAAGGAAGAGGATATGTGGAGTTGACGGGATACTGAACACATTTGCTTTCGGCTGAAGCATTTTGTCTGTTATCAATCCCGTGTTGCTGCCGGCAGATCACAAATTCACTTTATCAGCATCATGAGCTTCGTGTCACTGAATTCTCCCGCAGTAAGGTTGCAAAAATAAACACCGCTTGCAAGCGAAGATTCACTGAATCTGAAACTGTACTTTCCGGGCGGGATCGAAGCGTTGTCAAAAAGAATTGCCGCTTCGCGTCCTGCCGCATCATAAATGACCAATCTTACACTCGATTTCACCGGAATATTGAACCTGATCAGTGTACTTGAATTGAACGGATTTGGATAGTTGTCAAAGAGCCTGAACTCCGCCGGAAGTTCAGATCCATTCTCTGAAATTCCTACTGACGTCCTTTTCAGAACCAAAACTGTTGAGTTTGATGATGCAAGTGAATCCGTTTCATTGTAGGCTTTTGCCCTGTATGATATCTGTACTGAATCACCTGTAACACCAAGATTCAGTGCAATGCTGTCAAGAAAACTCTTCGTCAGCAATACTGCCGTGTCCCTTCCGAAATTTCCGGAAGCAATATACATCTCACCCTGGCCCAGGATCTTTCTGAAGTGTATCCTGTAATCTGTTGCTGTATCTGAATTAGACCGCCGCCATGAAAACAGTACCTTGCTTGTATCTGTGGATGAAGTGAATATTCTGTAAACAGGTGTACCTAAAGGAGAAGTAACATTAAAAGGGACAAGCGGCTGAGGCTTGACCCGGATAACATTTATTTTCGTAATGGAATCCTGTCCGAAGCTGTTTGATGCTTTCAGCCTTACAGTGTACAACCCGACCTTTCCGAACGACATTTCAGGATGCTGATTGTTGAAAGAGAATGTATCAGGACCTGCAACAGTCCACTGCCATGAAGCAGGTATTCCGTCTGTTGCATCTATCAGTCTTATTGGCTCAAACTTGCCGGTCTCTGTTCTGCTTACTGAGAAGTTGCACCTGGGCTGTCCTGCAGAAGGCGGCGTTAGATCTGCCCGCAAAACGAAAAGGCCGTTGTTCTGGTCTGAGGCGATTATCTTTCCGGATGCGAACATGTATACTCCCCAGCAACCGTTATAGAATGCAGAGTTGTCGGCCGGATAAGTATCAAACCATGCCAGTTCAACGGGTGACGAGGGATTGGAGATATTGAACACCTTTACTCCAGCTGTATAATAGGCCAGGACGGCGATGTCTCCGTAAGTCTCAATGTTGTGCACTATCGTACTGTCGAATGGATAAACCTGAAGTGAACTCAGATAAGTAATATTTTCCGGATCGGCAACATCCCAGATCTTCAACTTTCCCGGAGAAGGCACAATTGTTTCATCTGTCACGAATGCAATCCTCCTGTCAGATGAAAAGGCTATGTTGTGCGGCGAATTGGGCGGTGGATTGTTTATCCAGCTTCTGATAGTCCTGAGACTGTCTTTGTTCCGGGAATCAATTACGGTTACTCTCCCGTCGCCAATGTTGCAGGCCCAGATAGTGTCGTTGACTATCCTGGAGTCATGAACATAATATGTGCTCCATCTTCCTCTCAAGACCGGATGCTCCGGATTGGCAAGATCAATAACTGAAACTCCGCGAGATAGCTCAGCATTTCCACCATTAAGGTACAGATAGGAGCCTGACTGTGAAATTGTGTGTGTGGTTGAATGAAAGGGAATGTCAAATTTTCCAACATACCTGACAGAATCAGGCAAGTACTGAAGATCGACTATTTGAATGTTGCTGTTATCCGCTTCAGATACAATATATGCATAATTCAGGTACGTCTTCATTTCCCTCCATGCATTACCGAAAGAAGAAGGATTCGTGTTTGGAATAAAGTCAACTTCCCGGATGTTCAGAGAGTCAGTGATGTCAATGAATGCAGTTCCTGCATAGCAACCGAGAATGGCATACTCTCTTCCGTTGGGAGCTGTATATCCCCACAGTGCTGAGTAAGAAATGTCGGGTGCCTGGAAGTGCTGATTCAGGTTTGCCAGTTGCTTCATTCTGTAGCCGGTTTGGGCGAATGCAATGCACTGGACAAAGAGCAGGGTCACTGAGGATAGAAGCACCAGTTTATTCTTGTTCATGACACCGGATTTAGCGTTATGTTAAAGTACCTTTGCCGTTATGCAATAGAAATGAAAAAGCATGGCTACTTCAACCGGTATGTTATTTCATGCTCCACACCTTCTCGCCCATGAAATATGTTTGATAAACACGGGCGTTCCGGATCTCATCTTCATTCATCTCAAACAGATCTCCGTCAATCACGGCTATGTCCGCGATCTTTCCCGGCTCGATCGTCCCTCGAATGTTCTCCTCGAAAGTTGCATAGGCGTTTTCAATTGTATATGCTTTGATGCATTCAGTCAGCGGCATGTTATATTCGGAGTGAAATCCTTCCGGGTAGCCGCTTGCTTTGCGTGTCATCGCGAAGTAGATCGTTTCAAACGGACTCTCGCTTACGATCGGAAAGTCAGTGCCGAAGCAAATATGCGCGCCGTATTTCAGAAGCCCGGGATAATTATGCTCGGTTGAACTGTCGGCAAGCAGTTCCTCCGCCGTCTTCGCATCGCTGAAGAGATGAGAGGGCTGTACTGATGCAATTACATTCAGCCCGGCGAAACGCCGCATGTCAGCCGTTTGTATGTGCTGTGCATGCTCTATGCGAAACCTCCTGTCGCGCGGGCCGTTCAGCTTGCCCAGATTTTCGGCAAGGTCAAGAAGGTCTGTCACAGCCTTGTCTCCTATTGCGTGCACAGACATCTGCACTCCTTCGCGGTCAAGCCTCTCCGCATATTCTGCAAACTCTCCGCTGTTTACAAACTCCGTTCTGATCCCGTTGTGAGTTTCGTTGCGGAAGTTGTGATGCATGTAAGATGTCCTGCTTGACAGCGAGCCGTCGTAGAATGCCTTAAGCGAGTCGAACTTGATCAGAGGATGATGCGCTTCAAAATCTTTTCTGACACGGGAAAGATCATCGATCTCCGTGAACGGCAGTCTGGAGTCAACCCTTAGCTTAAGCACGCCGGTCTCGATGAGAAGTCTGTAAATTCGAAGATCATGCGGCTGAGTGATGTCTGAAATTGCTGTTATGCCCTGCGAGTGGAATCGTTCCATCTGCTTTTCTGCGACTGCGGCCATTTCTTCTGCGGGGGGATCAGGAATGAGATCCATCACATGATCGCGGGCACGCTCTTTGAGCTCGCCGGTGAGCCTGCCGTTTACAACAGTTACTTCATCATCCGTAAAGCCGTGATGATCTGCATCTATTCCCGCGAGACGCAGGGCGATGGAATTCGCGAATGCGGAGTGAGTGTCGAACCTTGAGATGATGACAGGCCTGTCGGGACAAATGGCGTCGAGAAATCCGATCTCCGGCAGGAAGCCGTCACGAATGTTTGCGTCAGCAAAGAAGCCGCCGTAGATCCAGCCGTCATTCTTTGCTTTATAATTTTCAATGCCGGTTACAAAGTCATCTTTGCCTGCGGCTTCTCGCAGGTTCAGCCGGGAATTGATGAACGAGCCTTCAATGAAGTGGCAATGCCCTTCGGTGAACGCGGGGATGACAAGCCTTCCGTCAAGCCGGATCACTTCATCGTAGTCTTTGTCAGATACATCATTGTTTCTTCCGGAAAAAATAATTTTTCCGGACGCGGAATCGAATCCGACTGCCTGTGCGAATGAGTGGTCTTTGAGAAGCACCTTTGCATTCCTTAGAAGTGTTTTCATGGTTTGCAAAGATAGTGAATTTCTATGCTTCTGTCTTTGCTGTTTCGGGTAATGAATTCAACAGCTGTTACACCGCCGTCAAACATGATCCGCGCGGGGCAGTAAACGCTCTTTCGCTGCAAGTTCTACGGACTTATCAATCCGACAAAATCGTATGCGTTGTTATCAGCTATCAGAAGGTCAGCTCCGTCCACGATGTAGTCTCCGTTGAGATCGGAATCCGTATATCCTTCCGCTGAGTTGAACGCATCATTGTCAATGATGCTCAGGTCGTCCGAATCTATCACACCGTCGCCGTCAACATCTCCCGAATAGAGCATATACCTGATACCTTTCAAAATGAGATTGTTTCCGTATGCCTGCGAAGAGGAGGTTGTGAAGTCATAGTTAAGGGTTGCTCCCGGTGAAAGTGTGACTCCGCCTGCGCGGCTCCATGTCTCCAGGCCGTTGCGGTGCTTTATGACGATGTAATAGTTTCCTCCGGGTGCATTCTGCATCGCAAATGCAGCGGTCAGCGTTGTGCTGTCCGAAACATTCTTGGCGGAATCAACCGGAGCGTAAGGCGGTGAAGCATTTCTGAGATAGACACGGAATGTGTCTCTTGCATTTGCGGCGTTGTGGACGGGATCATATAATCCCTCCGTCATAGCAGTGATGTTGAGAATGCTGTAATTCACGGGAAGCTGTGCACACTGCAGCCAGAAAGGCTTCCTGCCGAAATCCGTATTCCATGTACTGTGCATTCCCTGTATGTTCTTCCATTTGATCCTCCCCTGCGAAACGTAAATGTTAACGGTGTCTATAAACTGCTTCATCTTGTTCACCTGCATATTGCTGAGCTGTCCTATTGACATGAACACGTTCGAAGTGTAATAACCGGTGTCGGGAATCAGGCCGGTTTCGTATGCGTTGATGAGATTCCTCACTTTGTTAAGCGCGGTTGTGACCGCAGTCGTGTCGAATATCTTGTTCGTGCATCCGTTGCCCACTAATGTCAGGTTCTTTGTTGAATCATGCACATAGTAGTTTGCCATGCTTTGCGGTTTCCACATCCCGTAATTCTGCGGATCGTTGACATGAAGCGGCGTGCCTCCGCCCCACAGAATATCAGGCTTCCAGAAGTAATTCGTATAAACCCTTCCGTAAATTCCCTGCTCGAGGTTCTCCCAGTTGTTCCCTCCGATCACCTGATTGTAGATGAAACCGCCGACAACTTTTGTAGGAGTTATACCCAACTGCTGGTGAAGGTATGCAACATCCGCATAGTTGTACTGTGTTTCATGCGCATGGGGATCGCAGTAAATGCCCATGTCTTCGGTAAGCCATCTTATCAGATTCTTGCCGTTCGTGTTTGACACAACGCTGCCGGTGTCGAAGACAGACACATATTGCAGGAACTTCCAGTCAGACTGAAAATTCCAAACAGCATTGTTCTGAACCACATATTGCGCAAGCTGAACTATGAGGTTGCGCCTCAGTATGTAGTAATTGTAGTTATTGTACGGCTCGTTCTCTTCGTTGTGCGTTACAAAGGAAAGGTACAAATGCCTCGCGTGTGATACTTCGGCGTTCAGCGCCGTAAGGAATGCGAGAAGGGTAATTGCAAACCTGAGAGCTCTCATACTTGTTCTGATTTTTTGTGTGATGGTTTTGCTGACGGTTTGACAATCTTCCGGATCCGGAAGTTTATCTGCAGTACACTTCAGGCAACGGCGGGCTCAAGCGTTTGGAAGAATTTCCTCACACGCTCAGATATTTCAGCTTCGTTGTCCATGCCAAGCAGGGCGCCGGCGAGTTCCGCACAGCTTGAAAAATCAAGCTTCCTGATCATTTGCTTTATCTCGGCGTAAACTGACGGAACGACGCTGAGTTCGCTGAGTCCCAAACCAATGAGTACCGGCGCCGCGATCAGTCTTGATGCCATTTCACCGCAAATGCTGACAGGTATTCCGTTTCTTTTTCCCGCGTCCGTTATTGACTTGATGGCTCTGAGCACTGCGGGATGGAACTGCTGAAACAATCCCGAGATGTACTGATTGCCGCGGTCAACTGCAAGGAGGTACTGTATCAGGTCGTTTGTGCCTATGCTGAAGAAGTCAACCTCTTTTGCAAGCTCGTCGGCAAGAAAATATGCGGAAGGCACTTCTATCATTATTCCAATCTTGATGTTCTTGTCGTAAGTTTCTCCCTTGCCGTCCAGTTCGCTTTTCACTTCACCGAGTATTTCCTTCGCCCTTATCACTTCTGTTACGGATGAGATCATCGGAAACATGATCTTCACATTGCCTTTGGAAGAAGACCTCAGCAGTGCACTAAGTTGTTCCTTGAAGATCTCAACCCTGTCGAGGCAGATCCTTATGCCGCGCCACCCGAGGAACGGGTTGTCCTCTTTCTCCGACCGCGGAAGCAGTTTATCTCCGCCAATGTCATAGGTTCTTATGGTCACCGGATTCGGATACGTCATGTTCGCGATGTGGCTGTATTCCTCTATCTGCCGGTCTTCGGGAGGAAAGTCTCCCGCCTCGAGGAACAAGTGCTCTGTTCGGTATAATCCCACCCCGCACCGTGCGGTATTGACCACAAAATTTATCTCCTCATCAAATTCGATGTTCACCGTTATTTCAATATCCACTCCGTCAATCGTCTTTGCGGGAAGTCCTATCTGCTCCTTAAGTTCGTTCTCGTGTATCTTCAGCTCGGAGAGAAGTTTCTTGTAATGCTCAACGACTTCATCCTGCGGATTCTTGATCACCAGGCCGTTGATGCCGTCTATGATTATGAAGTCGCCTGTCTTGAGCGATACTGAGATGTCCTTCATTCCCACAACCGCGGGGATGTTCAGCGCGCGGGAAATGATCGCAGCGTGAGAGGTCATTCCGCCTTTGTCAGTGGCGTAGCCCTGTATCTCACGCTTGCTGAAGAGTATTGTGTCGGCCGGCGTCAGTTCATGCGAGATGATAATGGAGTATTCAGGAACTTTCGATATTAGCTTCTCCTTCTTCATGTTCCTTATCACCCTGTTCCTTACATCGCGTATGTCTTCTGCTCTTTCTTTAAGATATTCATTGTTGGCGGAAGCGAGGGCATTGTTCAGCTTCGACATCTCGTCATCAAAAATGAAGCTCGCAGATCTTCTCTCTTCGGCAATCCGCTTCTCGATGTTAGTGATGAAGTACTTGTCGTTGAGGATGTCCATCTGCGAATCGAATATCTTCGCATTCTTCTCGCCTATCTTCTCGGCTGAGAGCGATCTTATCTTTGAGAGTTCCTTGAGAGAAAGACTGATGGAGGCATGGAGCTCGCCGATCTCCTTTGCGATGTCGCCGTCCGGAATGTGCTGTGCATCAACTTCGAAATTGCTTCTTGAGTAAACGAAGGCTCTGCCGATCGAAATGCCGGCAGAAGCCGCGAGCCCTTTGAACTCTTTCTGTTTGCCCAATAGTCAGTAAAGTGTGTGTAATGAAGTGATGTAAAAATAGCAGAATTGGCAGATAATTGAAAATTTAAAATGAGGTAATAAGCCGGGACGCGGAAACTGTTTCTTACTCGTGCCCAATCTCCTGATTTCCCCTGGTTCCGAATCTCCTGATTCGTAACGGTAGTTGTTGCGTTCACAATCGGGAGATCGGGAACGAGAGGTACGGATTCTCTTGTGCATTCCCTCTCGTTACGGATCTCCTGATTCGTAACGGCTGGTGTTGCGTTCCCAATCGGGAGATTGGGAACGAGAGGCGCGGATTCACTTGTGCATTCCCTCTCGTTACGAATCTCCTGATTCGTAACGGCTGGTGTTGCGTTCCCAATCGGGAGATTGGGAACGAGAGGTACGGATTCACTTGCGCATTCCCACTCGTTACGAATCTCCTGATTCGTAACGGTAGTTGTTGCGTTCCCAATCGGGAGATCGGGAACGAGAGGTACGGATTCACTTGCGCATTCCCTCTCGTTACGAATCTCCTGATTCGTAACGGTAGTTGTTGCGTTCCCAATCGGGAGATTGGGAACGAGTGTGTTATAGTTTCCCTCTCGTTACGAATCTCCTGATTCGTAACGGTGGGTGTTACGATTCCAATCGGGAGATTGGGAACGAGAGGTACGGATTCACTTGCGCATTCCCACTCGTTACGAATCTCCTGATTCGTAACGGTAGTTGTTGCGTTCCCAATCGGGAGATTGGGAACGAGTGTGTTATAGTTTCCCTCTCGTTACGAATCTCCTGATTCGTAACGGTGGGTGTTACGATTCCAATCGGGAGATTGGGAACGAGAGGTACGGATTCACTTGTGCATTCCCTCTCGTTACGGATCTCCTGATTCGTAACGGTGGGTGTTACGATTCCAATCGGGAGATTGGGAACGAGTGAAAACTGTCAGGTATCATTAACCCGCTCACTCATGCATGCCGGCAAGAGCAGATCCGCATTTCACTGCTGAAAAAATTTCTTTGATTGGTTAAGTTGCACACATTCAAAAACTGAATTAATCGAATGAACAAGTATCCATTTCTACCGTTTTTTTTTGCCGTGCTGATCCTGATTGCCGGCGCATCTCATTCACAAACTCTCCTTAAAGACGATTTTCTGTACAATCCAGTTGACAGCCTCGAAAACACGGGTGGCTGGTACAGAAGCGGACTGAACACGCCCTACAACATCAAAGTGGTTTCTCCCGGACTTACTTACGCGGGATATGCGGGAAGCGGACGCGGCAATACAGTTTCATTTTCTAATTCGGGAGAAGGCGATATTGTCTTTCATAATCTTACTGTGCAGTCTTCCGGAACAGTCTATCTGGCTTTCATGGTGCGCGTTGATTCGCTCGGATCAAATACAACTCAGGGAAACATTGTTGGATTCAATCCAAACGGAGGAACAAGTCTCAGTTCGTCATTGCAGATCAGGAAGGTTACATCGGGCACATTCAATTTCGGCGTGCGCAAACGTCTGGTGTCAACGTATTCTGCAACTGCTTACAACACAGGAACAACTTATCTTGCTGTGATCAAATACAGATTTGTTGCCGGCTCAACTACAGACGACAGCGTTAAGCTTTTCATTTTTTCTTCCGGCGTACCTGCAACCGAGCCGGCATCGCCGACGGTGTTCAACAAGGACACTCTTGATATGGTGAACATAGGATCTGTATATATCACCAACAACTATGCTCAGGGAACATTGAATGGCAGTGGATTTAAGATCGACGGTATCAGGATAGGCAATTCATGGGCTTCAAGCGTGCTGAGTTCGGTTTCACAGATCTCGTCCGAACTGCCCGCGTCATATTCTCTCGGCCAGAATTATCCCAATCCGTTCAATCCTTCCACTTCGATAATCTACTCGGTGAAGCAAACGGGCAATGTAACGCTAAGGGTCTTTGATGCACTCGGCAGGGAAGCAGGTACGCTTGTTGATGAACTGCAGTTGCCCGGGACATACAAAGCTGTATGGAACGGAGAAGGGCTCTCCAGCGGGATGTATTATTACCGGCTCACTTCTGGAACCTTTTCCGAAACGAAAAGAATGATGCTGTTGAAATAGAATCCTGCAGGATATAACGGCTCTGACAAGTGAAGATACTTGTCTTCAGTTACGCTCATACGGCCCGCGGCTCATGCTTCGGGCCGGTTCATTTTTATCCCTCGTTCCCGATCAGGAGATCGGGAACGAGAGTCCCGGACTCACTTGTGCATTCCCTCTCGTTACGGATCTCTTGATTCGTAACGGCGGGTGTTACGTTCCCAATCGGGAGATTGGGAATGAGGGGCACGGACTCACTTGTGCATTCCCTCTCGTTACGAATCTCCTGATTCGTAACGGCGGGTGTTACGATTCCAATCGGGAGATTGGGAATGAGGGGCACGGACTCACTTGTGCATTCCCTCTCGTTACGAATCTCCTGATTCGTAACGGCGGGTGTTACGTTCCCAATCGGGAGATTGGGAACGAGTGTGGTATTATTTAACGGTGGGTGTTACGTTCCCAATCGGGAGATGGAGAACGAGTGATAAATAATGAAATATCCGGCAAATCCACTCAATGGATTCTTCGCTTAGAATGATAAGTTCTGGTTGAGATCCCAGCTCGTTCACAAACTCCGTTTGTGAACGCAATTGCACATGAGATTCTGTTTCATGTCCTTTGAAGTATCACTACTTTTCTCCAACCCCTGGCGAAGTCTCCATAATCTTTGAGACTCTTACGCGGGCTGAAATAAATATCTTCTCGATCTCCAACTCTGCCTTCAATCCGAAGCTATTATTTTTTCTAATAATAACAAATATTAAGATGGACAACACAAAGTATTTCGAAGCAAACAAAGCCAACTGGAACGAAAGAGTGTCAATTCACATGAAGACAGATCTCTATGGGATTGATGCTTTCAAGAAAGGAAAGAACAAACTTCATTCGCTTGAACTTTCCGAACTCGGTGATATTTCCGGAAAGAAAGTTCTCCATCTTCAGTGTCACTTTGGAATGGATACATTGTCACTCGAAATGCTTGGGGCAGATGTAACAGGAGTGGACTTTTCGGAAGAGGCCATCAGGGCGGCAGAACAGCTTCGCGATGAGCTTGGAATGAAAGCAAGATTCATTCACTCTGATGTTTATGCCCTCCATGAGAAACTTGATGAGAAGTTTGATCTTGTTTATACTTCTTATGGTGTGCTTATCTGGCTGCATGACATTGATACATGGGGCAAGATCGTGAGCCGGTATCTGAAAGATGATGGCTTTTTCTATATTGCAGAGTGTCATCCGGTTTCCATGATGTTCGATAATACCGGCGTGTCAGAACCGCTTAATGTGAAGTTTCCTTACTTTGCGCAGGATGAACCCTTAAAATTTGAAATGGAAGGAACTTATGCAGACAGAGATGCAAAAACGATTAACAACATTTCATACGAATGGGCGCACAGCTTGTCGGATATTTTCATGGCTCTAATTAATGCAGGACTGAAGATCGAATTTTTCCACGAACATGCATTTACTGTGTGGGAACAGTTTCCGGGAATGAATAAAGGTGAAGACGGATACTACAGAAGAGATGAAAATATTCCTCTGTTGTTCTCGCTTAAAGCTGTAAAAGCTTAGGAGGTGAATTAACGGCAATTTGTATGATGCTGTAACTGTGTATGCTTCTTATGTGAGTCATCAGCTGCATTGCGAAAAAGATATCTGTTTTTTCTGATTTCAATGTCATAGGTTTGCAGAAACCACCAAGAACAAAATCGCTTTAACTAATTCTTCGAGCATGAAAACATCAAAGAATTTCTCATTGGCTATCATCATTGTTGCTTCATTACTGATGGTCAACGATTCCAGCTCAGAGCCAAGAAATCTGCTTCTCGAATATTGTACCGGAACCTGGTGCGGATGGTGTCCCTGCGGACATCAGGCAATCAACACAATTGAATCAACATATCCTCAAACAATTGCGATTGCATATCACGGCGCAAGCAGCGATCCCTGGCAAAACTTCAACGGCAGTCAGGTCAGGTCGCTTCTCGGTTTCAGCGGGTATCCGACAGGTATAATTGACAGAACGAATACACCAAGCAATCCTTATGTTACTTATGACATGTGGATGTCGCGAGTTGCTGAAAGATATACAAATGCTCCAATGTCAACTGTAAGCCTTGCCGTGACTTCAAAGAGTTTCAATACATCTAACAACTCCCTGGAGATCTCGGTAAATGCAACTGCTTTGGAAAATCTTTCGGGACAATATAAGATCTCTTTCGTCCTCATCGAAAACAATCTCGTGTATCCCCAAAATCATTACTCACAATGCGGTACAACAGGGTATGTAAATGACTACATACACAATCATGTTGTAAGAAGCATGCTGAACGGTCCCACCGGTGAGAACATAAATACCGGCGGAGTTTGGAATCAGAATCAATCTGTGATAAAGAACATGAGTACAACTCTTGAGGCGGGATGGATTCCGGCAAATTGCAGAGTGGTAGTATTTGCTTACAAGGATTCCACTACACTTGCTCAAGGTAATGTGCAGCAGGCAATCGAAGAAACGGTTACCGGAGTAACGGGTATTACCGGATCAAACATCCTTGCTGAAGGCTATACTCTATCACAAAATTATCCGAATCCATTCAATCCTGCAACAAGCATACAGTTTTCAATACCTAAAGACGGACTTGTCAGCTTCAAAGTCTTTGATTCGAGGGGTGTTGAAGTGATGGATTATCTTAATGAGTTTATGCAAAGCGGTTCTTACAACGTGCAGATTGACGGAAGCGGACTTTCAAGCGGTGTTTATTTCTATGAACTGAGAACAGCCGATTTCAAGGAAACAAAAAGAATGATCCTGGTTAAGTAACCGGATCAGGCGATCAGCATAATCTGAACGGCGGGTGTTACGTTCCTAATCGCGAGATTGGGAACGAGAGTCCCGGACTCACTTGTGCATTTCCCCTCGTTACGGATCTCCTGATTCGTAACGTTGTGATTTTTACGTTCCCAATCGGGAGATTGGGAACGAGAGGTACGGATTCACTTGTGCATTCCCTCTCGTTACGGATCTCCTGATTCGTAACGGCTGGTGTTGCGTTCCCAATCGGGAGATTGGGAACGAGGGTGTTGTTATATCTCCCTCGTTGTTACGTTCCCAATCGGGAGATTGGGAACGAGAGGCTCGGATTCACTTGTGCATTTCCCTCTCGTTACGGATCTGCTGATTCGTAACGGCTGGTGTTGCGTTCCCAATCGGGAGATTGGGAACGAGTGTGTTATAGTTTCCCCCTCGTTACGAATCTCCTGATTCGTAACGGTTGTTGCGTTCCCAATCGGGAGATTGGGAACGAGAGGTACGGATTCACTTGTGCATTTCCCCTCATTACGGATCTCCTGATTCGTAACGTTGTGTGTTACGTTCCCAATCGGGAGATTGGGAACGAGAGTGCTGTTGCTTTCCTATCGTTACTATTCTCCTGATGTTACGTTCCCAATCGGGAGATTGGGAACGAGTGAGTTGTAGCTTCCCCAAAGTTACTATTCTCCTGATGTTGCGTTCCCAATCGGGAGAATGGGTACGAGTGTGTTGACCCATCTTGCTAAGCAATCCTCACGATCTCCAGCGGGCCTTTCTTCTCAGTGTAATAATCCACTGCTGAACTGTACTTCCATTCTTCCGGTTTCTCCACGTACTGTCTTCTCACCGGATTATTATGGATGTAATCAATTTTCTGTTTCAGCATTTCATACGAAATGATCTCCTGCGGATGAAAGCCCTCCTGCCACACCTGATGCTTGCTTGTGGTCTTATGTGCAGGTTTACTCTCTCTGAATCTTCTTAACACAGTATCGTTTGAGTCCATTTTCAAGTTTCTTAATATCTCCTTAGCGGTGTATTTTTTGATTGACTGCATTGCCTTGGTTATGTCCGAGCCGGAGATTATCATGTGGAAGTGATTATCCAAGAAGACATAGGAATAAACTGTGAGATCGCTGTTCTGCTGATAGAACTTCACAGTATCTATCATTATGCTGAAGTATTTTTCATCAATGAAAACCGGAATCCAGTCTATTATCGTGGAGGTTACGAAGAAGATGCCGTTTTCATTGTATATCTTGTATCTGCTTCTCATTGCATTTTATATTTTTGCGTTCCCAATCGGAGATTGGGAACGAGTGTGTTGTTTGTATCTCCCTCGTTGTTGCGTTCCCAATCGGGAGATTGGGAACGAGAGGTACGGATTCACTTGTGCATTCCCTCTCGTTACGGATCTCCTGATTCGTAACGTTGTGTGTTACGTTCCCAATCGGGAGATTGGGAACGAGTGTGTTGTTTGTATCTCCCTCGTTGTTGCGTTCCCAATCAGGAGATTGGGAACGAGTGAGTTGTTGTATCTCCCTCGTTGTTGCGTTCCCAATCAGGAGATTGGGAACGAGTGAGTTGTTGTATCTCCCTCGTTGTTGCGTTCCCAATCGGGAGATTGGGAACGAGGGTGCTAAAACGTTGTGTGTAACGTTCCCAATCGGGAGATTGGGAACGAGTGTGTTGTTATATCTCCCTCGTTGTTACGTTCCCAATCGGGAGATTGGGAACGAGGGTGTTATTGTTTGTTACGTTGCCAATCAGGAGATTGCGAACGAGGGTGTTGATATTGCAAGGCAGCCCGTGGGGGCTGCCCTGTGATCGTGATAGCATGAACGGCAGAGACTGCCGGAGTTTTGTTATGCTTGTCCCTGAGGAGCCTGAGGGGGCTCGGGAGGAGCGGGAATTCCGGGCCTGCCGTTCGTGTATATCACATAGCGCTGGTACTTTCCGAAGTCGTTTGCGAAGATGAGCTTACCGAGCCGCGCGATCTCGGAGATCTCCGACCAGCAGTTGTTGAGTTTTGCGAGGCGGTCCTGCGTAATGTTTGCCCTGTTGCGCTTCAGGTTTTCCTGATGCTGGTCCGCTTCATCGAGCCTGCGTTTCATCTCATTTATTTCCTGTATCCTTTCTTCATTGAAGCTGACGGCGGCAAGCTGTTCGCGGTACTTTTGCGCCGTTACATACAGGTTATTCATGAACTGTATCATCTCCTCCTGATACTTGCCTGCATAATCATACTTGTCATAGCCGAATTCCTTCCACACCGGAACGTCGTCCGGAAATGCTTTCTCGATGAAGTGTTTGAACATCATGAAGAAGTTCTTGCACTTTTCCATTGCGGAGTGCACATCGGAGCTGAGGCCCGTAAGTTCGGCACTCACCGACATGTTCTTTGCAATGTCTTCGGCTTCCTGCAGTTCAGTGCGGAAGCGTTCAGCGAATCCGCCGCCGTAATCCGGATCGAATGCTGAGAATGCGTCCTTATCTTCTTCGAAGCTTGCGAAGATTGATTTAGCCGTCTGGATCATTTCCGCATCGGATGCGACGTATGACCTCTTTGTTTCCTGCCTTTTCATTTTATGATATTGTTTAGTTAGAGAATTTGTTTGATCGCCGGGGGAGTTGTTCAGCGAAATTACTACCCATCCGGCGGAATTCACAGAGCCGTTTCTCCGGGAGAGGAGGAGCTCGTGATCTGATATGTCCTTTTGGTTTAATCATTTTACATCTGAATATCATTTTTTAGACCGAAAATGGATTCAGGCCTTCAAAATCCCCCGGAATCGCCATTTTAGCAGGACGTCCGAACTCTTTAGCAGGACGTCCGAACTCTTTAGCAGGACGCCCGAACTCTTTAGCAGGACATCCGAACTCTTTAGCAGGACATCCGAACTCTTTAGCAGGACGCCCGAACTCTTTAGCAGGACGCCCGAACTCTTTAGCAGAGCGTCCGAACTCTTTAGCAGGACGTCCGAACTCTTTAGCAGAACGTCCGAACTCTTTAGCTAAGCTTCCGGACTCTTTTGCCGGGTGCATAATGTTCATTTGCAGTGCATTTTTAAACATTTGTCATTCGGGGCGGAACTCAGGCAAAGTCAGTAGCCCCTGAATGTGCCTGATCCCGCCGGCTATCGAAGTTTCCGGGGAAGCCGGGCACTTCAATCAGAACCAAAGTACAGAAAGAGCCGTATTCAACCGGTTCCCGGCAGGTTCATCAATGGCTTTTTCCTTACAATCCGTGCGACAAATAAACGATTCACCGCAATTTAAGAGAAATGATTTTGCGTTCCAAAGTTAAGTTTTTCACTTTGTGAAAGCAGAAGGAGGCGCGATTTCTTTAACTGTACTATTTTAGATAAACTTAGAGCAGAAGATATTCCAGAAAAGAATTTTTGTCCTGACACCTCTACGACCCTCTTTCAAGACCTGCCGGCCTCAGCACTGTTCCGTTCCCACTCCCCGGAGGCTGTCTCAAAACTTGTCGTTCCCGAGTGCTCTTATCGGGGACATACTTGAAAGCAAAATAAAAAACTGTCGTCCCGGAATGCTCCTATCGGGGACAAACAGAAAGAACAATTACTTTTTCTTGTTCCCGCTGGAAACACGCCTGCCTGCCAGTATACATTCCACATTTCAATGGCAAGCGGGCAGGCAGGCGGGAACGACAATGAAGGGGGCACACAGAAATGACAGACTTTCGGGAAAAGTCTGTAGACGAACAGCAGAATTCACTTTAAAGTGATACACTAAACTAAAAATGAGATGCTACGCACTCTACACTTAGTTTATCATTGATAGAGCAATAATCGAATCATATCTTTGTCCGTGAAAAATAATAAGATTCTTGTCCTCGAAAGCCGATGTTGAGAGTTTCCTAACTGACCTTAAGCAGAAAATCAAAGTGTTTGATCTCATTATTGTTGAAAGAGATAAAAACAGGCAGACCCTTACTGAGTTGGAAATGAAGCAGTCAGACTGCAAGAAGATTATAGATCTGTTATCAGCTGAAAATTATTACCGTGGTCCTAAGAAAGATTCTGAATTCACAGGGGAATACTGGGAGTTCGGTGTAGATGTGAACGGCAGGGATGTGTACATAAAGGTCAATTATGGAAAACCAAATAAACAGGTAATCTGTATATCATTTCATTTCGCTGAGCACGAAATAAAATATAAGTACAAACAATAACATTGTGAAAAGTGTAATCGAAAGTCCGTTCAGTGACGGCAAAGCATATTTGCACAGGAAACCGAAGAAGTTGGTTTTTCGGGGAGAAGAGTTTGAAGTTTGCGACCACTATTATAAGTGTGAAACAACGGGTAAGGAATTCTCGACATCCGAAACGGGCGACATAACGATGATGCAGTTGTATAATCAGTACCGGGAAAAGAATGACATTCTATTCCCGGAGCAGATATCTGACATAAGAGAGAAGTACGGTGTTTCCGCCGCAAGGATGTCTGCCATACTCGGTTTCGGACCGAATGTTTACAAGAGTTATGAGAAAGGCGATATTCCGAGCAAGTCCAACTCTAAGCTGATAAATATTGCCAGAGATCCGAAATTGTTCTATGAGCTTGCAGTTGAGTCAAGGCTTCTGAGCAATTCCGAACTTTCAGAACTGAAGAAGAAAACAGAGCAACTTGTCAACGAGCAGAGATCAATGGACATAAATAAATTTCTAAGAATCTCTTCCGACAAGATTGATCAGTATTCAGGATACAGGCAGAGATGCTTTGATAAACTTGCAAACATGGTTCTGTTTTTCATTGAGAACCAGAGAACTTTTACGACTCGTCTGAACAAATATCTTTTCTATTCGGATTTTCTCTCGTACAGAAACACCGGATATTCAATTTCCGGATTCACATATTGCGCGATTGATAACGGTCCTGTGCTTGACGACTACAAGCGTTTGTTTTCCATGTTTTGGGAAACCGGATTTGTGGAGTCAAAGGAAGTTGAGCTTGAAGGAGAAACCTTCGAGCAGTTTGTTCCTGCAAAGAAGTTTGAGAAGAAGTTATTCACATCATCCGAGAATGAAATTCTAAAGGCCGTCCTTGATTCTCTTAAGTACAAATCCACCAAGTCAATAATTGATCTTAGCCATGAAGAAGATGCATGGAAGAAGAATATCAGCGGCACAAAAGAGATCAGCTATCAGAAGTATGCATTTGGATTGAAATGGGTTGGTGATTCTTCGGTTGAAACTTCTGCTGCATCAGAAACCCCGGGTGCTGTTCACGGACACAGATGAAGTTGTGAGTTTTGCATCACCGGAATTATGTCAACAATATCAATTCCGGTATTACAGTGGACAAATGCAGAATTGATTTTTTGTGGGGGGAGAGTTAGTTTAATTGCGATTTGGTGATATGTACTTGTGTGAGTAAAGGTCGCTTGAACGAGTTAATATCTTTCTAATAAGATGGGTTGATATTTTTTTTCGCCCTGGGCGGAGTTACTTTGCTCTTCGGGACTAGGCGGAATGCATGATTGATATTCGACCGACGATGTTGAATTTCAATTTACCAAAAATGAACGTTCAGCACAAACAGACCAGGGATTACAGTGGACAAATGCAGAATTGATTTTTTGCAGAGGGAGAGTTAGTTTAATTGCGATTTGGTGAACTGTATTAATGTAAGCAAAGAGCATTTGAGAGAAAGATAATATCCAATTGAATGAACACTTTATGAGTAACCTGAGATATTGCAAAGCCATAAACTGTGGTGTGGTTATGCGCAAATAAAATGGGAAGAGGTGAGGATATTTGATTGTTACAAGCAAGAACATTAGGAAGGTGTAACCATGAGAATGACAAATGAAGCACAGGGCATTGAAATCTGACAATTAAACGGAATTTGTCTGGACAGTTCTCCAAAAACTTGACGCAAACTAACGAACCGACAATAATACTTAACCCGAATTTATTTGGAATTTTTGCCGACCCGCATTTTAATTTTTCTTGCCAACCGAACTTTTGGCTTTCCCCGACAGACAAGCAGGACTTTTCGCAAAGCCCAAAGAACTAATTTTTTGCCAAGGCAAAAAAATTTATTTGAAAGGGAGATTCTTTAACTGAATTACGCATTGCTTTGTTCAAAGCGAAAAAATATTGACTTTTCAAGAGCTAAATATGATTAAGGTTGTATTATCTGAGCCAAACAAGAAGAACAAATGGCTCACTGACGAACTCGGAAAAAATCTGGCAACAGTTTCGCTATGGTGTAACAAAGTGCAGCAATCTTCAATTGTAACCCTTGCCGAAACTGCTGATAATCTTAACTTTAATATACGACAACTTCTCAATGCTACAAAAGACAAATAATATATGCCGACAAAAAACACATACATTGATTTGTTTGCAGGTTGCGGAGGACTTTCTCTTGGCTTAAATCAATCAGGATGGAAAGGACTTTTTGCAATTGAAAAAAGCCCTTATGCTTTTGCAACTTTGAAACACAATTTAGTTGACAATCTTAATCACTTTGACTGGCCTGAGTGGTTAGTAAAATCTCGGCACGACATTGAGGAGGTGCTAAAAAGTAAAACCAAAGAATTGAAAGAGTTGAGAGGCAAAGTTGATTTGGTTGCTGGAGGGCCACCTTGTCAGGGATTTTCTAGTGCCGGACGTAGAGAAGAAAGTGACCATAGAAACGAATTGATTAGATCCTATATCAAGTTCATTCGTCTTGTTCAACCAAAGATTATCTTCTTTGAAAATGTAAAGGGATTTACACAACGTTTTAAGAAAAACCGTAGCAAAGGAATCAATTATTCCGAGTTTGTTCAGAAAGGACTGAGACGTTCCGGTAAGGATTTTAAAGGTTATGAAGTTTACGGAGAGTTGATTGACTTTTCGGAATTCGGAATACCACAAAAAAGAACACGCTTTATTTTGGTTGGTATTAGAAGAGATATTTTTGAAAAATCAACCTTTGTTCCAAATCAATTTTTCGAACTGCTTAAAAGCAACAGAAAATCCTTTTTGGTAAACAAAGGATTAGGTTCAACCCAAAACTTGGAAGAAGCTATTTCTGATTTATTAGAGGAAAACGGAACAGTTGATTGTCCGGATTCAAAGGGGTTTCTATCATCCGTATATAGCAAGGCACAAAGTCCTTATCAAATGTTGATGCGGTCGAAAGTCTCGTCAAAGAGAATTCCTGATAGCCACCGATTTGCTAATCACGGCAAAGAGACCATTTCGGTATTCCGAACACTTTTATCAAAAGCACCGAAAGGAAAAAAAATTGAAGGAAAAGAAAGGGAAAAGTTCAACATCAAAAAAAGAGGCATTGTTGTTTTAGCCCCTAACAAACCTTCCCCAACTCTTACATCACACCCTGACGACTATGTTCACTATTGTGAACCAAGGATTTTGAGTGTTAGAGAATATGCCCGAATTCAAACATTTCCTGACTGGTTTGAATTCAAAGAAAAGTATACTACCGGAGGAAAGCTACGTATCGTTGAAGTTCCAAGATATACGCAGGTAGGAAATGCGATTCCTCCTCTCTTTAGCGAGCAAGCCGGAGTAGTTTTAAAACAGATTCTAAATGGCTAATACAGAAACATTCAAAATAAGTGCAGCATTGAAAGACCTTATTGGTAAGGAGTTAATTACTGATGAGTTTGTTGCTGTTTTTGAATTAGTCAAGAACTCTTTTGATGCTAACGCTTCAAAAGTTGAAGTGATTTTTGAAAACAACTATGAACCTGACAACGCAAGAATAATTATTAAAGATAACGGTAAAGGAATGAACTATGACGACCTTAAAAATAAGTGGTTGTTTGTGGCTTATTCTGCCAAGCGTTTGGATAAAGAAAATGAAGATTATCGGGACAAAATAAAAACGCAAAGAATTTTTGCCGGAGCAAAAGGCGTAGGTCGTTTTTCTTGCGACAGATTGGGAAGATTCCTAAACCTTATAACTATAAAAGATGAACCCAAGCCTAAGACTGAAAACCTTGTAGTTAATTGGGAGGACTTTGAAAACGCAGATGATGAAGAGTTTGTAAACATCAAGGTTACGCACAAAGTGCTTACTGAAAA
Organism: Ignavibacteria bacterium; assembly: GCA_019694675.1. Taxonomy (GTDB): domain Bacteria; phylum Bacteroidota; class Ignavibacteria; order Tepidaquicellales; family Tepidaquicellaceae; genus JADJAH01. Next base: position 31,493 of record JAIBBK010000022.1, read on the forward strand.
CGCCTACAAACTTCAAAATGGAACAATTTTAGAAATTACCGGACTTCGTGACAATTGGGATAGAGATAGAATTTTAAAGCTAAAAAAATCCTTAGCCAAACTTATCAACCCCAATCAGGAAAATGATAGCGACAATTTTGAAATTGAAATGATTGCAAAAGAAGAATTGACCCTTGACAAAGAAAAAAACAAAAAGGGAGAAAAGAAAAGTGATTTAGAAATTGTAAACGGACTTGTTAAGAATTCAATTTTTGAAACGCTTGAAATAAAAACCTCAAATATTCTTGTTCAAATTAGCCCAAAGGGAGATTATATTGAAACCACCCTACAAGACAGAGGCGATTTAATTTATTATTTGAAAGAGAAAAACCATTATAAGGATTTGAAAAATGTTGCCGTTTATCTCTTTCAGTTAAATCGTGCAGCTAAAGCTAATTTTACCCGATTAATGGGAATGGAGCCTGTTAAATATGGTTCAGTTTTTATGTATAAAAACGGATTTCGAGTATACCCTTATGGTGAAGAGGGTGAAGATGGCTTGGGAATCGAAAGAAGAAAACAACAGGGCTATAATCGATTTCTTGGGACTCGTGATTTAATTGGTAGAATTGAAATTAATGGCCCACAACCCGAATTACGCGAAACAACCAGTAGAGATGGCGGGTTAGTTAGAAACGACACCTTTCGCAATCTCATAGATTTTTTTGAAAAATATGTTTTAAAACGATTAGAAAATTATGTAGTAAACATAATCGCTTGGGGTGACCCAGAAATTGACAAGGTCACAAAAGAAGTAATTCGTCCAGAACTTTGGGCTAAAGACGTAAAAGTTCAGATTCTAGAACTTATTTCTGGCTACATTAACTCACAGGATGTAATTGAAATCCAATATGACAAGGATTTTCTAAAGATACTTTCAGACAAACAAGAACTTAGCGTTGACAAAATAGTTAAAAATGTTTCAAAGGTTGCCGCCAAATCCGGGAATCCCGAAATGGTTAAAGAGGCGAAAAAGATTGAAAAAGCAGTTAGAGAAATAAAAGCCGATGCAGATCGGGATAAAGCAAAAGCCGCTAAAGAAGAAGAAAAGCGCAAGGAGACCGAAAAGAAACTTGACTATGTTGTAAGCCAAAATAACTTTCTTCAAAAAGACATTAGTGATGACACTAAGAATTTAGAAAGCATTTTGCATCATATCGGATTAACAACCAATTTCATCAAAAAGGATATTGAAAACCTTGTTAAGTCAATAAACAGTAATGCTTCAAAGAATGAGTTGCAGACCATCGTGAAGCGGTTAAGTCAACAAAATGAAAAAATCACTTCGTTTTCAAAATACTTTAAAAAGGTCAATTTCAATATTCATTCAAACAAACTGGATGTAGATGTTATCTCATTCACCAATGAATACATTGAAAACGTGTATAAACTCCGTGATGATTTACGCATTAATCGTGAGTTACTAAATGTAAAAATCAATATGATGCCAAAAAGGATAGAACATAAAATCAAATTCAATCCTATTGATATGATTATTGTGTTAGACAACCTCATTAGCAATTCAACCAAACACGGAGCATCTAAGGTTGAACTGACCTGGACAAAGTCCGATAAATCAATTCAGCTATCCTTCAAAGATGATGGGAAAGGAATTGCTGACAATATTTTGGACAGCATTTTTGATTTTGGTTTCACTACTTCCCGCAGAGGTTCAGGAATAGGTCTTTATCACGCAAAGGAAATCATTGAAAATCTAAACGGAACAATAAAAGTAAATAACAAACTCAGTAAAGGTGTGGAATTCCTCATCTCTTTTATAAGCAATAAATAATGAAATTAGATTACAATATACTTTGGATTGACAATGATTTAAAAGATTACATTGACAATGGGTCTATAAAAGACGTTGAGGAAGTTTTAACAGTGAAAGGCTTTGAGCCAAATATCGAATTGGTTTTTGATGAGGCAAATCTTGATGCGTTTATAGATAAACACGATTACGATCTGATAATTTCTGACTATAACCTAGAAAACACTACGGGAGACGTAATTATTGAACGTATACGTGTCGAAAAACAACTTGACACAGAAATACTATTTTATACAGCACAAACTGAAAACAGCTTTAAAAACATGGAAGAAGTTAGAAACCGACTTGCATTTATAGAAAGATTGACATTTCAAATTGGCAGGGATAGACTACTGGATAAAATTGAAAAGGTAATAAATCTTACTCTTAAAAAATTGCTTGATCTGAATGCAACAAGAGGTCTGATTACAGCAGCTACAAGTCATTTGGATGTTGAGATTGAAGAAATTTATTACATTTTAATCGATAAACCTGTAGATGATGATGTTAAGCCAAGAATTGAGAAAATATTCAGAACTGACTACAAGGAAATAAAAAAGAACCTGCTAAAAAAATGTAAGGCACAAAGAGATTCCCATACTGCAGATTATATAACATATTTCTCACAATCTGATGCATTCAGAAAGTGGGATTTACTTAAAGAGCTTATTAGCATTAGTGTTCCTGACGGTTTTGACTTGGATTTATTCAAAAAATATTACGGAGAAGTAATTGATGTTCGCAACAAGTTTGCACACGCCAAAGCAGTTGAAGTTAAAGGGCGATTAGTGTTGAAAGGACGTATTGACGGAAAGGACTTTGAATTTTCCGAAGAAAACTGTATCAAAATCCGGCAAGACTTGATTAATCATAGGCGAAATATTGAATCACTGAAAGCAGCGATAATAGAAAAGAAGTAAAGAAATGGCAACGCTTCAAAGTCATACAAATTGGCGAGCCCAATAGCAAAGCTTCAATCCAAAAACTGTAAGAGTTTACGCTTGCCTAACCCAACAAATATAATGCAAACTCGACATGACAAACGGTTGACCCGAAGAAAGCAGCCACTAAAACGGGTTTGACAGAGGCGGCGTTTCAGTGCTCCGCAGACAGTTTTGTATTTAATCAAACACTGGTTCTCCCCAACAACATCAGTGGTGAAAATCGCCACCCTAGCCCCGCCATCATCACCTAATACCTTCCCATCCTCAACAAACACACTAACCCCTGAAAATCCCCCGCATCACTTTAAATTGAGTTTACTTGCTTGACAATTTTTAAGATATTCACGCTACTTAATTTTAGATATAATCAACACCGGAGCATATTTAATGTTTGAACAAACCTTTAAGAACATAGACGACATCCTGCATAAAGATGCGGGATGCAGCAGTGAACTTGACTATGTGGAGCAGACTTCATGGATCCTGTTCCTCAAATATCTTGACGACCTGGAGAAAGACAAGGCAACTGCCGCTGAACTTACGGGCAAGACTTACACAAACATCATAGACCGCAAATATCAGTGGAGTGTATGGGCGATGCCGAAGCTAAAAGACGGCAAACCCGATCATCACAAGGCAATGACAGGCGATGACCTGAAAGACTTTGTTGACCATAAACTCTATCCTTATCTGAAGGGATTCAAGAACTCCGCTGAAAGCGCAGATACGATAGAATACAAGATTGGCGAGATCTTCAGCGAACTGAAGAACAAGATCCAAAGCGGTTACAATCTCCGTGAAGTCATAAATCTCATTGACCAGCTTCGCTTCCGCACTCATGCAGAGAAACATGAGATGAGCCACCTTTACGAAGATAAGATAAAGAACATGGGCAATGCGGGACGAAACGGCGGCGAATACTACACTCCGCGTCCGCTCATCAAAACAATTGTGAAAGTCGTTGCTCCGAAAATAGGCGAGACCATTTACGACGGCGCAGCAGGAAGCGCCGGATTTCTTTGCGAGGCGTTCAACTATCTGAAACTCAGCAAATCACTTACAACTAAAGAAACAGAGATACTTCAGAAGAAAACTTTCTACGGCAAGGAGAAAAAATCACTGGCATATATAATCGGCATAATGAACATGATCCTTCACGGAGTGGAAGCGCCAAACATCATTCATACCAACACGCTTGCCGAGAACCTTGCTGACATTCAGGAGAAAGACCGTTATGATGTAGTGCTTGCAAATCCACCGTTCGGCGGGAAAGAGCGCGCTGAAGTTCAGCAGAACTTTCCCATCAAGACAGGGGAAACAGCAATGCTCTTCCTTCAGCATTTCATTAAGATACTCAGGGCAGGCGGCAAAGCCGGCGTGATCATTAAGAATACCTTTCTGAGCAATACAGATAACGCAAGCATCAGTCTGCGCAAACTCCTGCTTGAATCATGCAACCTGCACACCGTACTCGATCTACCCGGCGGAACCTTTGCAGGCGCAGGCGTGAAGACAGTTGTGCTCTTCTTTGAGAAGGGAAAGCCGACTAAGAAGATATGGTACTATCAGCTCAATCCCGGTCGTAATCTTGGAAAGACAAATCCGCTTAATGAAAATGACCTTGCAGAGTTTGTGAATTTGCAAAAGAAATTTGCAGACAGCGACAACTCATGGACTGTGGATTTGAAGAATGTTGATGAGACTACATTTGATCTGAGTGTGAAGAATCCGAATAGGAAAGATGAAAATACACTGAGAGAGCCAAAAGATATTTTGAAAGAAATTGTAAAGCTGGATGAAGAAAGTGCCAAGTTGATTCAATCAATTAGTGAAATAGTATGAATCAAGATTGGCAATCCAGAAAATTAGGTGAGATTTGCAGGTTCATTAATGGCAGAGCATACTCAAAGAATGAGTTACTGAGAAGTGGTAAGTATCCAGTATTGCGAGTTGGCAATTTTTTTACAAACAATGAGTGGTACTACTCTGACTTAGAACTCGATGAAGAAAAATATTGTGATAGCGGTGATTTGTTGTATGCTTGGTCTGCTTCCTTTGGTCCGCAAATGTGGAATGGTGGAAAAGTTATTTACCATTACCATATTTGGAAGCTAATACCAAACTTCAGTCTGGTTGACAAGGATTTCTTATATCTGTTACTTGTATGGGATACGGAAGCAATAAAGTCAGCTCATGGAACTGGAACAACAATGATGCATGTAGGTAAAGGTTCGATAGAAAATCGAATAGTCCCTCTCCCCCCGCTCCCCGAGCAGAAACGCATCGTAGCAATATTGGATGAATGCTTTGCCGCCATAGCAAAGGCAAAAGCCAATGTCGAGCAAAACCTGAAGAATGCCAAAGAGCTTTTTGAAAGTTACTTGCAGGGGGTGTTTGAGAATAAGGGTGATGGTTGGGAAAACAAACAACTAAAAGATGTTGCCATAGTTTTTGGCCGCGGTAAATCAAAACACAGACCTAGGAATTGGGGGGGCTTGTATGGAGGTGATTATCCTTTTGTCCAAACTGGACAAGTGCGAAATGCAAATAAATATGTTTTAGATTATACTCAGACATATAATGAAGTAGGATTGAAACAAAGTAAATTATGGAGGAAAGGAACTATTGCTATAACAATCGCTGCAAACATTGCCGAAACTGCAATTTTAGGTTTTGATGCTTGTTTCCCCGACAGCATAATCGGCTTACAAGTTAACCCGAAAAAGGCTGATCTGGATTTCACTTATTATTTGTTGCAATACTTCAAATCGGAGTTGCAAAAATTAGGGAAAGGAAGTGCTCAAGATAATATTAATTTGGGAACATTTGAGAATCAATTTTTTCCCTTTCCGAAGGATGTTTCAGAACAACACTCCATCGTCCGCAAGCTCGACGCCCTGCGCGCCGAGACAACAAAACTCGAAACTATATACCGGAAAAAGATTGAAGACCTCGAAGAGCTGAAGAAGTCGATACTTCAGAGGGCGTTTGAGGGAGGGCTGTAGTAGTTGTCTGAACTAGGATTTGTAGGATTATAGGATTTTAGGATTAGTTTATTTTTGAATTCCTTTGCATAAGTTACAATATCCGGACTAAGATTTTAGGATTATAGGATTTTAGGATTAGTTCATTTTTGTATTCCTTTGCACAGGTTACAATATCCGGACTAGGATTTTTAGGATTATAGGATTAGTTTATTTTTGAATTTCTTTGCACAAGTTACAATATCCGGACTAAGATTTTTGGATTATAGGATTTTAGGATTAGTTCATTTTTGTATTCCTTTGCACAGGTTACAATATCCGGACTAGGATTTTTAGGATTATAGGATTTTTGGATTAGTTTGTTTTTGAATTTCTTTGCACAAGTTACAATATCCGGACTAAGATTTTTAGGATTAGTTTATTTTTGAATTCCTTTGCACAAGTTACAATATCCGGACTAAGATTTTTAGGATTAGAGGATTTTAGGATAACTTCATATATTCATTCAAGTATATATGTATATCATACTCTTAATCTGGATTACAGAGTGCAGAATCCTTTAATCCTCACATCCTACAAATCCTAGTTCAGACAATTGAATCAGCAGAGTGCAGAATCCTTTAATCCTCACATCCTCCAAATCCTAGTTCAGACAAAAGAGAATTGAAACATCACCATATCATTACTATTCTTAATCCGGACTTGATTATTTTTCAAATGATTAAACATATCCCATCATGAGACACGAAGAACTCACCGGTAAGATCATTGGCTGTGCAATGAAAGTTCACTCAACCCTTGGAAGCGGTTTTCAGGAAGTCATTTATCAACGAGCCCTGGCAATCGAGATGGAATTGCAGGGTTTGTCTTTTCAAAGAGAGATGGAAATGACTATTTTCTACGAAGGATTTGATATTGGCACGCGAAGAGTCGATTTTTTTGTAGAGGATACTATTATGGTAGAGTTAAAGGCATTGGCAAAATTGGAAGACCTGCATTTATCACAGGCAATGAACTATTGCGAAGCCTACGGCTTGCCGATCGGACTGCTGATCAATTTCGGAGGTAGAAGCCTTGAATTCAAAAGGGTTTATAATATCAATCATCCTGAAAATAGGGAGTACAAAAGAATTCAGAATTAAGAAATTCTGCTGCTGCAAAATTCCGCAAAGAATTTCTTTAGCTGATAACATTATGTTAATTAGGGAGAAGATTGCATTATGAGTGAAATTGCCATATATCAGGATCCTGAAAATCAGGTGCACGTGGAAGTTCAGTTTGAAGGAGAATCATTCTGGTTAACACAGGAACAGATATCTGTTCTCTTTGAGCGTGAAGGAACAGTAATTACAAAGCATTTACGGAATATATTCAAAGAAGGTGAACTGGACGAGGAAGTGGCATGTGCAAATTTTGCACACACCACAAAGCATGGCGCAATGGAGGGAAAGACACAGGAAAAAATTGTAAAGTATTATAACCTCGACGCGATCTTATCTGTCGGCTACAGAGTAAATTCCAAACGAGGCACTCAATTCCGTCAATGGGCAACTCAGGAGCTGAAAGAGATATGGTGTTAATATTAGTAGTGAATCTTATAAGCAGCAAATCAAACCAATGAACGAAGCCGAAACCAGAGCCGAACTTATTGACCCGGTGCTGAAAGCATGCGGCTGGGGCGTGGTTGAAGGTTCGAAGATCCTTCGCGAATATAATATCACAGAAGGCCGAATACAAACAGGCGGGGGAAGAGCGAAAAAGCTTACGGCAGACTATGTACTTGTTTACAAAGGCATCAAACTAGCGGTTGTAGAAGCAAAGAGTGATGAACTTGAAGTCGGCGAAGGCGTTGCGCAGGCAAAACAGTATGCTGAGAAGATGAAGATCGAAACGTCCTATGCAGCTAACGGAAGAGAGATCTACAGCATCTGCATGAAGACCGGGAAGGAAGGCATCGTTTCAAATTTTCTCTCACCTGAAGAACTTTGGAATAAGACCTATGCTGAACAGAATAGCTGGCGAGATAAGTTTGCAGGGATTCCGTTTGAAGATAAAAGCGGCACGTGGCAGTTGCGCTACTATCAGGAGCTTGCGATCAACAGAGCAATGGAGGCTATTGCCAATAATAAGCAACGCATCTTACTTACTCTTGCAACAGGCACAGGCAAGACAGCGATCGCAGCTCAGATTTCATGGAAGCTTTTTCAGACAAGGTGGAATCTGAATCGCGACGGAAGCCGCAGACCCCGCATACTCTTTCTTGCTGACAGGAACATACTTGCCGACCAGGCATTCAATGCATTCTCATTCTTTTCCGAAGATGCGCTCGTCAGGATCAGACCACATGAGATAAAGAAGAAAGGAAGTGTGCCGACCAACGGGAGTATTTTCTTTACGATCTTTCAGACGTTTATGAGCGGGGGTTCGACAAGCTCACCCACCGCTGGAGAGGATAACCAAACAATTGAGAGCGGGGGTTCGACAAGCTCACCCACCGCTGGAGAGGATAACCAAACAATTGAGAGCGGGGGTTCGACAAGCTCACCCACCGCTGGAGAGGATAACCAAACAATTGAGAGCGGGGGTTCGACAAGCTCACCCACCGCTGGAGAGGATAACCAAACATTTGAGAGCGGGGGTTCGACAAGCTCACCCACCGCTGGAGAGGATAACCAAACATTTGAGAGCGGGGGTTCGACAAGCTCACCCACCGCTGATGAAAGTAAACCAAATTATTCATTTGAGAGGATTGATGTAAATACTATTCCAGAATCTAAGGGATACATTTATATTTTAGAGTGTTCGGATGGTAGTTTTTATACGGGGAGTACTATTGATTTAAAAAAAAGAATGGAGCAGCATAATAATGGTGAAGGTGCAAATCATACAAATAAGTACTCTCCTGTAAAGTTGATCTATTATGAAACTTTCGATAGGATCGATTCGGCATTTGAAAGAGAAAAGCAAATTCAAAATTGGAGCAGGGCTAAGAAGATTGCACTGATTGAAGGAGATATTAAGAAGTTAAAGGAACTTTCAAGAAGCCGGACGGTCGCTGAGCCTGTCGTAGCATATTTTGGAGAGTACCCTGAAGATTATTTTGACTTCATCATTATAGATGAGTGTCATCGCGGCGGAGCAAATGATGAAAGCAACTGGCGGGCGATTCTTGAATACTTTTCACCGGCAGTTCAGTTGGGACTGACCGCTACACCCAAGCGAGATGAGAATGTTGACACATACAGATATTTTGGTGAACCCGTTTATATTTACTCGCTTAAAGAGGGTATCAATGACGGATTCCTGACTCCGTTCAAAGTGAAGCGCATCAAGACAACGCTTGATGATTATATTTATGTAAGCGATGATAAGATCATTGAAGGGGATGTTGAAGAAGGACGGCTTTATACTGAATCTGATTTCAACAAGATAATTGAGATAAAGGAACGCGAGGCAAAGAGAGTTCAGATCTATCTGGATATTGCAAATCAAAATGAGAAGGCAATCATCTTTTGCGCCACGCAGGATCATGCTGCTGCAGTTCGTGATCTGGTCAATCAATACAAGCAAAGCAGTGACACAAACTATTGCGCAAGAGTCACTGCCAATGACGGAGAGATCGGCGAACAATTCTTAAGAGAGTTTCAGGACAACGAGAAAACATTGCCTACTATTCTCACAACTTCACAGAAACTTTCAACCGGTGTAGATGCACGGAATATCCGCAACATTGTATTGATGCGCCCGATCAACTCAATGATAGAGTTCAAGCAAATTATCGGAAGAGGTACGCGTCTGTTTGACGGTAAAGAATTCTTTACGATCTATGACTATGTTGATGCTTGCCACCATTTCTCTGATCCCGAGTGGGATGGTGAACCCGAACCGCCATCTGAAGGAGATACACCGGGTGTTATCATTACGCCGGAACCATGCAGGAAATGCGGACAGAGTCCCTGCATTTGTGATAAACCCGAACCCGAGCCATGCCAGGTATGCGGACGGCGACCTTGCATTTGCAACAGGCGCACAAAGATCAAGATAAAGCTGCGTGACGGCAAAGAACGCGAGATACAGCACATGATAGCAACTTCATTCTGGAGCGCTGACGGCAAACCGATTTCAGTTGAAGAATTTCTTAATAATCTTTTTGGAGAATTGCCGAGGTTTTTCAATAGCGAAGAGGAACTAAGAACTCTTTGGAGCAATCCGATGACACGTCGAACCCTTTTAGAAAAACTCGATGAAGCCGGCTTCGGCAAAGAAGAACTCACAACACTTCAGAAGCTAATTGATGCAGAGAAGAGTGATCTCTTTGATGTACTTGAGTATGTATTCAACAGCGACATCAAGCCGATCACAAGAGAAGAGAGAGTCGCAACCGCACAGGCAAAGATATATGCAGAGCTTAACAACCAGCAAAAAGAGTTCATAGAGTTTGTGTTAAGCAAATATATTGAGACCGGTGTTGAAGAACTTGACCAGGAGAAGCTTCCGATACTTCTGACGAACAAGTATCAGTCGCTCGAAGATGCGAAAGAGCGGCTTGGTGAAGTTGCAACCATCAGCAGAATGTTTGTGGAGTTTCAGAGGTGGTTGTATGTGGAGGAGGGCGTGTGAGATCTTGTATGACATAAATGAGAAATGAAAGAATCCATCAGGACTGAAATGGTAAGGTGTTACAAATCCGCCACCTTGTCTGGACAAAACAAATAACGGGCAGGTGCGGGGGGTGATTGGGGAAAGAAATGCAGTATAACTAAATCTTCAAGGGAAGGTGTGAGTCGGTATCTCTAAATTTCAATTTTGAATGAATTTACTTCTCGACTCAAAACAATTAATCAACTATTATTAAAATGGCAAAACAGGATATCTCAGTTAGGCAGCTTGTTGACAAAGTTCTCAGCGGGGAATTGTCATTACCCGAAATGCAGAGAAGATACGTTTGGACTTCAACCAAGGTCCGTGACCTTTTGGACTCACTCTATCGTGGTTATCCCTCCGGGGCAATCCTTGTGTGGGAAACTGATAATGTTCAAGACAACAGGGATGTTCAAATCTCGGGCATTAACAAGACTCCATTCAGCACAAAGCTGCTGCTGTTGGATGGCCAGCAGAGATTAACATCACTTACTGCCGTAATCTCAGGTAAGCCAATAGTTGTAAGAAACAAGCAAAGACCAATAGAGATACTATTCAATCTGGAACATCCGGAAAATGAGTATGACGAAACCGAAATTATGGAAACCGAGGATGATGACTCAGAAGATTCTATGACGTATGAAGATAACGGAGACGATGAATTGGAAGAAGACGAGGATGAACCCTCCATGATAATGGAAGAACTGAGAAAGAGAGCCTTTGTAGTTTCAACTAAGAGTCTGAAGAATGATCCGCGCTGGATCTCTGTGTCTGATATATTCACTTCCACAGACAGCAAGTTGCTCAAGCCATTGAAGATAGATAGCGAGAATGATAAGTGGGATTTCTATTCCAGGAGAATCAACAATGTTCGGAAGATTGTAGATTATCAATATGTAATGCAGATTCTGGACAGAAATCTTCCGTACGAAGAAGTTACAGAGATTTTTGTCAGGGTGAATTCACTGGGAGTGAAATTGCGCGGCTCTGATCTTGCATTGGCGCAGATCACTTCCAGATGGAAGGGTTTTTTGAAAGAACTTGAAAAGTTTTCTGCACAATTCAAGGGAAATGACGAATATCTTCATGACACAGGAATAATGGTGAAGACCTTAATATCATTTGCTACGGGACAAAGCAAGTATAAGACTGTAGCACGAATTGGTTTGCAAGATCTTCAGGACGCATGGGTCAAGACACAAAAGGGCTTGATGTTCGCAATTAATCTCATCAGAAACAATGTCCGGGCAGAGAACCTGAACTTGCTCTCGTCACCATTCCTACTGATTCCGATTGCACAATTCGCGTTCAAGAAGAATGAACAATTGAGTGAAGCAGATCAAAAGAAGCTTCTGCTTTGGTTCTATGTTGCACACATGAAAGGCCGTTACAGCAGAGGTTCTTCCGAGACACTGCTTGACAGTGATTTAAATGTATTAAAACAGCAAGGTGATCTTGATCAATTGCTTTCAATTCTGAAGCTCCAGGTCAGAGAGTTCAATGTTTCGGAAGAAGACCTGGTTTACAGAAACAGGAGAAGTCCGTTGTTCACATTTCTATTCTTCATCCTAAAGCAAAATGGTGTTAAGGACTGGTTTAATGGAATTGCAGTTTCTGAGAAAACTGCAGGGTCATCTCATGCTCTGCAATTCCATCACATATTTCCAAAAGCTCTATTGAAGAAATCTAACTATGAGACCAAGGAAATAAACGAAATAGCAAATCTGGCTTTCATTGGAGGCAAGACGAATCGCAAAATTAGCATGAAAGAACCGTCTGATTATCTTGAGGATATTATTCAAAATTTCGGCGAACAAGTCCTCTCTTCCCAGTTGATACCAATGGAAAGAGAGTTATGGAAGGTAGAAAACTTCAGACAATTTCTTTCCAAGCGAAGGAGTCTCATTGCGAATGCTTTAAACAGTTATGTCAATGAATTGTCGAAGTTCTAAAATGTCCATATTTTCCTGCCGATGATGATGAACGGGCAGGTGCGGGTGGGGTGAGGGGCAGCGTGAAATCAAATCCTAAAAGTAAATATTTAGTCATCAACGAGGTTGAAAATGCTATAGACTATCTCGAAGCTGCTGCTTTATTCATTCAGCGTAAAGATATCATTAAGTGGAAGTGGGTTGCGATTGCTGCTCATAACTCTCTTTATCTCTGCCGTTGCCGGTGTTCCCGAACGAAGAGAGGGTCACCGGCAACTTACCTTAGAGTGCTCCAAGAGTCTCTCAAGTATGCAATGTACAGCAATGTTGTACTTCATTTGTAAGTACATGATTTTCCTGCAGAGCTAAAGAGGACATTTTCTCACTTGTTCCCAATCGGGAGATTGGGAACGAGAGTCCCGGACTCACTTGTGCATTTCCCCTCGTTACGATTCTCCTGATTCGTAACGGTTGGTGTTGCGTTCCCAATCGGGAGATTGGGAACGAGAAGCGCGGATTCACTTGTGCATTTCCCTCGTTACGAATCTCCTGATTCGTAATGTTATGTGTTGCGTTCCCAATCGGGAGATTGGGAACGAGAGTCCCGGATTCACTTGTGCGTTTCCCTCGTTACGATTCTCCTGATGTTACGTTCCCAATCGGGAGATTGGGAACGAGAGGTCCGGATACACTTGTGCATTTCCCTCTCGTTACGAAATTCCTGATTCGTAACGGTGGGTGTTGCGTTCCCAATCGGGAGATTGGGAACGAGTGAGTTGTTGTATCTCCCTCGTTGTTACGTTCCCAATCGGGAGATTGGGAACGAGAGTCCCGGACTCACTTGTGAATTTTCCCTCGTTACGATTCTCCTGATTAGTAACGGTGTGTGTTACGTTCCCAATCGGGAGATTGGGAACGAGAGGTGCGGACTCACTTGTGCGTTTCACCACGTTACGGATCTCCTGATTCGTATCGGTGGGTGTTGCGTCCCCAATCGCGAGATTGGGAACGAGAGGCCCGGGCTCACTTGTGCATTTCCCCTTGTTGCGATTCTCCTGATGTTACGTTCCCAATCGGGACAGACTGTCCGAAAACGTTTCGTCATCGTCCGCACAGATTGTAATTTAGTTGCAGGCTTCGGGCAGGAGCGCTTTTACCAGGGACCCACTTTCATGCTTGCCCCTATTGACCCACCCCCTGGCCCCCTCCGGGGAGGGGGAGTCGAACAAGACCGTCGTCCCCGAATGTTTTTGTCGGGGACCCACTTGTGAAGCGGCATTGAGTTCTTTGGGTTCCCGCCAGGAGCACGCGGGAACGACAATTTGCTTTTGTTTTCGGACAGCCTGTGGAGATCGGGAACGAGGGGCTTCATTATTTACGATCTCGTCCTTTTCAGAATCATTTGCAGATTCATTGCTCCGAAAATTCTCTCAGCACCTCACGCGCTTCTTCTACGGCGGCGTTCCATACTTCCGTCATCACGTCATCAGTCTTCTGATATTCACCGCCCCAGTTTCCGTCACCCATCAGCTCTCTTGCCTGTGCGGGAGTGATTCCCCTGAGCTTCTTCAAATCAATCATCGGCTTAGACTCTTCCGGCATATTCACACCTTCCAGGCGGGTCCATAAGAAGTTCTCCATCCATGAAGCATGCGAGCCGACGGGATCCTTCTCGCAAACCTTTGCCCACGTCTTTGGCTCCCGCCACCAGTTGTAAAAGCATACGCGCGATCCGCTGTTTGCCGCGCTCCATTCATTCACCGTCTTCTCCAATGGCATATTGCCGCCGTGGCCGTTCACAATAAAAATCTTCCTGAAACCGTGATGATAAAGGGAATCGAGTATGTCCGTGAATACGCCTGCAAGTGTATCATGCCTGAGCGACACGGTGCCCGGATAAGCCATGAAATCGGGAGTCATCCCGTACGGCATTACGGGGAACACGGCTATGCCGAGAGGGTCTGCAGATTCTTCCGCGATCCTCTCCGCAAGTATGCTGTCTGTTGCGAGACTGAGGTATGCATGCTGTTCGGTTGATCCGACAGGTATGACGCAGATGTCCTTCCCCTTAAGATAATCCTCTACCTGCATCCAGTTCATTGATGAGATCTTCATGTTCCCCGTTATTGTCTGATTGTTAGTTCAATTTGTTAGTTCAATAATTCACAGCTTCTGAGTCGTTCTATCTCGTGAGAGTCATCTTACGCACGAGCATGTTGCCGCCGGAAGAAACTCTGTAAATGTAAACGCCGCTCGGGAGGCCTTCAGTGCTTAAGCTGTAGCTGTAACTTCCCGCCTGCAGATCTTGTCTGAACGGCTCCGCTATCTTCCTTCCGAGCATGTCAAATATTTCGAGTGAAGTCATACCTGCCCGGTTGAGGGAAAATCCTATGACCGTCTGCCCGTTGAACGGGTTGGGATAATTCTGCTCAAGCCGGAATGACCCGGGGATCTCGGTTGAAGTCTGCGTGATTCCCACAGGCCCCAGAGTTCCGTTGTAGTTCAGGTTCTGTGCATAGATGCCGCCTCTGCCGAACTGCGTTGAGTTTCTGCCGTCGAGCCATGCGCCGACTATCATTCCGTTTTGAGTCATTGATGTTACCATGCCGGCCTTAGGACTTGCAACGTTGCTTACTTCCACCACTCCCGGCGGAGGCCAAATAAGCTGTCCTGCTCTTCCTGCCCTGAATCCGTAAGTTATTGCGTTCAGCTCCGCCTTCGAATAAGTGACAATTGCATTCGTATCTTTCGCATGGCAGGAAACTCCGAATATGCTGAACGTGTCAAGCGCTGAAAAGGCCTTGCCGTTGTTTCCCCAAAGCCTTGCCCCTGCTGACGAAAACAACTGCCCGTAAACACCCTGATGATCCTGAGTTGCAGCATCCGCCTGGATCCAGAACATGTATGTCTCGCCGGTCTGGCTCATGTAAGCTAAGTAAGGATCAACATGGAAGAACTGATTATTGACCGAGCCTTCGACACCGTTAGCGGGAAACAGCGCCTGCCCCGACGCACTGAACCTGTGAGCCCTTGCGTAAAGCACATTGCTTTCGGATGTAAAGAATGAATAGAGCGCGCCGCCGTTTCCGTCCGGATAGATCTTCGGCACACAGTAGATAGGCACTCTGTTGCCTGTGTTTGTATAAACAGTTGCAAGCGTGTTCCACACCGGACTTCCGCCTGAGTTGTACTTCATCGAGAAGACGGAAATGTTGTCGGGTATGAAACTGCCTGTTGTGTCCTTCGGCCCGTATGCCCAGCTTACAATGTAGTTTCCGTTCTCTGCCGCAACCACATCCGGATACTGGTATCTCTTGTTGCCCGGATCCTTTACGTCTATCGGATTTGCGAACTGCGGCACGCCGGCCGAATTCAATCTTTGCATTGTGAACCATGTGTTATTCTCGGCTGTGTTGATGAACCACCATACGACTGCATAGCTCCCGTCTGTAAGCGGAGCAACTTTGGGCCACACCTGATACTTAGTAAACTGCGTGGTCAGTGTTACACCGTTCGGCCCCCAAAGGAACTGCCCCGATGAGGATATCTTGTATGCGAAAGGATTTGCGATCGTGTCTGATCCCGAATTCCTGATATCGGAAAACACAAGTATTGCGTTATCCTGCGCATCGGACTTCAGATCGTAGTCTCCCAGAAAACCGTTTTGCGGATTGGCGCTCACAAGCAGGCCGTCATCAGCAAACTGTTTCACGCCCTGTGCATTGAGCCGCTGGATATAAACTCTGTACGACCCGCTTCTTCCGTCAAACCAGCTAATGAAACATCCTCCGTCGCTTGTGGCGGCGACTTTAGGCAGAAGCTGTGATGTATTGATGTCGCAGATCTTAAGGTTTGTCTGGGGGTTGGATGACCATTGCGCCTGCAATGCCGGTGAACTTAGAATGAGCATTGCCGCGACGAGCAAATTAAGAATGAAGAATTTGTCCTTCATATTCCCTTCCTGTTTTTTGCGGGAAAGCTAATCTTAATTAAGAAGATTGTAAAGGAATAAGCCGGTTATGGTGTGATCCTCCGCCACTCTGTCAAAGACGATATACTTACGAATGCCCTCTACAGTGAGGATTCTATTCGCAGAAAGCTAATCGCTTTCTTTTGAACCCTTCGGCAGGCTCAGGGCAGGCTAAAGAAAGCTCCAAAGAAAAATCGCCTGTCCGCCGTTTTTCGCTTCAAGAGAACTGTTACTTGACAGACGGACGGGTTGTTCCTGCGATAATCGGAAAAGTGTTTAATATCGATTTGCTTTCATCACATTCTCTTCTTTATGAAAATGTTCTGGACAACATTGCTCTCGTCCAAACCGATTTGCTCACGAATGCCCTCTACAGTGAGGATTCTATTCGCAGAAAGTTAATCGCTTTCTTTTGAACGATCAAAAGAAAGCTTAGCAAAGAAAAATCGCCCGCTGTCGCGTAACTGCCTAAAATTGCTCACTCCAGCTGCGAGAATTTCAACTCCTCATCCCGACAATTGCAGAGAACTGCAATTATCGGGATTCGTCAAACAGGAAATTCTCGCTACGCTGTCGTTCGCAATTTTCAGACGGCAATTACGCTGAGGCGGGTTGTTCCTGCGACAATAAGAAAAGTGTTTAATATCGATTTGCTTTCATCACATTCTCTTCCTTATGAAAATGTTTTGGATGGCACTGTCACATTGTAAACCTCCGCTCAAAGCTTATTCACAGAAAAGAGCATGACAGAATTGTAACATGCCGGAGAACAACAATTGCCATGCCAGACGCAGGAATTTTCTGCAGTCAGCAGGCGTGACTAAATCAAGAGAATTGAAATAAGAATTTTCCGGGATTAATTTTGAGAGGAAATCATACGGATATGAAGATCACAAACTTCGAGTTCAAGGCAGGCATGGGAAACATCTCCTTGCTTGAAGAAAGACTCAAAGAGCTCGGTCCGGATTATGTCGGAGAGGACAATCAGACAGACACTTATTTTCAGGTGCCGCACGGAAGGCTGAAGCTCCGCGAAGGCAACATCGAAACAGCTTTGATCTATTACGAACGCGAAGATGAGTCGGGCGCAAGGCAGTCGGATGTTATCCTCTACAAGCACAAACAGGGATCCGCGCTGAAGAAAATACTCACAAAACTTCACGGCGTTAAAGCTGTAGTAAAGAAGAAGCGGAGGATCTACTTCATAGACAATGTCAAATTCCACTTTGACAATGTTAAGGGCATCGGGACATTCATTGAAGTTGAGGCAATTGACGAAACGGGCAAGAAGAGCGCGGAAAGTCTCAGACAGCAGTGCATGAAATACGCTGACTTCTTCGGCATCACCGAAGACGAATACGTACCCGGTTCATACTGCGACATGGTCATGCAGAATGCGGAATGAATTTCCGAGATCGGACCATTACCGAACCATCAGCTTCCCTCTGCTGTCAGCGCTTTCTTTTATCCGGATCCTGCATTCGCTTTGTTTTGCTTTGCAAAGTCAGCGCGGCTTCGTGAATTGAAACGCCATTAAGCTTGCTGATGATCCACGGACGAATGTCAAAAGCATCAAACGCATTCTTCTCGTATGAGTCATCCGCAAGCAGGTCGATCTCGTACTTCATCTCTTCAAGCATGGCCAGGAATTCCTTCTCGCTTTTTAATCTGAAACTCCTGCGAAGATACTGCTGAATTATCTTCTCAAACCGGTAAAGCTTCTTTCTCTTGCTGAAGAAATGGTACGCCGACCGCAGTGCATACTCGAGAGAATCAAAATAACCCAGTTCGTAAAATGAAATGAGCTGAATGATGCGGGCATAGCACTGATAATCCTCCGAGAGGTCTGACTTTTCAAGATTGAATATCCTCGCATTCCAGTAAGTGCACTTGTCGAAATTCTCCAGCATGAAGTTTCCCGCGCTCAGAAAGTAATAGAGTATGATCCTCTGATACAGGCTTATGCTGTTCTCATACCCGGCAATGGATGATGATATTCTCTCAATGGATTCTGTAAGCTCTTTTATCCTGTGCCGCATCATGTAGTGGGATATCTCGTGCACAGAGTGCGAATAGAAGATGAACACTTTGCTGTTATCCGTAATTGTGTCAGGAAATTTCTCCGGAAGCGATCTGAACTTCTCCAGAGCCATTTCGGTCTCATCGTGCTTCCCAGCTCTGATGGATGCATTGATGAGATTGCTCAGCGAGAATATGTAATTCTCCACGGGCCCGTCAAGCATTGACGGATTATCTTCCCAGAGCTTAGTGGCTTTCATTGCATAATCATAGGCCTCCTCCCATTTTTCGAGAGTGGAACTCCTCTGCATGTTAAGCAGAAAAAAAATATATCTGCTCTGAAAGGTCTTTGCCTCGGATTCGTCCTTAAGCAGAGGATTGTTGAACGTCCTGTCAAATTCCATCATCTGCTTCTCATCCCTCACCCTTCCTGCGCCGAAACTTCTGAGAAAAACTCCTGCCGCTTCGTTGAGCCTGTAGAAGTCAACCGTGTTCTCACACTGCTTCAGAACTTCATACTGACTGTCAAATAGCGCAGAGCTTTTCTCTGAGTATTCTTCCACCGTTGAAGTGTACTTGAGGATGTTCCTTTCGAGATTGATGAGATCGTACTGCGGCAAAGTCACATTCTTCTCCTGTGCAATTTTCATCGCCTTCCTTATGAGCTTCAGCGA
The DNA here is from genome assembly GCA_019694675.1 of Ignavibacteria bacterium. Classification (GTDB taxonomy): domain Bacteria; phylum Bacteroidota; class Ignavibacteria; order Tepidaquicellales; family Tepidaquicellaceae; genus JADJAH01. The sequence continues at coordinate 50,505 of JAIBBK010000022.1, forward strand.
CTGGTCAAACAAGAGTTTGTCGAAGAGTATCTGAGCTTCCGATATCATATTGCGCAGTTCTACGGCCGGTTTGTTCGCATTGCAGAGTCTGAGCGATTCGAGAAGCATTCCGTACATATAGTTCTTATGAACGGAAAGATTCTTAATGAACTTACCGGCATAGTCGCCTCCCTTAACTTTTGATTCATCATATGCGTCGCCTTCATCTGCCTGTGCGGCGATCTCGTCAAATAGCTTTAGATAATTTCCGTCATCGGAATAGTAAGGAAGCATCTTCTTTCTGAAAAAATTGCGCTCCTTTTTGGTCATGGATTTTATAAGACGGAATATCTCGTCGGACGACTTCATGCAGTTTAAGAAAGATTTGCCATTGTTATGCAATTATACAAAAATTCTTTTGGAAATGGGCTTTGGTTGTGGATCCAAATGTGAATCTGATTAAGAATGGACGATCTTTCGTTTCGCCGGCCGGCGGGCATTCATTAATTTTGAAAGCTTATCAACGGTTCCGCGCTTGTTGATTGAAGACAGGTTAGCGATCAGGGATGATTGCGCCGGCAGAAGGTTTGAGGCTGTATTTGAATTTCATTTTACAGAACGTGCGGCTTCCCCTAATACAGCCTCTGCCGGAAGCCGGATTATGTACAGCCGTCTCTGTCCAAGACGATTTAATTACGAATGCCCGCTACAGTGAGGATTCTATTCGCAGAAAGTTAATCGCTTTCTTTTGAACCCTTCCGCAGGCTCAGGGCAGGCTAAAGAAAGCTCCAAAGAAAAATCGCCTGTCCGCCGTCTTTCGCTTCAAGTGAACAGTCAAACGACAGGCGGGGGGGTTGTTCTTGTGAAATTCATATAGTAAATCAATTCTCTATCGCTTTTGCAGATAGTTTTCCAATTCAAAAAAGTCTTGGACAGCATTGATTTACAACCATTCTTGTCCAAAACGATTCTCTCACGAATGCCAACTCCAGTGATGATATTAACCACAGAATTCTAACCGCTTTCTTTTGAACGATCAAAAGAAAGCTTAGCAAAGAAAAATCGCCCGCTGCCGCGTAATTGCCTAAAATTGCTCACTCCAGCTGCGAGAATTTCAACTCCTCATCCCGATAATTGCAGAGTGCTGCAATTATCGGGATTCGTCAAACAGGAAATTCTCGCTACGCTGTCGTTCGCAATTTCCAGACGGCAATTACGCTGAGGCGGGTTGTTTTTCAATGTTATTTAAATTGTTGAATAACTGAAGAGAACATAAGCTTGTTTCATCGTGTAAAGATATGTTGGACACTATTGACGAAGAAGTATTTTAAGTACTGCCGTATGCATTTCTTGGCTCTGCAGAATTTTGTAGTTTAGCCCTTTGCAAAACAAACCCATCACATTTCTATGAACAAGTTTTTCATCACACTGGTAATTCCGGTCCTTATGTTCCTTTTCATTTCTTCGGATTCGCAGGCGCAGTCAATTTTTGATAAGTGGCCCGCTCTTGGGACATTCCATGAAGTGATGTCACAGACATTTCATCCCATGGAAGACGGAAACCTCGAGCCGATAAAGGCACGCAGTGCAGAGATGAGTGAAAAGGCTGCTTTGCTTGCGGCTTCTGAGATCCCCGCAGAATTCAATACTCCGCAGATCACAGATGCGGTAAAAAGACTTGAGGACGGGTGCAAGCTTATGACTGAAAACATTTCGGCAGGGGCAGGAGATGAAGAGATCAAAGCGTCGCTCACAAAGATGCATGATGTGTTCCATGAGATCGCAGGCCTTTGCGTTGATGAACACAAGAAGGAAGATCCTTCAAAGTAACTTTGCCCGCAAGGCAGGTCAATGCCTGAAAAGCGCAAGTGAAAATTCAAAGAGTTCGGCCTTCATGACCCCGTTTACAACAGCGGGGTCATTTTCCATTATTGTGCGCGCCTCTTCTTCGCTGTCTGTTTCAAGTATGGCAATTCCCATGTCCTTGTCTGTCATCGGCATGTTCACGGTCCTTCCCGCCATCACAAGCTTGCCTTCTCCCAGCAGATTCTTCAGATAGTTGAAATGTGTTCCGACCGCTTCTTCCTCCTCCTTCTTCCAGTTACGGAAATCCCTGAGGTCTTCCCTGAGTGTGAGCCGGTAGCAATAGTGTTTCTTTCTTTCCTCCATTGGACTTTTATTTTGTGACAAGCTCAGAGAGCTCGCGGTATGCTTTCAGATATTTGTTTAAACGCGCAATGTCCTTTTCGGTTACAGAGTTCATCCTTCTGACGTCCATATTGTCCGTAAGGTCATTCAGCTTCACGCAAACTGCAAGCCGGTTTTGCTTTATTCTCTCAATGAACTCTTCGTAATCCTCATCCGGTGTTTTCTTCGTGAGACATCTCAGGGCACTCAGTATCTTTTCGCCGAATCCTTCCAGTTTCAGATCATCAAATGTAATGTCACTGTCTTCAACAACGTCATGCAGTGCGCCGCAGATCTTTTCATCTTCCGTCCTACCCATGTTCATAACTCTGAACACATGCCCTATATACGGCTGTCCGTTCCTGTCCTTCTGCTCCGAGTGCGCTCTCACTGCAATTTCAATCGCACGTTTCAGGTCCGGCATTCTCTTCTTCTGTTATTTTTATTTTTGCGATGTTCCGTCACTCTCTTTATAAGGGATCGGATCGGTGATCACTCTTGCGCCTGCCCCGAATGTGAAGTAGCTCCAGATCCATGTGAGAAGAATGTTGAGCTTGTTCTTGAATCCGACCTGATAGAACAGATGCACAACAAGCCATGCTAGCCATCCCAGAAATCCTTTCATCTTATAACCCATGAACTCCGCAACGGCATCCTTCCTTCCGATCGTTGCCATATTGCCTTTGTCAAAGTAGCGGAACCTCTCCCTTGGCTTACCGCTCAGGTCCCTCCGGATCTGCCTCGCCGAATGGCGTCCCTGCTGCATTGCTACGGGGCCCACTCCCGGCAGAAATTTTCCCGACTCATCCCTGAATGCGGCAATGTCTCCCACAACAAAGATCTCGGGATGATCATCAAGGGAGCAGTTGTCATTCACAAGTATCCGTTTCTGCCTGTCGAGCTTTTCGTCAAGCTGTGTAGTGATAGGCACGGCTTCGACTCCCGCCGCCCAGATGATGATGTTTGCAGTAATGGACTTGTCGCCTTCAAGCGTCTTAAGCAACAGCGTATGTCCGGTAATGTCCTTTACCCTTGTGTTCAGCATCACGTTCACTCCGCGCTTTTCAAGAGCAAGTTTTGTGTAAACGGAGAGAGTTCTGTCAAATGTAGGAAGAAGATCAGAGCCGGCCTCGATCAGGGTGATCTTTGCCTTTGAAGTGTCAACGTTTCTGAAATCATTGCGTATGATCCTGTGTGACAGTTCTGCAAACGAGCCCGCCATTTCAACTCCCGTAGGGCCGCCGCCGACTATTACGTAATTCAGAAGTCTGTCAGCATCGGCCGGATCATTCTCCGCTTCTTCAAAAGAAAGAAGCAGGCGCCTTCTGATCTGCAATGCGTCTGTCAGACTCTTGAGGCCCGAAGTGTGCTGTCTCCATTTGTCGTTTCCGAAGTAGCCCGTTCTTGCGCCGAGAGCAAGAATAAGATAATCGTATCTCAGCTTCCTGTCGCCGAGAATTACTTCCCTGTTCTTCTTGTCAATGCCCGTGATCTCATCCATGATCACCGTAACGTTGCTCCGGTTGCGCGTGATAGACCTCGCAGGGATTGCTATATCGGCAGGACTCAGCACGGCGGATGCGATCTGATATAGCAACGGCTGAAACAGGTGATGATTGTTTCTGTCGATCCAGATTATCTCAAGCCGCTTGTCTTTCATAAGCTTCTTAACGGCTTCAAGTCCTCCGAACCCGGCGCCTGCAACTATGACTGTCTTCTTCTCTGACATATTCAGCGGGCAAAATACCTGCGGCAGGTTTCAATAACCATTTAGAAATTGGTCTTACCCAAAGGCGGTTGAGAATCAACCGAGGAATTGCCGCATTCAGGCTTCGGCACAATGGCCCGAGTTGAATACCGGTACTTTTTCGTTTGAGTTGCAGTCATAGTCGCACCGCTGAATCCTTCGTTTATTCTGTGGTTGCTTTGAATTATTTTTGCTGATCAAAAATCAAATAGTTCAATGGACACAAACTTTGTAACAACCGCTTTCGATTTTGAAGGCTGCAGAATTGTTAAAAACCTCGGAGTGGTAAGAGGTATAGTTGTAAGGTCAAGAAATCTGCTTGAGAACATAGGCGCGGCGTTTCAGACAATTGTCGGGGGAAACATCACACTTTATACGGAGCTGTGCGAGAAAACAAGGCTTGAAGCTTTTGACCTTATGGTCAGGCATGCGGACGAGATCGGCGCAAATGCGATCATCGGAATGAGGTACGATGCCAACGACGTAATGGACGGAGTTACTGAAGTGCTCGCCTACGGAACAGCCGTGGTGATTGAGCGCAAGGCCTGACGGCCGGATCTATTCCACTTCGGAGTTGATCTTTTTCTGAAGCTCAAAGAAGGGCCTGTTTTTTATTCTGAATATGCCCTCCGATCCCCGGTCAAGATCTGAAATTGTTGAGATCATCAGCGTGAAAGTGAATGCAAGCAAAATCCCCGGAATTCCGAATGTTCCGCCCGATACGCCCGCATAGAAACCCGTGGCAAACATTGACATTGCCGCAAGAAGGTAAAGCGTCAGCCACACTTCATCGGGAATTTTCTGGTAGACAGATACCGAGAGCTGTTTCGTATGGAAATCAATTGTTTCGTTCAGTGACTGTATGTAAATCCCGATTGCGACATTCGATGTCTGAGATCCTGCATACTGAGATGAAATGTCCCACATCTTGTCAAGCAAAACATCTGTCCTGGCAATGCCGTCTTCCAGTTTGATCCTCTTTTCATACACTCCGGCATACTCGTTGACATAGTCCCTGAGAAGCCTTTTCATTTCTGTCCTTTGCGGCTCGGGAAGCAAGTCTGTTCTCAGGTAGGTTGTTCCGATTGAGTTTGCCTGATCAAGTATGACTGAACGCCTCTTTTCAAACCTGCTCGAAGCCATTCCGAAGATGAATGCGATCATGAAAGCGACAATGGTAAGCTGTGATGTTATGATCGAGCCGTATCCCTTTTCCGGATCTTTTTTCTTCTTAAGATGTTGCCTTCCTATAAGCAATCCGAGCCACATGAAGATTACCGAAAGTGCGAATGTGATCAATATAAGATTGATGAGGGACAAGTCTTTGAAAAATTCCATTATTGTGTACGCTGATTTGACCTAAAATAACTTCTTAAATCTCACATCACAATTCAGATTGCGGATCAAGCCTTTAACCTGCTTTCTCTGAGCATCATCACACCCGCAAGAAGAAAGATGGCGGAAGAAACAAGGAACGTTGCTTCAATAGAGATATACCTCAGAATGAGATAGCCGATGAATGGACTGAACAGTCCGCGTACACCGGTAAGCGTTATATGCACCGACTGGTAGTTTGCCTCCTGCAGATGAGGCGCATAGTAGATGGAACTCAGGTTCCATGACATTGTAATTCCGCTCATCAGCATTCCGAACATAAAGTATGTGAAGTACAGCATCATGTCGGGCGTGATGAATGAAAGCGCACCGGGCACATACTTTATTCCCATCATCGAAAGAGGATAGAACAGAAGGAACAGGAACAGAAAGCCGCAGAATCTCGTAGGGTTGCCGCTTCCGTGAAGCCTTCCCATTACGGGAGTGAAGAGAATTGTTGCGGTGTAAAACACGAGCCCCTTTGCGATCGAGATCGGCGAATATGTGAGCCCAAGGTCTTCGACGAGGTAGATCGGAACCGCGGGGCTGGCGATCATGAAAGCCATTCCGTAAAGAAAGAAGTAAGCCTCAAACCTGAAGAAGGGCCTGTTGCTTCTGAAGATCTTCAGCATGTTGATCACGGGAACAACGGCTGTATCTTTCAGCAGGCGCAGGGATATTCCGCCTCTTACCGAGCCCGTATGATAGAGCTTCAGGCTCTCTCCCATGCGCACCATCTTTGCAAGACTCATGTATGACAGCACATCAAACAAACCCGCAATCGGAAATAGGATCTTGTATAGTTTGTAGTTGATGTCGAGCAGGTAGCCGAGAAATGTGGTGACCACAAGCACAATGATCGTGTAGAGACTTGATGCATATGAGTAAAGAGTGCTTCTTCTGCTCTCAGAATAGTTGTGCTTGAACACCGCATTCCAGTACGGCTTGATGAGCGAATCGAGATAGCTCATACCCGAAATGCACAATATGAAGAAGGCAGGAGATTCGTACAAAGGAATTATGAACAGGAATATTCTGCTCAGCCACGCCATCACAACTATGGTCCGAGCGGGATTGGTTGAGCGGTTGATTATTTCTGTTCCGTAAATGGAGAAGATGAATGCGGAGCTTGTAAGAAAGATGAGGATCGTAACTTCAAAGTCTGTGGCAAGCAGTGACTTCTTGAGTATGACATCCTGAAGCATGAGTATGCCGAACGACAAACCCATGAAGACATTTGAGATAAGATGAAGCGAGAACGTCCTTTTCTCGAGGCGCTTTCTCTCATCGCCGGCATTCTCAGCCTGCCTGTCCGCTGCGCTCACCGTAAGTTCCTTTTTCGATCTGAACATGATGCAGTTCTATCCGCACCCCGGGAAATTTCCCGGAAATATGTTCCTTCATTCTCTCGGCCGCATACACAGACCTGTGCTGTCCGCCGGTGCATCCGAACGAGATCATGAGGTCGGTGAAGCCCCGCTCAAGATAATTGCCGATCGCCCTGTCTGTGATGTCGTACACATCGTCAAGGAATTCCTGCATGTGTTCCTGCGAGTCGAGGAACGATCTTACATCGGGATCCTGCCCGGTCTTGTGCTTGAATTCATCAAGCCGTCCCGGATTGTTTATGAACCGGCAGTCAAATACGAATCCGCCTCCGTTGCCGCTTGTGTCTGCGGGAATTCCCGAGAGCTTGTAGCTGAATGAATGCAGGTGAACAGTGAGCATTTGATTTTATGTGTTGTTGGATTTTCGGTTAAGGATCAGAACATGCTGTACTGACTGCCTTCCCTTCGGAACTTTGTCCTGTCGAGATGAAAAGTGTCTTCATTCAGTCCGTGCCTCTTGCATGCATTATCATAAACGGTCCTGATCGTGTCAGCCCAGACCCCTTCGCCCGTCAGTCTTTTTCCGTATGTGTGGTCGTAAAGCTTTCCGCCGTGCATTTCCCTTACTCTGTTCATCACCTTGTCTGCCCTTTCAGGCAGATTGTCCTTAAGCCATTCCGCAAAGATCTCCTTCACCGAATGCGGCAGGCGAAGTATCACTCTTCCGGCAAAGCTCGCACCGCTTTCTGCAGAGCGCCTTATGATCTCGGGAATTTCCTCATCGGTCAGCCCGGGAATCACCGGAGCCACATTCACACCCACCCTGACATTGTTCTTTGCAAGATGTTCAATTGTGTCAAGTCTCCTCTGCGGCGCCGATGCGCGCGGCTCAAGCTTTGACTGCAGGTCCTTCTTCAGGGTTGTGATCGTGATTATCACCTTTGCAAGGTTGAGCTCTGAAAGTTCTCCGAGTATATCTGCATCCCTCCTTACAAGCGAACTCTTGGTTATCACCACGACAGGATTCTGAAATCTCCTGAACACTTCAAGGCACTTGCGGGTGATGCAGAGAGCACGCTCCGCCGGCTGGTAGCAGTCGGTGTTGCCGGAAAAGAACACCGGCTGAGGATCCCACGACTTCTTTGTGAACTCCCTTTCAAGGATCTCGGCGGCATCGTGCTTCACCATTATCTTCGTTTCAAAATCAAGCCCGGCGGAAAAACCAAGATACTCATGAGTGGGACGCGC
>JAIBBK010000035.1 GCA_019694675.1 Ignavibacteria bacterium
ATGTCAGCCCGGACTTTGTACAGATAGGCGAGGCTTCGTGGTACGGCCCAGGATTTCATGGTCGAAAGACCGCTAATGGAGAGCGGTTTAACACTTATGAAATGACGGCAGCTCACAAAACCTTACCGTTCAATACCTTAGTCAAGGTAACAAACCTCAATAATGACATGTCTGTCGTTGTGAGAATCAACGACAGGGGTCCTTACATAAGAGGCAGGATCATAGACCTCTCAAAGGCGGCTAAAGAAGAAATTCAAATGGGCGGGCTCGCCGAAGTACGGTTGGAAATCATAGAACCGGAAATGGAAGAAGAAGCCGAGGAAACAGACGAGAATCTGGCTCCTCTCAACCTGTTTGAAGACATTTTCCCTTCAACATCTAAAATATTTGTTGAACTGGACTCAGCCGCAATAAAGGACGGAGAAATATCCAATGAGCAACTGACAGCTGCATTCAATATGCAAAAGGTAAGAATCAAGGTTCTCACCCCTGATGCGGCCGACGCAAACCTGAATATTTATGAGGAAGCTTCCCAAAATCAAGGAAGGAATTACTTTGAGATCACTGACAAAGTAAAATTCATCAGCGGCTACTCCATTGAGGTTGCCGCCTTCACTGAAGAGGGAAAATGCGATGAGCTGATTTCCTTGCTGGAAACAGAAAAATTCAAAAATATTTTTCTGGAAGAGATGAAAAGCAATACTGAAACCACGTACAAAGTGCTAGTTGGAAATTATGAACAGCCAGACGATGCAAAGGAAGACATTATCCGGATTCTGAATCTCAAATCCAATTTACTGGCCAAACTGGTCAGGATTGGCGGATAGGCCTCTAAGCCGGTGTGCAATGCGCACCGGCTTTTTTATTATCTGTAGTTTGTAAATTGAAAAGCGAAGTCAAGTTCCTTTTCCTTCAACAGGCTCATCACTTCCTGCAGATCATCCTTGCTCTTGCCTGATACTCTTACCTGTTCATCCTGTATAGATGCCTGAACTTTCAGCTTGCTGTCCTTAATGATCTTTACTATCATCTTTGCATCATCTTTTTCTATCCCTTTCTGGAGTTTGACCTCCTGACGTACCGAAGCTCCCGATGCAGGTTCAACACTGCCGAAGCTCATCGCTTTGATGGAAATGCCCCTCTTGATCATCTTGTTCTGAAGAATGTCAATTACAGACTTGAGCTTGAACTCATCATCGGAATGGATGCTGATCTTGTTCTCTTTCTTGTTGAGCTCAATACTGCTCTTGCTGCCTTTAAAGTCATATCTTTGCTGTATCTCCTTCAGTGCCTGGTTTATGGCATTGTCAACCTCCTGAAGATCCACTTCAGATACGATGTCAAACGAAAATTGTGTGGCCATACTTATTAGTTACGATTTAATGTGCAGCAATTATACCCCGAAAAATCATTAAATAAAATTACATAGAGATGATTGCTGAAGTGAATTTTTCACCCGTACCTGTGCAATGGCTTTGTCATTTTCATTTTGCTTTCGGCGGTGTAGCTTTGTTGAAAAGAACACAACAGTGTTGAAGATGTATTTCAGAGGGTCGCATATTACCGCAGTAGTAATGCTTGCTGTTGTCAGCATTGCATTTGCAGGACCGTCCTCAGCTGTTCCTAAACTGCTGATCATAAAAGATGACATCGGAACTACATCTGAAGAAGTTAGCCGTACAATTGCAGGTTTCGGATATTCATTTACAGAGGTGCTTCCGGAGCTCATAACGCCTGAGCTTGTGAGCAGTCATGATCTTTCTCTGCTTCTGACCGGAAACAACCCGGCACCCTGCCAGAATAACTTCATGAGAAATCTGCTGATCTCGCATGCGAATGCCGGCGGCAAGGTACTGGTGGAAGGAGGAGACAACGGATACGCAGGAGCTGTATTTCCGGGTTATGCGGCATTCACGAACAAGGTGCTTAAGATCTCTGCATGGGTAACTGATGCCGATCCTATGATGCTTATGAATCAGGATTACGCAGGTTCAGATCTTGCAAATATCCCCAATGTCCTTCCGGCAACTATACCAGTGGTGATCCAGGGCGGTTACCATCAGGATATATGCAGAAGGATGGAGACATCTTATCTTCTTTACAGGGCATCCCTTGAAGACGGGGCCGGCGGTGTGGTCTTCATTCCTGACGCTGACCACCCACAGATCGTCAACATGTGCTTCAGTTTCAATGCAATTGACAGGTCAACTGCAAAGAATCTGCTGGCAAATATCCTCAATGCAATGGTCGGCTCTCCGGTTGGAATAAGTCAGACCTCTGCGGAGATTCCTGAAACTTCCGAAATACTGAGATGCTATCCGAATCCTTTCAACCCTTCCGCAAAACTGGAATTCAGCGTAAGCAAAAGATCAACTGTAAACATCAGGATATACAGTACACTCGGATCACTCATTAAAGAGATACTGAATGATCAGCTTGAACCGGGCGATTACAGCATAACGCTGAATATGTCAGGAGATCCGAGCGGAATATATTTTGCTTTGTTTTCTGCGGGAGATGCAAGAGACGTACACCTGATAAGCTACATGAAGTGAACTCCTGTTTCAGGCAATTACATTTCATTTCACCGGAGAGATAGTTAGCTTTCTTCATGCTAAAGAAACTCCTCATACTTTTCGGTGCTCTCGTACTCGTGTTCATTGTCTTCAATTATGTAGTGATGCCCTTATATGTCAATCACTATGAAACGGTGAAAGTGCCGAAGCTGACCGGAATCAACTTCCTGGAAGCAAAGGAAATTGTCGAAAAGTCAGGCCTTGACATAAAGCAGGCGGATGTCAAATATGACGATAAAGTGCCGATAGGGCAGATCCTTGATCAAAATCCGCCTCCGGACGTAATGGTCAAATCAGGAAGACGGGTATATGTCACAATCTGCGGAGGTGAGCAGTTATCAGAAGTTCCGAATCTCAAGGGCAGGTCACTGCGAGATGCGAAATTTGCGCTTGAGCAAAGGGGGCTGAGAGTGGGTGAGAGCGTAAGAAAGAACACAAATGAATTTCCCGCCGACTTTGTCGTTTCACAGATAGTTCAGCCCGGAAGCAAAGTGAAAAGGAACACTGCGATCGAGTTGATTGTCAGCGACGGCCCGCTTGTCGGAGACCTCAAAGTGCCGATGCTGATAGGTAAGAACCTTGAAGAAGCAAAGAAGACGATCACCGACAGCAAGCTGAAGGTCGGCAAGATCACATATCAGACAAACAATGATGTTCCGGCCGGTCAGATAGTTGACCAGTATCCAAAAGCAGACAAATCAGCGAATGAAAGCACATCGGTCGAACTCTTCGTGGCAAGAAAGAAAGTTGTGATAAAAACAGAGGAAGAAGAGACAGATATGTCCGTGGAAGGTAATGCAGACCTGAACGCCGGCGACAAGAGTATCCCCACCAACAAGAAAGAAGAAAGCACCGGTGAAACGAAGAAGGAAGACGGTGCGACTGAAAAGAAGGATAAACAGCAGGACAATTCCAAAGAAGCTGACAAGAACAAAGACAAGATTGCTCCCGGATCCGGCAAGGAGAAAAGCACAACCGGCGACGGACAGAACTGAACCCATAAGAGTCCTTAAGAAGATGAAGAAATATCTCTGCCCATCAATTCTATCGGCTGATTTCACGAGGCTGGGAGAAGAGATCAGTATGCTTGAAGAAGGCGGGGCGGATATCATTCACTGCGACATAATGGACGGAGCATTTGTGCCCAACATCAGCTTCGGGCCAAAGATCGTCGGCGATGTGAGAAAGATCACGTCTTTGCCGTTGGATGTACACCTGATGATCAACAATGCTGACCTGCGGATTCCGGACTTCATAAGAGCCGGAGCAAACATGATCTCGGTGCATTTTGAGAACAACACTCATCTCGACCGGACTGTCAATCTGATAAAAGAATCCGGAGCAAAGGCAGGGGTCGTGCTCAATCCATCAACTCCCGTGATCCTTCTGACCGAAATAATCGGATATGTGGATTACATACTTCTGATGAGTGTGAATCCCGGTTTCGGCGGCCAGAGGTTCATCGGCAATTCAATTAAGAAATTGCAGCAACTCAGAAAGATCATTGATTCAAACGGATCGGAAATTCTGATTGAAGTTGACGGAGGTGTCGGCCCGGAGAATATAGCGGAACTGTGCAGTGCAGGAGCAGATATGTTTGTAACCGGCGCATCAATTTTCCACTCCAAAGACAAGCTTGAAGCAACAAGACAGCTCAAGAAGGCAATTACGAACTGCTGACTATTCACGACTGAGGTTCAATACATGAAATCGGTCATTCCAAAAGAAGAGTTTCTCAGAACAGAATCAGAGATCTGTAATTCTACCGGGATCTCCACACTCGTTTTGATGGAGAATGCGGGCAGAAGCTGTGCGGATTTCATTCTCGGCAACTTTCCCCCTGAAAAGATAGACGGAATTCTCATACTAACAGGCAAAGGCAACAATGCCGGTGACGGATTTGTCATTGCGAGGCATCTGGCATTAAACGGTTTCAGCGTCAATCTCGGAATGGTATTTGCGGAAGATCAGCTGTCGGGAATAGCGAAGGAGAATTTCGAGATACTGAAGGCAACGGGAAACTCCACGCTCAGCATTTTCACTTGTGAAAGTGCTGATGACCTCAGAAAGGAAATGACAGACAAACCTCTACTGATTGCAGACTGCATCTTTGGAACAGGTTTCAAAGGGAAGCTGGAAGGCGCGCCGGCTGAGGTCATTGAAGAAGTGAATTCAATGAGCGAGGTCACAAGAATAGCCGTTGACATTCCATCCGGCCTTACGGGTCATCTGCAGGATGGAATTTGCTTCAGGGCAGATCTGACACTGACTATGGGAGCGCTGAAGTTTGAGTCATTGTTCCATGACGGAAGGAAGAACTCGGGAGAAGTGCATGTGATGAACATCGGAATTCCCGAATCAGAATTCCTTAAACGCGGCAAGGGTATTTTTCAGACGGAGACCGAAGACATTCCCGGCAAGATCTTCGGCAGGGATGTCACTTCGAATAAATACACGAACGGAAAAGTGCTTCTCATTTCCGGTTCTCCCGGACTTAGCGGCGCCACATATCTGAGTGCTTTGTCAGCCGCGAGGACAGGATGCGGTGCAGTTATTGCCGCGGTTCCCAAATCGGTATTCCCTGTTATGGAAATGAAACTGACCGAAGTGATGAAGCTTCAGCTTGCGGACAATGCATACGGAAGCATATCGTTCAGGGCATATGATCAGATCCGCGAGAAACTTGACTGGGCGGACGTTGTTCTGATTGGCCCGGGACTTTCGAAGAACGAGGAATCATTGGAGCTAGTAAGAAGGATCGTAATTGAAAACGGCGGTAAGAGATTTGTGATTGATGCAGATGCGGTTTACGCTTTCAGAGGATTTTCAAACCTTCTCAAAGGGAAAGACATAATACTGACTCCGCACTTCGGTGAGTTTGCCGGCGTTGCGGAAGTTGAGAGCCCTGAACTCATGAAGAATTTTCCGGAACATGCAAAGGCATTCAGTGAGAAGTCAGGTGCAACACTTGTACTGAAGAATGCTCCTACGATCATTGCGGAAGGAACCAGCCTTTATGTAAACTCAACCGGAAATGAGAATCTCGCCACAGCGGGAACAGGGGATGTGCTATCGGGTATGATTGCCTCGCTTTGGGCGAGATCGGGAAAGAGGTTTGAAAGCGCTGTAGCCGGAACATTGCTTCACGGTATTGCAGGCGATCTCCTTTACAGTGAAAGCGGTCCGGCATCCACAATTGCATCTGATCTGATAAACAAGATCAATGAAGCAAAAAGAACGGCAGGTATTGATTGAGGATCAGTTCGCGTTATATACATATCGCACTATTCTCCTACCTTCTGCTGATCTTCATTTCATCCTCAATTCCCGGAGAAGAAATAAGCAACATCGGTTTTGACCTGAACGACAAGTTTGTGCATGCCATTGTATATCTTGTTCTTTTCATCTTATTTTTTTATTCATTAAAAAATCAGACTAAAAGTATTAAATTGCGCCGCAATGCATTGATCTTCGCGGCTGTGTTTTCAGCGCTGTACGGTGTCAGTGATGAGTTACATCAACTGTATGTGCCAAACAGAAGCTGTGAGCTGTCCGACTGGATAGCCGATGTTTCCGGCATTGCAGCGGGAATGGGATTGATCACCCTGATGAACAGAGGCAGGGTTGCGAGCCTGATACTGGTTGCCGCTCTGACTGCATCATGCAACACATCGGCTAAGATGCCCGATTCGGCGGACAGAACCATCAAAGCAAAGATACTGAGTGAAGAATGCTGGGTGGACCATATGCCTGTACTGGATAACAAAGGGCCCAGACTTGGATTTCAGTTGATGATCGAGGCCGAAAGCAATTCGGACGAACTTAGGATCGAAAAGCTGATGATATCAAGAGCCGGAGGACCGTTCGAGGAGAGGAAATTTGAGACTCACACTCCGCTGAAGGAAGGATCACAGATAACATTCACAGTGATTCAGGACAGAAACACGAAGTATTTTGACACTGCCCCGGAAGATAATGAGGAATTGCAGTTCAAAGTAATGCTGAAAGGAAATAACGGCGCCAAAAAGGAACTGACAAGCAGAAAAATCAAACCATACAAAGTTTACTGACACATGATACAACTAAAAGAGCTTGGTGAAGTAATACCGCTGATCATAATAGCATTCTCGGCATCGTTCATACTGCTAATTGAATCTTTTTATAAGAAGTCGGAAAATGCGACTTACTTATTCAGCATCGTATCCGTTATAGCTGCTATTACTGCTTCATTCTTCCAGCTCAGTCATGAGTCACTGATCTTTAACCAGTTCCTGAGGATCTCGAACACCGCTGTTTCATTTTCTGTGATCATGATGACCGGAATTCTGATAACGATAATTGCCTCGAAGAGCTATCTTGAAAAAGAGAATATTAATTTCGGCGAATACTATTCTTTACTCTTGTTCGCTTTGCTCGGGATGCTGATCATGGTGGCGGCAAACGACATTCTGATCATATTCATAGGGCTTGAGATCATGTCAATCTGCTTCTATGTACTGGCGGGATTTCTGAGGAAGAGAGTGAAATCAAACGAAAGCGCCCTGAAGTATTTTCTTCTGGGAGCATTCATGACCGGGTTCATACTTTACGGTATAGCGCTGATCTACGGAATCACAGGCACTACAAACCTGACTTCGATCTACACAAACAAGACAGCTCTTAAGAGCTTTGTGTTCATTGTCGGGCTTGGCCTTTTCTTCATCGGCTTCATGTTCAAGATCGGCGTTTTCCCGTTTCAGATGTGGATACCCGACGTATATGACGGTGCTCCCACAGTTGTTTCTGGAATGCTTTCCACGGCAGGAAAGATAGCTGCAATCGGCACTGTACTGCCCATCATACTCGCACTGAATATTGCAGACTTCAAGATGGTATTTGCGATCGCCGCAGTTGCGACCATGCTTTACGGCAACATCATTGCACTTGCTCAGACAAACATCAAACGGCTTCTTGCATATTCTTCAATTGCAAGCGCCGGCTACATCTTTGTGGGCGTTGCAGCGATGAACAAGACTGCGTTGACCGGAATTTCATTTTACCTTGTTGCCTACACTTTCATGCAGCTTGGCGCATTCATCATAGCTTCAATACTGGAAAAGCGTGACGACGGAACAAGGGATTACAAGAACGTTGACATGGAATTTTACAAGGGCCTTGGAAAGAGGAACCCCCTGATGGCGGCATTCATGACGATCTTCTTATTCTCCCTCGCCGGAATTCCGCCTTTTGCAGGCTTCTGGGGAAAGTATTATCTGTTCTATGCCGCCATTGAAGCCAATATGATATGGCTCGCTGTCACAGGCATTGCACTGAGCATTGTCGGAGTTTACTATTATCTCAAGGTCATTGTATTCATGTGGTTCTTTGAAGCTTCTGATGAGGTCCTGCCGGAAGTTCAGCATGTGCCCGGTACTGCCGCAATTGCAACTGCCTTAGCCGTTGCGGGCACCATTGTTTTCGGATTCAATCCTGATCTTTTCTTCAGGATCTTCAAGTTCATCACGTAACAGCCATGCATAACATATTATATTCAAAATGGAGGCCTGACTCTCAAACAGATGAGAGCCGGCTTGAAAATCTTTTCTCTGTTTTCTCCCAATTGCTAGTGAGGACCAACGGTGACGTTGACGAAGCGCTTGACTGGCTTGAACAGCTTGGCGAGGAATATGATATGTTTGATGACAAGCTGTCGTTCGGTGATTTCATAGAGGAACTGAAGAGAAAGGGTTACATCGCAGAGAAGGACGGAATGAACATAGTGACCGAAAAGGGTTCGCAGAGGATAAGGCAGGATACCCTGAAAAAGATCTTTTCCGGATTGAAGCCTGACACCTCCGGATTTCATGAGACCAACAGATCCGGAAAGGGTGTGGAGAAACTGGGAGAACTTCGCAAGTACGAATTCGGGGATCATGTTACAAACATTGACCTAACTTCCACGATCAAAAATGCATTCCGAAATTCTGACCCTGACAATTACAGGCTGGAGGAAAGCGACATTGAAGTTTATGAGACAGAACATCTGACAAGCTGCGCCACGGTTCTGATGATCGACATTTCGCACAGCATGGTTCTGTACGGAGAAGATAGGATCACACCCGCGAAGGAAGTTGCACTCGGGCTTTCAGAGCTCATACTCTCGCGCTTTCCCAAGGACAAACTCAATATTGTCGTTTTTGGAGATGATGCAAGGGAGATCACCGTGAAGGACCTTCCGTTCCTTACAGTTGGCCCGTTTCATACAAACACAAAGGCGGGACTAAGGCTTGCAAGGCAGATCCTTAAGAAGAAGGGGAATGTGAACAAGCAGATCTTCATGATCACGGACGGAAAACCCTCTGCGCTGTTCACTGAAGAGGGCAGGATCTACAAGAATTCGTTCGGACTTGATCCTAGGATTGTGAACAAGACCCTTGATGAAGCTGTTGCCTGCAGGAAAGACAAGATCAAGATCACGACATTTATGATAGCCGAGGACTATTATCTTGTCAACTTCATTGAAGAATTCACAAAGGCCAACAACGGCAAAGCTTATTACTCCACTCTCGATAATCTTGGACAGAGCATTTTTGTTGATTACCTCAGGAACAGAAGAAGCTGACAGAACTTCTTACCGCAGTCTGCTTCTCATTGCATTCATCTCATTGCTTACAGTATGGAATCCCTGCAGTGCTTCGGCAGGTTCAGACAGCGTATTCTTCTTCAGCAGTGAAAAGGTTTACACACCGCTTGAAGCCGGAGTGCTTGAGTCAAGGATCGGATTTCAGAAATACACGAACAGCAAGTTCCTTGAACTTGACATAGGTGCATCTGCAGACATTGCCGGAGTGAAATCGGGCAACAGCATATACTCTGCAGGCATTGACTTCTTCACCTTCTCAAACCTGAGGTCGGAATCTAACTTCAAGTTTCCGGTTGATGCAATTGATTATTACTTCGGGATAAACCTGAACTTGAAAAACCGTTTGTCAAAGCGCTCTGATATTCAGGCACGGCTGAGGGCGGGACACATCTCGTCGCATCTTGAGGACGGGCACATTTATGAGAATACAGACACCATTTTCACTCCGTTCGTTTTCAGCAAAGAATTCATTGACCTTTCGGCAATATATGAATACAGACCGGGAAGCAAATTTTTGCTGAAGGGCCAGGGGGGAATCAACTTCATCTTCCATTCGATTCCGGCGGAGATCTCACCGTTCAGCGGACAGATCGGATTTGAGGCAAGGTACCTCATTGCTGATGTTCTGAGTCTCTATGCTTCAAATGAGGTTACAATTGCTGAAGTGAATTCCTCTGTGAATCTGAACGAGAGTTTTGAAGGAGGAGTGAGGTTAGGCAGACTGAATTCGAGAGGAATTACGATCTTTTTCAGCTATTATGACGGGCAGGATTTCCGGGGCCAATACTATGGTGAATATCTCAACACTCTGGGAATCGGCTTAAAATTCAATTACTGACAGAGCATAATGATCATTGCATTTATTTTTTCGATGTTCATATCCGCAACGGATTCAAATCTCGTCAAAGAAACTTCTGTTAACGAATTCATGAATGCGGTGTCCATCACCGTTGATGCAAAAGAGAACATTTACGTACTCGATGCAGGCGCCGATCAGATCGTGAAGTTTGATTCAAAGCTGAACTTTCTTAAGCGCGACGGCAAGCAGGGGTGGGGAGAGGGCCAGTTTGATTCCCCGACATGCATAGATGCATCCTCCGGCCTTGACATTTTTGTTTCGGACGGCAGGAATTACAGAGTTCAGCGACTTGACCTGAATCTCAATTACATATCCTCGCTATACACAAATCAGGAAGACTATCCCTCCAATCTCAAATTCAGGACACCCGTGGCAAGCCTTGTGCTGAATGCAAGCGAGCTGTACCTGATTGACCAGGACAACAAGAGGATCGTTGTTTACAAGGACGGCAAGTCGCCTTCATTCGTATTCGGAGATTACCTGTCGGGAAAAGGACAGCTTGGTAATCCTGTTAAGATCCTTAAGGACGGGAAAAACTTCATATATGTACATGACAAAGAGCAGAAAATGATTCTGCGGTACGACAATCTCGGAAACTACGTTGGCAGGCTTACAGTGAAAGGGCTCGAGACATTCACCATAAGGAACAATATTGTATATATGTTTGACGGAAAGGCAATAACGCTTTACGACACGGAGACAAATGCCGTGATTGGAATGAAATACCCCGACCTCAAGTCAATGAAAGGCAAGCTAAGGGACCTTATAGCGATCAGCGGAGAAAAGTATTTACTCTTAGGCAAAAATGAATTAAGTTTGTGGCGTGAAAATAATTAATGAAAGGAGGACGTTGTGAAAGGGCTGAACAAAGTGATCCTGATCGGTAATGTTCAACCAAAGGATCCCGAGCTGAACTACACAAAGACAGGCATGGCCTGCTGCAAATTCAAACTTGTCACAGATGAATCGTACAAAGATGATACGGGCAAGCTGGTTGACAGAGCTGAATGGCACAGGATCGTAGCGTGGGGTAAGCTCGGAGAGATATGCTCCACATATCTCAAGAAAGGCAGCCGCATCTATGCAGAGGGCAAGATCAGAACCGGAGACAGCTATGAGAAGGACGGCAAGACAATTTATCCTTCACCGGAGATCTTTCTGGACAACATGATCATGCTTGACGGCAGAGGTGCAACAACGGCAGACAACGGCGCAGCATCAAAGGAAGCCGCCAATGTCAGCGAAGGTGGTTCGATGAACAAGAATGATGACGATGACCTGCCGTTCTGAAGAGAGCGGCCACTGAGCAACATCAGCTTAAATTGAATCACAACTTCAGCCGGTTCCGGTACTCGGAACCGGCTTTGTTTTGTAATAGTCAGATCTGAAATCAGAATCTTAAGAATCATCCGCGCAGAAACTTTTATTGACAGTAAAAAACGTTATAAGTTCAGAGATCATCAGGAAAGAAAATTCAGTTTATAAATGACGTACATCGAATTTCTGCTCATATTCACGGTTGTTCCGATAATCATTCTTGCATTTATTCTAAGAAAGGAGCTGAACGCTCAATACGTAAGAACGCTTCTGCTTGTATCGGGAATTGCATTTGCGGCGACTGCGCTTTGGGACAACTATGCAGTGTACAGCGGAATATGGATGTTTCCACCAGAGAAAACGCTTGGAATCTATCTGTGGTACGTTCCTCTGGAAGAGTATATGTTCTTTTTTCTGCAAACTTACCTGACGGGACTTGTGCAGCTTTACTACCTGCTGAAGGGCGGATATGATCCGAAATACAGCAAGTCCGGAACGCGCGCCAACATTCAAATATTTCCACTTATTGTTTTGATGTCAATGTTTACCTTGCAGGTAAACCGGGAAGATGTCATACTTCTGCCGTTTGGGGAGTTCAACTACCTGTTTCACCTGTTTGCATGGGCCGGTTCTTTTGTACTGATCCAGTTCATTTTCGGCGGCAGAAAGATAAGGGACAACTCAAAGCTCATCATCATTCCGACATTGATAATGACGGCATATTTTTCGCTGGCAGATTCGATCTCGATCGGAAACGGAATATGGAGCTTTGACCCGGAGCAAACAATCGGAACCAAAGTGGGAAATGTTCCGCTGGAAGAGATACTTTTCTTTTTCATGACGAACCTTCTTGTGACGGAGGCCATGGTGCTCTTTCTGAATCAGAGTCTTCTAAAACCAAAACAAAAAAGCAGCTGAGAAAATGTTCAATACTTTATTAACGGAAAGCAAGGACGGAGTACTCCGGATAACACTCAACAGGCCCGACGTTTACAATGCTTTCAATTCAGAAATGCTGTCAGAACTGGGACAGGCATTTGACACTGCGTCAGGAGATGAGGTCAGATGCGTGATTCTTACCGGCGCAGGAAGGGCCTTTTGTTCCGGGCAGGATCTGAAAGACTTCAGCGAGAAGAAACTTACATTCAAAGAAGCTCTTGAACAAAGATACAATCCGCTAATAAAAAAGATCGCAGAACTTCCGAAGCCAGTTATATGCGGGCTGAACGGCGTGGCAGCAGGGGCAGGACTTTCGCTTGCGCTTGCGTGTGACTACAGAATTGCAGTTGATTCAGCAACCCTGATAGAGGTCTTCATTAATGTGGGCCTTGTGCCCGACAGCGCCTCTTCTTTTTATCTCCCAAGGATCATCGGATATGCGAGAGCTTTTGAGATGTGCGCAAGCGCAGACAAGATGACAGCCGCAGAGGCTAAGAAGCTCGGACTCGTTAACAAAGTTGTCTCTACTCAGACGCTTCTCGAAAAGAGCCTGATGATCACTTCAAGGAACTTCGCATCAAAGCCCACAAAGGCAATAGGCATGATAAAGACACTCATGAGAAAGTCGTTTGATTCGACGCTTGATGAGATCCTTACTCTGGAAAGCGAGTTTCAGGAAGCCGCAGGCAATACGGAAGATTTTAAGGAAGGCATTGCTTCATTTCTTGAAAAAAGAAAATCTGTATTCAAAGGAAAGTGAAACTCAGGTCCGGAATTTCTTCTGCGAAACTGCAGGACGCCGTTACTCTGGTCAACCTTGCAATAGTTTTGCTTCTTCTTGCAGGGCTGTCCCTGATCTACAGCTGCGGCGCAAACATCTTCACCATAGAGGACGACGTGCAGATGGGTAAGGAACTGGATGCTGAAATACGAAATGATCCGGCGAACTATCTCATAATGCAGGGGCATGAGGAAGTGAGAGAATACGTAAGAAATATCGGCCGTGACATAATCACGAAATCGAATTACGTAAAGTATGAAAAAGTATTCCCTTACAAGTTCGATGTCATACATGATGACAGTACGGTCAATGCATTCTGCATCCCCGGCGGATACATTTACGTTTACACGGGACTGATCCGTTACCTCGACAATGAGGCCGCACTGGCGGGAGTTATAGGCCATGAAATTGCGCATGCAGAAAGAAGACACATGTCACAGAGACTCACTTCATATTACGGCGTTAGCTTTGTCCTTAGCCTTGTGCTGGGCAACAACCCGAATGAGCTTGCGGAGATCTTTACAAACCTTGCTGTCGGAATAGGATTTCTTGCCAACAGCAGATCAGATGAAACGGAAGCAGACGATTATTCAATCAAATATCTGAGGAGCACGGAATACTATCCCGGCGGCATTCTCAACTTCTTCAACAGGATAACTGAAGAGCAGAAGAAGAAGGGCCAAACTCCGGGAGATCTTGAAATGCTCCTTTCAACTCATCCGCTCCCTGCAGACAGAATTGAAAACGCAAAGGAGCAACTTAAGAAGATCCGGCCGGCTCCCGACTCTTCAAAGGGATTGTTCAAGGACCGGTATGACAGAATCAAAACACTTTTACCCAAATGAAATCAAAAATGAATCTCAATATGAAACTGAGCAAGATAATTGCCATAATGTTGCTTTCGTTTTCCTTTGCCGGCGTTGTCAGCGCTCAAAACGGAACACTTCTCGACAATTCCCAATACGGAATCAAGTTCAATGTTCCATCAGGCTGGAAGGAAAGAAAGGTGGAAGAGACTTCAAAGAAGGATGCCATATCATATACTTTTGACAGGAACGACGGCTCAATTGCCATGATGCTCCTTGCATTCAAGGTATTGGAAGTTAAAAACCTGAATGACCTTGTCTATACATTTGAAAAGGATCTGACACTTAACATACCAAAGAGAGAGGGGGACTATACGGAGTTTGACAAGGGCAACTATGACGGCATGAGCGCGCTGTACAAAGATTCCGAATTCACTGAAGTGGTTTACTATTACAGGACGAAGGTGACAGACGGAGAGAACTTTGCTTATCTGCTGAGATTTATTGCTCCTTCGGGAACATTCAATTCCTCAACCGAATCGGAGCTGAAGAAGATCGGAGATTCATTTGAACCTTTAACGGCGCAGGAGTAGCACGGACTGCTTTTTCAATGCTCAGCCGATCAGAAAAGGATTGTAAGTCTTTTCATGCCCGATGGTAGTATCTTCCATATGCCCGGGAAAGAGAGCATAGTCATCCTTGCAGCTTTCAAAAAGCTTATCACGGACAGAACTTATGAGAACCTTGAAATTGCCGCCCGGAAGATCGGTCCTGCCAACCGAATTGTGAAAAATGAGGTCTCCGCAAAAGACATTCCTGTTCTTGTCGTCAATCAGGCAAACGCTTCCCGGAGAATGCCCGGGAGTCTTGATCACACGGAGAGAGGCATTGCCGACAATAATGTCAGACCCCTCTTCGAGGGATTCGTCAACTTCAGGAGGTTCTTCTATTTCAAGTCCGAAGAAACGTGCCTGCTCGCGGCTGCTTTCAAGCAGGAACTGGTCGTCCTTGTTCATAAAGATCTTTTTCCGGAATGTATCTTTGGCGAAGCCGTTTCCGAGGATGTGGTCAACATGGCCGTGCGTGTTTATGATCGATGATACATTGAGGGAGTTATCATTTACGAAAGAGACGATCGTGTTCTTCTCTTCCTCGGTAAATGCTCCGGGGTCAATGATGACAGCATCTCTTGTATCTTCATCATAATAAATGTAGCAGTTCATGCTGAAGGGATTTACAGCAAAACGTGCAATCTTCAAGGTTAGTTAATTGATTTTACTTTCCGTAAAAATTAATTTGCACCTGTTCAAATGAGCGAAACGGATAAAATTAAGATAATATCAAGTAACCGGAAAGCTAATTTTGAATACGAGATACTGAACCGGCTTGAAGCGGGCATTGTGCTGACAGGAACTGAGGTTAAGTCGCTAAGGGAAGGGCGGGTAAATCTCCAGGATTCATACGGAAGGATCAGGAATGATGAAGTCTGGATAATCAATTCACACATAAGCGAGTACAGGTTCGGCAATATCAACAATCACGATCCCATACGCAACCGCAAGCTCCTCCTAAACAAGAGAGAGATCCGAAAGATCAAACAGCAGCTTCAGGAAAAGGGTCTGACCCTTGTTCCACTGAAGATCTATTTCAAGGGCTCACTGGCAAAAGTGGAAATTGGAATAGCCAGAGGCAAGAAGCTGTATGATAAGAGAGAATCAGTGAAGAAGAGGGAAGTGGAAAGAAACCTAAGAAGAATATGACATTTGCCCCGGCAAAGGAACAGCTTGAGATAATAAAGCGCGGAACAGTAGAGATAATTCCTGAAGCAGAGCTTCTGGAAAAGCTTGAGCATTCGCGAAAAACGGGAAAGCCGCTTAACATAAAGCTCGGTTGTGATCCTTCGCGTCCGGATCTTCACATCGGTCACGCTGTGGTGCTTAACAAACTCCGGCAGTTTCAGGATCTGGGTCATAACGCAATACTCATTGTAGGCGATTACACGGCAATGATAGGAGATCCTTCAGGAAAGAAGAAGACCAGGCCGCAGCTCACATTTGAAGAAACAAGGGAGTACGGAAAAACGTACTTTGAGCAGGCAGGAAAGATACTTGACATTGCACGAACACAGATACTGTATAACTCTGAATGGCTTTCCGGACTGAGCCTTAAGGACATGATCTCGATACTGAGCAAGTTCACAGTTCAGAGGATCCTGGAAAGGGATGACTTCACTAACAGGCTTAAAGACCGGACTGAGATCTCCCTTCATGAAATACTTTACCCGATTATGCAGGGATATGATTCCTATGCAATCAATTCCGATGTTGAACTTGGCGGAACAGATCAGAAGTTCAATAATCTTGTTGGCAGGGACATGCAGAAGAGATATGGAAAGGACCAGCAGATAGTGATCACTATGCCACTGCTTGAAGGCACGGACGGCTCGGAGAAAATGAGCAAGTCACTCGACAATGCTATCGGGATCACTGACTCTCCGACCGACATTTTCGGGAAGACTATGAGCATACCGGACACGCTCATCTATAAGTACTTTGAACTTTGCACAAAGCTGGATGCGGATGATCTTGAGAAAGTGAAGAAGTTTCTTGAAGACGAGCGAAACAATCCCCGCGACATGAAACAGAAACTCGGATTTGAACTTGTCAGAACATATTACGACGAAGAGACTGCCGCACGAGCTGTCGAGGAATTCGATACAATCTTCAGAAAGAAGGACATCCCGGACGAGATACCCGAAGTTGAAATGTCAGATGCGTCGATGAAGCTCGTGGACCTTCTCACTAATTACGGCCTTGCAGATACGAAGAGCAATGCGAGAAGGCTCATAGAGCAGGGAGCTGTAAACGTCAACGGTCTCAAACTTACCGATGTCAATCACGTAATGGAAATAACTCACGGAATGATCTTCAAAGTCGGCAAGAGGAAGTTTCTGAAGATCTTAAAACAACAAACCAATTAAGGAAATCTTTTAAAAGGAGAAACAGAATTGTTCAAGCCGTCAAAGTTGTTTTTTACAAAGGGGGTTGGAAAACACAAGGACTACCTACAGTCATTTGAGCTTGCTTTGAGGCAGGCAGGCATTGAGAAATGCAACATAGTAACAGTGTCAAGCATATTTCCCGGAGGGTGCAAGAGGCTTACGGTTGAACAGGGCATTCAGCTGCTTGAACCCGGACAGATCACATTTTGCGTAATGGCAAGGAATTTCACCAATGAGCCAAACAGGCTTATTGCTTCTTCGATCGGAGTTGCACTGCCGTCTGACGACAGTCACTACGGATACATTTCAGAGCATCATCCTTTCGGTGAAACGGAAAAGGTATCAGGAGAATATGCAGAAGACCTTGCGGCAACAATGCTTGCAACGACGCTTGGAGTGGAGTTCAATCCGGAAACAGCATGGAATGAGCGCGAGAATGTATATAAGCAGAGCGGGAAGATAATCAAGACCTTCAATGTGACACAGTCAGCTGAAGGAGATAAGAACGGACTATGGACAACCGTGATCTCTTGCGTGGTTTTCCTTCCATAAACAATTGATGAGAAATTGTCTAAGAAAATAATCTTGGGAGCGGCAATAGCCGCTGCGGCGGGAATCGCCGCGGGAGTCATTTACTCTCTGATAAAAGAAGATGAGCGGGATACTTTGTGGGATGAAGGTGATGACATCAGCACAATTGACCTGGCAAACGAATTCCTTTCCGAGGCTAAGACCAGGGCCAGGGAGCTTGTCGATTATGCCAATCTGAAATCGGATGAACTCCTTGACGAAGCAAACAACATACTCATCATTGCCAAGGAGAAGGCTGAAAGCCTGATTGCTCAGGGCAGTTCGGAAGCCGGTGAAGAACTCCAGAAAGCCAA
The DNA here is from genome assembly GCA_019694675.1 of Ignavibacteria bacterium. Taxonomy (GTDB): domain Bacteria; phylum Bacteroidota; class Ignavibacteria; order Tepidaquicellales; family Tepidaquicellaceae; genus JADJAH01. The sequence goes on from JAIBBK010000035.1 coordinate 17,786, forward strand.
GGAGGAAATCGAAAAGCTCATTTCCGAATATCAGAAGAAGCTGAAGGACTGAAGTCCCGCATTACTTCAATAAGACTATCCTTCCCGTAACAAGGCTTTTGCCGTAAACAAGCCTGTAAAAATATACTCCTGCTGACAGCTCAGCATTGCTGAACCGCACAATCATATTCCCGCGCGAAGCATTCCCGCTGAACAGAGTTGCGGTTTCCTTGCCGCTTATATCATATAACTTTAGTTCTGCATATCCTTCCTTTGGAAAATCTATTCTGAAAGAAACTTCGGGATTGAATGGATTCGGAAAGACACTGATCTCAGGAGAATTCCGGATCTCTCCGGTCACTGCCGGGTTAGGCCCTGAAGAAGTTATCGGCCACATGGGCAGGAAATCTACAAAACCCAGTGCTGAACTGTCTGCCCCGTGGAAAATGTGCGCCTCCGCAGTATCCGGATCGTTGGTGTTCCACCAGTTGTTTTCGGCTTTGATCGAATCCGGAGTATTGTTGAACAGATCATAGATCCTCCCGCTGTTGCCGTTGTCATATATCATATTATAACCGTCGTCAAGTGTGACTGAATTGGAGAGATCGCCCATGTTTGGTTTCGCCGTTCCCTGAATTGTAATGCCCCACAGGTTATTTCTTAACGTGTTGCCCTTGACAATAGAGACCTGCGTCGCCGAGCCGTTGAAGTTGATTCCGCTTCCACCGAGGTTCGGCAATCCCTGAATATTGTTAGAGTCAATTCTGTTGTTGCGGATTATCACAAAGGAGTTTCCTCCTCCCACAGCAATCCCGTATCTGTTGCGTGATATCACGTTTCCTTCAATCAGCGCGATAGGTATTGATCCTACCGGAAGCAGTGAGATACCCCCGCAATTATCGTAGAGCCCTCTGATAATGTTGTTTCTTATGATCAGGGTGTCAGCTGCAGCAGCGCCGAGGTTTATCTGCGGTACGTTCGCGTTCTCTGTATTGTTTTCGAAGATCCGGTTTCCTGTTATAACCGGTGAAGAAGTTATGTTCGCTCCGGATGAGATCGCCGCTCGCCTGTTCCTGTATATTGAGCAGTTTGAAATCACGGAGTTGGAGCGGAAGAGGGAAATCGCTGAACTTGAGAACGCACTGTTAAGAGTATTGAACCTGATGATGCAACTGTCAATTGTGATGTTGCAGTCAAGCATACGGATACCGTTTCCGTATTCAAAAACTGTCTTCTTCATGTATGATCCGTCGCTTTGATCTTCGAACTTCAGTCCGAGGAATTTCAAAGCAGTGTCTGCCGCCGTTATGACTCCCTGTACGGGAGGATCTGTTATCAGCACTCCGAAAATATCAATGAATGTTTGTTGCCGCATTTGCAGAGTGAAATCGGTCCGTATTCTCACTGTGTCGCTCTGAGAGATGGTAAGCGTGTCATTCAGGAAATAGCTTCCTCCGGAAAATGTGACAGAGCCCTGAGAGTTTGCCACAAGACTGTCAAGGTTCCACACTCTTCCGTTGCCGGGTGTGGTATATCCCGGGTAACAATGCTGTGAAAAAGCGGCGAGAAGAACAACGGCACAAATGGTAATGAGGGCAGAATGAATTATTCTTGTTTTTAGCTGAGTCATTTCCGGTAATTTGAGTTATAGAGTTTCAGGCAACATTGGCCGGTATTTCAACCGAACACCTTTTTTCATTTGCTCTGTGCTTAGCTTTTTCCACAATGCGTTTCAGAATTGTACCTGAGCCATTATAAGCCTGCCTGCAAAGCAAATTAGTAAATTTACTCTTTGCTTATTAATGACTAATTTTTTCCAAAAAGATATTGAATATACCTTTCAATTCGCTCCCCGGATACAACGAGCTCTTCCTCGATTACATAGACAACTTTCAATCACTCAGGCAGTTCTATGAGTATGACTATGCATCTCAGGATGAATTAAGGAAATGCGCTGAATATGTTTCGGAGTCGTACAAGACCGGCAGGCAGTTTTTCAGGGAAGACCTTACCTCTGTACTTCTTGGCCAGAATGAGAAATTCGGATCCGGTGAAAAAACAATCCGCAACATATCCCTGCTTAATGAACACAACACACTCGCTGTAGTCACCGGGCAACAGGTGGGGCTCCTTACCGGCCCGATGTACACAGTGATAAAGGCCCTGAACACGGTTCAGCTTGCAGACAGACTGGGGAAACTCTTTCCCGAATTCAATTTTGTACCCGTGTTCTGGCTGGAGTCTGATGACCATGACTTTCTCGAGATCAATAATATATCCGTCATCAACAAGGACTATGAAGTTCAGAGGTTCAGTTTTTTTGAGAACGGGACCGAAAAGGAAAAGTACCTGACTCCTGCCGGAAGAATAGTGATTGATGATCACATAAGGGGCTTGATAAACGATCTTGAGAGTTCACTCGGCAGCACGGATTTTTCCGGAGAGCTCTTTGAGGCGATCAGAAAGTACTATTCACCGGGTAAAAGCATGAGTGAAGCTTTCGGATCGTTCATGAATTGTGTGCTTGGAGACAGGGGAGTTATTCTGATCGATCCGTCAGATGCACGGATCAAGGAACTCATCAAGCCTGTTTTCAGGAGGGCGCTTGCCGAATCTTCCCTGATTGCAGAGAACGTGATCAACACAACGGTGGAACTTGAGTCATCGCACATAGCGCAGGTGAAGCCTAAGCCGGTCAACCTGTTTTACATTCACGAGGGCTCCCGCTATCTGCTTGAGCCAAGGGATGGCGGCAATTTCGCGCTTAAGAATTCGAGGCAGAGGTTCACCGGTGATGAGCTTTATGATCTGCTTGAGAGCTCGCCTGCAAACTTCAGCTGGAATGTGATCACCAGGCCGGTTTGCCAGGACTACATATTTCCAACCGTCGCGTATATCGGGGGCCCGTCGGAAGTATCATACTTTGCACAACTGAAAGGGGCTTACAAAGTCTTTGACATGAGAATGCCCGTGATCTACCCGAGAACATCTGTTACGCTGATTGACGGCAGGACCAAGGCATTCATGGAAAAGAACGGAATTGACCTTACCGGACTTTCAGATGAGAAGGAGTTAATAAAACTTCTTCTCCGCAGGTCTCTTGACAGCAATCCGGAAGATATATTCGGCAAGATGAAAGACGAACTTGTTGCTCTCTTCTATACATTTGAGAAACAATTGAATGCTATCGATGCAAATCAGACGTCAGCCTTCATGAAGCGCGCAAATCAGTTCACGGAGTCACTCGAAGTTGCTAAGGAGAAATTCAGCGCCGCGCAGGCCAGGCAAAATGAAGTGCTTACAGGACAGGTGAAAAAGGTGGTTACAACCGTCTATCCGGGAACGCTTCCGCAGGAGAGGGTGCTCAACATTACAATGTACCTCAACAAGTATGGCAATGAACTGTTGAATATGATAGAGAGAAATGTCTCGGTGGATATTTTCATGCATCAGACAGTTGACCTAACTTCAAACAGCGCCTGATTTTGGCATTGCTGTCGCCACAAAGAATTCTTCTTATCCGGCTCTCATCGTTAGGTGACATAATCCTCACTTATCCGCTTATCTCAAAGCTGAAACGCAGATATCCCGGAGCAGTCATTGACTTTGCAGTGCGGAAAGAATTCTCCGAAGCAGTTGAGCTGAACCATAACATCAGCGGTATCCTCAAGTACGACAACGATCTTTCCGGTCTTCGCAAAGACATTCGGAGAAAGTCATATGACGTGATACTTGATCTTCACAACAATCCGAAGAGCACATATCTTAGGATGTTCAACGCTCCGGTGATACGCAAGCTCAGAAAAGATCATCTCAAGAAGTTCATGCTTGTCAACGGCGGAATAAATCTCTATACTGAAATTGTGCCGGTATTCATGAAATACATTCAAACTGCAGGGGAGCTGATCTCCGCAAATGACAGCAGTTTTGAAATAAGCGTCCTTGAAGAATCAGCTGTCCGGATTCCGGATAGTCCTTATGCAGTGATCGCACCTTCTGCAAAGCACTTCACAAAAAGATTTCCCGCATATAAGTACTCGGAGCTCATAAATGAGTTCGCTGATACAAAACCTGTGCTCGTAGGTTCCGGAAGCAGTATTGATATGGAAATATGCAGGGAGATTGAAGCAAGCTCGGGAAATGCGGTTAACTTGTGCGGCAAGCTGTCGCTCAGAGAACTGGTGTTCCTTATCAGAAGATCTGAGATAGTGATCTCAAACGACAGCGCCGTAATGCATCTTGCCGAAGCGGCAGGCAAGAAGGCGGCGGCTATATTCGGCAGTACAGTAAGGGAGTTCGGGTTTTATCCTCAGCTCAAAGAGTCCTTTGTATTCGAGAACAAAGAGATTTCCTGCAGGCCGTGTTCGCATATCGGTCTAAGCGAGTGTCCGCGTCTTTCATTTGACTGCATGAACAAACTTAATTTCGGCAAAGAAGAACTTCACATAAACTAAGACATGACAAAGATAATACTGAGAAAGAATGAAGAGCGCCGACTGCTTGCCGGGCATCAGTGGGTTTTCAGCAATGAGATCGAAAGAATCGCAGATGCCGAAGCTGATGTTTGCATTGCGGCTGTTTATGACTGGAGAGGAAACTTTCTCGGCAGGGGACTATACAACAAACACTCACTCATAGCTTACAGGCACCTGACCTCAAAGGACGAGGATATTGACGGAAGATTCATCTTCAAGAGACTCAGCACTGCAAATGCACTTCGCAGAAAGCTCAGGCCTGACAGAAGTGTTTACCGGCTTTGCAACGGCGAGGCAGACTTAATGCCGGGACTTATCATTGACAAGTACGATGACAAGTATTCGCTTCAGAGTTTTTCAGCCGGCATGGACTTGCTGGCCGGCGAGATATGTGATGTTCTCATAAACCAGTTCAAGTCCTCGCTCATTGTGGAGAAGAACAACAACTCAATGAGAACGCTTGATGGTGCGGAATTGAGGGAAGGGATACTGTATTCATCATCAGAGAGTAACGGTGCTGAATTTACGGCGGATATCGACGGGATCAAATATTCAATAGACCTCATGAAAGGACAGAAGACCGGATTCTATCTTGATCAGTGCGACAACAGGAAATATCTGAGGTCACTTATAAAGGAAGGTGACTCTGTTCTGGATCTGTTCTGCAACGACGGCGGTTTTTCACTCAATGCGGCCGCAGGAGGCGCAGGAAAGATCATTGCAGTTGATTCCTCTGAAGCATGCATCACTAATGTGAAAGAAAACTTTGGATTGAACGGTTACGAACTTCCACAGACCCACAGCGCTGACTGCTTCGATTTCATTGACAGATTGTTTCAGTCTCCAGAGAGGTTTGATGTCATAGTCGTCGATCCTCCGTCCTTCACGAAGAGCAGAAAGAGCATACCTCCGGCAATGAAAGCCTACACAGAGCTGAACTTCAAGTGTATGAGGCTGCTCAGGCCCGGCGGATTGCTGTTGACCTTCAGTTGTTCCCACCACATAAGCGAGCAGGCCTTTGAAGAAATGATCTCAAGAGCCGGCGCAAAGGCAGGAAGAACTCCACAGCTTTTCCTGAAGAACACATGTTCCTTTGATCATCCGGTACTTCCGCAAATGCCCGAAACCTCCTACCTGAAGGGGTATTTTTTAAAAGTGATATAAAAATACCTAACAATTGCCGTGCCGTCCTGCTAAATTGTATCTGTCACAGTACCAAAACCTCACAAAAAAACTAAATAAGGAGAATGATTTGAAAAGGCTCTATTCAGTGGCCATGCGGGTGGTCATCGTACTCGCTGTTGCCTCTTTCATTTACAGTTGTTCAGACGACGATACAACAAACAATCCGAATCCAACCGGACCCGATGCAAAGTCCATTAACGGAACCGTAGCATTCGTTGACAACAGCTTTGTCACATCCGGCGGTGTATATCTGATATCAGCTTATCCGTCTTCAGGCTGGCCGCCAACCGGCGGACCGGCTGCCTACGATACCATAAGCATATCGGGCTCGACGCTCAGCTACAATTACAAACTTGTTGACCTCAATCCCGGAGACTATGTAGTTTCAGTAGGATTCAGAAAGACTTCCGGAGGACAAAGTCCGATCATGTCGGTTTACGGTTGTGATACGGCACGTTTCGCATCCGGCTCAACATGTTTCCTCAATCCGCCCAAGAAGGCGACCATTGGCTCAGAAAATCAGGGAGTCGAAGGCATCAATATGCTTTCGTGGGCTGACACTACGAAAAAGGTATATTGATAACAGGCATATTGACAAGATGTTCTTTACTGAAAAGAAGAATGTAATTGTTTCATCGGGATTCAGGGCCGGCTTTTGCCTGGCCCTGCTTCTGATGGCGGCATTTACCTTTTCGTTTTCAGAAGATGCTTGTGCAAATTACAGCTCGCTCTCCGGTAAAGTAATAGACAAAGAGTCGAACTCAATCGTGTCTTTTGTTACGGTAAAAGTGACGAAGTCCGGTTCAGGCGAGTACATGCAGACCTCTTCCGATATCTCAGGCGCATATTCATTTCAGCAGCTCGACGAGGGGGTGTATGAAATTACCGCTACCCATGTCGGCTATGCCGAATACAGGAACAGCATCTTTCTTCAGCAGGGATCTGCAAAGGTCCTGGACATATTCCTTGAGCTGGCGGCAATTGAAACACAGAGGATAAATGTCACATCAACAAAGACCGAAGTAACTCTTCAGCAGACCCCGTCTTCCATTTCCATTGCGAGCTCTGAAGAATTCAGCAAGAAGAACATACTCACTTTCGACAACGTGATGGAACAGGTTCAGGGCGTTACTCTGAACAGGTCAAGCGGCATAAATGTCAGTTCGCTTTCCATCAGGGGCTCTTCAGATGTAGCCGGAGGAGGAATAGGCAACAGAGTGCTTCTTCTGCTTGACGGCAGGCCGTCGCTGACCGGTGATTCTAAAGGCGCACTGTGGTCGCTCATCCCGGTATCTCTCATAGAAAGGACGGAAGTGGTCAAGGGGGCGTTTTCTTCTTTGTACGGTTCAAGCGCTATCGGCGGAGTTGTAAATGTGATCACAAAGAAGCCGACATACAAGCCGTTCACGGGAGTGAACCTCAAGTACGGGTTCTATGAAAAGCTGAATGACAGTCTCAAGTTCAATGACAACCTGCAGTCATTTTCCGGGGCTGACCTTATCCACAGCAATACCGTTAACAAATTCTCTTACCTTCTCAACTTTGACTTCCTTCAGAATGACGGGCACGCGCAGCAGACAAAATACGGATTCTACGGACTGATCGGCAAATTCACATATGACCTGCTGAGTAACCGCGATCTTGAACTTACACTTCAGTACACAGATTCAAAGAGCGACTTTCCGCATTACTGGAAAAAGGACGCCGGACAACCGGCCGATCCTTACAAAGTGGCTGAGTACTACTTAGGTGACGAGATAAAGAAGAAGACTCAGAGTTTTGACCTGTCTTACAGGGCTGTTCCTAATTCAAGTTCAAAGTATTCAACCAAATTCTATTACTATAATCTTAACAGCAACTCGATCTATAATCCTCAGAATCCGGTCTCCATTCAGTTTGCCGATTCCGGAGAAGCTCTTAACACTTTCATCAACTCTTACAATTTCGGTAACATATCACAGGTTGATTTTCAGTTGGGCGGATCAAATTACCTCATCGCAGGATTTGATTTTCAGGTGAACATAGTTGAATCACAGCCCGACGAAATTCTTTACGGAAATCAGCAGATGAACAACTTCGGGATTTTCATGCAGGATCAGTTCAAGATCCTGAAGGAAAGCAACGGAAATTCGATCCTTGCATCAACCATTGGAATGCGGGCAGATTATAACAAGCTCGTTTCCGGATCTGAGTCATTTCAGCTCAGCCCGAAGATCTCTTTCGTATATACGCCGAATACCGCAAACAGGATCTTTGAGAACACGGCATGGCGCATGCTTGCGGGCAGGGCTTTCCGCAATCCCTCAATAGCTGAGATATATTTCAAGAAGGAACTTTTCGGCGGAATAGAGTTCATTTACAATCCCAACCTCAAGCCCGAGGATATGATCTCGGCGGAGTTCGGATTTAGAAAGCAGTATGAAAACAGATTCACCTTTGATTTCTCGCTGTTCTACAACTATTATAACAATCTTATTCAATACGTGAATGTCGGCACAGGAATTTACGGACCGTTCCAGGTGAGGAATGTTGCCAAGGCTCAGATCAAGGGATTTGAAGCATACATTGACTACAATTCTTCGTTAAAGCTGGGAGGAAATGATTTGAGCTATTATTTTAATGTCGGCTACACCTATCTCAATGCCAGGGACCTCTCGCAGGGAAGGGATAATGATTTTCTCCCTTACAAACCTTCTCATAATATGAACTTCACGGTGAACTTCGGATTTGACGATTTTGATCTGAATGTGAACGGCAGGTATCTGAGCCAGATCGATGAAGTTCTGTTCTATGATTTTGAAGAGCCCGAAGCGTATTTCCTTCTCAACTCAAAACTCAGCAAAACATTCGGAAATCTTACTGCATTCCTTGCCGTAAACAACATTCTGAATTCCTCATATCAGGAACTTGAACGGATCCAGGCGCCGAACAGGAACTATACAGGCGGCTTCAGCTTCCATTTCTGATCATCAGCTAAATCTCTCTTTTTCAGGTTCCGCATGGCAACCAATATGAGTATTTCTACTCATACAGAAAGTGTGCACGCCTCCATTACTCCTGCGTAACGTTATCCTTAATTTTGTATTGAAGCTAGGATAGCTTTACTTCTTTCGATTACCGCATTTAACCGCGTTATGAAAGCTTCCAATTCACCACGCTTCACGGAGTTCCGGTCCCAAACCGGAACTCTCCTTATTTTCAGGACAACATATCAAAGCTCACAGTCCAGCCACATTCCCGCTTCCCTAAATTCTGCACAGTATAAGCCGATTTATCTTGAATTGAAGAACTGCAATTCCGTTTTTGCAGAATCAATTAATCAACCGGAATAAAATGAAAACTATCAGGATATTATTGATCTTCTTGGCATTGGTTTCTGCAGAAAGATCAATGGCACAGGGTTGCAGTGACGCAGGAATTTGCACCTTCCACGGACTCAAGGCGGATAATGAGCACACAAAACTGCTCAATACTTTCAGGGCAGGAGTGAACAACGGCAAAGGCGACAATGAGATAAACATATGGTCAACTTATTTTGAGTATCACAGGGAGTTCAGCAAAGAGTTCGGAGCCGGAGCCAGATTCAATTACTTGTCAGAATCAGGTTCATCTTTGGACAATTCCGGATTCTCCGATATTCTGATCAACCTTGATTATTCGCCGGTTCCGGAAGTTGACATTGTGGCCGGAGTGAAGATCCCTCTTAACGATGCAAACGAGAAATTTGACAGTCTGGATGTCGGACTGCCGATGGGTTATCAGACTTCGCTCGGAACATTTGACCTCCTGCTCGGCATCGGCTATACCTATAAGGGATTGAAACTGGGCGCGGGTTATCAGCAGCCTTTGAATCAGAACAAGAACACTTATCTTTCAACCGACTTTCCGCCGGGTGCTCCGTTCGGACAGTTTCAGTCAACCAATGAATTTGAACGAAGTGCCGACTTGATGCTTAGAGCTGCATACGAGATCCCGGTGAGCAAGCAATTCTTCGTTACGCCCGGACTACTTCCGATATTACATCTTGGCAACGACAAGTACACTGACAGCAGCGGAGCAGTTCTGGAAATTGACGGGTCAAGCGGACTGACTCTCAACGCAAATCTCATTCTCGAATACCGGATCAATCCAAACAATGCAGTCGTGTTCGGCGGATCGGCCCCTCTTGTAACAAGAGACTCGAGGCCGGACGGAATGGGCAGAAAATACCTGTTCAATCTCGATTACAAGATCATGTTCTGATACCGGTCAGACCTACTTCACAAGCACAAGCTTTTTTACAATTCTCCCTGTTCCGCTTGTAAGCGAGTAGAAATAAGCACCCGCAGGCAGATGCGAAGCATCAAGAGTGTATTCGTAACTGCCCGGCTGAAGTTCTTCATTTATCAGCACTGCGGAACTTTGTCCGAGACTGTTGAAGAGCTCAAGAACCGTCATTCCTTTTTCTGGCAGTGAGAATGAGATCCTTGTGGAAGGATTAAAAGGATTCGGATAATTTTGCAGAAGCTCCATGCCCGCCGGAACCTCGGCGGAGAATCCGGTGATTCCCGATGAGGGGTTTGTGACTTCTTTAACGGATCCTGGAATGAAAAACTGGATCGGAATTCCCAGCCCGGTAAGATCAACATTCACACTTGGCACCACATCCCTGAGCACCCACACGTTTGAACCGATGTAAACTGTGTCAGGCCTTGTGATTACAGGGATGTAAACTGTCGGAAACGGTGGAATGGTTACGCCGTAGCTCAGCACAAAAGAGATATTGAATTTTTTTGCGAGGAAGTTTCCGTTTATTGTGCTTATCGTCTGGTCATTAAGGCGCCTTCCGATTGTCTGCACTCTGATCGGAAGCACAAGAGTGTCAATCGTGATAGTTGTGTCGCGTGAAAGTATTGTATAATTCGTGTTCACTGTCTGCGAGAATCTGTATGTATTGTACCAGCCGTCAAGCGATCTTAAAAATGCAAAGAAAGTCGAGTCGAGTATTTCAATTGAATCCAGAAGCTGAAGAACATTCAGATAGCTCCATGCATTTGTCGTCTGGAAGTTGTAGTAACTTGTGTCTGTGAAAGGAGTTGGCTGGCCAATAGTCAGGAGTCCTGATTTTGACAGGACCTTGCTGGCAGTCAGTCCCTGATAGTTTGTAACAGACGCAAACGAATCCACCTGATATGTGCGAAGGCTTAGGATCGGTACGTTCTGTGAGTCAAGAGGGGTATTACTGTAATACCACACATAACCGGGCGAAGCAGGGAAATATGTTGATGCATTCTGGGCAATCGAAGAGCCGGCAAGTATCAGGCAAAGCAAGAAAGCAGTTATCAGTCGTTGCATTGTGGGAAATTGGTTTGATCCAAAATAGACAACGACTCCTTCTAATTCAAAATCAAAATTAATCTTTGCATTCAAACTTTACTGCATAATGCATATAATGACCTTCCTTTAACTGACATCAATGCAAATAGGCGACTATACAATTCATTCCGTTCAGACCGGACTCTTCAAACTTGACGGCGGTGCAATGTTCGGCGTTGTGCCCAAGAACCTATGGCAGAAGACCAATCCGTCCGATGATCAGAACAGGATAGAAATGTGCACAAGGGCTTTGCTCCTTTTATCTGCAAGAAAGAAGATACTTGTTGATACCGGGATCGGATACAAGCTTTCGGAAAAACTTAACTCAATCTATGCGGTTGATTTCAGCACTTACACGCTCGAAAGCGGACTGAAATCATTCGGACTCAGCAGAAGCGATATCACTGACGTCATTCTCACTCACCTTCATTTTGACCACGCAGGCGGAAGCACTGAATACGACGAGAGCGGCAAGGCAGTGCCTGCATTTGAGAATGCCGTTTATCATGTACAGAAGAAGCACTTCGACTGGGCAGTCAATCCCACCGACAGGGACAAGGCGAGCTTTTTTCCGGAGAATTATGTGCCGCTGTATGAATCAGGCCGACTGGCATTCACTGACGGCGAGCAGAAGTTTGACGATTGTATAACACTTTGTCCGCTGAACGGCCATACGAGCCATATGCAGCTGGTAAAGGTATCCGACGGGGATAACACTTTGCTTCATCTGGCAGACCTGATTCCAACTGCAGGACATATTCCCGCACCGTTCATCATGGGGTATGACCTTTTTCCGCTAACCACACTTGATGAGAAGAAAAAGTATCTGAAGGAGATCTCTGACAATAACTGGACCGTGGTCTTTGAGCATGATCCTCACAACGAATGCGCGAAGATCTCGTTTGACGGCAAGAACTATCTTGCAACGGAAAAATCGGCACTGAACCAATGAAGCCGCCACGAAGATGAACTTCTCCACGCTTGATTATCTTATCATACTGATCTACCTGATCGCTGTAGCTGCGATCGGGATTCTTTCTTCAGGCAAGCAGACTTCGGCAACCGATTACTTCCTCGGATCAAAGAAGATCCCGTGGTGGGCGGTGTGCTTCTCCGTGGTTGCAACGGAGACCAGCACTCTTACATTCATAAGCATTCCCGGCCTTGCCTATCTTACTAATATGAATTTCCTTCAGCTTGCAATGGGATTCATTATAGGCAGGATAATTGTCGCTGTGATTTTCATTCCGAGATATTACGCCGGCAACATGGAGACTGCTTACCAGTATCTTGAAAACAGGTTCGGAAGCCCGATGAGAAAATATGCTTCGGTAACTTTCATTGTCCTGAGGATATTCGCCGACGGTGTGAGACTCTTCACCACTGCAATTCCGGTGAAGTTCATTACAGGCCTGGGTTACACAGAGTGCATTCTCATAGTCGGAGCCATTACGGTTGTGTATGCTTATGTGGGCGGAATAAAGGCGGTCATCTGGACTGATGTAATTCAGATGTTCATTTACACATTCGGCGCGGCTGTTTCAGTTTACATGATCTTAGAGCTTCTTCCGGGTGGATGGAACGATGTTATGAAGGTGAGCGCTTCCGCGGGCAAGTTCGAAGTGTTTTCATTCCCGAAGAGCTTTGCTGACCTCTTCACCGGAGGATACAACCTTATCGGCGGCCTTGTAGGAGGAGCATTCCTGGCAATGGCATCGCACGGCACTGATCAGATGATGGTGCAGAGGCTTCTTACATGCAGTGACAAAAGATCCTCTCAGAAGGCAGTAGTGATGAGCGGAGTGATAGTATTCATGCAGTTTGCCGTATTCCTGTTCATCGGTGTTCTACTTTACACTCTATACAACGGCGCCGACTTCAAATCTCTTGTAATGAACGGCAAGAACCTTACCAAGTCCGACGAGATATTTCCGATGTTCATTGTGAGCAGTCTGCCGACAGGTGTGGCAGGACTAATAGTCGCAGGTTTGCTTTCAGCTTCCATGTCAACACTTTCATCCGTTTTCAATTCACTTGCATCCACCACCATTTTTGATCTGATGAAGGGCAACAAGAGATTTACGTCAGATGCGGCAGTGCTGAAATATTCGAGGCTGGCGACATTGTTCTGGGCATTTGTGATAATGTGCACGGGACTCCTGTTCGAGAGCGAGACCAATCCGGCAGTGGACTTTGCGCTCAAGATACAGTCACTGATTTACGGAGGACTTCTTGGAGTATTCCTGATCGGGGTATTCATGAAGAAGGCGGATCTTAGAACGGCGCTGATTTCTTACACTACCGCAATTGTCTTTCTGATATTGCTCTTTGTCCTTCCGAAAGCTGGCATCATACCGGCGCTGAACCTTACCTGGTTCACTTTCTTCGGAGTTGTGATCTCGTTCATTACGGCATTCGCAGTCACTTCCGCAAGGAAGATCTGAACTGACGCCGGAAGGAAATTCATAAAGTTCATAATAAAGTACAGCATCTTCAGACCATGTATGCAGAGATAGCCCTCGACCTTCCGCTTTACTCGCTTTACACTTACTCCGTACCCGAACACCTGCATTCACAGGCGGAACCCGGCAAGAGGGCAGTAGTAAGTTTCGGCAAGCGGATCCTCACTGGGCTGATTGTCTCGATCAGGGATTCTTCCGGTATTGAAAATGTCAAGCCGCTGAAGTTCATCACCGACAAAGAGCCCGTGATAGGAAGTGAACTTCTCTCATTCTGTAAATGGATCTCTTCCTATTATATCGCTCCTCCCGGTGAGGTACTTTTCTCTTGTGTTCCGAGAAGGGCGGCTATCAGTTCGGCAATTAAGTACGGTCTTTCCGCAAATGCCAAAGAGAATTTCGAATCTTCAAAATTCAGAAGCCGGATCTACGGTGAGATATTCACAGTGCTTTTGCAGTCTGAAGATAAGCCACTTTCGGCAAAACAGATCGAGCGGAGGTCCGGGCTGTCAAATCTGAAAAGCTATCTGGACAATCTGAAGGCAAAGGGAATCATTGATGAAACAGAATCCATACGCAGGCCTACCGAGGAGAAGCATGTAGTGATCGTCTCCGCAGGTGAGAAAGTTGAACAGCACGCAAAGATCATTGAAGAGAATAAGCTCAGGTCACCGAAATATTCTGAAGCAGTCCGCTTTGTTCTGGAAAGGGGAGAGGCGGAAGAGTCCGAAGTCCGCGGAGTAAGCGGGCTTACCTCTGCACAGCTCAGGAGACTCGAACTTCTCGGAGTTCTGAGATTCCGTGATCAAAGGCAGATGAGGGAGCACAAGTCGCATTTTGATGAACCCGGAAAGCAGATCGTGCTGAATGAACATCAGAAGATCGCCCTTGATGAGATCTCTTCAAGCGTTGACCTCGGGAGTTTCAGGACATATCTCCTTCACGGAGTTACCGGAAGCGGAAAGACGGAGGTATACATAAAGGTCGCATCACAGTGTGTGGATTCGGGAAAGACTGTCATCATACTTGTTCCGGAGATCTCACTTACGCCTCAGCTTTTGCACAGGTTCAAGTCTGTATTCGGGGAAAAGGTTGCGGCCATACACAGCAAACTTACGGAAGGCGAAAGGCTTGATACGTTCGACAGGATCGTAAGCGGTGAAGTTCGTGTGGTTGTTGGTGCAAGGTCTGCACTCTTCGCGCCGCTTAAGAACCTCGGACTCGTTGTAGTTGACGAGGAGCATGACAGTTCATACAAGCAGGATACATCGCCGAGATACAACGGCAGGGACGCGGCAGTTTACAGGGCAAGCATGGCAAATGCCGTAGCAATACTCGGTTCGGCAACACCTTCGGTGGAGTCATATTTCAATGCTGAGTCAGGGAAGTACAAACTGCTCACACTGCCCGAGAGAGTTTCCGAGAGCGATCTTCCTGAGATAAGGATTGTCGATCTGAGCGACAGGGAATTGCCTGATGCAGATGAAGAGGAACTGGACATACTCGACAAGATCACAAAGACTCGGGTAAGGTTCTTGTCGAAAGAGATGATCCTCGAAATAGGCAAACGGCTTACACACAAAGAGAACGTCATCATACTTCAGAACAGGAGAGGATATCACTCATATCTTGAATGCAGGACATGCGGAAATGTGGAGATGTGTGAGAACTGCAGTATCGCGCTTGCATATCACAAGTCTTTCGGCGAGCTGAGATGCCACTACTGCGGATATTCGAGAGCATATACGGGCACATGCTCCAAATGCCTGTCGGCTTCCGTTACTCCCAAAGGAGCGGGCACGGAAAGGGTGGAAGAGGAGCTGAAGAAGTTGTTTTCTGAGGCAGTCATAGTAAGGCTTGATTCCGATTCGCTTACCTCACGCAGCAGGTATGAGAAGATCCTTCGGGATTTCTACGAAGGGAAGATAGACATACTGACGGGCACACAGATCATCTCAAAAGGGCTTGACTTCCCGAACGTCACGCTCGTGGGAGTAATAAACGCAGACATCGGATTGCTTAATCCTGATTTCCGGGCAACCGAAAAGACATTTCAGATACTGACGCAGGTTTCCGGAAGGAGCGGACGCAGTTATAAGAGGGGAGAAGTTTTGATACAGACGAATCATGCCGATTACTTCGTCTTCAGTGCTGTTAAGAATCATGACTACAAAGGGTTCTACGAGCGTGAGATAAAGCTGAGAAAGGAACTCCGGTATCCGCCGTTCAGCAGGATCGCTTTGATCGAGGTGAGATCTGCAAATCTCGGGCATGCGGCGGAGCTGGCGAGAAAATTCTTTGACCTTCTGAAGAACCACGACAAGAAAGGAATCCTTAATATCTTTCCTCCCGTTCAGCCGCTATTCGCAAAGCTGAACAACAGGCACAGGTTCCACATCATGCTGAGATCACCCAAAGATAAGGATGCATCCGGAAGTTACATGGCATCTGTCCTGCGCTCTGCATGGAAAGACCCTGCAATAAGGCATCACGACTCTGAAGTGTCTATTGACGTGGATGCCGTAAACCTGATGTGATGGGAATTGTACCCCTGCAAGGATTCGAACCCTGACCAAAGGTTCCGAAGACCTTTGTGCTATCCTTTACACCACAGGGGCGGATATTCGAAGTGCAAGTTATCTCATTGCTGTCTTTACTTCAATGTTAATTACTGTGCAGTCGAGGGAAACCTTAAGCTGTTTGGATTTTTACGTGAAATCGCACTTTTGTATACAATCTTCAGGTTGCGATTAACAAATGTTGGAATTTCAAAACGGATTTTTCTATTTTTACACAACTTTTTCCTAAGACTAATTTCATGCAATGACAAGATCGTGGCTTTGCGCCGCCTTACTTCTGTTTATTTCACATCAGGCAATTTCACAGCTTCCAAACCAGAACACATACCTCCTCCGAAACATTGACAGCTATTCGAGCTATTCGGCTCTCTGGGGCTACAGAGCTCCCGATGGAAGAGAGTATGCAATACTCGGAACTCAGACAGGAACTTCATTCGTGGATATAACTGATTCTGCAAACATAAGAGAAGTTGATTTCGTATCCGGCATTAACAGCGGCTGGAGAGAAATGAAAACATACTCTCATTATGCTTATGTTGTCTCAGAGGGAACCAACAGCAAACTTCAGATCATTGACCTCCAGTATCTGCCTGATTCCGTCAGGCTTGTTTCCGTATGGGGTTACACCGGATACACCAAGACTCACTCGATATCGCAGAACGGTCATTACCTTTACCTGAACGGGGGAAATGCAACTGCCAACGGAGGCGTAACTGTGGTGGATGTTTCCGATCCCGTCAATCCGGTGAAGCTCGGACAATGGAGCACCGAGTATGTGCATGACTGCCGCATACTCAATGATACGATCTGGGCAGCTAACATCTATACCGGCAAGATGACAATCATCAACGCGACAAACAAGAGTTCGCTGGAAATGGTACGATCATGGCAGGCATATCCCTCCAGCACAGTGTCAACCCACAATGCCGCCATCACAGATGACAGGAACTATATTCTCACAACCAATGAAATCAGCAGTCCTGCAGGAAAGATGTTTGTTTGGGAAATAAGTGATCTGACTGCAATTACCAGAGTTGCTGAGTGGCAGCCAACGGGTATCACCAATTCGATCGTACATAACGTGGAGATCTACGGAAACTTTGCGGTGATCGCACACTACACCGCAGGCATAAGGATCGTCAATATCACAAATCCCGCGACACCGCAGGAGGTTGCGTGGTACGACACTTACCCGAACAACAACAATAATAATTTCAACGGCTGTTGGGGAGTGTATATGTTTCCTTCCGGCAAGATCATCGGTTCAGACATGAGCAACGGACTGTTTGTTATAAAGACCAGCTTCCCCATGACGGGTTCGTCTCAGTTGAATACGACAGCTCCCGAAACATTTACACTTGAGCAGAATTATCCTAATCCGTTCAATCCATCAACAACGATAAAGTTCTCGCTCAAGGAAAACTCGGACGTACGTCTGAGCATATATGATATGAGAGGAGCCGAAGTGACAAGACTGTTCAGCGACAGAAGGGATGCCGGAGTTTATGAGGTAAGTTTTGATGCATCAAAGCAGGGCTTGTCAAGCGGAACTTATCTCTACAGAATTGACGTAGCAGGAAGGACCTCCAGCTATTCAGAAACAAAGAAAATGACCTTAACAAAATAATACCCCAAAACAGAAATGAAGAAACAACTCAAATACTTACTGATCCTTTCCGCGCTTCTCTTATCAGCATCTGCCGAAGCTCAGCTTCCAAATCAGAACATGTATTTGCTGAGAGCGCTCAATCAGCATCCTGTGTCTCAGGGTGCAGCTTATTCGGCGCTCTGGGGCTACAGGGCTCCGGACGGCAGGGAGTATGCAATTCTCGGCTGCGACAGCGGAACAGCTTTTGTTGACATTACCGATTCGGCAAATATCAGAGAAGTGGACTTTGTGCCGGGGCCGGTTTCAGACTGGAGAGAGATGAAGACTTACTCTCACTATGCATACATTGTATCTGAAGCACAGAACAGCGCGCTCCAGATTGTTGATCTTCAGTACCTTCCGGATTCAGTCAGGTTTGTGAAGAAATTCACCGTGCCGGGATATACAACCACGCACACGATCTCTCAGTCGGGACCATACCTTTACCTCAACGGTGCAAATTCCAGTTTCGTGCAAAACGGCGGAATAGCCATCCTTGATCTGACCATTGATCCGGAAACCCCGGTTCTGAAAGGAAAATGGACAACACTGTATGTTCATGACTGCAGAGTTGAAAATGATACAATATGGGCAGCGAACATCTACGATGAAGAAGTGACAATCATTGATGCCAGGAACAAGAATTCGATGACAACTATCAGGACATTTCAGAATCTACCGGGTTCCGGGCCGCACAATACAGCTCTGTCATCAGACAGAAAGAGGCTCTTCGTAACCGACGAGATCGGCACAGCTCCGTTCAGACTTAAGGTGTGGAACGTTGAGAATCCGGCAAACCCCATATTTGTCACTAACTGGCAGCCTACGAATATTACTACATCAATTGTGCATAACATTGAGACTTACGGAAATTTTGCGGTCATTGCACATTATACGGCCGGTGTCAGGGTGCTGAACATTTCGAATCCCGACGCACCACAGGAAGTTGCATGGTACGATACTTACCCGTCCAATAACGGCCAGTCATACAACGGCTGCTGGGGAGTTTACATGTTCCCGTCAGGAAAGATAATTGCATCAGACAGGCAGACAGGGCTATATGTGCTTAAAACAACGTTCCCTCTTACTGGCACCGGGCACAGCAATTCAGCCCCGGTTCCGGACGGTTACAGCCTTGAGCAAAATTATCCTAACCCGTTCAATCCTTCTACAAAAATAAAGTTCTCCATAGCAAAGAACTCTGAAGTGAGCCTGAACGTCTATGATCTCTCCGGCAAGCTTGTTGCAGATGTCCTTAATGACAAGAGGGACGGAGGCACATATGAAGTTGAATTCAGTGCACAGAGATACGGACTCGCAAGCGGCACTTATTATTACAAGCTCAAAGCAGGAGACTTTGTGCAAACAAGGAAGATGACACTCGTGAAGTAATATCGGTTCACATGAAGTTTCAGGGCCCGGCATTTGGAAGAGTGCCGGGCTTTTTCTTTTTGCAGATGTCAGTTTACAATTTGTTTACAAAGACAGATATTCAAATTGGGTATTTTTGAAGAAAACAAAACGCAAATGAATAAAATAGTATTGTTAATTTTTTGTTTAGTGTTGTTTGCATCATGCGGGAAGAATGAAAAGACCGAAGCTCCAAAGACATCTCAATTGAACGGTGCAGGTGCAACGTTCCCATATCCTCTGTACTCAAAGTGGTTCAACGAATATGCCAAGATAAACAAGGATGCGAAGATCAACTACCAGTCCATCGGCAGCGGCGGCGGCATAAAGCAGATAACCGAAGGAACAGTTGATTTCGGAGCAACAGACAGCCCGATGTCGGATGAAGAGATAAAGAAGGCGAATGAAAAGAACAACAACAGCATAATTCATATACCTACCGTGATAGGTTCCGTGGTACTCACATACAACGTTCCGGGACTTGCGAAGGAACTCAATCTTACTGCAGAAACTATCTCCGGCATTTTCATGGGGACGATCAAGAAGTGGAATGATCCGCTGATAGCCAAAGAGAATCCGGGTGTAAGCCTGCCAGACAAGGACATAATTGTCTGCTACAGGACTGATGGCAGCGGTACTACATACGTGTTCACCGATTTTCTCGGTAAGGTAAGTCCGGATTGGAAATCAAAGGTCGGGGTTGCAAAGGATGTGAAGTTCCCGGTTGGACAGGGAGGCAAAGGCAATGAGGGTGTGACCGGACTTGTAAAACAGCTTGAATATTCCATCGGATATGTTGAGCTGGTGTATGCCCTTCAGAACAAGCTTCAGTATGCTCTTGTTAAGAATTCGGAGGGTGAGTTTGTGAAGCCTTCACTTGATGCGCTTACAAAGGCCGCCGAACAGTCAGTTGCTGAAATGCCGGATGATCTGAGATTGTCCATTACAAATGCGGGCGGCAAGGGTTCATATCCGATATCAAGCTACACTTATCTGCTTGTTTACGAGAAGCAAAAGGATGCTTTCAAAGGTAAGGTGCTTAAGGAATTCCTGACCTGGGCGCTTTCTTCCGGTGAGAGTTATGCATCGGAGCTTGGCTACGCTCCGCTGCCCAAAGCCGTGATTGAAAAGGCAATGCTGAAGGTGAATAAGATTGTTGTGCCGTAACCGGCATCAATTCTCTTTGCCCAAAACAATTAACTGAAACTGATTCTGGAAACCGGAACATCCCACAAGGAGATTAAGAGCAGAAAGAAAGCCGGCGACATCATATTCGAGAATATCACACTGATATTTGCTCTGATAGTGTCTGCATTGGTTATCCTGATAGCTCTGGAAATGTACAAGGATTCCGCCGAAAGCAGAGAGATGTTCGGATTCGGATTCATCTTTTCTTCAGAATGGAATCCGGTCACCGAGCAGTTCGGTGCTCTTCCGTTCATATTCGGAACGGTTGTCTCATCCCTGCTTGCACTTTTACTTTCTCTTCCTGTAAGCATCGGCGTGGCTGTGTTCCTTTCGGAGATCGCACCTTCATCCATCCGTTCGCCGTTCAGTTTCCTCATTGAAATTCTTGCGGCAATACCGAGTATCATTTACGGATTCTGGGGCATATTTGTGTTTGCACCGTTCATGAGAAATACTGTACAGCCCTTTCTGCAAAGCTACTTCGGATTCCTTCCGTTCTTTCAGGGGGTCATTTACGGTACCGGACTTCTGACTGCTTCCATCATTCTGGCAATAATGATAACGCCGATAATCACTGCAGTGACAAGAGATGTACTGAAGGCAATACCTGTATCTCAAAGGGAAGCGGCTTATGCTCTCGGCGCAACCAAGTGGGAGGCCATCAAGATGGCTTTGCTCAATGCAAAGAGCGGTATTCTCGGAGGTGCGGTTCTCGGGCTCGGAAGGGCGATAGGGGAGACAATGGCAGTTACAATGGTAATTGGCAATAAGGCACAGATCAAGGCCTCGCTTTTTGAGCCCGCCTATTCAATGGCATCGGTTATTGCAAATGAGTTTGCGGAGGCTTCGGGGAGTCTGCACATAAGCGCACTTATTGAAGTCGGGCTTATCCTTTTTGGCGTGACGTTTGTCATAAACTCTCTGGCACGGCTCTTAATTTACAGCGTAACACGAAACGCATGAGCACTCCCGCAAAGATATATGGCCCACCGAAAAATCTTGCAAGGAGAAAGTTCACAAACTCCCTGATGATCACACTCTGCGTTGTGGCCGGGGTAGTAACAATACTTCCGCTTCTCTACATTTTCTTCTATACGACCAAATCGGGATTGTCGTCAGTCAATATCGACTTTTTCACTCAGCTTCCGAAGCCCGTTGGTGAATCCGGCGGCGGAATGGCAAATGCAATTGTCGGAAGCATAATCCTCATTGGACTTGGAAGCCTTGTCGGAATACCCGTTGGAATACTCGCAGGCATATACGTTTCCGAATATTCCAAGAGCATTGTATCCACGATCGTCAAATTCACAACGGATGTACTGAGCGGAATTCCATCAATAATTGTCGGTATCTTTGCATACGGAATAATCGTCCTTCCGATGAAACGATTCTCGGCGCTTGCAGGCGGATTTGCTTTGGGAATACTGATGATACCCACTATCACTAAGGTCACGGAGGAAATGCTGCGCCTTGTTCCTCAGACCCTGAGAGAAGCTTCGCTTGCTCTCGGAGTTTCCAGATGGAAGACCTCTTTGTTTGTTGTGCTTAAGACAGCATCATCTGGCATCATCACTGGCATTCTTCTTGCAATTGCAAGAGCCGCAGGGGAGACCGCGCCGTTGCTCTTCACGTCGTTCGGCAATTCTTTCTGGCAAACTTCCATCGATCAGCCGATGGCCGCTTTGCCCCTTCAGATATTTTCGTATGCAATTTCGCCTTACGAGGAATGGCACAGGCAGGCATGGGCCGGTGCGTTCGTGCTGATATTCCTCGTGTTTGTGGTCAACTTACTGGTAAGATACGTGACAAGGAGCAAGTATGGAGCTTCGTAATGAATCAGTAAAAATGCCTGAAGCAGCGGCAGATGATACGGAGATTCTGAATCCGGATCACGATCAGGATGATGCAGAAACGGATAAGGCCAGCAAG
The DNA here is from genome assembly GCA_019694675.1 of Ignavibacteria bacterium. Classification (GTDB taxonomy): domain Bacteria; phylum Bacteroidota; class Ignavibacteria; order Tepidaquicellales; family Tepidaquicellaceae; genus JADJAH01. The sequence goes on from JAIBBK010000035.1 coordinate 39,993, forward strand.
ATCGCAGTTCAAACGGAGTCATTGTCAGTGTTTTTCAATGAACGTCCTGCAATCGAAGACATCAGTCTAAAGCTGCGCAGAAACAGAGTGACCGCAATAATCGGCCCGTCGGGCTGCGGAAAATCAACATTTCTCAGGGCGCTGAACCTGATGCATGAAATGACGCCGAAGTCAAGAGTCATAGGGAGGATCCGCATCCACGGAAAAGATATAACCTCCAGCAGTTCGGTTGATGTAAGAAAGAAAGTGGGAATGGTCTTTCAGAAGCCCAATCCGTTTCCCACCATGTCAATCTACGACAATGTTGTTGCAGGTCTGCGGCTCAACGGAAAAAGAAGGAACTCAGAACTTGATGAGATAGTCGAGAGAAATCTGAAGCATGCAGGTTTGTGGGAGGAGGTCAAGGACCGGCTTAAGGCCCCTGCACTCAGTCTCTCGGGCGGGCAGCAGCAGAGATTGTGCATCTCAAGGACGATTGCCGTGAATCCGGAAATAATACTGATGGATGAACCCACAAGCGCTCTGGACCCCATCTCGACAGCCAAGATCGAAGAGCTCATTTACAATTTCAAATCGGAGTATTCGATCATCATTGTAACTCATAACATGCAGCAGGCGGCCAGGGTCAGCGACTCAACCGCCTTCTTATACCTTGGCAAGCTCATTGAGTTCTCAAAAACAAGGAGGATGTTCACGAATCCCAAAGAGAAACTCACTGAGGAATATGTAACAGGCAAGTTCGGATAGACACACGGTTGTCTGTTAGGGCCCGGCTTGTTATCCCGGGATTTCCCGCCCCGGATACCCATCACACTCTGCCCACTGATCTTCAGTCGAAAAAAAGACAAATATGTTTATTCTTTGAATATATTTTGATATTTTCTTAAAAATTTCACACAAAGTAATTGCATATATTTGTGTGAACTTCCAATAAAAACTTAAGAATCTGCATTAACAGAGTAATGCTGAAGGGTAGAAATATATACTCTATCGCCTTGCCCGCGGCAGTGGTACTGCTTACTATCTCGGGATTTGTCGAGAGCATATTCGTAGCCAGGAACTACAAACCGGGTGCGCCGTCACTGTTTGTTGAAAGAGGCGAGCATATACACAATGCAGGCAGTGCCAACATTCTTTCTTCCGAAGACCTTATACCCGGTGTGCTTGACACAGTTTATACCGACAGAGAGTGCTGGCTGGAACTTCGAATTGACAAGCAGAGATTGTATCAGCATTGGCGAGACGGAAGAACCGAGACATATCCGGTTTCAACAGGCAACCCGAACGGCGGCCCGACTTCACTTGAATCAAGGCCCGGACTGTTTGCAATCTTTATGAAAGTTGAACATCACAAGTCATCTCAGTTCAACAGCTCAAACATGTACCACTTCATGCCGTTCAATCAGGGCATAGGATTTCATTCAATTGACGGAACATCATATTACGCTCACCTTGGAGTAAGGCCGAGTTCGCACGGATGCATAAGAATGAAACATGATGATGCAAAGAAACTTTTCAAGGATTGCCCGGAAGGCACACTGGTCCTGGTTTCAAAAGGCAAGACTGCCAGAACTGTTTCCTTTGCACCAAGGGATGCCGTTAACGGACCTGAATATTCCAATGATCAAATGAGATGGATGCTTGCAATGAATCTCAGAAACCTCCTGACTGGAAATTACTTTGCCGAGTCCAGAGAACGTTTCATTATTGATCCGAAAATAATTCCGAAGTCGGGGATCTATAACGGATATAATGCGGAAATGCCTGACAAGCAAAGAATTCCCAGGTCATTCCCGTCATTTACCGAGTCAAGAGACAATCTGAAGCTTGTGGAAAATCTGAAGCCTGAATCTGTGAATTTAGAGACTGCGTCAGTTAGCGCGCATGAAACGCTTGAGACGTTTGAGCAGGAGACACTTGTTGAATATGATAATCAGGTAGTGAAAGAGTATTTCAGCAATCCGGTCGGCGTGTTGCCGTATTTCGGACCCAAGAGGTAAATTCGTTCCGAAGATTTATTTGGAACAAAGTGAGAGCGAAAAAGTTATACAATAAAAACAAATCAAAACCCTAACCTGAAGGAGGGAATCATGTCAGAAAAAACAGATAACCAGCCGGTCTTCGAGGAAATCGAAAGAAAGATGAAGTACGGTGCGCCTGAACTTCAAAGGCTTTACAAGAAGTTTGTAACTCGCGGACTGATCTTCGCAGTTATTCTTCATCTTGTGCTTGTATCCGGTTATGTCTTCGCGCTGTATCTTGACAAGGTCAGAGCCGAAAGAGAGAAATCAGATATGCAGAAAAGGGAGATAACTCTCGAAGAGCTCGACATTCCGCCGCCAATTGAGGATGTTCCGATCGAAGAGCCAAAGGCGGTTGCTCTCAAAGACCTTTCTGCTCTCGTACCCGAACCTGTAGCAAAGAAGGAGATCAAGGAAGAAGTTCAGCTGAAGACTCAGAAAGAACTTGAGGAGGTGAAGCTTCCCGTTGCATCCACAGGTACAGATGATCCGAGCAAAGTAAACCCGAATGCGGAGTTCACAGGTAAGGTTCAGGAAAAGAAGGTTGAAGAGAAGGTTGAGAAGAAAGAAGAAAAGAAGAAGGATGTGTTCCAGCAGTTTGAAGTTGAGAAGGCTCCTGTTGCCGTCAACCTCGGAGCTGTAAAGGGCTCAATGCGGTATCCGGAAATTGCAAGGCAGTCCGGAATTGAAGGCAGGGTTGTAGCAAAGGTGCTGGTCGGAACCGACGGTTCGGTAATTAAGGTCGGCGGTATCAGCGGACCGGAAGTTTTCAGGGATGAAGTTGCAGACAAGGTCATGAACCTTTCGTTCACACCGGCTCTGCAGAACGGTCAGCCCGTAAAGTGCTGGGTCAGCGTTCCGTTCAGTTTCACTTTGGGCGGAAAGAAGAAAGCTGCCGACGAGGATAAAGAAGAAGAAGAATAAGTCGAATAACGTAAGAGTTTTGCAGTATGAATGCTTCAATAATAGTCAACTTTGCAACGGCTGTGATTCTGCTCGTCGTGGGACTGCTTGTGATGTTCAGCATTATTCCTTCAGGAAACATGAACACGACAACTTACTATCTGTTTGCATTCATACTCATCGGCTACGGGATTTACAGGTTCATCAATACGTTTTCCAAAATAAAGCAGCACAAGCTTCAGGAAAGGATTGAGAAGATAGAAGAGGAGAGAGAAAAGCTCCTGGGAAAATGAAGCAGTTGTTCACTTACATTGCATTGCCGCTGTTTATCGCAGCGGTTTCATTTCTTGCCGGCTGTGACTTCGGCAAGATCAAGTCCACATCTACAACAGGCGAAATGAAGCTTGCAGTGGATGAGAACCAGGAACCCCTTATGAGAGCCGAGGTACTGGAATTTGAGAGGCTCAACCAGGAAGCGAAAGTAAAGATCGAAGTGGGTCCTACGAACAAGGTCCTTGCTGATCTTATAAACGGCGATGTAAAGACAGTTGTCTCAAGCAGGACTGTGAACGATGAAGAGAAGAAAATACTTCAGAACAACAAAACGGAATACAAGGAATATCCTATTGCAATAGACGGCATTGCTTTTGTCGTCAATCCGTCCAATCCGGCGGTAAGAGTCACATCCGCTGATCTCAAGGGAATACTGACAGGAGAGATAAAGAACTGGTCTTCAATTGTTTCACAGGACGAAGAGCAGAACAAGGCGCTGAAGTCACTTTCAGGAGCGGGCGATAAGATCACTGCTTACATTCAGAGAAAGAACTCATCTACCTATGACTATGTGAAGGACAGCATACTTAAGGGAGGGGACTATTCAACCTCTGCAGTGATATGCTCAACCACGGTACAGATTCTCGAAGGAGTGAGGTCCAATAAAGGTGCAGTGGGGATTGTGAGCATGAGCTGGCTGTCAAAAGGCGTTCAGGATGAAATTGATTCAACGGTAAGGGCTCTTCGCATTTCAAAGATCAGGGAGAACGGGAGGCAGGAGGACTTCAGGGAGTTTCATCAGGGATTGCTTGCAAACGGAAGTTATCCTTACAGACGTACAGTGTACCTGATATCTACTGAACTTGATATCAGACTTTCAACAGGTTTTATTACATTCATGACCCGGACTGACGGACAGAAAATAGTTCTGAAATACGGACTGGTACCGGTCAGTCAGCCGGTCCGGACAATTCAATTAAACTGAAACACGCACAAACAAAACTCAAAAATGAACAAGAAGGCAATCTGGATCTATGCAATCGTTGCAGTCCTGTTTTCATCTGCATACTCTTATTCGCAGATCGACCAGGGAATCAAGGCTGCGCAAAGCGGCGACTATGTTAGAGCAGTAAATCTCATGAAGGCCGGCATTGGCGGTGAAACAGGTTATGAGGCCAATTACTATTACGGGCTTTCTCTTTTCAAGACCGGAGCAGTGAAGCAGGCAGAAACGTTTCTCAATAAGGCGCTGAAAGACGACAACGAAGGGGTTGAAGCTTTGATGACAATGGGTGACCTTAAGAGCTCTCAGAGGAAGTTTGACGATGCCAACAGTTTTTACAAGAAAGCATTGGCGCAGGAACCGGAAAATCTTGATGTGCTGTTTGCCCAGGCTAATAATTTTACGAAGGCAGGAAAGGTTGATGATGCAATTACAACTCTGACCTTTGCCAAAACTTTGTCAGAAAAGAATCCGGATGTATTTGTTGGCCTTGGCGATGCGTATTATTTCAGGCGGGCTTACGGTCCTGCCATGGATAATTATGACCAGGCGCTGAAGCTCAATCCGAGAAGCGCCAAAGCACAATACGGAAAGGGACTTGTGTTCTTCAAGCAGAAGAAATACAATGATGCACTTGAAGCGTTCAAGAAATCAGTAGATCTGGACAAGAACTTTGCCGACGGTTATCTTGAGCTCGGAAGGCTGTATTACTTTAATGAGAATTATCCGAATGCCCTCGATGCTTTTGACAAGTATGCGAAACTGCGCCCGGGATCTGTTGAAGGCGAGACTTATATTGCAAAGACCCTCTACGGACAACAAAAGTACGATGAAGCTCTTGCGAAACTTGATGCAATTGTTGCGGCCAATCCCGACGCTGACCTATCATCCGCATACAAGTACATGGCATATGTTTATCATGACAAAGAGCAATACGATAAATCGCTTGAATATTTTGCCAAGGTTGATCCGGAAATAATCGACCTCGAGGACCACATCATGCTGGCAAAGATCTATGCAGGCAAGAAGGATTTCACGAATGCATACAAGAATCTTGATCTGGCAATCGAGCATGACAGCACTGACGCAAATACATACTACAATTACGGAGTGGTTCAGTTTTCGGAGAAGAGTTACGATGCGGCCCTTGGCAATTTCAATAAGGCAATTTCAATGGGTACGACTCAGATCGCAGCCTACGTTTATAAGGGACTTTCTCTATACTCGCTGAAGAGGTATGATGAAGCAATCAAAGTGTTTGATGAAGCAATTCAGATGGATAATTCATTTGTGCAGGCATGGTTATGGAAAGCAAGGTCGCAGGTTCAGATAGACAAGTTTGATGAAGCTAAGGCAAGCTATAACAAAGTTCTCGAGCTTGATCCGGGTAATCAAAGTGCACAGGATGACCTCAAATTGCTTGAGTCAAAGCAGTAAGACTTATCACATCAACAGACAATGGACAAAATATTAAGCTACATTGACAGTAACATAGGATCGTTTACGGAACAGCTCAAGGACTTTCTGAGAATCCCGTCAATCAGCACCAATCCTGATAACCGCGGTGATGTAAGAAAGTGCGCGCAGTACGTTGAAGAAAGGATGAAGGAAGTCGGACTTGAGAATGTGATGATCTTCGATACACCGCTTCATCCGATCGTGTTTGGAGAATGGCTGCATGCTGGTGGCGACAAGCCTACGATACTTATATACGGTCATTATGATGTACAGCCTGTTGACCCGATTGATCTTTGGACCGATCCTCCGTTTGAGCCGGTCATCAAAGACGGCAAGATCTTTGCAAGAGGCGCAGTTGACGATAAAGGCCAGGTTTTCCTGCAGTTGAAGAGCATTGAAGCGCACATGAAGAATAACGGCGCACTTCCCGTCAATGTGAAGTTCATAGTTGAGGGAGAAGAGGAGATTGGAAGCGTCAATCTTGAAAAGTTCATAATTGACCATAAGGATCTTCTTAAATGTGACTACGTGGTAGTGTCTGACACTTCGATGTTCGGTAAAGGAATTCCATCGATCTGCTACGGGCTAAGGGGACTTGCATACATGCAGATCAATGTGACAGGGCCTAACCGCGACCTTCATTCAGGTTCGTACGGAGGCGGTGTTGACAATCCGATCAATGCGCTTGCGCACATTATTTCAAAGCTTAAGGATGATAAGGGTAAGATACTTATTGACGGATTCTATGATGATGTCATTGACATGACCTCAGAGGAACGTGATGAATATTCCAAACTTCCGTTTGATGAAATTAAGTATAAGGAAGGGCTTGACATTGATGAGGTTTTTGGGGAAGAAGGATACTCGACACTTGAAAGGGTTTCCGCAAGGCCTACACTTGACTGTAACGGCATTTGGGGAGGATTTTCCGGAGAAGGGGCAAAGACAGTTCTTCCTTCGAAGGCCGGCGCCAAAGTTTCCATGCGACTCGTTCCCAATCAGCATCCGGAGAAGATCGAGAAGCTGTTTGAAAAATATGTAATGAAGATCGCGCCAAAGTCAGTAAAAGTGGAGGTGAAATCTCTGCACGGGGGAATGGGAGCGCTGACGCCGCTCGACTCGCCTGCAATGAAGGCTGCTGTAAGTGCAATGGAAATGGCTTACGGCGCAAGGCCGCTGTTTACAAGAGAAGGCGGCTCAATTCCGGTCGTCAATGTATTTCAGACCATTTTGAATGCCCCGACCATACTTCTCGGATTCGGCCTTCCCGATGAGAATCCTCATTCGCCTGATGAGCATTTCGACCTGGAAAATTTCCATAAAGGAATAAAAACGTGCGCTCACTATCTGAACGAGTTATCGAAAATCAATATGAAGAATAATGGCAAAAACTAAACAAAAGTCAGTAGCCGCAATAAAGTCAAAGAGGCTCAAGCATGAACAGAGCCATTTGCATTTTGCAATGACGGCCAAGAACTACACGATAATCGGTGTAGGGATAGCAGTCATCATTGTCGGATATATACTGATGAATGCAAATTCCGTTGACGGATTTATGCCAACGGTCGTTGCGCCGGTGCTGCTTGTACTGGGTTATTGTGTCGTGATCCCTTACGGAATATTGTTCAGCGACAAATCAGGTGAGGAGTCTGTTGAGACATCTGTCGAACAGATCAGGGAAGAAACTAAAAAGGCAACTGGCTCTGTTAGCTCAAACGTGAAAGCCGGCTGATATTATTGATCAGCATTTGTTCTTTGAGATTTTGGGAATGCAACGGTTTCGACGAACTGAAAGATGGTTGGAACTGCATATAGTGTTGCTGCAACCACTCTAAAACTGCAGAAAACAAATAAACAACAACAACGTAGAGAACAACTACGCAATGGCTGCCTAATAAAACAGGTAACCTTGTTCACAGGTCCTCTCTTATCGGGGTTTGTGAACATCAACAGATAAGATAGCCTGATTGAGCTTCTGAGTAGAGATGGCGAATCAAACATCAGAATAACACTGCGAAGGTAAGCCGGGCTTCCCGAGCAGTGTGAAAATCTAAAGCCCCGGATATATATGTAGACGTTCTAATGGTCTTCTTTTCGGACCCGAGTTCGACTCTCGGCATTTCCACGATTCACAGTATCAGCAAGCCGCAGGAAAGCTTCAGCAACTTTCTGCGGCTTCACTTTTTTCAGACCGGCGTCAGAGCCCGAAATGATTGTTTCGCTCAAAGTGCTGAGAGGGGCGAATCTTCTGAGGTTCCACTCCACATCTGGGTAGATCCCGACCACTGGAGTATTGTATGCCGAGCAAAGATGAATGACAGAAGTATCAGGACTGATGACGATGTCGCTTTCACAGACCTCCCGTGCGGCATCCATTATCGTTTCAGTGTGTATGTGCTGTGAGCCGGTCTTGCCTGCGAGACCATTTGCCAGGTCTGAATCCCCTGGATGCGAGATTATGCGGAAGGCGGCATCCGTCTTGCTTCTGATCAGGCCGATGATCTCTTCTGAGACAGCGGGCTCAAGTCTTCTGCCTTCCTTACCCGCGGAGATATTCAGCAATACTCTGAGCCGGGTTAGTTCCGTTTCACTGTTAGTCGCTCTAACATTTGAGGCATCACTCAAAGGCAAACAGGGAGTTCTGTCCGCTTCCGAGTAATCCTCACCAAGAGCTTTTACAGCCGCGAGCTGAATATCAACATAATGATCTCCTTGCCTGAAGTTCGATAGATCAATTGCAAATTTCGCTTTAGGGCCGGAATATCCGAGCGAGGACGCAGGACTGAATAGCCTTAGAAAAAGCGCAGAAGTATCCGAGGGCTCCATTTTCGCATCAATCCATAATCCACTTCTCCTTAAGCCGGAATAAAGCAGTTTCAGGTCCTTGACAGGATGCTTGTGATAGATGAAAACATTATCGGCCAGTCCGCAGGCCCTGGCAATCAATGAATTATGTTCGGATGCAAGTATCCTTAGTTCTGTATGCGGAAATATCGATCGCAGTTTCCGCAAGAGGGGAGTCGTGAGGATCATATCTCCAAGCTTGCCTATCTGAACAACAGTAATGCTGTCGGGAGGATGTATCCTCATTAATAGAAATTCTCAGACCATTTTACTTTTTAGCCTGACTGCCCTTCTTGACATCAGACGGCTGGATCTTGACGGTGCCGGATTCAGTCTCCGCCGCCGGCTTTTTGTATTTCGTCCAGAACTGATCTGCAAGCGAGAACACGTTGAACATCAGATAATAAAGATTAAGACCGGCAGGAAAGCTGAAGAACAGCAAGGTCAGCATCACAGGCATGATATAAACCAATGCCTTCTGCTGTGGATCCGTCATAGTCATCTTCTGCTGTACAAACATCGAAACGCCGAGAAGTATGGCTAGTCCCGAGATCTGGTCAATTCCGAATATCGGTATTTTAAATGGCAGATGCAGAATCACGTCGGGTGAAGCTAGGTCCTTTATCCATAAGAAGCTAGCATGACGAAGCTCCACGGTTGAATTGAAAACGCCGAACAGGGCATACAGTATCGGCAACTGAAGCAGAAGCGGAAGACATCCACCCGCGGGGTTGATCTTCTCTTCCCTGTACAGCTTCATGATCTGCTCGTTCGCCTTTACAGGATCATCTTTGTATTTGTCGCGAATGATCTTGATCTTCGGATTCAGCTCAGACATTTTCTTCATGGATTTTGTCTGAGATTTTGTGAGAGGCGACAGGACGATCTTCATCAGCAATGCGAAAATGATTATGACCAGTCCCCAGCTCGGAATGAAAGTATGAAGAAATTTGAACACAGGCAGGATCACAAACTGCGCAATCGGCCTCACAATGAAATCCAGTGAGAATTTCATTGTCCTCTCAAGGTCTCTTTCGTAAGATTTCAGAATTGTATAGTCGAGTGGCGTGAGGATCACAAGGAACGAGGATCTTTCTTCTTTGTCATTCTTTATGTCCATCTTAAGGCCTATTGAGTAGTTCTCCCTGAATCCGTTGTTCGGAAGAGTTTCCTTATATCCCGATAAGTATGCACCGTCACCCTTGCGGTCTTTCGGTATCAGGAACAGGCCGAAGTATTTTGTCCGGAGACTTACATAATCTGTATTGCCGTTAAAATCACCTTTGTATTGTTCGCCCACGTTTGTTGCGTCAAGTGTCTCAAGTTCTCCTCCCATGTGCGCAAATGCCTCCTCATAAGTGATCTCCTGATCGCTTCTGAATTCGGTCATGTTCAGAGAAGACTCCCATACAACCTGATACTTGTTGCCCGAAATGAATAAAGCTGAATTCAAGAATTCATACTCCACATCGAATTCATACTTGTCGCGGAAGAAAGTGTAAGTGATTAGTATCTTCTGCGCAGAATCGCCTGAAACCGGAAGGCTGTATGACAGCTTAAATGAGCTGTCGGAAGACAAATTCACCTTCTGCCATTCGGAGTAATTGCCGTCAAAGACAAGGTCCTTTGTGTTGATCAGCTTTCCTTCCTTTGATGTGAACAGGAGACTGAGTTCTTTGCCGCTTTTCCAGTCAACGAGCTGAAGCGGTTTCTTGTCCCAGGTTTCGTAGTCTTTGATCGTGTACTTTCTGATGCATCCGCCGTAGTTGGTAAATTCATACTGCACAAGGTCGTTCTCAAGTATAATGATCTTTTCACCCGGTGTTCCCGGCACTCCGGCAGTGCGGGAATAGAAGCTCTTTCCCGACTTATTCATTATCGAATCAATGATTCCCGATCTTGATGTATCCTTCGGTGTAGTGTCTGCAGTCAGGACAGGAGTCGTGGTCTTTGCAGTATCTTTGCTGAGTTTTTGCTCAAGTGTGTCCGTCACAGCTTTCTGATTCTTCATCGCTTCCTGCTGAATGGAGCTGTTCCAGTACAGCCATATCATAAGCACAACACCTATCAGCACAAATCCAAGCAGGGACCTCTTATCCATTAAGTTTCACGGTTAAATTCTTATTTGATTTCTTAACATTACGGCTGACGGCCGGCGGTACCGGATCATAGCCGCATTTGCAGTACGGGTTGCACCTTGCAATCCTCTTCACAGACAGCCATATTCCTCTGACAAAGCCGTGCATCTCAATGGCTTCAATGGCATACTCAGAACAAGTAGGGTAGAACCTGCAGGATGGCGGGAACATTGAGGAGATGTAGCTCTTGTAGAATCTTATCAGTCTTACTGCGATATCACTTAACATTTTTCCTGTCCAGTATCTTTCGGATTACATATCGCATGTCTTCATCGAAGAGCATTTGCTTTGGCATTGGTTCATGAAGGAACTGCTCATATCCGCGGTCAGTAAGAGTGATAAGAAGATCCATGTTCAAGTTTTCGAAGAGTAAGGTTGATTTGTTTTTTCTGTAAGTTTCCTTCAGGAGCCTTCTGATCCTGTTTCTGAGAAATGATTTCCGGATCTTCTTTTTTGCAACAAGAAAGCCCACTCTTACTCTTGGTGCTAAGGGCGGGCTGGAATTCTTTGAATCTTTGCGTGAAGCGGGAAAAACAGCATGAACCCTCAGGAAATTTGCAGAAACAGACCGGGACTCCCGGAGTATCTTCTGAAAAAGACCATAGCCCCTCAGTATCTCGCCTTTCTTAAGGCCCTGGCCTTCGATCATGCCGCAGTTAGATTCATAGTACGGCGCAGAGATGTAAATTATCTGCTGGGATGTCTTGTAAACTCGTCGCTTACCGTGAGTTTTTTGCGGCCTTTTGCCCTTCTCCTTGCAAGAACCTTTCTGCCGTTCTTGGTTGCCATTCTTTCCCTGAAACCGTGCTTATTCTTGCGTTTGCGGTTACTTGGCTGATATGTGCGCTTCATTGACTACGTAATTTAGAAACTCGAAAAATAGGAAAGCAGAGGTATATTTACAAGGTTAAGATTTTTACCGGAATGTCTGCTCCGCCAAGCTGAGCAGTATGAGGCATCAGGTCTCAAGCCGCCCTTTTGCTTTGTTTTCGGCTTTTATGCAGACTTTCCTTAACAGAACGCCGACGGTCAGCCGGCTGATGGCACTGGTTTTTTTCTGATCTTTATCAGTATCATAATTCCTGTGAAGATCAGAATGATGGAGACTATCTGCGCCTGAGACAAGCCTGCCGCTACAACAGGGTTTATCCTTATGAATTCTATCATGAATCTGGAAAATCCCGACAGTATCAGATAATATGAAAATACAGTGCCTGCAGGATAGGGCCTCTTTCTGATGCTCCAGAGGAAAGCAAAGATGATCACTGCAAAGACCAGCTCGTATACTGATGTTGGGTGGACCAGTACTCCTGGTTTTGTAGGCACTGTTCCGTTTGCATAGCTGTATCCCAGAAACTCCCAGCTTGTACCGTTTACTGGAATGCCGTAGTCACCGTCTCCTGACAGATGGCATCCTATCCTCGCAATGCCATAGCCAAGTGCCGCAGAAGGTGACATCATGTCAAACAGCTTCAGGGCGGGGATCTTCTTGGAGCGCGAGTAGAAGAGCATCAGTACAATTGAAAGCAGGAGTCCGCCATAAAACGTAAGTCCTGAAGGGGAAAAGAGGTAGTCCTTTGTAAGATAAAAACTCAGCGGCTTTGACTGTCCAAAATTCCATTCTTCAATTATGTAAAATAACTTTGATCCGACAATGCCGCCGATAAGGCAGAGCAGGACAATAACGCTTCCTATCGAATCCGGGTATCCGTTGCGTTTCAGTTCCCGGTTGAAAAGCACACTGCCGATTATGAATGTAAGTCCGAGAAACAGTCCGTAGCTGTAAACCGGTACCGGACCTATCTCGAAAAGCTTAGGATACAAAATTCTCCTCCGTGATCACTTTAATGAACTTCTTTTCCGGATCGTGTGTGAGTTTTATGCCATTTTTCAATATTTCGATCCTGAACAGCGTCTTGTTTTTTCTGTACTTGGACAAGTGAAGAGCATAAGAGCCGTTGCGAAAATCATAGAGCTTATAAATGAAGAATGCTGGGCCGGTCTTCGAAAAATCAAGTAACGGGGCCGACAGCCCTTCTATGTTGAACGACAGCTCCTGCCTGTCGGCAGTAATATTCGGCTCAACGTTGATCCTGTACGCGAAATTTTCAAAGACCTTCTTAGTGCGGAAATCGAATGCAATAAAATCCTTTCCCGTTACACCGTCATAGTCTTTGTAAATGTAAAGCTCATACTCAAAATCGAGCTTGTCAGGCCTAACCTGTTTGGTTCTCATTTTAGAGATAGTTGATTATATTGGCCAATCCGGAAACGTTTCTTATGCTCCCGTCCTTCATATTCCTTATTTCAGCCGAATCATTCTGAATTTCCCTCTCTCCGATCACCATTGTATATCGTGCCTTCTGCCGGTCTGCTTCCTTCATTTGTGACTTCACGCTTCTTCCGATCAGGTCAGTTTCGCACTTAACTCCCGCCCTCCTGAACTCACTGATCATCTTTAAAACCGGCGTTCTTGCACTGTCATCTGCAGAACAGATGAACAGAACTATGTCTTCCGCTTGCTTAAGATCCACAGAAGCTGAAGCAAGCGCCATCTCCAGTCTTTCAAATCCTGCGGCGAATCCGATGGCCGGAGTGTCTTTTGCGCCAAGCTGTCCGGCAAGAAGGTCATATCTGCCTCCACCAAGCAGTGAATTCTGAGCACCAAGCGAATCCGATGTGAATTCAAAAGTTGTGGAGGTGTAATAATCAAAACCCCTTACAAGGCGTGAGTCTTTTAATGTCTTCACTCCGAGTGAGTCGAGAATTCCTGTGAGCCTGCTGAAGTGCTGAAGAGTTTCATCATTCAGATAGTCGCTTAAAGCGGGAGCATCTTTGAGCAGGTCAAGATCTCCCTTATCCTTCGTATCGAGTATTCTCAGGGGGTTCTTTTCAAATCTTCTTTTGCTCTCTGCGGAAAGCGATTCAAATCGGGGTTTTAGAAAATCCTTCAGGGAATCAGTGAATCGTTTCCTCTCTTCAGGTGAACCGATAGTGTTTATGCGAATGATATAATCGGTGAGGCCAAGTTCTTTCAGAATAGTATCCGCAAGTATGATCATCTCCGCATCCGAAGTGAAATCCGAACTTCCGATGCATTCCGCGCCGAATTGTGAGAACTCCCTGAACCTGCCTGCCTGAGGCCTTTCGCGCCGGAACATATTACTTATGTAGAAAAGCTTCTGAAGCGGACTTTCGTTCGAAAGCCGGTTCTCCACATAAGCTCTTATCACCGGTGCCGTCATCTCAGGCTTCAGCGTAAATTCTCCGTCGTTGAATGAGTACATCTCCTTGGAGACAATGTCTGTCTCTTCTCCGATGCTCCTCTGAAACAGCTTTGTCTGCTCGAAGGTCGGTGTTCTTATCTCTTTGTAATTGAATCTGTCAAAGATGTTCCTGATGGAATTTTCGAGAGAAGTTCTTTGAAATGCTTTTGCGGGTGTAAGGTCGTAAGTGCCTTTGGGCTTCTGAATTTGCATCGGGCAAAAATATGTTATTAATGATAAATCTTAAAGTTATATTTGAAAGCTCCTGCAATGCATAAAAACAGTATTCCATTAATCAAAGGATCTTTCTTTACAGATGAGAAACGTCGTTATTGTCCTGTATTCACTTGTTGCCATTGCCGGCCTGTATATGCTTGTCGCGAGATTGATGAAGAAGAATGTCAACATTGTATTCGGCATCCTTCACGGTTTTGTTGGACTGATTGGAATTGCACTGCTGATAATAATGGCTTCTTACAAGCAGTCGGTAGTTCCGGTGGAACCAATACTGGTGCTGTTTATGGCATTTCTTATCGGCGGCGGTATGTTCTCAGCGAAAGTGTTTGCAAACAAATTCAGCATATGGACTGCAGTCATACATGCATCTGTTGCGGCCGCCGGATTGTACCTGCTCTTTGCGGCTCTCAGTTAAGAATATTCCGGAGTTCTTTTGTTACCCGCTCTCTGCCAACTTTCTGTCAAAAGTCTATGCTGATCTTAAAGATGAGCTGTGTCCAAAGCTATTTCTAATGGAATTTAGTTTGCGCAGTAATAGTTTTATATTGCCTAATTCCAAATGACAAAAATACACTTCACTAAAATGCCATATAATTCGATTCCCGACAGGTTTGTTGACAGGCATATAGGCCCCGATACAGCCGAAACAAGGGAAATGCTTGAAGCCATAGGTTACAGATCAATGGATGAACTGATCGCAGATACCATTCCTTCCGGTATCAGGCTTGGAAAGGAAATAGTACTTGATGAACCTCTGACCGAACAGGAATTCATTTCAAAACTGAGATCAATTGCATCAAAGAACAGGGTGTTCAGATCTTATATCGGAATGGGTTATTATCCCACTAACACACCTGCAGTGATTCAGCGCAACATACTTGAGAATCCGGGCTGGTACACTCAATATACGCCTTATCAGGCCGAGATTTCCCAGGGACGGCTCGAGGCACTCCTCAATTTCCAGACAATGGTGATGGATCTCACGGGGATGGACATAGCAAATGCATCACTGCTTGATGAAGCCACAGCCGCCGCCGAAGCTATGCTGATGTTCTATCATACGAGATCAGGCAAGAAGAAAGATGCCGGGACCGTGTTTGTGGATGAAGATATATTTCCGCAGACTCTCGATGTGATAAAGACAAGGGCAGTGCCTCTCGGAATCAAAGTGGTTACGGGCGATTTCAGAACATCTGTTCTTACTGATGATATGTTTGCCGTCATAGTGCAGTATCCTTCCGGAAAGGGACAGGTGAATGATTACAGTGAGTTCTTCGAAAAGGCAGATGCCCTTGAGATCAATAAGATAGTGGCAGCGGACATTATGTCGCTTTGCCTTCTCACTCCTCCCGGTGAATTCGGAGCGGATGCAGTTGTGGGATCAACGCAGAGATTCGGAGTTCCAATGGGGTACGGCGGCCCTCATGCGGCCTATTTCTCGACAAGAGACAAATTCAAGAGATCTGTGCCGGGCAGAATAATCGGCGTGTCAATTGACAACCAGGGCAACAGAGCTTACCGAATGGCCCTGCAGACAAGGGAGCAGCATATCAGAAGAGAGAAGGCTACAAGCAATATCTGCACAGCGCAGGTGCTTCTCGCCGTAATGGCATCAATGTATGCTGTATATCACGGCCCTGAACGGCTAAAGCTTATCGCCGGGAAGATCCACGGACTGACTGTCCTGCTTGATACTCTGCTGAAGGGTGCCGGATATTCTCAGACTAACGAAACTTACTTTGATACACTCTGCATAAAGACTGAAGATGCATCTCTGATTGCAGCGATCAGGAAGATTGCTGAAAGCAGGATGATGAATTTCCGTTATGATGCAGGCAGTATAGGAATTTCCGTCAGCGAAGCTGACACACCCGGGAGTATTCTTGAAGTTGCTGACGTATTTTTAGAGGCCATAGGAAAGAAGCGTGGATCGGATGCCGGAGACGTAATGAAACATATAGCTGAAGACACAATTCCAGAGAAGTTCAGGCGCAGAAGCGGGTTTATGCTTAATCCGGTTTTCAACTCATACCACTCGGAGACTCAGCTGTTAAGATATATGAAAGGTCTTGAGAACAAAGACCTTTCACTCACAACTTCCATGATTCCGCTCGGTTCATGCACAATGAAGCTGAACGCAACCGCTGAAATGGCAGGTGTTACATGGCCGGAGTTTTCAGGACTGCACCCGTTTGCCCCGCTTGAACAAGCCGGGGGGTATGCCGAGATAATTAGCGAAATCTCAGAGGACCTGAGCAGGATCACGCAGTTTCCCGCTGTATCGCTTCAGCCGAATTCAGGAGCGCAGGGTGAGTATGCAGGACTCATGGTTATCAGACAATATCACCTGAAGAGGGGAGACACCGGACGAAATGTTTGCCTGATCCCGTCATCAGCTCACGGAACAAATCCCGCAAGTGCAGTGATGGCAGGAATGAAGGTCGTTGTGGTAAACAGCGACAGCAACGGAAACATTGATGTGGCTGACCTGAGGTCAAAAGCTGAAGCAAACAGGAATGCGCTCGCAGCGCTTATGGTCACATATCCTTCCACTCACGGAATTTATGAGGAGGCAATAAAGGAGATCTGCAGTATCATTCACGAAAACGGCGGACTCGTTTACATGGACGGCGCCAATATGAATGCACAGGTCGGCCTTACGAGTCCGGCTATGATAGGCGCTGATGTTTGCCACCTGAACCTGCACAAGACATTCTGCATTCCGCACGGAGGCGGGGGTCCGGGAATGGGGCCGATCGGAGTTGCCGAACACCTTAAGGATTATCTTCCGGGACATCCGGTTGTCAGCATCGGCGGGCCCGATTCGATAAGCGCCGTGTCAGCAGCCCCCTGGGGAAGTCCGAGCATATTGATAATCTCGTATGCTTACATAAAGATGATGGGAAGCGCAGGGCTGAAGGCGGCAACCGAGTACTCGATCCTGAATGCAAATTACATCAAGGCAAAGCTTGCGGGACATTTTAAGGTACTTTATTCGGGTGAAAAAGGATGTGTTGCACACGAACTGATCTTCGACCTGCGGGAATTCAAGCAATCAGCAAAGGTTGAGGTCGAAGACATCGCAAAGAGACTTATGGACTACAATTTCCACGCGCCAACTGTCTCCTTTCCCGTGCCTGGAACCATGATGGTGGAACCCACTGAAAGCGAATCCAGGGATGAACTTGACAGATTCTGCGATGCAATGATCTCAATACGCGAGGAGATCAGGGAGATCGAGTCAGGGATTTATGATGCAGACGACAATGTGCTGAAGAATGCACCGCATACTTCAAGGATGATCTCCGCCGATGTTTGGGATCATAAGTATTCAAGAGGGAAGGCCGCATATCCGGTTGAGTTCCGTCACAACAAATTCTGGCCCTCAGTCGGAAGGATAGACAGCGCTTACGGCGACAGGAATCTTGTTTGCAGCTGCAATCCTGTAAGTGATTATGCGGAGGTTCCGTCT
Source organism: Ignavibacteria bacterium (assembly GCA_019694675.1). GTDB lineage: Bacteria > Bacteroidota > Ignavibacteria > Tepidaquicellales > Tepidaquicellaceae > JADJAH01. The sequence continues at coordinate 57,608 of JAIBBK010000035.1, forward strand.
GCCTGATAGGCTTGTCCTGTCTGCATTTGGTCAGTTTCAATTTGTTTCTAGATTTCATAATTTGCACAATTCAAAAATCAAAGGCCTAATAAATGCTTTCTCAAGAACAGTTCATAAGCGAAGTCAACGGGACAATTCAAAAACGCAGCCTTCTCCAGCATCCTTTTTATCAGAAGTGGAACGAGGGTAAACTCACGGTTGAAGAGCTCCGCGAATACGCAAAGCAGTACTACCATTTTGTGAAGCACTTTCCGAGGTTTGTAAGTTGTGTTCATTCCAACTGTGAAGATGTGGATACCAGAAAGATACTCATGCAGAATCTCGCCGATGAAGAGGGGTACAAGACTGACATAGCAGACCATCCGAGGCTTTGGATCAACTTTGCCGAGAGTCTTGGACTGACTGAAGAAGAGGTTAAGAATGCGAAGCCGTTAAGGGAAGTCGAAGACCTGGTTGACGGTATGTATGAGCTGACTCGGTCGCCGGAATTCACCCTCGGCCTCGCGGCCCTTTATGCTTATGAATCACAGGTCCCTGAGGTTTCAAGAACAAAGATCGACGGCCTGAAGAAGTTCTACGGAATTGATTCAGAGAAGGCAATAGAGTTCTTCAAGGTTCATGAAGAAGCGGATGTTTATCACTCCAAAGATGAAATGGATATAATGGTCAGGGAGAACGGATCTCTTGAGGATCAGAAGAGACTCATCAACACTGTGGATGAATCTGCGGCGCTTATGTGGAATTTCCTCGACGGAGTATATAACAACTACTGCGTTAACTGAGATCTGATAGCAATTTGCAATAAGGGGATAATTCTTACGGATTATTCCCTTATTTTTTTGCTTCGGGAATGTCATCTTACCGCAAAATTCTTGCAGAAACTCATCATAAAGATCATTCAGAATACTCGCATTGGCTAATACATTTTCACGGGAAAGGCTTCTTTACACCGCGTTGTCATTTGTTATTCCGCTGATCGTCTATGTGCTTACGCTTGCGCCCTCTGTAACGTTCATAGACTCCGGAGAACTTGCCACAGTTGCTTCTAAGCTTGGTGTGGCGCACCCTACAGGATATCCTCTTTTCACTTTGATAGGGAAACTGTTCACATGGCTGCCCGTTTCGGATGAGGTTTACAGGCTGAATCTGATGTGCGCAATGATCTCATCGCTTGCAGTTGCAGTGTTCTTCAATACCGTGCTACTGCTCTCTGAAAAGATATCTGCAATGACGGGTTCTTCATCATTAAGCAGGGGAGTGATACTGAATGCATCACTGGCGGCTTCACTTGTACTTGCATTTTCAAGGACATTCTGGGATACGGCAAATGCAATTGAAGTCTATTCACTTCATACGCTCTTCATTACCCTTCTGATCCTGCTGATCCTCGTGGCTTCCGGAGAACTGAATAGTCAGCAGTCACACAGCACCGGCAGGATGTGGATCCTGTTTGCATTTGTCCTCGGACTGAGCTTCACAAACCACCTTTCGACAATTTTCCTTTCCGTTGGATGTATCTACTTGTTCATTGCATCAAACGGGTTGAGCGGGGTTTCTCTGAAGCGGGTTTTGCTGATGGCAGTTCCGTTCTTTGCGGGGTTGACAGTCTATGCGTATCTATTTGTCCGGGCCGATAATGATGTTATAAGCTGGGGAAATCCGCACAACTTCGAGAACTTCTGGAGGCATTTTACTGGAAAGCAATTCAGCGTATGGATGTTCACCTCTTTTGAGAATGCCGAGAAACAGTTTGCTTACTTCACCAGGAACTTCCCGATGGAAACAGTGATCTTCCCCCTGATACTCGCTGTGCCGGGACTGTTTCTTCTGTACAAGTACCTTAGAAGGATCTTCACTTTCACGATCCTTCTGTTCCTTTTCTGTGTGATCTACGCGATCAACTATGACATCTACGACATTGACTCGTACTTCCTCCTTGCCTATATAACCTCCGTGATCTGGATCGCATGCGGCCTGCTTTGGCTGGCGTCAAAGTTCAGGGATGGCATGAAGGCAACAAGCTATGCACTCTTGTTGCTTCCGCTGATTCCTCTGGTGCTGAATTACGAAAAGGTGGACGAAAGCAGGAACAGGTTTGTTGACGACTATACAATGAACGTATTCAAATCAGCCGATTCAAATGCTATCATAATGTCAACACAGTGGGACTTCTGGGTGTCATCTTCAATGTATCAGCAGTTTGTAAGGAACATAAGGCCGGATCTGGTCATCCTTGACAAGGAACTGATGCGAAAGAGCTGGTATTTCGAGTACCTCAGAAAGCACTACCCGGATGTATATGAGAAGTCCGCGCCTGAAATTGAGGCCTACCTCGCCGAACTGCTGAAGTTCGAGAAGAGCACTGAACGTTATACAGCCCCAAAGACGGAGCTGGACAGGCAGGATCTTACAAAGATCCAGACAACGTTCCTTGCATTGCTCAACAGTCTGGTGGACAAGAATTATCCGCAGAGGACATTCTATACAACCATCGAGATCGAGCAGTCAAAGGGTGAGAATTTCGGAAAGGACTACTCAAGGGTTCCGCAGGGCATTCTCTTCAGGTACACAAAGGAAAAGGGATATGATAACTATACATATCCGGATCTCAGGTATGAAATAACAAGCCGCACCGATTACCATCACGCTTTCATTATGAACTCCTATTATTCTTCCTTTCTCAACAGGGCCAATTACCTGATGAACAACTCGAGGTTTGATGAGGCAGAACAGCTTATCGGAAGAGCCCTCGAAATCAAACCCGGATCACCGGAAGCTATTCAACTGCTGAATAAGAATAAACAGCTTAAGTCATTGTCAAATAATATTGTTAAATAATTACGCTAAAGTGTTTTCTAATATATTGCGGCATCTTATTCCTATGCGCCACTGATTCAATTGCAAAAGATCTTCCTATGGGTCAGGCTGAAGACAGTTCTTTAAATCAGAAAGAGATCAAAGTGAGGAAGATTATTCTTGCAGGTAATGAAGTTACACAGGAAGACGTGATAATGAGGGAGATACAAACCCGGGAGAATTCCAGGTTAAGTGAAAATGTACTCTTTGACGATGTGCAAAGACTCAAGAACCTCGGATTGTTCAACAAGGTTGATGTGTATCCCGTCCCAACAGATTCACTCAATCAGATAGACCTGATGTTCATTTTTGAGGAAAGCTTCTACTTCATACCTTTGCCTCAGGGAGGATTCCGTAACGGGCAGTTGTCGCAGTTTTGGGCAGGCCTTAACCTGATCTGGCGGAATTTCAGGGGTAGAAATGAGACCTTGAATGCGAATTTCGGGATCGGGGCTGATCCTTTCGCCGGATTAAGCTACTCGGTGCCCTGGATAGGAGAGGATGCGCACTTCTTTTCTTCATTCAGCATCAGGTATTCCAAGAACAAGAACAAGAGCCTGGCAACCATCAATACTACAGGGAATGAGATTCCGGATGCCGATAACAATTATGATCTTTACAATTTCAAGACGTCCTTCACTCTTGGAAAGTTCACAGACAGGCATTTCTCGTTCACCGGTAATGTCACATACAATTCAATTGTGACCTCCAAGTATGAGCCGGAAAGAACAGTTTCGAGCGACGGAAAGGACAGGTTCTTTGAAGCTTCGTTCAACGGCGGCTATGACACCAGGGATGACTATAATTTCACTACAAGCGGGACATTGATTTTGCTCAGCTATACGAAGGAAGGGTTTGGCAAATTAATAGATTTCAACCGGGTGGAGATCGATGCCCGCCAGTTCATTCCGTTGAGGCTGAGCAAAGATTACGGAATTTCATTTGGATTTTCGGCAACGGGTTCTGTTGCTTTCGGCGGACAGATACCAAGCTATATGCAGGAGTTCTTTGGATACGACAAGGTGATAAGAGGACACAAGAAACTCGTTTACGAAGGTGATAACCGGCTCGGGTTCTTCAATGAAATAAGGCTTCCCGTGATCAGGGAGAGACATTATGCCGGTACATCAATTCCGGGAGTCAATCTCATCTCAGCATTGAAGAAAATGAACTACAGATTTGCCATGTACGCAACGCTGTTCTTTGACATTGGTGCTGTATGGAATAAGTCCGACCTGTTCGCAGATTCAAAGTTCCATAACGGATTTGGTGCAGGCCTTGATTTCATTCTTCCGTTCGGCCTTGTCGGAAGAACGGATTATGCATTCAGAGTTGAAGGCAAGAAGTTTGTGCCGCAGGTCATCTTCGATCTTAATGCGGCATTCTGATAAAGAGGAAAATGGAATACTATTTCGCAGATCCGGCTAACATAAATTCTCAAACCGGAGAACTTTTTCTTACGGATATCGAATACTCTCATGTAACGAAGGTCCTAAGAAAAAGGGAAGGTGAAGAAATAAGCATTACTGACGGTGAAGGCAACGTGTATCATTGCGTGATATCCTCAGTATTGCGGACAAAAGTGGTCTGTTCAATTTTGGGAAAGCAAACTGACCTGTTTGAACCTGAACTTAAGCTCCGCCTGTACATTGCACCTCTCAAAAGCAAGGACAGATTTGAGTTTGCAGTTGAGAAGGCCGTAGAACTGGGCGTTGATTCAATTGTGCCCGTTATAACGAAGCATACAGTTAAGAGGTCAGGTTATTCAGGAGCGCAGGGTGACAGGCTCAGGCAGATCATAAGAAGCGCAATGTGCCAGTCGCAGAGATGCCGCCTGCCGGTGTTCTATCCTTCGGTCACTATTACCGAACTGCTTGAAGAGACAAAGTTCGAATCCCTTAAGGTGGTGATGTACGAATTTTCGGACAGCAAGAATATTCAAGCGGATTACTCTGGCTCGTCCACTGCCTCACTACTGATCGGTCCTGAAGGCGGATTTGATGAATCGGAGATTGAGCTTCTCGTTGAACACGGATGGAAACCGCGCTCGCTTGGAAAAAGAAAACTTCGCGCCGAGACAGCTGCCGTTGTATCAGTTTTTGAGTTTCTAAATTCATACAAATGATTAACAACAGATCATACATCAAAGCATCACTAATGGTTTTTGCGGTGATGCTGATCCTTGTATCCTCAGTGAAATCCTTCGCTCAGGCAGGACAATTTTCGTTTCAGGGAAACATCGGACTTGTGTTTCCTTATGACCAGCTGAAAGGCAGTGAATACGTGAGATATGATTCGGCAGGTTATGTGTTCATTGATTCAAGCCTGTTCGGAAGAAACTTTGCCGCTCAGCCCGGCATAATGCTCTCAGGCAGTGCAAAGGTGAATTTTGACAATTACGAGATAACCAAAGCGGTTTTCAGTTTTTCATTCTCCGGTTTCAACAGTTTTCAGTCAAAGAGGTCCGGCACAACGCTTGTAAGATTTGTGAACAATACCTATCAGCCGCGCCCAATAGAGTATGATTATTCTTTTTCCAATGTGGGACTGGGGATAGGTCTTGAGGTTGCACCGACGTCATTCACCAAGCTCATATCTCCTTACTTCGGGGCAAATTTCAATTTCAATTTCTTCACCGCTGATCTAACTCGCAGGTCAGGTTTCAGCGATTCCATATCGGCAAATCTGAACAGCTTCAGAATGGGTGTTGATTTCAATGCGGGGATCGAATTCAGGATCAACGAATCAATAGGCATAGTTGCTGGAGCAAAATATGATCTTGGAAATCTTTTGCTTTCTGAAACTGTCCGCGACGGATACATTGAATGGGGGAGCAAAGATGCCAATCTGAATGATGAAGAAGGGCGTTACGTTTCAAATCTTTATTACCCGGTCGGGGAAGGTTATAACTACTTCCAGTCTGACAAGAAGAAAATGAACTGGGGCTCTTTCTACCTCGGCGTAACATTCAGGCCGTTTTACGAGAAGCCGTCGCAAAAGAAACCAAAGACAAATACAAAGACATTGCTTTACGGATTTATTTGACGGATTGTCTGAATTCTACAAATTACGCCAAATAGGTTTGAAGGAAAGAAATTTCTCCCGCATATTGCACCAACAAAACTCAATAAGCCAATGCCGATAACACACTTCAGGTTTCACCTCACTGCAATTGCAGTGATCTTCACTGCTCTTATGATCGCATCTTGCGGAAAAGAAGAAGCCTCTGATACGAGCGGAGATTCGAAGAAGCCGGGCAGTCAGACCTCTGAAAGCAAATCCCAGGGAAACGCTAATGAAAAACCAAACCCGGGAAAGGAGTTATTTTACGCAAAGTCAAAGGAGAACAACATAGCCTGCTCCGATTGCCACGGCGACGGTTCGAATTCAGCGAATCCTCTTACCAAGTATTTCTCCGGAGTTGCAGGTGCAGACAAGAGGCCGTCAACATTTCACGGTAAGTTTGCAGGCGCCGATGTTTCCTCAAATGCAGGCGGAGCCACAGTTTGCTGGGAAGCATATCTGAGAATGAAGTCACCGATGACCGCATCTCAGATCTCGGATCTTAATCAGTATTACTCAACCCTTCCAGGCGCGGACAAGACCACTGAAATGAAATATGAAACAATAGCATTGCCCCAGCCCGACAAGGCAAAACTGAAGGAAGCGCAGAAGAAGATCATGGCACTTACGGGTGACCCTGTCACAGGTGAGAAGAAGTTTAACGATGCGTGCGGGATGTGCCACGGAGAAAAGAAGTCTGTCAGAAAGGTTCCGGATATTTTTGATGACTTTGACGGTAATGTGAAATCAATCACATACAATGTACGGTTCGGCGACGGTGCTATGCCGTTCTACAAGGAGAGCGTTTTGAGCGATCAGGACGTTGCCGACATAGCATCATTTATTCTCAAGAAGAACGGAAAGTAAAAAAAAAGAGCAGGGCACCTGATATCTGATGCCCTGCTTCTTGCTTCAAAGATCTTGTTAGCTTACGAACAGCAGATACAAAAGAATTATCACTACTCCTGCAACTGAGACCGTCGTATAATCCTGAATGATCCCGGTCTGAAGCCTTCTCCAGTCAAAGCCGATGTTGGAGATATACCTTGCGATTCCGTTAACTGCTCCGTCAATGATCTTGACATCGAAGAACTTCCAGAGGAATCCTTCTGAAGTCTTTCTTACTGGTTCGATTATTGTCTTGTCATAGAATTCGTCCACATAGAACTTTTCTTCAAGTATTCTCGATACGGCAGTCTGAGCCGGAATTTTTTCTATGGCCGAGAATCGCCTGTAGGCAATAATGATACCGGTAAGTGCAACCAGTATTGATATGCCTACCAGCAACAGCTCCAGTGATATCGCATGCTCATGCTCGGGCCTGTAAGAGAGAATGACGTCGTTTGCTGACTTGAAAACGGGATTCAGCCAGTCCCTGAGATAATTGTGAACTCCGGTAAAATGAGGAAGACCAACGAATCCGCCAACCACAGAAAGCACTGCCAGAATCATAAGAGGGATCGTCATTGTGGCCGGCGACTCGTGCGGATGCACATGATGCGTGTCGTATCTCGGTTTTCCGAAGAACGTAAGTGAGACAAGCCTGAACATGTAATAGGCTGTCAAACCGGCTGTGATAAGTGAAAGCAGATACGGGGGCAGTCCCTGGTAAATGAAATTTGTATAAAGGATCTCATCCTTGCTGAAGAACCCTGAGAGCGGGGGAATGCCGGAAATTGCAAGCGTGCCGATGAGAAAAGTGATATAAGTGATCTTCATCTTGTCTTTGAGACCGCCCATATTCCTTATATCCTGTTCTTCATGCATTCCGTGTATTACGGAACCGCTACCGAGAAAGAGCAGGCCTTTGAAGAAAGCGTGCGTCATAAGATGGAAGATTGCAAGCCAGTAAGTTCCGGTGCCAAGAGCCATGAACATAAAACCTAACTGCGATACTGTAGAGTACGCAAGTACCTTCTTGATGTCATTCTGCCTCAGCGCAATCGCTGCCGCCACAACGGCAGTAAGCATGCCGACGGCAAAGACGATCGTGGTTGCAAACGGCGCAAGCGCGTAGAGCAGGGAAGTCCTGGCAATGAGATAAATTCCGGCTGTAACCATCGTAGCCGCGTGAATGAGCGCTGATACAGGCGTAGGGCCGGCCATCGCGTCGGGAAGCCATACGTACAGCGGGATCTGCGCGGACTTTCCGGTAGCTCCAAGGAAAAGCAGTAGAGCAATTGTCACAAGAACAGGATCACCAACAGAAAATGCGGCAAGCTTCTGATTGAAAACGGAAACATCCAGTGTTCCAAAATAAGTGAAGATAAAAAACATCGCAGTCATGAAGCCGAAATCACCGATCCTGTTAACAATGAATGCTTTCTTGGCGGCATCTCCTGTGAATTTCTGCTCATACCAGAATCCTATCAGAAGATAAGAACACAATCCGACGCCTTCCCATCCGAGGAATATCAGAAGAAAATTATCTGCAAGCACAAGATTGAGCATTGCAAATATGAAGAGATTGAGATACGAAAAGAACTTCGCAAAACCCGGATCATTATGCATGTAACCGATCGAGTAAAGGTGTATGAGGGATCCCACACCTGTTACAACAAGAACCATGACGATCGAAAGAGGGTCCAGCAGATAGGAGACAGAAGCGGTGAAAGTTCCTGCTGTGATCCACTCGTAGTATTTGACAAATATGGCGCGGGAGCCTTCCGGCATTGACATAAGCTGTGAGAGACAGCCAAGTGCGATCAGGAAGGGGATAAATACTGCGAGCGTGGATATTGTGCCTATGAGAGTCTTGTTGCCGATCTTCTTTCCGAGTATGCCGGAAATCAGAAATCCTGCCAACGGCAGAACCGTCAGAAGGTAAACATATTGTTCCATCAGGTCAGCTTAAGTTTGCGTTCTACCACTTGAGGATGTTCATTTCATTAATATTGACGGTTGCCTTGTTTCTGAACAATGCTATGACGATGGCAAGTCCGATAGCAGCCTCAGCCGCGGCAACGGTCATTACAATGAATACAAAGATCTGTCCGTTCACATTTCCGAGATAAGAAGAGAATGCAACAAGCGAAAGGTTGATCGCATTCAGCATCAGTTCAATGCACATAAAGATGATTATCGCATTGCGCCTGATCAGCACACCGGTTACACCGATCGTAAACAGCAGTGCGCTTACAATTAGGTAGTAGTTAATTTCCATTGTGCCAATTTAAGAATTCAATGCGGGAAAATAAATGAATTATATGCAAATTCCGGATATTTGAATAAACTTAAGGTATTATTCGTGAAAAGTTTTCAGATCGTTTTCAGACGGCACGCCGTACAGTTGATAGAGATCAGTGTCAGCCGGGTGCTTACTCCGGCGGCAGGAGACAGAATCATGCATCGTGCAATACCTTATCAGATAATCGCACAGATATTCTGACTTTACATAATATATATTATACAACACTTATTTACTGCTTATCTTATTCAGCACGTCAACGGACTTTTCAATATTCCTCGCAGTTGCTATGCCTGCGAGTCCTTTGAATGCCTCTTCGACCTCACCCGGAGTTGCTCCGTTGTTCAGGCAACCTTTAATGTGAGCATAAAGCTGATTCTCATAATAACGGGTGCAAAGTATCGCGACATTCACAAATTCGCGTTCCAGCAGATTCAATCCGCTCCTGCCCATGACCTTTCCGTATCCCTCTATGATCATCCACTGTTTCAGGTCCGGACTGACCGCGTTCATGTTGGCCAGCAGTTTGTCAAGATTCCTTCCGTAGATCCTGCCGCAGTTCCTGATCCCTCTGAGTTCGAATCCGGCTTTGTCATACTCTTCGGCATCCTTGTAAAACCCGCCTGATAATTCCGAGAATATCCTCAGCGTCTCTATTACCGCCGGAAATCCGCAAAACAGATATGACTGAAGTATCGTCTCATACAATTTCTCAGCTTCAATGCTCTCTAACTGTGCACCTATTTCATGCCTGACTTTCCTCAGATCATCGGAAGCAATTGCGGATGCGAGCCTTGAAATGCCTTTAACTTCGGCAAGTTTATGTTTAAAATTCATCAGTGAAATTGATTGACAAATATATCCTTACTTCTTTCCTCAGAAACCTTGCCTTTGGGATATTCTGCTTTGTAATTGTATTCATTCTTGTTGACCTGTTCGAAAACATTGATAAGTTCATTGACCGCAATCTGACCGGCCCGGATATTGCACAATATTACTTGTACTTCATCCCTGAAATCGTGAAACTGATCACTCCTGTTGGCATGCTTCTTGCGACACTCTTCACAACGGCCCGGTTCAACTCACTTTCAGAGATGACCGCAATGAACTCAGCTGGGATAAGCATCTACCGGTATCTTCTCCCTCTGCTTATTGTCGGAGTATTTGTAACGGCCGGATCCATTTATTTCAACGGCTGGATAGTCCCCTATTCAAATACTGAAAAGATCAGAATCGAAAAAGAAAAGATCGGCAAACACAAGTCACCGGGCATCATACCCAATCTGAGCATTCAGGACTCCGTGAACAGGATATTAACGATCAGAAATTACAATGAAAATCAGAGAGCCGGTGAAAATGCTTCAATTCAGATTTTCACAGATGACAGGCTGTCGATACTCTCCACGCGAATTGACTCAAGAAGAATCAACTGGGACAGCAGCAGAAAGTCATGGATACTGACCGATGTGACTGAAAGATCATTTGACAGCGCCGGGTTGAATTCATTCATCAGCAAGAAAGAATTGGGCAATTCTGCGAATCCGGAGTGGGTTCCTGTCAGAATTACACCTGACAGGATTAACATCAAGCAGAAAAACCCGGACGAACTCATCTTATCGGATCTGCGAGACCTAATCACGGAAATGAGGAACAGCGGACAGGATGTCAGCAGAGCCGAAGTTGACTACTATTCGAAGATCTCATTCCCTTTTGCAAATCTGATCGTAATAATCTTCGGCGTTTCATTGAGCCTCAATCAGCGAAAAGGCAGTGCCGCGGTCCAGTTTGGTATCAGCATTCTGATAACTTTCCTGTACCTTGGCTTTGTAAAGATCTCACAAACTTTCGGATATAACGGAGAGATGGATCCTGTCCTTACCGCCTGGCTTGCCAACATCCTCTTTCTCGCTCTCGGTATCTATAATTTTCTGCGAACCGGATTGCGTTCCTGAATCAGTTTATCTTTTCCTCTTTGGGAGGCCCGGGCAGCTGAAAACCCATTGCACCCGTATTTTGCTCGTTCATAAGAGGGATCTCTCCGTATTGCTTCTCATACCTTCCGATGTTCTCCTTCATTGCATTAAGAAACAGCTTTGCATGCTGAGGTGTCATTACAATCCTTGAATGGACCTTCGCTTTGGGAGATCCCGGAAAAATCCTTGTGAAGTCAATAATGAATTCGGCCGGTGAATGAGAGATTATTGCCAGATTTGAATAAGTACCCTCGGCTTCTTTCTCTCCAAGTTCTATATTGATCTGCTGTCCCGGGTTCGCTTCGTCTCGGTTGTCTTCGTCCATGAATTATGTGTTTTGGTGTCAAGATATTGCAAACATCTGAAACATTCAAATTAGATTTTTGGATTTCCAACGTCTGCAATGAACACCTTAAGTGGTCCTTGACTATAGACCTCATGTTTAACGTAACTGAAGGAGAACAGACATGCCAATTTAAAAGCCGTTCAACATTCTTGAAATACCCTGCGCAAATTGGTATTTTTGTCCAAAACAACTGACTGATGAGCTTACTTGTAATTGGGTCCCTTGCGTTGGATACAATCGAAACACCGTTTGGCAAAGCAGAAAGAACTTTGGGCGGCTCTGCAACATTCATATCAACTTCGGCAAGCTATTTTACAGAACCGGTACGTCTGGTGGGAATCGTCGGATATGATTTTCCAAAGGAGGAGATCGAATTTCTAAAATCAAAGGGAATTGACATTTCCGGCCTGGAGATCTCAGATACCGACAAGACATTTCACTGGCACGGCAAATATGATTTTGACCTGAATACCCGCGAATCGCTGGTTACAGAGCTTAATGCATTTGAGAAGTTTGATCCTGTGATCTCCAGTGAATTCCGCAAGAGCAAATATGTTTGTCTCGGGAATCTCCATCCACTGCTTCAGCAAAAAGTGGTTAAGCAGATTGACTCCCCTAAGCTGATAATGTGTGACACTATGAACTTCTGGATTGACGGAGCGTACGATGATCTTATCGAAACACTGAAGCTTGTTAACCTTCTTGTGATAAATGACGGAGAAGCAAGGGAGCTTTCGGGTGAATACAACCTTGTTTCGGCGGCCAGGAAAATAATGAAAATGGGTCCGCAGATTCTGATAATTAAGAAGGGTGAACACGGCGCCCTGCTGTTCACTCCGGATTTTATATTCTCAGCACCCGCCTATCCCCTGGAGCAGGTGTTTGACCCGACGGGTGCCGGCGATACATTTGCCGGCGGACTTATGGGCTGGCTTTCAAGGACTGATGACCTTTCAGATACCAATCTGAAACTTGCCGTAATCTACGGAAGCACAATGGCATCTCTGGCAGTCGAGAAGTTTTCCCTCGACGGTATTCGTCACCTCAGCAAAGAGATCATTACGGACCGGTTCAATGAATTCAAAAGACTCACACACTTTGAGAATGCTTCAATCTGATTATTCACATTGAAACAATTTTCGGACTGAATCGTATGTCTCTCGTCAGAACAAGGGCCCTGGTGCTTAAGTCGATGAAGTATTCGGAATCAAGCAGGATAATGAACCTTTTTACCGAAGAACTCGGCAAAGTGGCGGTAATTCATAAGGGCACCCGCAGAAACTGGCAATCGGGCAACTTTGGAGCCATGGGATTGATTGAGGCAATGATATACTTCAGGGACAGCAGAGAAATTCAAACTCTCGGCAAAGTTGGTTATCTTGAAGTGTACTCAGATATAGAAAAGGACCTTGAGAAGCTTGGAGCAAGTTATGTAGTATTTGATTTGCTGAACAGAAGTCTTGCGCAAAATGACCAGTGCAGGGAATCGTTTGCACTTGCAATAGCTTTTCTCAGGGATGTCAACAGACAGCATGCGACAGCAAAGGCAGAACTTCTGAGATTCTTAATGAGCTTTGGGACAATGTTGGGAATCATGCCGGATATCTCGCAAGATGGTTTAGAAACTTTTTTTGTACGTATTGGATTTACCCTTGACAGATCAGAAATTGATTTTATGAGGGATTTTCTGGTGAGGGATGCAGATCATGAAACAGATACAGACTCAGATACCGGCAAAGCTGCAATAGACAGGATTTGCAGGATCTGTGAAGCCCACTTGCTTGAATATTCAAACGGACGAAGCAATCAAACAGCGAGAAGGATTATAGATCAATTCTGATACTGGGTTTTCAAAATCAGGTAATTAAAATTTAAAAAGGAGAATCAACATGTCAAAAAAATCAGTGATCTTTGCCGGCCTGTTGCTGGTAGTTGCACTTTCTTTTGGCGGACTTCTGATAGCCAATTTCGGCAACATTAAGCCGATAGTTGCCAGTTCACAGGTGGAGTTTAAGACCACCCCACCGATCCAGGAGGCTAACACACAGCTAAAGGGACTCAACGATGCCTTTGTTGAGATCGCCAAATCAGTTACACCAACCGTTGCTTACATTGAAGTAACATCTGCGGCAGGCACCAGCGAAGACAGCGAAATGCCGAAAGGATTCGAACATTTCTTTCAGATGCCTCAGGATATGCCGAACAGAGGTTCCGGATCGGGCATAATAATCAGTTCTGACGGATATATCATTACTAACAATCATGTAGTGAGCGGCGCCAATGAGAGCGGGATCAAAGTATCCCTCACCGATAAGCGTGAGTTTACAGCGAAACTTGTCGGCACAGACCCGAATACGGACCTGGCTGTTATTAAGATAGAAGCCAGCGATTTGCCGGTTGCAACTATCGGCAATTCTGACAATGTGCAGGTTGGACAATGGGTTGTGGCAATAGGTAATCCCCTTGGACTCAACAGTACTGTCACAGCTGGTATCGTTTCTGCAATCGGCCGAAACATTCAGATTGGCTCCAACAGCTATGCGATCAATAACTTCATTCAAACTGATGCGGCCATAAATCCCGGTAACAGCGGTGGAGCGCTTGTTGATATTAACGGCACTCTTGTCGGGATAAACTCTGCGATCAAGACAACCAACGGCTATTATCAGGGATATGGCTTTGCAATTCCCGTTAATATGGCAAAGAATGTGGCTGAAGAACTGATCAAGAACGGAAAGGTCTCAAGAGGATATATCGGCGTAACAATCAAGGATGTTGATGTGAAAGAGGCAAAGGGACTCGGCCTTGAAAAACCAATGGGTGTGCTGGTGCAGGATGTTCTTCCGAACGGGGCTGGTGCTGATGCAGGCCTAAAATCCGGCGACGTGATTCTCTCCGTTGACAACAAGGAAGTGAACGCCGCAAACGAACTGCAGACAGAGATCGGCTCTAAGCATCCGGGTGAAAGCGTGGACCTGGTTATTTTCAGAGACGGAAGCCGAAAGAACATGAAGGTTACACTGAAGCCAAGAGAAGAGAATAACGATGTAGCTGCGCAGAATTCAGTGCCGAGAGATGAAAAGTCATTTGCAGGTACGCAAAGCTTTGAAGCACTTGGCTTTACGGCAAGCGAGTTATCAGGTGAAGAGAAGTCGAAGCTGAACCTGGATGATGGGGTCAAGATCACGGATGTGAAGATGTATTCAGAAGGATTTGACAGGGGCCTGAGGCAGGGTATGATTATTGTAGAAGCTGATAAGAAAGAGGTTTCCGGTGTAAGTGATCTTCAGTCAATCATCTCCTCCAAGAACAAGGGAGATATCCTTGTTCTCAAAGTGAAAACGGCCGACGGTTCCACCAGGCTTGTAGCTCTTGAAGTGAAGTGAAGTTTTTGATTCCTGCCGTGTGAGAAGCACGGCAGGAAATTTTTAAAAACAGCTATTGATTTTCAGAATCCGAACCCTTAATTTTGTAATGGTATGATGAAACGAATCCTATCAATATTGCTAGTAATGGTTTTCAGCTTCAGCATAATCAATTATGCTGAATCAAAGGACCATTCTGAAAGTAATTTGGAATCAAACGGAATTGAATCAAATTCCGGCCCGTCAGACGATTACAGGCTTTTTCAGAACTTTCCAAATCCCTTCAATCCCGCAACAATTATCAGTTACAAACTGAATAATGACGGATACGTTTCATTATCAGTTTTCAATCTTGTAGGTCAGGAAGTAGCTACCCTGGTAAAGGAGTTTCAGGAAGCAGGCACCTACAGCAAGCAGTTTGATGCGTCGAATCTTTCAGCAGGAGTTTACCTGTACAAATTGCAGGTAAACGGCTTTACCTCTGTTAAGAGGATGACTCTCATCAAATAAGAATTTCCAACAACTAATATCGCATTTGTTTTGAATAGATTTTCATGTCTATTTCTATTGCTGTTTATTCCCCTCAGCACTTGCCTTTCACCTGCGGTCTTTGCACAGGGAGAAATAATTGATGACTTTTCACTTAAGGCAATGCCTGACTGGATGTTCGGCGGCGTTCAGATGAAATACTCTCATGAACAGGACAATAAGGAAAACGGTTTTGCAGAGATCATTTCCAATAAATCGATCCAGCCTGCAGAATATATAGGTAAGATCATGCTGAAACGTCCTCACTTGTTTCGGGCAGGCAATTTTGTGAATGTTATGATCAGCGGCGCTGACAATGATGCATATGTAACGGTGAGTATTCTTTATGACCTGGACAACAACAAAAGATACGACAGTAAGACGGATGCAGCTTTGGAATCAAAGCCTTTCTCTATGGACTTCAGCGGCTGGAAAGAGCTTAAGATCAGGCTTGATCAGGAGAACTTTGATCTGAAGACTGAGACACAGGCAGGTTTTGAGGTTACAGAGGACGAAGCACTCGGAATTCAGCTAGATTTCAGCAGTGGAAAAAACTATAAAGTATCCGAATTCAAATCAGGTATAGCTCTCGTTTCCGAGATCCAGAACAAAGAATCACTTGCAGGATTTGAATATTCGGGCAAAGAAACAGAGTCATACTTCGGAGCATCCAATTCTCCGAACCCATTTAATTCATCTACAACAATAAAGTACACCCTGCCTTCTTCAACTCATGTGAACTTGTCAGTATATGACAGGCTTGGACGCCTGCTTGGTGAGATTGTGAATGAATCGCAGGAGTCAGGTGAACACAGTGTGGATTTCACGGCAGAAGACCTTCCGAGCGGAATCTACTTCTACCGCATCAAAACTCCCGAAAGAACGGAAGTTAGAAAGATGATCCTCTCCAAGTAGTTCAACGGAGATATTACTCCCCTATCTGCCTGCAACTATTCCTGCAGGAAATGAACCCATTTGAAGTCTTGAATCTTCAAGACTGAAATTGCTGACCTTTATGATCCTTGAAACACCCGTCTTGAAACTGCCTGTCTGAGGATGATGTCCGTCAAATCCTGTCTGAGTTTCACATGCAATTATTGCGTAACCGCCATCGGCCGTGAAGTCAACTCCGTGAGGCTGAATCCCGACATTTTCAACTGTGGCAACGACCGCAAGCGAAGTTGAATTGATAACCGATACCGTATTGCTGTTCCTGTTGCAGACAAACAAGAATTGACCGTCATTTGTAAATTTCATCAATAGCGGCTTCTGGCCGACAGTAATAAGGGCAATTCTGTTCAAACTCTGGGCATCATAAACGCCAACCTTTCCTGCCTCCCTTAGGGTCACAAAGATCCTCGACTGGTCCGGCGACAATACGATCTGATACGGGCCGAACAGTCCCGTACCGTTTCCTGTGGGCGGAACAGACGGATCAACTGACGCAGAACTCTCGATCTCAAAGTCAGGGGTTGTGATTCTGTAAAGATATTCTCCGATCTGTGAAGCTACAAACAGAACACTTCCGTCATTTGTGAGCGCCATTCCGTGAGGTGCGGTCATCCTTACATCCTGTACTGTATCTATGATCTCAAGAGGCTCAGTGGAGAATTTCCTGACAGTTCTTTGGATACCGAATGCATCGAAATTTGAAATGTATCCGAACTGGTCGCCCGGGGAGATCTCAATATGCGCTGGGCTCAGGCCGCATGCGACACGGCCGGACCTTGCAAATGGGTAATCGGAATTTGTTTCATATTTCTCCAGAAACCCTTCCTGAATAAGACTTACAAAGAAAAACCGTCCGTCGTGGCTGAGATTAACATAGTGTGGAGCGTCAAGCTGATTTGCTCGCCCCCCCACAGGAATCAGCCTTGTGATGAGGCGGTTATCCGTATTGACAACTGCCACAAGGTCGGATGCCTGATTTGTAATGAAGATCTTTCTGTTGAGCGGCTGATCCGTCAAAGCAACCCTTCCGTCTTTGCTTTTTGCGCCACCGTCAATCCAGTTCTTGATGAGATTGACCTTTGAAGAATCAAGTTTGTGATACTCCGGCAATGCAACTGTGGATACGGGCCCGTAGAGGGTGTCAGCATTCAGTACTGAAAACATATATGACCAGAACCCGTTGTAAGGAACCACCATTGAACCGTTTTGAGATCCGTTCATTGTCTTTTGCCAATCCGTGAGGTCAAGTCCGTTTACGCTGTTTTGCGAAGCATGACATGACGGAGTAGTGCAAGTAAGATTGTTAGCCGTGTATGGTGTATTGAACAACGAAGCGATCTCATCGGGGAATGCAACACCGCCCGCAGAGGGATCTACAAATTCCTGCTCGCAGGATGAAAGAGCTAAAGTGAACATGGCCAACAGCAATAACGCCGCAACTTTGTAAAGATTGGCTTCTCTGAGCATTAACTGATTGTACTTTGATTGATTGATCAATGAAGATTGAACCGGAAAGTTTGTTGAATATGTGCAAAAAAATCCTTCTTATGTATACAAATTTTCCTGCTTGCTGTTCAACAGCGGTATCAGATGCAGTGAACAATTCATCGGTCAATATGGTTTTCGCAACGGGTTTGTTTCATGTATGTAGCATAACTTGGATGTACCGCAGACAGCGCACAAATACCATATGCTCAAAACTCCTTCGTGAAATAATTAATACTCAAAACTGTAACCGATGTTAGTTATATTTCCAAATGGCCAAACGACTTCAGAAGAAAAT
Organism: Ignavibacteria bacterium; assembly: GCA_019694675.1. Classification (GTDB taxonomy): domain Bacteria; phylum Bacteroidota; class Ignavibacteria; order Tepidaquicellales; family Tepidaquicellaceae; genus JADJAH01. Next base: position 75,660 of record JAIBBK010000035.1, read on the forward strand.
AGGAATAATAGGTTTCCCAATGGATCTCGGCGCCGACAGGCGCGGAGTTGACATGGGGCCTTCGGCAATCAGGTACGCAAGTCTTGAACATAAGATCGAAAAGCTCGGGTACAAAGTGACCGACTTCGGTGACATTGATGTTGAAATTTCCGAGACTCAGAGAATTTCAAACCCCAAACTGAAATATCTTCCCGAGATTGAAAAGACTTCAAAGATACTCTCCAAGAAGGTTGAAAATCTTCTTGTTCGGAACTACTTCCCGCTGATAATCGGCGGTGACCATGCCACCGCTATCGGATCTGTTGCCGGCATTGCAAGCTACTGCCGAAAGAAAGGCAAGAGGCTTGGGATCATCTGGATAGACGCCCACGCCGATATGAACACAGAAGATACGACACCTTCAGGCAATATTCACGGTATGCCTCTGGCGATCGCCCTCGGACTTGGCAACAAGAGACTCACCCGCATCGGAGGCTTCTCGCCCAAAGTGGATGTTGAGAATGTGGCACTCATTGGAATCAGAGATGTTGACGTACTTGAGGCAAAGCTTGTGAAGCAGATGAACATGAGGGTCTATACGATGACAGACATAGACAAAGCCGGCATTCCGAGGATAATCTCGAAGGTCCTTGCGGACTTCAAGAGCAAAGTCGATCATATACACATAAGCTTTGACATGGACGGGATCGATCCTGACTATGCTGAAGGAGTTGGAACGCCTGTGCCGGGAGGACTTTCATTCAGGGAATCACATCTGCTTATGGAAATGGTTGCGGACTGCGGATGCATGAACTCTCTGGAGATCCTGGAGGTGAACCCGATCCTGGATTCAAAGAATAAGACTGCCGACCTGGCAACAGAACTCATAATCTCTGCGCTGGGAAAGACGACTCTTTACGACTGATAAGCCGAAAGAATTGCCCTGATCTTCTCGAGCTTTTCCTGAGCTTCTTTCTGCTTTTCTCTCTCCTTGGTGACTACTTCCTGTGAAGCTTTTGCAATGAAATTCTCGTTCGAGAGCTTTTTCCCTATCACATCAAGGTACTTGCTGAGATTCTCAAGTTCCTTCGTCAGTTTTTCTTTTTGCTTTTCATCCGATGCAGAACCTTCAAAGAAAATTCGGGCTTCGAAACCTTCAGACACGAGTTCTGCGCTACTGAAACCTGAAGAAGTCTCGTCTTCATCCGTAAAATGAACATTGCAGATCTTTTCTACGTACGGCCTCATTGACGTCAGAAGAGCAGCGTGAGCATCGTCGAAAGGCTTTACGTTTGCCGATATCTTCTTGCTGAAATGAACTTCGTTGTTTGCACGCGCATTTCTGAGAGATGTCACAAGCATAGCAATCTTGCCGAAATCAGACTCTGCATTCGCGCTGATCTTCGCGGGGTCGGAATCTTCCAGAGACTCAAATGAAATGCTCATTCCTTCCCTTCCCTCACCCATGAGATGCCAAAGCTCTTCAGTTACAAATGGAATTACAGGATGAAGTACCTTCAGTATCCTCTCGTATATTCCGATCGCCCTTTTGACCGTAGCTGCTGCCAGCTCAGGGTGATTCTGTATCCTGACCTTTATCATTTCGATATACCAGTCACAGAAATCATTCCATACAAAATTATAAAGGGACTTTGTGTAATCATTGATCCTGTACTGTCCAAGATAAGATTTGGCTTCAGACAGGACAGAATTCAGCCTGCTGTCCATCCACTTGTCAACAAGGTCATCGGATTCCGGAACTTTCTGCTGAGATCCAGAGCTCTCTGCCGCCTGCCTACTCAGATGGAGCATTCTTCCTGCATTCCAGATCTTGGTAATGAAATTTCGCCCGAGTATTGTCTTTTCCTCGTCAAACAAAACATCATTTCCGAGCGGCGCAAGATAGATGATCGTGAACCTGAATGCATCTGCTCCGTATTTATCCATCAGCTCGATGGGATCAACGTAATTGCCAAGCGTTTTGGACATCTTCTGGCCTTTCGCATCTCTTACTATGGAATGGAAATAAACATCCCTGAACGGGATCTCCTTTCTGTATTCAAGCCCGGCCATGATCATTCTCGCCACCCAAAGGAAAATTATCTCGGCACCGGTTGAAAGAAAATCCGTAGGGTAATAATAGTTGAGATTTTCATTCTTGCTGTCGTTCTCATTATTCTCCCAGCCAAATACGCTGAGCGGCCATAGCCATGATGAAAACCATGTGTCAAGCACGTCTTCGTCCTGCCTCCAGTTTCCGGCATCATCCGGCGGATTCACATCGCAATAGATCTCTCCTGTATCCTTTCTGTACCAGATCGGTATCTGATGTCCCCACCACAGCTGACGCGAGATACACCAGTCACGTATATGGTCCATCCAGTGGTTATAGACCTTTACATATCTTTCCGGATAAAATCTGACTTTCCCGGAGTTGACGGCATCAATTGCAGGATCAGCAAGCTTCTTCATATGTACAAACCACTGCTCCGAAAGCAATGGCTCGATAATCGCCTTGGTTCTGTCGGACAATGCAACATTATGAACATAGTCTTCGGTCTTCACTAAAAGGCCTTCAGCTTCAAGCCTCTTAACAACCCTCTTCCGGGCCTCAATTACATCCAACCCCGCAAACTCTCCGGCATGTTCATTCAGCCTGCAGTCCTTAGTGAATATATTCAGTTGTTCGAGTCCGTGCCGCTCACCCACCTCAAAATCATTGTAATCATGTCCCGGTGTGATCTTGAGTGCCCCCGTGCCGAATTCCATTTCCACGTAGGTGTCTTCTATTACAGGTACAAATTTGTTTACCAAAGGCAGTTTAACTTTCTTATTTTTATATTGGTTGAACCGCCTATCATTAGGATTAACTGCAACAGCTGTATCACCGAAAATTGTCTCCGGACGAGTTGTGGCAACAGTTATGAAATCATCCGAATTCTCCACAAAATACTTGACAAAATACAGTTTATCTGTTCTTTCTTCATAGAAGATCTCATCGTCGCTTACTGCAGTTCCGGAAACAGGGTCCCAGTTTACAATTCTGTGCCCTTTGTAGATCAGGCCTTTTCTGTACAGGTCAACGAACACTTTTCTTACATTCAGAGAGAGTCCATCATCAAGAGTAAATCTTTCCTTAGACCAATCAACAGAAGCTCCGAGTTTTTTCAACTGTTTCTGTATTGTTCCTCCGTTCTTCTCCTTCCACTCCCACACCAGTTTCACAAACTCTTCACGCCCCAATTGCTCCTTTGTCTTTCCCTGTCTGGCCAGGTCCTTCTCAACCATAACCTGAGTTGCTATTCCAGCATGGTCCATTCCCGGCACCCAGCAGACTTCATATCCTTCCAGTCTTTTCATTCTGCAATAGACATCCTGGATGGTATTGTTCAGCATATGGCCGGTGTGCAAAATTCCGGTTACGTTTGGGGGAGGTATGACGACTGAGAATTTCGGTTTCCCGGGTTTAGGAGTGGAGTCATACAACTTTCCCCTGTCCCAGAAGTCTCTCCATTTTTGTTCTATTGTAAGGAAGTCAAAGTTCTTTGGGAAATCCATAGTCTGTCAGACAGTCTCCTTTGCTCGTTTATTGTTTTTTGTAATTATCTCTTCAGCGAGATTAAGATAAGCCATGCAACCCTCCGAATTGACCCTGTAAAGGCACAGAGGTTTGCTGTAGAAGCTCGCTTCATTAAGCAGATTTGTATTTGGAATAGATGTTGAAAGAAGATACTGGCCGTGTTTCATCTTCAGCTCTCTTTCAGAGATCTTCGATACTCTTGAATCCTTTTCGTACATAGTCATGAGGATTCCTTCAATCCGCAGGTCAGGGTTAGCAACCTCTCGTATCCAGTTGTAAAACTCTATGAGTCTGTCAACTGCATCAAGTGAAAAATGTCCCGGTTTGATCGGAATCAGAATGCTGTCGGAAGCTACAAGCGCCGCTGTTGACATACCTCTGAGAGATGGCGGACAGTCAATGATAATGAATTCATAGAACTCAAGTATTCCCTGAAGTGCATTCTTCAGTATCAACCTGTTTTCCGAAAACTTATGAAACTTATCCTGTGAATTTGATGTGTCAGCGGTCGAAGGCACGAAATCCAGGTATTTCAGGTCTGTCCTGTGGATTGCGGCACCGACTGAATGAGTGAAAGAAAAAACCTCAGCAAGGCTTGCCTTTATCTTGTCTGACGTAAATCCGAGTGCAATTGCAGAGCCTCCGAACGGATCAACATCTATAAGCAGGGTCTTTCTTTCGGCAACAGCAAGCGATGAAGCAAGATTAACGGCTGTAGTTGTCTTGCCAACACCTCCCTTGGGCACACATACTGATATTATTCTGCTCATTCAGAGTTTGGTATGATACAACTTGTTGTTATTAATAACCATGAACGGCTTACCGGTGAGCCTGTAGCCATCAAACGGTGTGTTCTTGCTTCTGGATCTGAAATTCTTCTTCTTTACTGTCCACTTTGCATTAAGATCGAGAATGCTCAGGTTCGCCTTCTCTCCGGGCCGAATGCTTATTCTCCCGAGGTTCAGGATCTTCCTCGGATTCACAGACATCTTCTCAATCACCTGACTGAGACTCAATATGCCTTCCTTAACAAGATAAGTATATGCAAGGCCAAAGGCAGTTTCAAGTCCGATTATGCCAAACGGCGCATCAACAAACCCCTGAGACTTTTCGTGCTCGGTATGCGGAGCATGATCCGTGCAAATGACATCAATAGTTCCGTCTGCCAAACCTTCAATTATTGCGCTGACATCCTCCCTTGTCCTCAAAGGAGGATTCATTTTGAAATTCGTGTCATAATCAATGCATCCGGAATCGGTGAGAATGAAGTGGTGCGGGCACGCTTCACCGGTAACACTAAGTCCCCTGTCCTTTGCATATTTCAGGAGTGAGACGCTTCCCGCACATGACATATGCTGAATATGATAGTGCGAGCCATTGACATAGGAACAGATCTCAATGTCCCTTGCAATAACAGATGTTTCGCTGACTGAAGGTATTCCTCTGAGTCCTGTAACTGTAGATACGAATCCTTCATTCATCACTCCATTGTTTGAGAGCTTCAGATCTTCGCAGTGCTGAATCACCGGCAGCCCCGTTTGCGCACCGTATTCAAAAACCCGTCTCAATAACCCGGGATCCTGCACGGGACTCCCGTCATCGGTAAGTGCACGCGCCCCGGCAGCCGCAAGGCTGAGAATTGGAGAGAGTTCTTCACCTCCCCTGTTTCTGCTGGCACACACTGAATACTCAACATCAACGATGCCTGAACTTCCCTTGCTTAGCAGATCTCTTAAGAGAACGGGATTATCAATCGGAGGAGATGTATTTGGCATACACAGAACTCCCGTGAAACCTCCGTTTGCAGCAGCTTCAGATCCTGTATCTATTGACTCCTTATGCGTCTGGCCCGGTTCCCTGAAGTGTACATGCATATCAAACAATCCGGGAACGACCGCCTTTCCCTTAAGATCGACCTCTTCAATAGTCTTCTTTGCCGCAAGTGATTTTCTGATATCCTTTATGACACCGTTAACTATGAGAATATCCGCATCAATATCGAGACCGTCTGCGGGTGAAACAATCCGCGCATTCCTGAGGATCAGTTTCATTTCACTTTCCTTTCGGCAAATTCGCTTATGACTGCGAGCCTTACGGCAAGGCCGTTAGTGACCTGTTCAAAGATCAGTGAGTTCTTTGACTCCGCAATGCGGCTGTCAAGTTCGACATTTATGTTCATTGGTCCGGGATGCAGAATCCTGATCTTCGGATTTACGGACAGCCTCTCCAACGTCATGCCATAAAACCTGTTGAATTCACGAAGAGACGGAAGAAGCCTGCCTGCATCCCTTTCGAGCTGTACCCGAAGCAGGTTCAGAGCATCATGATCTTTCAGGGCATCATCAATGTCTTCGTAAACATCCACGTTCAAACCTTCTATTGCTGAAGGCAAAAACGGCCTTGGTGCACAAACCGATACCTTTGCGCCAAGTTTTGTCAGCCCGTGTATGTTAGACATTGCCACCCTGCTATGGGAAATGTCTCCGACAATGCAAACCCGCAGTCCTTCTATTCTTCCAAATGATCTCTTAAGAGTAAGGATATCCAGCAAACCCTGCGTCGGATGTTCAGCAGCGCCGTCACCTGCATTTATCACGCTTCCCTGAACTGTTTCGCTTATCAGTTTCGGCACACCGGGAACTTCATGTCTTACAATGAAAATGTCGAACTTCATTGCTTCAAGATTCTTTACTGTGTCGAGCAATGATTCCCCTTTTGCAATTGAAGATCCTTCGCCCGTAAAGTTTACACTGCTATGTCCAAGCATCTTTGCCGCGAGCTCAAAAGAAACGCGTGTTCTTGTGGAGTTCTCAAAGAACAGATTGAGGATTCTGGAAGGTTTGGTGGGTTGCTTCGGAGTATCATTCCTGTCAATCATCTTTCTGAAATGGTCAGACTTGTCAAGCAGTTGCTCGATCTGTTCCTTGGAGAGATATCTGAGTCCGAGAAGATTGTTGATCCTATCCATTCCGGTTACATTCCAATTAAGAAATTCCACAAGACGTAGTCCAGTATAAGAATTGAAGCAGCTGCAATAACAAAGGCCTTGATCGTTGAAAGTCCCACGCCTTCCGCACCTCCGCTGGTCTGGAACCCTATATAACAACCTATTGAAGAGATGGACAAGCCAAAGAACAATGCCTTAATGGTTGCGGCATATACATCCTTGGCTTCAAATGCAGTCTTAAAGCCGGAAAGAAACGTGTCCGACGGAACTCCTAGAAAAACCGTTGCAACAGTGAAAGAACCGAGGATTGCAATTGTACTGGAATAAATGACCAGTACGGGAAGCATGAGTGTGGTTGCCGTTATTCTCGGCATTGCCAGATATCTTTCCGGGCTGATGGCCATTGCTTCAAGCGCGTCGATCTGCTCCGTGACCTTCATTGTGCCGAGCTCTGCAGCCATAGAGGCGCCTACTCTGCCTGCAAGAACAATTGCAGAAAGAACGGGCCCGAGTTCTATGATTATTGCTTTTGTAGTTGCAGAACCAAGATAGCTGAAAGAGATAAGCCCCTTGATCTGATATGCAGCCTGCCAGCAAGAAACAGCACCCGTGAACAATCCGATGATGCTGACAAGTACAAGAGAATTGACGCCGACATGTTCCATTTGCTCAATGATCAGCTTGCGGTCTCTTATTACTCTTTTCAGACTGAGGATGACGTCAAGCATCATGCGTGAATATTCCCCCAGTTCAGAAAAGAACTGAAGAAACTTTCTTCCGATCATAGAAATCAGTCTTCTCACTGTTCAGTAATTCAGAATTAATTCAGTAAGTTTTCAAACGCTGTACCTTGACCTGCAAAAGTTTGTTGCCCGACTTCTTCATAACAGTCATCATAAGGTCCCTGAAATCAACACGCTCAAAAAGTTCCGGAACATGGCCGGTAACAGTATGAAGGAATCCGCTTAGGGTTGTATACTGTTCAGTGTCAACAGGTATGTCAGCTCTGAACTGTTCATTGAACTCTTCAACGGTCATGTTAGGATTCACAGTGAACACGCCCTTCTTTTCACCTGATACCATGTCAATATCAGTATCATATTCATCTTCGATCTCTCCGACCATTTCTTCAATGATATCTTCGAGCGTTATGAGTCCTTCAACACCGCCATGTTCATTACTTACTATTCCCAGGTGTATCCTCTTTTTCTGCATTTGTCTGAGGAGGTCACCTATATGCACTGTTTCAGTAACAAAAAAAGCAGGACGAATGATATCCTGTAAGACAATTATTTCCCTGTGTTCAGCAGCACTTATCAGATCCTTTGAATAAATGATACCGATGATGTTGTCAATTCCGTCTTTATAAACAGGAATTCTCGAGTATCCCTCCTCAATCACTTTCTCAATGATCTTTTCCCTGCTTTCGTCAATGTCAATTGCAAACATTTGATTCCTAGGGATCATTACCTCCTTCGCAGTCTTGTCATTGAAGTCAAAGACCCTTTGAATTATCTGCGATTCAATCTTGTCGATCCTCCCGGACATTGTTCCTTCAGAAATGAGAGTCTTGATCTCCTCCTCAGAATGCGATCTCTCGGATTCGGTGACAGGGTCAATACCGATCAGCTTCAGGATGTAATTTGCAGTGCCGTTAAGCAGCCAAATGGCAGGCTTGAAGATCACATAAAACAGATTAAGCGGCCATGCAACGAACAGGGTGGTAGATTTCGGATAACGGATTGCAAGAGATTTAGGGGCCAGTTCACCAATGATTATATGAAGAAAAGTTATGAAGGCAAAACCGACGCCCATAGAAATTGTCCGTACTGTAGCGGGGTTACTGATTCCAACGAAATTCAGGAACGGTTCCAGTATTCTCGATGTGACCGGTTCGCCAATCCATCCAAGACCAAGTGAAGCAATTGTAATTCCGAACTGCGTTGCGGCAAGATAAGAGTCAAGGTTTGTAACAAGCTTTATTGCGAGCTTTGACCTTTTCCCTGCTTCAGGATCAAGCTGGGTTTTTCTGATTTTTACAATTGCAAATTCGCCGGCTACAAAAAGCGCATTCAGGAATACGAAGAACAGAAGCAGCAACAGGTCAAACAGTATAGACTTAACTTCCATTAATTAAATATACTTAAATGCGCCTGTATCTTCAATTTATTAGGGAATTGACGAAGGCCGGAAAGATGAAATGTTGAGAAAGTGATCTTATTTTGCAAAGATCATCTTTCTTATGTCTGATGAATATCCCGTCTCAAGTTTGTAGAAGTAAATGCCGCTTGAGAGTTCAGCATACTTTGCTGCATTGAAAGCCACAGAATAGACACCGGGAGTATGAAAGCCGTCAACAAGCACATCAACATTCTGCCCGGTAAGGGAGTAAACGCTGATCCTAATGTTGGTGGCTACGAGAACTTCGTAAGGAATGACCGTTGACGGATTGAATGGATTCGGGTTGTTTTGCTTAAGCCTGAATTCGGGAACTTCTGTGATGCCTATCTTTATGACACTGGCCGGAGCAACTTCGTTTCCGGAGTTATTCATGGCAGAAAGAGAATAGTAGTAAACACCGTTCTCTTCGGGTGAGTCATTGCAGATGTAACTGTAAACAACAGAGGAATCAGTTTCGGATTTCTTTCTGAAATTAGCAAAAGGGACCTCACACACTTTTACATATTCCTCGTTTGAACTCTTCTTTTTTGATACAACGAATTTCGAAACATTTTCTGCATCTGTAATTTCCCATTTCAGGAGAAATTCATCTTTCTCAAATCCTGCATTGAAGTAACCAACCACATTCTTCTCCTGCGCCGTTACATTCAAATGCAGTAAGAACGTAAGAACTGCCAGCACTATTCCCGAAATCAATCTCATCTGCTTTCCTGCAGAAACTCAAGTCTCTTTCTCAACCTGTCCTTGGACATGAGAAGTTTGTCCTTTCCAAAGACCGCCTCTTCCTGGCTGGTAAATACCAGCTCGTATTCATCGCTCATCACTATGGCCTCCTCAGGGCAAACCTCTTCACAAAATCCGCAGAATATGCAACGAACCATGTTGATCTCAAATTTCTCCGGGTATCTCTCTTTTTCCCTGTCTGTCTCACCGGCCTGTACTTCAATTGCCAAAGCGGGGCAGACCCTTGAGCATAGACCGCAAGCGACGCATCTTTCCGAACCGTCATCTTCCTGCACAAGTACGGGCCTTCCCCTGTATGAAGCGGGCGGCACCCACCTTTCCTCAGGGTATTGCCTTGTGAACTTGGGCCGGAAGATCTGCTTGAATGTGAGTCCGAGCCCTTTGACTACCTGCGGTATATACGTATGCTCCAGAAATGTCAGATCCTTTTTCTTGGTGATGGCCATTTGATGATAAGTTCAGATTTATGTTCGTGTGTGATTAGACAACTTACTTAACGAGCAGCATTTTCCTTTTGTCACTGAAATTGCCGGCGTTAATCGAGTAAAAATATATCCCCGAAGACAATCCGCTTCCGGAAAAATCAACCTTGTAAACCCCTGCACCGTATTTCACACCCGGAATCAGTTCATTCACCATCATTCCCAGTGAATTGTAGACCTTCAGACTTACAATCTCAGGCCTGGGTATTGAGAAATTTATTGTAGTCGAAGGATTGAAGGGATTCGGGTAATTCTGAGACAATTCATATCCTTCTGCATTAGAGGAAATATTAGTGATCCCTACCCCGCCAATTTCCACTTTAAAAGTGTCCAGCACAAATTGCGACGGATTGTCAGTATTGTACATTTTGACTACTGAAGTTCCCAGTCCCTGTCCGTCACATGAGAAGTCAATGTAGAAGAGCGTATCGGTTTGCCCGGGCTGAAGAACATAAGGCGGATCAGAAGGCAATGAGATCGTATCAACAAAGGGCGCATAGCAAAGATCGTAACACATCTGAGTGTACCAGTTTGCAGGCATATCATTGACAATCCTCGCAAACCTGAAATTAATAGGAGAAGATGACTGGCTTGAAACAATAGCCTGCCTCTTTACCACCTGAATTGAATCCGGAATGTACGGATAGTTAACATAAACCGGACCAAGGTTTCTGTATGTGAACCCCTGAGCATGTACATCCGTATTTGTTAACAGAAATAACAGAAGTATGGCAGAAAGTAGAGCTTTGATCATTATTGATTTTAGATTAGGTTTTCGAAATCAGTTCAGCATTCCCTGCAAACGGTTAAAGCGCTGTTTGGCAAGGAGATAATCGGGACACAATTCAATGGACTTTCTGTATTCTTCAAGCGCTTCAAACCATAATCCCTTGTGCTCAAGGATCTTGCCAATATTGAAATGTGCAAATTGTTTGTTAGAGAACCTGTTTGCGTTGAGAGCCAGTTCAAGCCAGGTCATTGCTTCCTCAAATTTTCCCTGCTGTATAAGATATGCGCCAATGTCGTTGTATGGATTTCCGTATTCCGGATCAAGCGAAATTGCTGTCTTGCATTCATCAATTGCTCTTTCATAATCACCGATAAAACTGTATGTCCAGCCAAGGAATGTGTGCGCTTCAGGAGTGGGGTGGATCTTAAGAGATTTCTTGTAATTCAGAATAGCTTCTTCAAACTTTCCGTTCATTTGAAGCTGATAAGCCTTCAGAAGATATTCCTTTGATTTCTCGGATTGGGATTCGAAATTATTCTCTTTCATTTCTCGTATTTTTCCACGGAAACGTACAAATTGGGACTAAAGTTTCTTAAACAAACATAATCTATGACATTATTTATTTCAAGTTCTTTTGAGTATTTTGCACGCTGAATTATTCACAACCATGAAGACTTGCATTATACTTGGCTCAGGACTCAGTCAACTGATGAATGAAGTCAAAAACAAGACAAAGCTCTACTCAGATGAACATGGATTTCATAAGGCTGAGGCCATTTCAGGAAAGCTATTTGGTAAGGAAGTTGTATTGTTTACGGGCAGAAGGCACTTCTATGAAGGTTACTCGGCAGATGAGGTACTTTCCCTGATAAGAATGGCCAGGGAGATGGATTGCAGGCTCGCCATCATAACAAACGCGGCAGGAGGGCTTAATCCTGAATTTGAAGTCTCGGACCTGATGGTAATTACTTCATTTCTGAATATGCTCAACAGGCAATTGCCATATTCCGGAAGGTCAAGTTATCTCAGTGACAGAACGACAAACATAATAAGGAATCACGGTATCAGGTTCGGACTGGGACTCAGATTTGGAAATTATTGCTGTTGCAACGGACCAAGTTATGAAAGCAGGGCAGAAACCAGGATGTTAAGAAGATTTGGAATTGATGCTGTCGGCATGTCAACTGTTCCCGAGATGATCGAAGCAAAAAGGCTTGGAATGCAGGTGATCGGGATTTCGTGCATTTCCAACATGCTTTCGGAAAACGGAAATTTTGAAACAAGTCATGACGAAGTTCTGACCGCATGTGAAAAGTCATACGACAGTTTTTCCCTGCTGATTGAAAACATACTGAAAAAGCAAACATCATTTGCAGATGCTGACTGATACTCATGCACATCTATATTATCCTGAGATCCTCGATCGGCTGGAAGATGTGCTCAAGAGTGCAATAGATTCCGGAATTGGCCGGATAATTGCGCCGGCAGTGAATCTTGAGACTTCCCTGAAAGTCCTTGAATTATCAAAAGCAAACAGCGAAATATACTGCGCGCTTGGAATTCATCCTTGCGATGTGATGAAAGTGAAGGACAATGAACTGGAAGAGATTGAAAGCCTGATCGGTTCCGGCAAAGTTGTGGCTGTCGGGGAGACCGGCCTTGACTATTACTGGGATGTGAGCAGTATTGATATTCAGAAGGAGTTCTTCCGAAAGCAGATCAGGATCGCGTCGGAAAATGATCTGCCGGTGATCGTTCATACGCGTAACTCACTTGATGACGCCGTGTCAATTATACGTGAGGAATACGGCAGGTATCCGGTGAAGGCGCACTTCCATTGCTTCAGCGGAAACCGTGATCAGCTCAGGGATTGCCTGTCAATTCCGGGAGTTTACATTTCCTTTTGCGGCAACATAACATACAAGAAATCCGGTATGGATGAAGTTATAGCAGAGGTTCCGCCAGGCAGATTGCTGAGTGAGACGGACTCCCCTTTCCTTCCTCCCGTTCCGTACAGAGGGAAGGCCAATCAGCCGGCTTATATGATAAAGACGATTGAGAAGATCGCGGAAGTAAAAGGCACAGATGCCGGAGAGCTTTCTGAGATATTGTCAGAGAACGCCGCAGAATTCTTCCGGTTTGGCAAACATTAGTCCTGTGTTAAGAGAATTTTATTTGAACACTCGGGAACATATATTTGATCAACTAAACTAATTGCTGACAGATGAAGTATTACACATTTCACAGCCAGGACTCGGGCAGCGGAAATTTTCCACCACCTCCTCCTCCCGGTTCTGTTCCACCGTCAGGATACAATGTACCTCCACCTCCACCTCCGCCGCCGCCTCCGCCACCTTACGGGCAAAGCCAGCAACCCGGAGGCATGCAGGGCGGTGCAAGCTCTAACGCGATCATTGCACTTGTTTTGGGTATACTCTCTTATGTTACATGCGGGATCTTTGCAGCCATTCCGGCATGGATAGTCGGCAAGAAGGAACTTGCCGAGATTGACGCAGGAAGGTCACCGGAGAACGGCAGGACGCTTGCGAAGATCGGGATGTGGCTTGGGATAATAAATGTGATCCTTTCTGTACTCGCCCTGATAATATTCATGATTCTTCTTGCTCTGGGTATGCTCGGTTCGCTGGGGATGGATGATTACAGCATGGTTTAAAGATGTCACTTCTGCTTATAAAAATATGATCAGATACAATGGCAACAACTTGTTGCCATTTTCTTTTTAGATGAAAGTGAAATTTCGAAAGTTCGACGAATCGCTTCCGGTGTACGCACCGGAGCATACTACTTCCGGTTCGGCCGGGCTGGATCTTTGTGCAGTAGTGAGCGAACCTGTGACCATTGAACCTGCCGGAAAAGCCCTGATAGGAACTAATCTCATCATTGAACTGCCTGATGGATTTGAAGGACAGGTGAGGCCGCGAAGCGGCCTTGCGCTCAAATACGGTGTAACCGTATTGAATTCGCCGGGCACGGTGGATTCAGACTACAGAGGTGAAGTGAAAGTTCTGCTGATCAATCATGGATCAGAGCCGTTCTTTGTTAAGCCGGGTGACAGAATTGCACAGCTTGTAATTGCGCGCTACGAAAAGTCTTTCTTCGAACAAAGCGATGAAATTTCTGATACACAAAGAGGCAAAGGCGGATATGGCAGTACGGGTGTGTCAGCTAATGTAAAGTGAACGGCAAACTGAACATAGTGGCAACTCCCATCGGCAACTATGCCGATATGACAGTCCGAGGATTGAGATTGCTGAATGAGTCGGACGTCATTGTTTGTGAAGAATTCAAGATTGCGGTAAGGCTTCTTAGGTTCTTCGGAATAAAAAAAGAACTGCTGAGCCTTAATGAGCACAATAAGAATGATTCAACTCGGGAAGTTCTTAACTTACTGCTTGAAGGAAAGACGGTCTCTCTGATAAGCGACTGCGGCACTCCGGGATTTGCTGACCCCGGCCATGAATTGATATGCAGGTGCATTGAATTTGAGATCGGAATTGAATTCTGCGGAGGGGCAAATTCTGTCATGGCCGCACTTCCGCTCAGCGGGTTCGATATAAGCCGTTTCTACTATGCCGGATTTGTTTCACCGAAGTCAGATCAAAGAAGAAGACGGCTCGCAGAATTATCCCGTCTTCAGACGGCAGTTGTTTTGCTCGAAACACCGTACCGCCTCAGACAAGTACTTAGTGATATCGGAGAGACATTCGGCGGCCGCCCGGTCTTTGCCGGATTTGATCTCACAATGGAATCAGAAAAGGTTATGCGCGGTACTGCTGCCGGGATACTTGAAGATTTGGGAGAAGACAAAAAAAGAGGTGAGTTCGTAATCATAATAGACAAGCCATGATCACTATCCATGTATACAGCGAAAAGTCCGGTGTAAGAACAATTGATCCTGCCCAGCTTACCAAGTGGGATTATTCCTGTGACGAGAAAATCTGGATTGACATGTATGAATCAGGAAGCGCGGATTGCGAAAGAATTCTCTCGAAGGTCTTCGGGTTTCATGATTTGCTGATTGAAGATGCACTTAAGTACTCCAGGGACTCTGAAGTTCATCATCCCAAGATTGACGATTTCGAAAGCTATATGTTCATTGTCTTCAACGGCATTAACAAAGGTGCAACAATCTCAAAGATCAAGTTCTTCTCGCTCAGTTGTTTTCTCGGGCATAACTTCCTTGTAACAATTCATAACGAGAAGCCTGTAAACTCCGTGGCAGAGTCAGTGCGGAATTCGCTCTCGCCATCGTCTTTCCGCAAAGGGCCTGACTACTTACTGCATCTTATCTTTGATGCAATAGTTGATAATTATTATCCGATACTGGATGAACTTGAGGAGAAGCTCAACAGCATTGAGGAAACAATGTTCAAGAGTGATCCGACAAACAGAGTGCTTGTAACAATACTGAGTCTGAAAAGAGACCTCGTAAAACTGATAAGGTACTCATCATATCAGAGAGAAGTGCTCTTCAAACTCACACGTGCAGATTCAGAACTGATATCTCCCGAAGAATCCATCTATTACAGGAATGTCTATGATCACCTTGTGAGGATCGCGGATTCTTCGGAATCATACCGCGACTATACTACTTCAGTCCTGGATTCTTATCTGTCTATTGTCAACAACAGGCTCAATGAGACCATGAAATTTCTGACGTCCGTTGCAACTGTAATGCTTCCTCTCACATTTCTTACCGGACTTTTCGGAATGAACTTTGAGCATATGCCATTCCTCAAGTCCGAATGGGGTTTCGGACTTACGATACTGACAATGGCTGCTATCGGTTTCGGAATGATCTACTGGTTCAGGAAGAAGAAGATAATGTGAAGCATTCAGAACTGAAGCGACTCCCCTTCTGTTTCGGTAAGTCTCCTGAATTCATTGCATATCCTGTAAAAGACCTCTGCTCCCCTTTCCATTTCAATGGACCTTCCGTCAATGCTTCTCACAGGCGTGAGCTCTCCCATTGTTCCCGTTGTAAAGACGTGATCAGCATTATAGATCTCCGTCAATGATATCCTCCTTTCGTAATTGGCCATTCCGAGTTGTTCTGCGATTCCAAGCACCAGTCCGCGTGTGATGCCGGGCAAACACGAATCAGGAAGCGGCGTAGCCAGTGCACCGCTCTTCAGCATGAAGATGTTTGTTGCGTTTGTTTCCGAAACATAACCCGATTCATCGAGCATGAGCGCGTCGTCTGCGCCGTAAAGATTTGCCTGGATCTTTGCCAGAATGTTATTGAGAAGATTGTTGTGATGTATCTTGGAATCAAGGAACTGCGGGTTGTTTCTCCGGACAGATGCCGTTACAAGCGTTATGCCTTTGGTGTTATCATATACAGGAGGTTTCCATTCAGCAAGGACAATCAGACAGCTTCCCTTTGTATTTAATCGCGGGTCCATTCCCGATGTGATCTTTTCACCTCTTGTAAGCGTCAGCCGGATGTGGGCCCCGTCTCTCATTCCATTCTCTTTCAGAGTGAGATTAACTGCATGGCGGATGAAATCAGTCTCAGGAATATCATCAAACATCAATGCATGAGCAGACTCCCTGAGCCTGTTCACATGCCTGTCAAAACAGAAGATCCTTCCGTTATAAACGCGGAGTCCTTCCCAGACGGCATCTCCGCCCTGAACAGAACTGTCAAACACGGAAACCTTTGCATCTTCCCTGTTCCATAGCCTGTCCTTGACAAACACTTTTATATTCTCATTTCTTGGATCAAAATTCTGAAGCATGATCAGACTCTAATTGAATGATTGAACAGTTCCCTGTAATATTCGAGGCACTCACGGTAAAGTTCTTTCAAATTATCCGGCACCTCCCGTGAATTGATCTCGCCTCCGGCAAAGCCGGTTGACTGATGTACATTTGCATACCAGTGTTTCGCCCATATTCCGTCTTCGGGCCTTGGACCTGCATTCCAGCTCAGCATCTCTTTCTGAAATCCTATTCCAACCGTTTCGCACAATATCTGCAAAGCTTTCCCCGGGTCGCGCAGTATTTCACCTGAATCTATGACGGTCACTCCTATACCGCGCTCATTTAGCTCATTGAAGAGTTCGTACTGCATTCTTACTCCAATGTCATTCATATTCACACTCGGCATCACCTGATTATAAGAACTGATAATCCGTTTAGGATCCCTTATGAGAAGAACATTCTCTACTTCAGAAAGGAACGACCGGTCTATATCAACAAGATGATGTGTCATCTGTTTCATGAACAGAATGTCGCTTTCGAAACCTCCGAGTATTAAATCGGAGATCACCTTTTCCCCGTCGGATATCATGCTTGAAATAATCTCATCTCTTCCGGGATGGTCTGCGCCTGTAACCCTGAGGTAATGTCCGTACAATGGTTCGTCCACTACCTGAGTATCACTTCGCTGTGCAAAAGAATACATCAGTGCGGTGGAAATGTTTCTGGGACTTGACCAAAGACAGATTCGCTTCTTCAAAACCATGAAATTCTGCAAAGTTAGCAAATATCACTTCAACCTGACACACAAACAGTATGGACAATTGAAGGTCGTTATCTTAAGCAGATGTTTGTTAATTCACTGTTGCGGATACACGGTTGAATTGATAAACAAAGCCCGATTCGGTATTTTTGCAGGTGAAATCAGATTACAAGTCCGCAGGTGTCAATATCGCTGAAGGCGAAAAGTTCGTTGACGCCATCAAGCCGATTGTGAGAAAGACCTTTTCCGGCAATGTGCTTAGCGGCATAGGAAACTTCGGTGCGTTTTACAGGCCGGAGTTCGCTGTTTATAAGGACCCGGTCCTTGTTTCAAGCATTGACGGAGTGGGTACAAAGCTAAAGATTGCAGCCGCACTCAACAAATACGATACAATAGGTGAAGACCTTGTGAACCACTGCGTGAATGATATTGCCGTATGCGGTGCGGTGCCTATGTTCTTTCTCGATTATTTTGCAACCGGCAAATTAATCAATAAGAATGCGGTTCAGGTTGTGAAGGGCCTGGCAAGAGGATGCAAGAACAACGGTTGCTCTCTTATCGGAGGCGAAACTGCCGAGATGCCGGGTGTTTATGCGGGAGATGATTTTGACCTTGCAGGTTCGATCACAGGCATCGTTGACAGAAAGAGGATCTTGGATTCCTCGAACGTCAAAGCCGGTGATGTTCTTATAGGCATCAGGTCAAACGGCCTTCATACAAACGGATTTTCACTTGTCAGAAAGATATTCGGAACAGGCAAAAACCTCGGCAGGAAATTCGGGAAGTTGCCTCTTCCGCTAGGGAAGGAGTTGCTGAAAGTCCACAGATCGTATCTCAAGGTCATACAGAAAAGCATAAGCCTGTTCAAGGTGTGTTCAATTGCGCACATAACCGGAGGCGGGATTGCCGGAAACACCTCCCGCATAATCCCAAAAGGGCTTCACGCTGAAGTGATATGGAATGCATGGAAGCACGGGGAGATCTTCAATGTAATAAGATCTGCAGGAGGCGTACCTGAAGAGGATATGAGAAGGACTTTCAATCTTGGCATCGGCCTGGTTTTCATTGTCAGAAAAAATCAGAGCGAACAGTTCATGAGATTCCTGATTGCGCAAAAGGAAAGGCCTTCAATGATCGGAAGCGTACAAA
The DNA here is from genome assembly GCA_019694675.1 of Ignavibacteria bacterium. GTDB lineage: Bacteria > Bacteroidota > Ignavibacteria > Tepidaquicellales > Tepidaquicellaceae > JADJAH01. Next base: position 93,939 of record JAIBBK010000035.1, read on the forward strand.
GAATTTAAACACAACATTACAACATAAGGAGTATCAAATGACCACAGCAACACAGACAAGAACTGTTGACCTCGCCAAGCTTAAGGTTGAGGAAAGATCAGAGCTCATCAATGCCGTTAATGTGCAGGACGTATTGCGAAAGTACATGCTCGTTGACGGATTTGATGTGACCGTTGATCTCCATAAGTCAAAGGGCTCATACATTCATGATGCAAAGAGCGGGAAGAGCTATCTGGACTTCTTCACTTATGTTGCTTCACATCCTCTTGGCATGAATCACCCCGCACTTGACAACAACGAGTTCATCAGCGAGATCGGTAAGATCGCCGTCAATAAACCTTCCTTGTCAGACATCTATACGGAAGTTCAGGCGAAGTTCGTTTCTGAATTCTTCAGGATAGCCGTTCCTCCTTATTTCAAATACAGTTTCTTCATTGAAGGAGGCGCGCTTGCCGTTGAGAATGCGCTCAAGACTGCATTCGACTGGAAGGTCAGAAAAAATTTCAGGAAAGGATACAAGGAAGAGAAAGGCCATCAGGTGATGCATTTCAGGGAAGCATTCCACGGAAGAAGCGGCTACACGCTTTCACTTACTAACACCGATCCTACAAAGATCCTGTACTTCCCGAAGTTCAACTGGCCCAGGATCGATAATCCGAAAGTCACTTACCCGCTCAACGAAGAAAACCTTGCGGCTGTGATGAGGGCTGAGGAAACAGCAGTGGCACAGATCAAGGATGCACTCATGAAGAACAAGGACGATATCGCATGCCTTATCCTCGAGCCTATCCAGGGTGAAGGCGGTGACAATCATTTCAGGAAGGAATTCTTTGTGAAACTCCGTGAACTTTGTGATGAGAATGAAATGCTGATGATACTTGATGAAGTCCAGACAGGCATTGCAATGACCGGGAGGATGTGGGCTCACATGCATTACGTTCAGCCCGACATTATTTCATTCGGAAAGAAGACACAGGTATGCGGAATACTTTCAACCGACAGGGTTGATGATGTTGAAGAGAATGTGTTCAGAAAGGCAAGCCGCATTAACTCCACCTGGGGCGGTAACATGGTTGATATGAAGAGGTTTACCAAGATTCTCGAAATAATTGAAAGAGAGAACCTTGTAGAGAACTGTGATGTTCAGGGCCGGTACTTGCAGGAGAAGATTCAAGCGCTTTCCGAAAAGTATCCTGAGAAACTGTCCAACGGGAGAGGCCTCGGGCTCTTCTGCGCATTTGACTGCAGGGATACCGAGATGCGAAACAAGGTTACTGCAGAGGCAATGAAGAACGGCCTGCTGATCCTCGGTTCAGGGAACAGGTCAGTGAGATTCAGGCCGCCCATAAATATTTCAAAGAGCGAGATTGATGAGGGAATGGGAATACTTGACAAAGTGATCTCCGCGCTTTGACCAGTGAAATGAAAATTACAGTTCTGTATGGTCGCAGACGATATTAAGAAGCAGTTCATAGGTTATCTGAAGAAGAAAGCTCACAGAATAACTAATGAGCGATTCCTGATACTTGATTCGGCCGTGAATATGAATGTTCATTTTGATGCAGACGAGCTTTATCTCAAAATGAAAAATGAATACTTAAACGTCTCCCGTGCCACGGTCTACAAGACCCTTGAGCTCATGAGCGAATGCGGAATACTCACAAAGCACAATTTCAAAGGAGACAGGACCAGGTATGAAACGAGAATCGGCAGGAAGATGCACTATCATCTGATCTGCACATTGTGCAGCAAGATCTTTGAGTTCGAGAACCCGGCAATCCAGAAGATCCAGGACAAGCTTTGCAGGGAGAACAATCTGATGAACGTTGACCATACTTTTCAGGTGTTTGCCAGATGTGAGAACGAAAAGGAGTGTAAGTTCAAGGAAGCAAAGAACATCTCTTTGCGTTAATTATGCGGACTAAGTCTTAATAATGTTAATGAAGAATGCTGCGCAGCTTAAGCCGGGCGAGATCGCCGTTATCATTGACGTTGACAATGATCATCCGTCATCGCACAGGATCCTTGAGATCGGGTTCACTCCGGGGCAGGAGATCCAGTTCATTAGCGGGGCGCTGTTCAACGATCCCATGGCTTTTTCCATAAGAGGGTCAATTGTTGCTATAAGAAAAAATGAAGCATCATGTATTCTGATCAAACCGAAACACTGACAAAGAAAAGGATTCCGCTTATCACACTCGTCGGACAGCCGAACTCCGGCAAGACCACTATTTTCAATTTTCTGAGCGGAAAGAACTTCAAGACCGTCAATTATCCGGGCTCAACAGTGGAATACTACGTCTCAAGAATTCTCAGCAAGCATGCTGTGGATGCCAACATACTTGATTCACCCGGGATTATCAGTCTTGTCCCCTCTTCTCCTGACGAACGGCTCTCCGTTAAGGCGCTTCATTCGCATCCGGAGTACGGTGCACCGGATCTGGTAATTGTAACTGTTGACAGCAGCCAGCTCTCGCGGCATCTTCTTCTTGTAAGACAGCTTCAGGATTCCGGCTTCAATGTAGTAGTTGCTTTGACCATGATCGACATTCTTCACAGAAAGGGCTTCGATATATCAGAAACCAAGCTGAGCCAGCTGCTCGGATGCAAAGTTGTGCGCATTAACGGTAAGACAGGTGAAGGGATCGACAATTTGCTCGGCGCAGTCAAGGAAGGCATTACTTCAGAGCAGGCAGGACGGCGGCTTATTGAAACCAGGACCCCTAATTCAAAGAGAAAAGAGAAACTTCTCGAGTCATACCGGGAAATCGAAAGCATAGAAAATGAAGTTCTGTTCACTCTGAAGTCCGCAAAGGATGATTCGCGGTCGTCACTTGCAAGCATAAATGAACAGCTAATAGTGCTGGGAAACAATGTTCGCAACAGACCTGATGAGAACACCCTCAGGCTTGACAAAATACTCCTTCACAAGTTCTGGGGACTTGCAGTGTTTGCGCTCATAATGTCAGTCACATTCACACTCATTTTCTGGCTTGCCGCTCCACTCATGGACCTTGTGAATGACGGTTTTTCAATTGCTTCCGAGTTTGCGTTTCAAGCGCTTGGAGACACATGGTACGGAAACCTGGTATCAAACGGGATCATAAGTGGCGTAGGTTCAGTAATGGTTTTCCTGCCTCAGATACTGATCCTGTTTCTTATTCTCGGTTTGCTTGAAGACAGCGGATATCTTGCACGGGGCGCAATGCTTGTGGATAAGCCGCTTTCTGCGATAGGACTGAACGGAAAATCATTTGTACCGATGCTTTCCGGATTTGCCTGCGCAATACCGGCTATTATGGCAACAAGGACAATCAGCAATAAACGCGAGAGATTTCTTACGATATTCATCGTGCCTCTGATGAGCTGCAGCGCGAGGCTTCCTGTTTACGCACTCCTTACAGCTTTTCTCTTTCCTCCCGAAGACACACTGATGGGAGGAATCGCAATGACGGCGATCTATCTCTTCAGCATTGCCAGTTCTCTTGTGATCGCATCCATTGCAAACAGACTGAGCAAGTCAATCAGCAATCTGAACGATCCTTCGTCATTCATACTTGAACTACCGGCTTACCGTAAACCTAAGCTTTCCGTTGTAGGCGCAAATTCGTTCAACAATGCTATGCAATATGTCAGGAAGGCAGGACCGGTGATCCTGTATCTGTCAGTGATACTTTGGGTGCTGACTTATTTTCCGAATCATACACCTCAGATAGACGGTGCCGGAAGATCCGAAGAAGAGATAGTTGAGTTAACCAATTCCGAGAGGATAGCAACATCTTATGCCTCCTATATGGGAAAGTTCCTTGAGCCGGTTCTGGAGCCGATAGGAATGGACTGGAGAGTAGGCGTTTCTCTGGTTGCCACGCTTGCGGCACGGGAAGTTTTCGTAAGTTCTCTGGCGCTTATGTTCAAAGTAACGGAAGCCGGAGACGATATTCAGAATTCATTACTTGATGCAATGAGGAATGCAAAGATAGAAGGCACAGGCATGAAGCTCTTTACAACAGCCACATCGATCGGGCTGATAGTGTTCTTCGTATTCGCACTTCAGTGCATATCAACGATTGCAATTGTGAGGAAGGAAACCGGAAGCTGGACTATCCCTGCACTTCAGCTTATTGCTTTCACGGGGCTTGCGTATTTTCTGACGTACATTACGGTGAACGGCCTGCGGTTCATTGGAGTAAATTAGCGAGGCTTCCGAAAAGTAGTGTCAGTACAATAGCCCTGATAACCACCGGTTCACCTACACGTTAAATCTGAAATGGACTATGTCGCCATCTTCAACCACATAGTCCTTTCCTTCGATCTTCAAAAGCCCCTTCTCTTTCACGGCATGCTCTGATCTAAGATCAGCAAAATCCGAGTATTTCATTATCTCAGCACGAATGAACCCCTTTTCAAAATCGGTATGGATCTCCCCTGCCGCCTGCGGTGCCTTACAGCCGTGATGCACAGGCCATGCATGCACTTCCTTCTCGCCCGCCGTAAAGAATGTTATCAGATCAAGAAGCCTGTAACTGCTTTTTATGAGCCGGTTCAGGCCTGAATCATCAAGCCCCATAGCCGAGATGAACTCACTTTTCTCTTCTTTGGATTCAAGCTGAGCAATTTCCGACTCCACCTCAACCGACAGGATCAGAAACCCGGCGCCTTCCTTGTTTGCAACTTCATTGACCTTTTCCGAATAGGCATTTCCGCCGATGCTCTTGTCATCAACGTTCGCAACATAGAGAACGGGTTTGTCAGTCAGCAAGTGAAGTTCATTTACTATCTGCCTGTCTTCAGGAGTCAGATTTTCTGTAAAGTATCTTCCGAGGCGTGAAGTGAGAAGATGTTCCTTCAATGATGTCAGAACGTCCGCTTCCTGCTTCACTTTCTTGTCACCTGTTTTCAGATTCTTGGTTGTGCGTTCCAGTCGTTTTTCAATCGTTTCAAGGTCCTTGAGTATGAGTTCGTATTCTATTATCTCTATATCCCTGACAGGATCTATGTTCTCTTCAACATGAATGATGTTGTCATTCTCAAAGCAACGAACGAGATGAACGATTGCATCAACTTCCCTTATATGGGAAAGGAACTGATTGCCAAGCCCTTCACCTTTTGATGCACCTTTGACAAGTCCCGCTATGTCAACAAACTCTACTGTGGCAGGGATCACTTTTTTAGGGTTGAATATCTCAACAAGCATGTCAACCCTTTCATCAGGGACAATCACCATGCCGACATTCGGATCGATCGTGCAGAACGGATAATTTGCCGCCTCGGCATTTCTTGTTTCTGTAAGTGCATTGAAGAGGGTTGATTTTCCAACATTAGGCATTCCCACTATGCCGCACCTTAATGACATATCTCAGCCAATTATGAATTTTGAAATTATTAAGTACGAAAATCCGAACACCATAGGTATTACAATGTTGTCATCGATCTTCAAAGGGATAAGTTCTGCAATCGACGTAACAAGCACTGAGGCAACTCCCGCAATTATGTTCATACCCTCTGCAGTGAGTTCAGACATAAGTAATACGATTGCAAGTCCTGATGCGACAAACGCAGCACTGCCTTCAAGTGTCTTGCCGTTGCCGATCTTTACCCTGCCAAAACGCATTCCTGTTATGGCAGCCATTGAATCCGCAAAAACAACAATCAGCATTGAAGCTATTGCAACCTGCTTCGGGAAGAGAATTGCGCACATGAGAAATGCCAGCACAATGTAAGTTCCCCCGGTGAAGCTGTTACCGCCTTTGTGTGATTCGTGATGCCTGAGGATCTTCCCCAGGATCTTGTCATAGAATGACCTGAAGCTATCGGAATTGATCCTTGCAACATCTATTGCGAGCGCAGTAACGAACATTACGGACAGCAGTATGATCTCCGTTTCCCTCTCAATAAAAAAGTAGGTGAAAGGGATAACAGATGAAGACAGATGAATTGACTTTCGGTAAAGCTCGTATTTCAGTTCAGGCTTATTATGCATTTTCCTGGAATTACACGGGAGCATTGATCTTCACAGGTGCGTGAATGACTTATCCTGCGGAACGGGGCTTCATTCCTGATCTTCTCCAAAACCTCAAAAAAAAAGCGAGTAGCAATACTCGCTTTTCCAAAAAGCCGGTTGGTTCAGTTTGCCAGTGCAACATCGCCCGGCGCGTAGCTGTCGCCTTTGAGCTTTCTTTCCTTTTCTTTCTGAACTTCGGCGGAAGGCGCAACTTTCTCCGGTTCTGACTTCACAAAGGGTGGAAGTTCTTCACCTCTCATTATCATATCTATCTCAGCCGAATCAAGAATTTCTCTTTCGAGAAGCGCATCAGACATCTTATGCAGTTTGTCAATGTTTTCAAAGAGGATCTTCTCAGCCCTGTCCATGCCGCTTTGAACGATCTTCTTAACTTCTTCATCAATCATTATCTGAGTGCTTTCGCTGTAATCTTTGTGCTGATGAATCTCCCTTCCAAGAAATATCTCCTCCTGCTTCTGCCCGTATGAGATAGGACCAAGTTTTTCACTCATTCCGAATTCACAGACCATCTTTCTTGCCATACCGGATGCACGTTCAATATCATTTGACGCACCGGTTGTATATTCATTGAATATCAGCTTCTCTGCGGCTCTGCCTCCCATTGCATATGCGATCATGGCTTCGAGATGTTCCTTTGAATATGTATGCTTCTCATCCATCGGAAGATATGTTGTGACACCAAGCGCCCTTCCGCGGGGAATGATCGTGACCTTATGAACAGGGTCGGCCTCCGGGATCATCTTCGCGACAATTACGTGACCGCTTTCGTGATAAGCAGTTGTCTTCTTTTCTCTGTCCGAAATTATAAGACTCTTCCTTGCAGTACCCATCATCACCTTGTCTTTGGCCTCTTCAAAATCCCGCATAGTAACCATCTCGGAGTTCTTCCTGGCCGCAAGCAATGCCGCCTCATTGACAAGATTTGCAAGGTCTGCTCCTGAGAATCCGGGTGTTCCTTTTGCAAGAACTTCAACAGAAACATCCTTCGACATCGGGGTTTTCCTTGTGTGTACTTTCAGAATTCCTTCCCTGCCTTTCACGTCAGGCCTGTCAACAACCACCTGCCTGTCAAATCTGCCGGGCCTGAGCAATGCCGGATCAAGAATGTCGGGACGGTTTGTGGCTGCTATGATTATCACTCCGTTGTTCTGCTCAAATCCATCCATTTCTATGAGCAGTTGATTCAGAGTCTGTTCCCTTTCATCATGTCCGCCGCCAAGGCCCGCGCCTCTGTGCCTACCCACTGCATCTATTTCGTCTATGAAGATTATGCACGGGGCATTTTTCTTTCCCTGTTCGAACAAGTCCCTTACCCTTGATGCTCCAACTCCGACAAACATTTCCACAAAGTCAGCACCGCTGATCGAGAAGAAAGGAACACCCGCTTCACCTGCCACGGCTCTTGCAAGAAGCGTCTTGCCCGTTCCGGGAGGGCCTAAAAGAAGCACGCCTCTGGGGATCTTTCCTCCGAGTTTCTGAAACTTGCCGGGTGATTTGAGAAATTCAATTATCTCCGACAACTCTTCCTTTGCTTCATCGGCACCTGCCACATCCTGGAATGTGACCTTTGTGGCGCTTTCACTGAGCAGTTTTGCCTTTGACTTTCCAAATGAGAAAATATTCTTTGAGCCGCCTGCGCCTGCCTGCATTCTGCGCATTATGATAATCCAGAAGACAATTATAAGAAGCCACGGGAGTGCGCCGAGGAAAGGTGCAAGCCATCCGCCGTCGTCTCTTTCGACGCTGTACTGGATGCCCGCTTCATTCCATGTCTTAAGGACGTTATCGTCAAGATTGGAGTAAGGGAGAAGAACGGAGAACCTGTCAATAGTAAGCGTTCTGTTGCCTACCGTAACCGGTTCGGGTGCCTTAAGCTTTCCAAGAAACTCGTAGGTGTTGTCTGCTTTCTTGATGACAGCGCTTTCAATTTTCTTGTCGCTTACAAACTTCAGGAACTGATCGTACTTCAATTCTGAGAACTTCCCGTCATTTCCCTTAGTGTATATCATGATAAGAAAGAATCCAATGAGGATTGCGCTCCAACCGAGGACAATCTTGAAAACCCTGTTCCAGTTGAAGTCGTCGCCGTTCTTATTCGGGTTCTTACCGGAGTTATTCATTTACTAAGCTGGGATGTTTAAAATTCATTCCTGTAACACATAAACGGCTTTTAAATTCCTGTATTTCTGAGCGAAATCCAGGCCATAGCCGATCACAAATTCGTTTTCAATTTCAAATCCAATATAATCAATTTCGAAATCAATTTTGCATATATCTTTCTTGTACAGAAGCGTCACAAACCGCAGTGAGGCAGGCTTTTCCTTCAGTATGAGCTTTCTCAGATAGCTGACCGAGAGCCCGGTGTCTACAATGTCTTCGATCAGGACAATGTCCCTTCCCTTTATCTGGCAGTTGAGCTCTTTCAGCAACTTCACCTCGCCTGATGAGATCTTCTCGTCCCCGTAGCTGGAAAGTTTTATGAAATCAATTTCGCAATCAACCTTCAATTCTCGCACAAGGTCCGCAATGAGTATGAAAGAGCCGTTCAGCACACCAATGAAGATAGGCTGTTTACCTTTGTAGTCTCTGTTGATCTTACGGGCTATCGCCTTTATTCTCTTCGAAATCTTCTCAGCCGAAATCAGTTCTTTCATAATCCGTTTATCACTAAAAACAAAAAACCCATTGAAACACGACAATGGGTTTGAGATCCGTAAAAATTCAACTCTCAGCTGTTTTCTTCAGCAAGCAGTCGCTTTGTCTTTCTGATGGCTCTCTCTTTGTCCATTTTCTTCTCTACGGAAGGCTTTGTATAAAACATCCTCCTCCTGAATTCCTTGAGCAAACCGGATTTTTCATACTTTTTCTTGAACCTCTTGAGCGCCTTGTCTATCGACTCGCCGTCCTGAATTACAACTTTAAGCAAATTGATTACCTCTTTCGTTTAAATTTTGACTACAAATATACACCTTAAGCCTCATTTATACAATCAATTTATTGCCCTCTGAGCTTAACCGGCCGCTGTTTAGGATATGCTCAGATGAGCTGACGCGGAGGCAGATTTTCCGGGGAAGTGCTCCGGACTTCAGCAAGCTGTGAAAAAGATCTCAGCGGTATCTCATAACCAAGGCCGTGACTGATCTCAAAAGCACTGATCCTCAGTCCCTCTTCAGCCTTATGCGCCTTTCTGCAATATCAGAAGCTGTTGAAATTCTTACAAAATAGACCCCGTCAGGATTTTCGCTGATGTCCACAGGGAATGAGCCCTCCCGAATGTAACCGAGATCCTGTTCATAGACCATATTCATCATCTCATCCAGCAGAACGAGCGATACGGAGTCCGGCTCATTGAGAAATACCTCAAGCTCAAATTTGCCGCTGTTTCTCGGTGGAAATACATTCAGCAAAGGCGTCTTGTCAGATGTGTATGAAGTTGTTCCGTTCCCTTCGATCCTGAAATTGTGTATAAGAAGATTCCCGAAATCCGATACAAAGGACTTTATGAGTCTTCCCTTCAAATCGAGGATCCTCACAAACCCCGAACCGCCTTCAGGATTGAACCAAAACTCCAGACCGTCTCCCGCGGTATCAAGCACTTCGAGAGTGTAACAGCCCTGCCGGAGTGAAAAAGTATCGGAGTACAGTTTTCCGGCATTGAGTTCGTCCGGTTTGAGACTGAAGACAATATTGCCGAATGAGTCTTTGATTCTGCAGTATGAAGAGGTTGAGTCATTGTTGGTTCTGAACGCGATAATGAATTTATCATAGACCGGCACAGGGTTCGGTATAACTTCCTTGGAATTATCGCCCTCATATTCATCAGGCATACCGTTTGGGGTAGACACTGATACAAAGAATTTTTCGCCGTCTCCGAAAATGAATTCCCCGGGAAGCGTGATCATTACCGACTCGTTAGTTCCAAGCTCCCCTGTCCACATATAATGAAGTCCGCTGCGGGATGTTCCGTAATTGAACTCAAGGCTCCTGATGGAGTTTCTTCCGTAGTTCTTTATTACGACTGCAGGACCGGAACAGACAGGATCATTCCTTGTGCTTCGGGTTCCGTCTGTAGGAGCAACAATTTCCACAAGCCCGGCATCATTTTCAGCAAGGGGTTCAGAGTAATGGAAGATGTAGGAAGAGAATTCATAATTGGCTGTTGGCTTGCTTCTGTTGATGTAGGGTTCCATGTTGATATCAAGAGTATGCGACTTGCGGTAAGAGACCTTGAGATCGAGTATGTCCGGAGCAACCATATCGCCCGGGCACCAGTTTGCCCTGTCAAATATCCAAGTGCCCGCCTGAGGGAACAGAGGATTGTCACTGCATTCCTTCCATACATTCTTCCTGCTGATGAGCTTTCCGTCGAGATAGATGGACCTTGACTTTGCGCAGAACTCGGCACAATTCTCAAGATCATCCATTCCGTGACCTGTCTGAAGTATTCTCAGCCGGGAGATTGCTGTTCCTTCCGGCGTTTTGAATTTTCGCGGAGAGAGATATGACTCAATGGAATTTGCCGTATCACCGTAAGGGAAATTTCCTTTCCAGAACTCTTCCATCCCGAGAAGTTCCATAGCCGGCGTGCCTTCTGTCAGTTCAAATGTGACAGTGACAAGCCAGCCGCGGTCCTTGTTGCTTTCATAGCCTGTGTGTATGAATTCGATCTCCAGGGAATCGTGAAACAAAGGGGCAAAATCCGTAATGTCCGCAGTCCATGAAAATTTCCAGTCGCTTGTGAATCTTGAGCCGTAAGGAGAGATCATCCTTGCTATTTCGAAGTTCAGTGTATCCTCACTGATTCCTCCTTTCCTTCTGATCAGGACCTTGTCTATGTAGTCCCATTCACCGCACTTAAGCGACTCCGGACACTGATATGTAATTCTGAGAAGCGCATGCCTGTACATTATGCTCTTTGACGGAAAGAGGGTCCATGCGGGATAAGAGTTGTACCCTTTCACGGGATCCGTCACAACCTGTACCCTGTCATGCGAATTGACGACGCGTACTTTTGCACTGCCGGCAATTGATGCACCTGCAAAGGACATCAGCAATATGAGTAATGACGGGACGAAGGATCTCATGGCTTGCCGGAAAATTATTGAAGATGAATATCGTAAGCAATTCATTCCCTGGGAAAGGCTCTTGCACAAAAACTTTTGATCAGATTTGTTATCTTTACCGAATCTTAATTCGGTGTTCCTCCGTTCTATCCACACCGCAAAATTACTAAATCAAAATTTCCTAATGAACAAAGCAATAAGTTTCAGACTCTTACTTACCCTGTTCATTCTGTTATCGGCAACGGGTTTAACATTAAGGGACAGCAAGTTGGTTAATACAGGAACTGCGCAGGCCTCAGAAGCGCAGTCAGTATGGACAGATGCAAATGAATCTGCAATTGTACTGAAAGGAGAAAGAAGAATTGTTCCGGAAAATTACAGAACCGTTAGGGCGAATCTTCCGGCTCTCAGAATGGAGCTTTCTTCCGCACCTCACGAAGGATCTGACCGAAGTCCGGTTGTGATCTCACTGCCAAGCCCCGACGGCCGCATTTCAACTTTCAGCGCCGTGGAATATTCAATGATGGAGCCCGGGTTGTCTGCAAAGTATCCCGACATCAAAACATACCTGATACAGGGAATAAGCGATCCGTATGCTTCAGGAACTGTGGACATCACGGTTCACGGATTTCATGCAATGGTTCTAACACCCAAAGGAGATTACTTCATTGATCCTTATTCTTCAAACGAGACCGAGCATTATATAAGCTATTACAAAACCGCGCTTGCAAACAGGCACAGCTTTGAGTGCCTGACGGATGAAATAGTGTCAGATCTTTCACCTGTTGCTCCGTCATACAGGGGTGCTATAGTTTGCGGCCCGGAACTGAGGACATACAGGCTTGCAATGGCTGCAACAGGCGAGTACACAGCTTTCCACGGCGGAACAGTTCCACAGGGCATAGCCGCTATAGTTACGGCAATGAACAGAGTGAACGGAGTTTACATCAAGGACCTTTGCATAAGAATGACACTGATCGCAAACAATGATCTGATCGTGTACACGAATTCAAGCACTGACCCGTACACGAACAGCAACGGCGGAGCAATGCTTTCGCAGAATCAGTCCAATCTTGACAATGTGATCGGGTCAGCAAATTATGACATCGGCCATGTGTTCAGCACAGGAGGAGGAGGCATTGCATTCCTCAGATGTGTTTGCGTTCCCGGCATCAAGGCACAGGGAGTGACAGGCCTTCCGCAGCCGACAGGCGATCCGTTCTACATTGATTATGTTGCACATGAAGTCGGCCATCAATACGGCGGAAATCACACATTCAACAGCGAAGTAAGCTCGTGCGGTGGCGGAAACAGAAACGCCGGAACCGCATGGGAGCCCGGAAGCGGAAGCACGATCATGGCTTATGCAGGAATCTGCGGAAGCCATAACCTGCAAAACAACAGCGACGATTACTTTCACACAGGAAATTTTTCAGAGATCCAGCAGTTCATACAGTTCGGAACAGGAAACTCGTGCGCCGTGATAACAAACTCAGGCAATACACCTCCGAGCATTACGATGCCTCCCGGCGGATGGGTGATTCCGGTGAGAACACCGTTCCAGCTGACAGGTACTGCGACCGATGCTGAGACGCCGAATTCGCTTACATACTGCTGGGAAGAGATGGACATCGGCCCTCCCGGTTCTCCGAACAGTCCTTCCGGTGATGCTCCGATCTTCAGGTCATTCAAACCCGATACTTCGGGCACAAGGTATTTTCCAAGACTGTCCAACATTCTCAATAACACTCAGACGATCGGCGAGATACTTCCGACATACTCGAGAAACCTCACATTCAGGCTTACGGTAAGGGACAACAACGCAACCGCAGGAGGGGTCAATAATGAGATCATCTTCTTCACCGCTGATGCAGCAGCGGGACCGTTCCTTGTTACGTATCCGAATACTTCTGTGACACTTAACTCCAATGTGCCGCAGACGATCACCTGGGATGTTGCAAACACGAATGCCACGCCAGTGAACTGCGCAAATGTAAACATCAAGCTTTCAACAGACGGAGGGCTGACTTTCCCGGTCACACTTGCAGGCAACACGCCGAACGACGGCACTCAAAGCGTGAATCTCCCCAGCATAAACAACAGTACTGCCAGGATCAAGATTGAGGCGGTCGGAAATGTATTCTTCGATCTTTCGAACACAAACTTCACTATCTCAAATCAGGTATCTGTAACAAACAACGGAACAGGCATTCCTGAGAAGTATTCTCTTTCGCAGAATTTTCCGAATCCGTTCAATCCTGCAACCAGACTGACGTTTGCGTTGCCTGAGAACGGCAATGTGGAGCTGAAAGTATATGACATTTCCGGAAAGGAAGTTGCAGTGCTTGTTAACGGCATCTTCAGTGCAGGATCATACAGCGTTAACTTTGACGCCGGAAAACTTTCCAGCGGAGTGTATGTCTATGTTATCCGTTCCGGTAATTTCACGGAAACTAAAAGGATGACTTTGCTGAAGTAGTCTCAGCAGGGACCCGAAAGTACAGTCATAAGAAATACGTAAGAAGGCAATGCGGGACGATCAGTTCCGCATTGTTTCATTAATCATAAACCCAAAACAAGAACGAAGCAAATGTGCGGCATCATAGGTGTGTTCAAACTCAGGAACGAAGAAGACGGAATGAGGTCTCAGGTCCTCGGAATGTCAAAGAAACTCAGGCACAGAGGCCCTGACTGGTCCGGTATCTACTGCGGCAGATCGGCCATACTTGCGCATGAAAGACTTGCCATTGTAGATGTTCAGAGTGGTAAGCAACCGCTGTTCGGAAATGACGGGAAGCTTGTCCTTGCAGTGAACGGAGAGATCTACAACCACAGGGAGATCAGGGAGAAATACGGAGACTACAACTTCCTCACACATTCCGACTGTGAAGTGATCCTTCCGCTGTATTTGGAAAAGGGAAGCGATTTTCTCGAAGACCTAAACGGAATATTTGCATTTGCGCTGTATGATTCGGAGAACGATCATTACTTCATTGCCCGCGACCATATCGGGATCATACCGCTTTACACGGGCTGGGATGAACACGGTCATTTTTACGCGGCTTCCGAACTGAAAGCGCTCGAGGGAATATGCAGGAAGATTGAGGAGTTTCCTCCGGGACATTACATTGACAGCCGGAAAGGAACCGAGCCGGTAAAATGGTATGAAAGAAACTGGTCATCTTTTGAGAATGTAAAGGACAACACTTCAGATACTGCTCAGCTCAGGACAGCGCTGGAGAATACGGTGCACAGGCAACTCATGAGTGATGTACCGTACGGCGTTCTGCTTTCCGGCGGCCTGGATTCATCCATCATAGCCGCGGTAACAAAGAAGTTTGCTGCGTACAGAGTGGAAACGGACGACAAACAGCAGGCCTGGTATCCTCAGCTTCATTCATTTGCGATCGGACTTGAAGGCGCCCCCGACCTGTTTGCTGCAAGAGAAGTAGCCGGGCATATCGGCTCGGTCCATCATGAGATCAACTTCACAATACAGGAGGGACTCGATGCACTGAGAGATGTCATTTACCACATTGAAACATACGACGTAACCACGGTAAGGGCAAGCACACCCATGTACCTCCTTGCAAGAGTGATCCGCTCAATGGGGATCAAGATGGTACTTTCGGGAGAAGGCTCTGACGAACTCTTCGGAGGTTATCTGTACTTTCACAAAGCCCCGGACGCGAAGGCATTTCATGAAGAGACAGTGAGAAAACTCGGCAAGCTTCATCTTTATGACTGTTTGCGTGCAAACAAGTCGCTTTGCTCATGGGGAGTAGAGGGAAGAGTTCCTTTCCTTGACAAAGAGTTCATTGACGTTGCGATGCGCCTGAATCCAAAGGATAAAATGGCTGGAAACGGTAAGATAGAGAAGTGGATTCTTAGAGAAGCATTCAAGGATTATCTGCCGGAGAACATTTTATGGAGGCAGAAAGAGCAGTTCAGCGACGGAGTCGGATACAGCTGGATAGACACACTGAAGGCAATGGTGAACGAGAAAGTCACAGATGATCAGCTTGCAAAAGCGAAATACAGATTCCCCGTTAATCCCCCGATGAATAAGGAAGAATACTATTACAGATCGATCTTTGCCGAGCACTTCCCTTCCGATACAGCGGCGGCTTGCGTACCTTCTGTTCCATCGGTTGCATGCAGTTCGCCGGTTGCGCTTGAGTGGGACGAGTCATTCAAGAAGATGAATGATCCATCGGGAAGGGCTGTGAAACAGGTGCATATGAAAAGTTATTAGACAAATATCAATAAACGCAGTCCAGCAGTCTTAAGGCGATTCATGATTCATTTGTTTCTTTTTAATATTGCTCAGGGTAATTTTGTCAAACTGATAACTGAGAAACATGATAACCGAAGAGCTTGACCGCGAATCATTAAAGAGGAAATTCAATTCGCTCGGCCACTTGATAGGCAACACTCCACTGCTTGAGATAAGGTTCAGTTATAAGAACAGGAAGAGAAGGATATTTGCAAAGTACGAAAGCCTGAACATGACGGGAAGCATAAAGGACAGGATGGCATTTAAAATTCTCAAAGAGTCATATGAAAACGGACTTCTCAGACCGGGTGACATGATAGCTGAAGCAACAAGCGGCAATACCGGAATTTCATTCTCGGCGCTTGGAAGAGCTCTTGGACACAGCGTTATGATATTCATGCCCGACTGGATGAGCCGGGAAAGAGTTGACCTCATTCACAGCTTCGGAGCACAGATCACACCGGTCACAAAGGAACAGGGCGGATTCATCGGAAGCATTGCACTCGCAGACGAACTTGTAAAAAATAATGACAGAGTTTTCCTTCCCCATCAGTTCTCGAATGATGCAAACATCAAAGCTCACTACGAGACAACCGGGCCGGAGATCTGGTGGCAGCTTCAGTTCAAAGGACTTGTACCGGATGCATTCACGGCAGGAATAGGCACGGGTGGGACAGTCATGGGAACAGGGTCTTATCTTAAGAAAATAAAACCCTCAGTGAAGATTCACCCTATGGAGCCGGCCGAATCACCAACGATGAAAACGGGACACAAGACCGGAAAGCACAGAATACAGGGGATTTCAGATGAGTTCATTCCGCCGATCGTTGATCTTAGCTCGCTTGACGAAATAATTGATGTGAACGACGGAGATGCGATCATTATGTCTCAGAAACTTGCAAAGATAGGATTGGCTGTTGGCATTTCTTCAGGCGCAAACTTCGTTGCCGCTCTGAAAGCTCAGAATGAGATAGGCGAAGAGGCAATAGTGGCAACAGTGTTTCCTGATTCGAACAAGAAATATCTCAGCACAGATCTTCTTCACAGTGAAGAATTAAGAGACGGCTATTTGTCAGGAGACGTTGAGCTGGAGTCTTTCTCTGCAACCAAAAGAGTTTGTCACACATGCTGTGACATGTATGAGTGCGAACAGAAACTTATGAACGTTGAATTTCCAAATGAGAAATAATGACGGACGATTACAGGATACCGGCCGGCACTTCTATCGGGCATGTTCATCTTAAGGTATCTGACATTCAGAGGTCTTTAAATTTTTATTGCGGTATTCTGGGATTTGAGCTTATGCAGATGTACGGAGATGATGCGGCATTCGTTTCCGCCGGCGGTTATCACCATCACATCGGGCTCAATACATGGCTGAGCAGGAACAAGCCGTCGGCATCTCCATACGCTCCGGGATTGTTTCATGCGGCAATACTTTACCCGACAAGAAAGGACCTGGCGGCAATTTACCGGCGACTGCTTGAAGCCGGATACCCTTTGACCGGAGCATCAGACCACGGAGTTTCCGAGGCGATATACCTCAACGACCCTGACAGGAACGGCCTTGAACTTTACAGGGACAGGAAGCCAGCCGAGTGGCCGAGAAACAGTGACGGAAGCCTGAGGATGATCACGGAGGAACTGGACCTGAACGGACTGCTCAGAGAACTTGACTGAGTATTCCGAATGACTGCATTTTAAGAAGAGCAGAACCGCAAGCAAGTCAAACCGAGATTCTGGAGTTTCATTAACGGAAGCATAAAACACAAGCAATATGAAGTTCAACACGTCGGCAGTCATTTTCAGCGTAAGGGATGTTCACGCATCCATGAACTACTACAGGGAAAAGTTAGGGTTCAGAGAGTACTTCACATTCGGAGATTACGGAGGAATGATGATTGGAGATGTGGAAGTTCATTTCGCCGGCCCGTCAATACAAAGCAACAGAGTGACCGGAGAAAGCAGTGTGTATATATTCTGTGAAGGGATTGATGAGTACTATCACCTCCTTGAAGCAACAGGCGCCATGATCGTTGACCCCATCATGAGCTACCCGTACGGCATGCGGGATTTTGTTGTTGAGGATCCTGACGGGAATCTAATTACATTCGGACAGCAGATCGACCCGGAAGGAAGGCTCATCTATAAAGGCAATCAATAAGACCTTAATATCATACATTTCAAGTTGTAAATCCTGCCTGCAAATCAGGCGGTTGGCGTGCACAGCCGCGGCTTTCTAAACTGATTTCACACAGTCAAACAGCCGGCCGCTGATCAACGCTCAATATACATTGCCACGGCATTCACACTGTGATTTGGAAAGCATGCACAGTTGGTTTTGTATTCTGTTTACCGCACACTCAACCGAATGTGATCAGTTCCTTCGCGTCTTGTAAACGAAAGTATTTCCGCTCATGAAAAAGAAAGTATTGTCTCTTACGTATAACCAGTCATTGACGTCAATAAACTTGTCAAGATTCAGATCGTACGGAGAAAACCCTGTCTTCTTTCCGAAACTCAGTTCAATTGACCTCAAATCAGAAAAGTCAACAAAATTATCCCAGGTTGAAATTCTGTCACCCGCAGAAACATCGGATTCAGGAACATCGCCGCTTGGAATGGTCCATACAGTGGAGCCGTTTATCGAAGGCAGTTCCATCATCGGATAAGATGTAAGGCTCGGGTGTATATGCGCCTTTTGCCAGTTGTCCGTGAAGTCCCAGGAAATAGTGTTTGCGGTCGTGACGGCGAATGATTTCATGACTGTTCCGTTATCGGCAGCTACAACTGAGTTCCCGTTGTATGCATGCACTATCAGAAAGTAATTTCGGTGGGGTGCAACTGTAATGCTGAACATATTTCCATCCATATCTTTCACGAAGCCGTCCTTGTTCAGATATCCCGGAAGGCTGTATGATATATTATAGTCTGCTGTCCGCATTTCAACATAAACCCAGCAAATGAAGTCATTTGGTATTGAAGACACCTGATAATCCGACTGCATAGGCCACCATTTAGACTGATAAAGATTTGAGTAGCCAAAAAGGTCCTTTGGTCTCAGAGGAGTGAATTGCCTTAGATCGTTCTTCATGAAGCCGTCCCTTGCAGACCAGTAAATGTCAACAAACAGCTTTACGTTCAGAGTGATTGTAGTGCCGGGCGCCGCCTGCGGAAGAATGTTTCCGGTTGAATCCCGGACCATTACATCGGGTTGCGCAAACAATGAAGAAGCGAACAAGAGCATTACAAAAGTGGCAAAGATCTTCATAGGAGTTCTTCCTTGGATTTTTGAATTGGGTTTTTAGTGCAGAGCTTTATTATAAAAATTATATACCCTAAGATTCGTCACTTCACGAGGATCGCTCTTCGTGTGATAGAAATGCCTTCAGACATCATCCTCACAAAATAAGCTCCGCTCGGCAAATCCGCTGCGTTCCAGTCAAGGGAATAAGAACCGGATCCCAGATACCCGCTGACCAGGTTTCTCACAAATCTCCCGTTTTGATCATAGACACTGATCTCAATGCCGGACGATCTCGGAAGCGAAAATTCAAATTTTGTGGTAGGATTGAACGGATTAGGATAGTTCTGTATGAGTGAAAAATCATCAGGTGTATTGCCTGTGACCGGCGAAACACCGGTAAGATCACCGATGACAAGTTCAACTTCGTTTGATACGTTAGGTATTGTTCCTCCTGCATGGATATACATGAGTTTTCTCTCGGGAACTGTTTTCCTCGGATTCAGTATGTTAACATTGAAACCGAGTGTTACAAGAAGTTTCTCTTCATTTGGCTGGACAAACAAGCTGTCAGTCGGAATTACGGCTGCAACAACCCTTATCTGATCATACATCCATAGCGCTGCATTGTTTGTTCCGAGTCCCTGTGCGCTGAATATTGTCCATACAGAATCAGCCGGTACCCAGAGATTGTCTGTAAGAATTGCAGTCTCCACACCTGCCAGCCTGATCGGCTCGGCGCGGAGGTTCTTGAGATATAATGAGCATGTGTATCCTTCAGGGATCTGCCGGAAGTCTTTTACAAATACCTGGTAATTGATATCTGCATGAGCAGATGCCGTAGCTGAGAGGATAAAGAGTGAAAGTATGAAGATCTTCATATTTCCTGCACATTTGTTCTGTACAAATTTAACTGAATCGGATATTAAATATGCAAACAAAATCTTTTCTTTTTTCAGGCGGCTGTCCCTTCCGGAAATCACAGCGCATCTTGCCTATCTTGAGGGGGGTGAAGTGAGCATCTTTTTCAGAAGATATTCACCGTTCTTTCCGGGAACCCAGACAGCCCTGAAGTTTCCCTGTGCGTCAATAGTGTCAGAATGCATCACAACTGACTGCCGGTAGCTTCCTTTCTGCACAATGCTGTCGCCGAACTCGTCCAGGGATATGCTTTTGGATTCATTTGCCAGCACGGTCACTTCGCCCTCGAAAGACGCAAAGTAGTTGCGTATAGTTTCCCTTCCCGATATCGAATTGCTTCCCTCAACACCGAGCATCCCGTCTTCCGTGAACAGCGATGAAATGGAATCAGCATTCATTGTTGTCATCAGCCGGTCATACTTTGCAAGTGAAGTATTGGGATCGCCGGCAGTTTTTTTGCCGCAGGAAGTGACCAAGATTACCATACAGATTACAGATGCAAATATCCGGCCGATGTTATTCATGCTGTTTATGATTTAAGTTAGATGTAGCTGTAACTTAGGAAATATGTGCATTCATTTGAATTCAAATGCTTATCCTGATCCAAATTAACTGACCCGATTCCAGTGTCAGTTCAAACTCATGCCGCGAATGCCGGCTGAAAAGAACAGGTAAATCAGTCAAAAAAATCGGGTGAATACTCAAAAACTACTTTGCCAACACCTGCAGGTATCTTCACACTCTTAAAAGTGCCAAGCTCAATGTTGACAGGAACTTCCGTGCCGTTGACGAATGCCTTCCAGCCCTTGTCCCAGTTATCAATGAAGATCACCTTGCCCGCGGAAACAGATTCCACATTGATTTCCAGACGGTCACCGGTGTAATTCAGTATCTTGTATTTGTCAGTGGCTTCAGATCTTCGCGCATTCATATCTTCGAAGAATCCGGACAGACTCTCGTGCGTTCGTTCCGATGTAAAAAAGATCTTCTGTCCGTCATTCAATCCCATGATCTCACTGAACCTGTCTGCCGATGACATTGAAGTGTCATAATTTGATTCCTCCTCAAATCTCTTCAGGAAATTCTTATATCTCTCAAACGACCATTCGTCAATCCCGACGACGGAAAATGAAGGTGTAAGACTCAGCAGGATCTGTTTGTTGTCTCTCGGTGTACTGAATGACTTCATGTTCAGGCTGTCAACGCCGATCATCCTTCTTTCAGTATCTGAAGGGAGCGGTTTGCTTGCCCATTGCCTGATGCCCGCATTGAACATATCGAGGGAGATCAGAACAAACACAGAAAGCAGAAAGAACTTTGCAACTGCATATCTTTTCTTGACAAGAGCAGAAGCAGACAGACAGAACAATAACAATGCTACTGCGACGGCGCCGTAGATCACAAAGCTCATTTCGTTCATTCCCGGGAGGTATGACTTTGAGTATGCAACTGTGTTCACCTGCAGAGCCTTGTTCTTCATGAAATAAAGTTGCGCCGACAGAGTGAGTCCGTACATAACCAGTATGAACGCTGAAAGTTGTATCAACTTCTTTTTTCTTCCGGTCTCAGGCATCAGGTACATTGATTCAAAGAACAACCGGAGTGATTCAGCAAGCAGGTAAGCGATCGCCGGCAGGAGAATGAAATTCATGCGGCCAATTATTCGGAGCCGCGAGAATCCGGGAAAGTACTCCCAAAGCAGTCTGAAAAGGTATGACTCAGATCCGTAAGTGATATATGACACTGTACCCATCCACAAAAGTATGACGATGACGGTCTTCCCCCTGAGCTTGTTTTCATTGTAGTTGACAAGGCTGTAGATCACATATGCAGATACGATCAGAAACCCCGCCACGCCGAAGTAATACCAGCCCTCAATGTGCGCGGCAGGAGGGAACACAAGTGAACCGATAGTATCAGTAAGCGAAAATTTGAAGAAAGTGGAGAACTCAAAATCATCCCCCTTTCTGAACCCGATCTGATCAAAGAGCTGTGTGATCTCACGAATGTACGGATAGCATACGGCAAATGCCGAAGCGAGAGCTGTGCCGATGACAAGAGTGTATTTCAGCGTACTTGATTCTCCAAGTCCGAAGTCCGGCCTCTTTCTGCTGATCCAAAATACAAACGCCGCGTACGGTATGATCAAAAAGAATGAGTAATAGGCATTGTACGGATATCCTGCAGTCACCATCAGCACGGCAGACACAAAGATAACAACTCCTGCTTTGACAGGCCTGGAGGCGTTCAGTGCCAGAGTAATTCCTAATAGTATCCACGGAACCCATGCTACGGTGTGGACTGCATTCGGGAATCTCAGTATTTCGATCATTTTGGAGTTGACTGCGATCAGGCAGGCAGAAATGAGAGCAAAAGTGAGTCCGACATGCAGAGACCTGAGCCACATCAAAATTCCGACTGCAAAAACAGACAAACCGAATACTGTGAAGACCTGATGATCATGATAGGAGTAGCCCGAAAGAACCTTGTATAATAGCGTCAGAGGAATATTAAAAATGTAAAAGGCCTGAGTGAACGGATTTGAATAGAACGGCATTCCCGCACTCTCTGACGGCGACCACAGCGGAAACTGAAAATTCGAAAGCTTATCAAGGAGATAGACCTTGCAGTTGTACAGATACCAGAAGTCATTGGCGATCTTAAGTGAATATGACTGTCCCGGTATGACATATCTGTAGCAGTATATGAACGGCCACAGCGCCGCTGCAATGCAGCTGACAACTGTGCGGATCCGCATACCGGTTATCCGGACTTCATAAGGATCTTCTTTCACTATCCTGCGCTCGGGCATGTTACGAATATATTTATTAGTACTCACCTATTAAACTCCTTAATTGTAATCACACAGGATTTCCGGAGAGAATGCGGATGCCTTCTGCTTTCAATGAGGTCAGGATTGTCTTTTGCATATCACAGTATAATTCATTACGGCTGACCTCTGAATATCCAATCCCTGATTTCGGGGGCAATTCGGAGGGTTTAGTAAATTGAATAAGCGCCTTGTTTTAAATATCTTTGCCGGTGCAAATCTTAGCATTGATCTTCATGGCCGCGCTGGGGTGGTTTCCTTCGAAAGGCGGCGCCGCCGACTTCACCGCTGTTGACAATATTATTTCAGAAGGTATTGGAAAAGGTGCGTTTCCAGGAGCACAGATGATCGTAGGAACTGATGAAGGTATCTTGTTTGAAAGATATTTCGGGAATTACACATACGACGAGTTCTCTCCTGCGGTGCACGAAGAGAGTGTCTATGACCTGGCCTCTGTAACCAAGACTGTCGCAACAACGACTGCGGTGATGAAGCTCTTCGATTCCGGCTTGCTGGACCTCAATGCTCCGGTCAGCAAATACCTGCCGGAGTTCGGCGTTAACGGAAAATCTGAGATCACAGTACTTAATCTGCTCCTTCACAATTCCGGACTTGAGGCATTTGTTCCTTTTTACACCATGTACAGTACTCGCGGCGAGGTGATATCCCACATAAACAATTCGGGATTAAGTTATGCCGCGGGAAGCAAAACCGTTTACAGCGATCTTAACGCAATACTGCTCGGAGAAATAATTGAGACAGTTTCAGGTATCCCGCTTGATGAGTATTGTTCTGTCAACATATTTGTTCCGCTGGGAATGAGGAACAGTTGTTTCAGGCCTCAGGGTAATATGCTGAATGAGGCGGTGCCTACGGAACAGGATAATTACTGGAGAATGAAACTTCTCAAAGGAGAAGTACATGACGAGGCCGCGTATCTGATGGGAGGGGTTTCGGGAAATGCCGGACTTTTCTCGAATGCAAAGGACTTGTATAGATTCATGAAGGCAATGCTGAATGAAGGCAGTTACTATGACTTCAGCATACCCGGAGACAGGCAGATCTCCGCAAAAGAAACCGTGCTGTATTTTACTAAGAGGTTCGAGGGCCTTCCCTATTACAACACAAGGGCTCTCGGCTGGGAAACAAAACCGGAGAGGGTATCTTCGAACAGGATACCCTGCGGCGAAGAGATCTCTGAAGATTGCTTCGGACACACGGGTTACACGGGCACAAGCGTTTGGTGCGACAGGGAGCGCGGCCTGATCATAATTTTGCTTACGAACAGAGTTTATCCGACAAGAAACAACAATCTCATCCGCGAGATAAGGCCGGAAGTGCATAATGCGGCGGTGAGAGCATTTGACAACAGAAACTGAAATAACATAAACAAACACGACAATGAAATTACCTAAGTTCTCGAATGAGCCGTTTACTGATTTCACCAAGAAAAAGAACCGAACGGATTTCGAAAAGGCCCTGAAGAAGATCGAATCGAGATTCAGAAACGAATATCCGATAACCATTGGCGGGCAGAAGTTCTATACAGACACAAAACTCTACTCGTACAATCCTTCAAAAAAGGACATGAAGCTCGGAGTGTTTCAGAGAGCAACTGCCGAGATGGCTATGCAGGCAATAGATATTGCGAACAACACATTCAGCAACTGGAAGAACGTCCCTGTGAAGACAAGGGCAAAATATCTTCTGGATGCGGCAAAGAGAATGAGGAAGAGAAAGCATGAATTCTCAGCAATGATGGTATATGAAGTAGGTAAGAACTGGGCCGAGGCAGACGGCGACACTGCCGAAGCAATTGATTTCATGGAATTTTACGCAAGGGAAGCTCTCAGATATGACGAAGGCCATCCGCTTGTGAAATATCCGGGCGAGAAGAACAAACTGGAATACATACCGCTTGGAGTCGGAGTTGTGATCCCGCCGTGGAACTTCCCTCTTGCAATACTTGTGGGAATGACGACAGCATCAATTGTTACCGGCAATACAGTTGTGCTCAAGCCGTCAAGTGATTCCCCTGCCATTGCGCAGATGTTCTTTGAACTGATGGAAGAAGTAGGCCTTCCTCCGGGAGTGCTCAATTTTGTCCCGGGAGACGGAAGCACGATAGGCGATCTTATCGTAACTCATCCGAAAACAAGGTTTATTGCATTCACGGGTTCCATGGAAGTTGGGCTCAGGGTGAATGAACTTGCCGCGAAGAAACAGCCGGGGCAGATTTGGATCAAGCGCGTTGTGGCAGAAATGGGAGGCAAGGACGCGATCATAGTAGATTCCGAACTGATTGACTTCAGTGATACGGTAAAGGGTGTTGTGTCTTCCGCATTCGGCTTTCAGGGACAGAAGTGCTCAGCATGTTCAAGGGTCATAGTTGATGAAAAGATCTACGATAAATTCTGTGATGCTTTGGTGGAAGAAACCAGGAAGCTGAAAGTCGGTGACGCCGCCGAGAATCCGAATCTTGGGCCCGTGATAAATGAAAAGTCCAAGAACAGTATCATCGGGTATATAAAGAAAGGCATAGATGAAGGCGGGAAGCTTATACACGGAGGCAATGAAGTGAGCGAAGTCGGCCACTTCATTGAGCCTACAATAATCAGGGATGTTGAACCGGATGCAACCATCGCGCAGGAAGAAATATTCGGTCCCGTGCTTGCAGTGATCAAATCAAAGAACTTTGACCATGCACTTGAAATAGCCAACGGAACTATCTACGGGCTTACGGGTGCCATCTATACAAAGAACAAGAAGAAGCTTGAGAAAGGCGAGAAGAACTTCTTTGTCGGTAACCTTTATCTGAACAGAAAATGCACCGGTGCGCTTGTTGGAGTTCATCCATTCGGCGGCTTTAACATGAGCGGCACTGATTCAAAAGCAGGCGGCAGGGATTACCTCGGATTGTTCATGCAGGCAAAGTCGGTTGCAGAAAAAATCAAAAAATGATCATGAAAAAAGCATTGGTATTGCTGACAGCCCTGGCATTTGCAGCAGGCTGCGGAAAGATTGAAGAGAGAGTCAATGAGAAGATCAACGAGCAGGTTGACAAGACCGTTGACGAAAGCATAAAGAAACTCGAGAAAGAACTCGAGCAATCATCAAAGATGCTTGACTCGATGAAGACCAAGTCAATTGAGTCGCTCGACTCCGTCAAGTACCAGCTTGATTCGGCGAATCTGAAAGTGAAGGAACTGATCGAACAGCAGAAAATCAGAATTGAACAAAAAACAAAGGAACTAGGAAAATGAAAATACATGAGTATCAGGCGAAAACATTGCTGAAGAAATACGGTGTGCCGGTTCAGGACGGCCATGCTATACAGGAAATGCTTTACTTTGATTCCGCCGTAGATGACCTGAAAACGAAAGGATACAAGCAGTTCGTCGTCAAGTCGCAGATACATGCAGGCGGCCGCGGTAAGGGAAAGGTGTATTCGAAACAAAACCGCGAGGAGCTTGTGCTTGAGAACGGTGTGAAATTCTTCGGTGACAATGTGGAGAAAGCAAAGGACTACGCCGGCAAATTGCTGGGTAACATTCTTGTGACGCATCAGACCGGCCCGGAAGGAAAAGAAGTAAGGACTATCTTTATCGCCGAGGGTCTTGACTATACAAAAGAATTCTATCTCGGAATTCTTCTCGACAGAAGCGTTTCGAAGAACGTCATCATGGCATCAACCGGGGGCGGAGTTGAGATTGAGAAAGTGGCCGAGGAAACACCGGAGAAGATCATAAAGGTATGGATCGACCCTTCAGTCGGCTTCCTTCCCTATCAGGCCAGGGAGCTTGCATTCGGGCTCGGACTGGAGGGCGACTTGCAGAAGGACTTCATAAAATTCATTACCAACCTTTACAGGGCTTATGAAGACATGGATGCATCGCTTCTTGAAGTGAATCCTCTTGTGATCACAAACGACAACAAGGTGGTTGCTCTCGATGCAAAAGTGACTCTCGACGATAACGCGATGTACAGGCACAAGGATTATGCGGAACTGAGAGATGAGAATGAGGAAGACGAACTGGAACTTGAAGCATCGAAGCACAATCTGAACTATATCAAGCTCGACGGCAATGTCGGATGCATGGTGAACGGGGCCGGGCTTGCAATGGGAACGATGGACCTGATAAAGCTCGCAGGAGGCTCGCCTGCCAACTTCCTTGACGTTGGCGGTACGGCAACTCCTGAGACAGTTGAGAACGGTTTCAGGATCATACTCACCGACAAGAATGTGAAAGCAATTCTCATCAACATATTCGGCGGCATTGTAAGATGCGACCGCGTTGCGGCAGGCGTGATCCAGGCGGCAAACAACATTCACATCGGTGTTCCTGTTGTAGTGAGACTGCAGGGTACAAATGCTGAAGAGGCAAAAAAACTTCTCGACGAATCGGGCCTGAATCTCATCCCTGCAACCACGCTCGAGGAAGCCGCCTTGAAAGTAAATGAAGCATTAGCATCATAACTCATGGCAACTGAAGAACTTCTGAAAAGTCTCGGCAGCTACAATCAGCTGTTTGACGATCACCATTCCTGCACTTACGACGACATCTCGCTCGTGCCGAATCAGATCTCGGAGATCGAACACAGGGCTGAATGCGACACATCAACCGAATTCCTCGGGGTGAAACTATCTGTGCCGATCATTGCATCACCCATGAATACCGTGTGCGGAGGCAAAATGGCAAAGGCGCTCGCTGACCTTCACTGCCTCGGTATAGTGCACAGATTCAATTCTGCCGAAAGCCAGGTGTACGAACTTCAAATGTTCCATCTCGGCGAATCAAAATACAAGGCCGCCGCGGTAGGCGTTAATGTTGAGACTGAACCGCGAAGGCTGAAACAGCTGGCTGACAATGGTGTGAACATAATCTGCCTCGATACTGCAAACGGCGGTTCGAGAATGATCGAAAAATTCATGGACAGGATCAGCTCAATGATAAGCGAATACGGACTGAAGATGATACTTGGGAATGTTGCAAGTTATGAAACGACAAGATTCCTGATTGACCTCGGCGCAGATGCAATAAGGGTAGGAATAGGTTCCGGTGCAATGTGTTCAACTTCCATAAAGTCAGGCATTGGCATAGGGCAGGTGGATGCGATACAGCGCGCAATTGCCGCGAGGAAGGATTCAGGAAAGTATGTGAAGATAATTGCAGACGGAGGCATTTCCACTCCCGGGGCGATGTGCAAGGCGATAGCCCTCGGATGCGACGCGGTAATGTTCGGAAGAGTGCTCGCAGGCACGGATGAAGCTCCCGGCGAAGTGCTGAAGTACAACAATCAAAGATGGAAGAAGTACTGCGGAAGCGCTTCATTTGCCGTGAAGCAGGAGAACAAGAACTACATTGAGGGAGAAGAGTCTCTCGTTCCCTACAAGGGTTCTGTTACAAAGATCATCACAGATTACAGAGAGGGCCTTCAGTCATCAATGAGTTATCTGAATGCAAGGGACCTTTCAACATATCAGGCGAATGCGAAGTTTGTGAGGCTTTCTTCAAGCTCATTCAACGAGAGACTCCCGCAACTCTGACGCATGACTGAATGCTGAAGATCTACTGGTTCAGAAAGGACCTCAGAACAGAAGACAACACGGCTTTGTCAGAGTTTTGCAGATCTGCAAAACAGAAAGACAAGGTTTCGTTCATTTACATAAAGAACACAAACTCATTCAGCTACTTTGGTGAGAAAAGAATCCGGTTCCTTTTTCAGTGCCTTTCGTCACTGAATGAATCACTTAAGGCAAACGGATTTTCATTGCAGGTATTCCACGGCAAAAGCAGTGATGCAATAGGCGATATCTTGTCAAAGCACGGACCCGCTGAGATATGGTTCAACAGGCAGGTGGAGCCGTACTGCATTGCGAGGGACAACTCAGTCAGGGAATTGGCTGAGCAGAGGGACTGTAAGGTCTTTGAGTTCGATGACACTACAATGATTCCTCCCGGGGAAGTCGTAAATCTTCAGAACGAGCAGTACAAGGTCTATACTCCGTTCAGGAATCAGCTTATGAAGCAGATCTGCCCTGCAGACTATGAAGCAAGAAGAGTCAGATTCCCTGAAGCGGGTGAAGCACTGATCGGCTCAGAGTTTTTTGAAGGGGAAAGGATCCGGGAGAAGGATCTGCCTTTCAGAGGAGGCAGGAAAGAAGCACTTTCATTGCTGAAGAACTTCTACGGTTCCGGGCTTTCGAAATACAGGTCAATGCGGGATTTTCCCGGCATCAAAGGCACGAGCCGGCTGTCGCCGCACCTGCACTTCGGCACGATAAGCATCAGGGAAGCATACAGGTCGGCGCTGAAGAAGCAGGAAGAATGCAGCAGCGAAGAGGAGCTCAATGAAGTGAAGACGTGGGTGAATGAACTGATATGGAGAGAATTCTACTATCATGTTACGTACTTCAATCCTCAGCTGACATATAAGTCGTTCAAAGAGGAGTTTGACAATGTACAGTGGAATTATGATGAAGAGAAGTTGACGAGGTGGAAGGAAGGTCGCACTGGATTCCCGATTGTTGACGCCGGGATGCGTCAGCTTGCAGCGGAGGGCTGGATGCATAACAGGGTGCGGATGATCACGGCAATGTTTCTGACAAAGGACCTGCTTATTGACTGGCGGCTTGGAGAGGAGCACTTTGCAGAACATCTCATAGACCTTGATTTTTCAAGCAACAACGGAGGATGGCAATGGAGCGCTTCGACCGGTGTGGATGCGCAGCCGTACTTCAGGATCTTCAACCCATATCTTCAGAGTAAGAAATTTGACTCTGACGGAAGTTACATCAGACAGTATGTCCCCGAACTAAGGCAGGTGCCCGGCGAATACATACATGAACCGCACCTCATGAACGAAGATTTGCAGATCAGCTGTAATGTCAGGATCGGAGTTGACTATCCCCCTCCGATCGTTGATCATATGAAGGCAAAGGAAGAGGCTGTCAGAAGATTCAGCTTGGCTGCCGGCAAAACATTGAACATAAAGTGAGTACACCGTACGATAAATACGAACCTGTAATAGGGCTTGAAGTGCATGCCCAGATGATGACGAAGACAAAAGCATTTTGCGGTTGTCCTGCGGACTTCCATGCTCCGCCTAACACAAACGTGTGCCCAGTTTGCCTCGGGCATCCAGGTGTGCTTCCTGTCCTGAATTCCGAACTCGTTGACTGTGCATTGAAAATGGGATTAGCCACAAACTGTTCAATCAGGGAGAATACGATCTTTGCAAGGAAGAACTACTTCTATCCGGACCTTTCCAAAGGATATCAGATCACACAGTTTGAAACACCGCTTTGCTTTGAAGGTCATGTGAACATAAGACTCAGGGACAAGTCAGTCAAAAAGATCGGGATCACGAGGATACACATGGAAGAAGATGCGGGAAAGTCCATTCACGATTTTTCGGAGAACGACACGCTTGTTGACTTCAACAGGTGCGGAGTGCCTCTTATCGAAATTGTAAGCGAGCCGGACATCAACTCATCTGACGAGGCATACAGATATTTATACAAGATCAGACAGATACTTGTTTACCTCGGAATAAATGACGGCAATCTTGAAGAAGGTTCAATGAGATGCGATGCAAACATCTCGGTGCGAAGAAAAGGAGATGAGGAACTCGGCACAAGAACGGAGATCAAGAATCTCAATTCGTTCAAGAACGTGGTGGATGCGATCGAAGCGGAAATGAAACGGCAGACAGAACTTATAGAATCGGGCGGCAAAGTTTCTTACCATACGATGACGTACAATGCCAAAGACAAGACAACATCCCACACGCGAAGCAAGGAAGAAGCTCATGATTACAGGTATTTTCCCGAACCTGACCTTGTGAGACTGCATGTTGCAGCCGGGAAGATCGCACAAGTGAAGACCTCACTTCCCGAACCACCTGATGCAAGGACACTGAGAATGACCGGTCAATACGCCCTTACCGAAGCGGAGGCGGAGGAGATAACCGCAGAGAAACCTCATGCCGATTTTTACGAAGCCATAACATCCAAGCTCGGCAGTAAGGATCCGAAGACATACAGGATCGCCTCAAATATTTTCAGGGTGGACATCAAACGGATACTGAATGAACAGAAGATCGGTATCGGCAGGTTCTTGCTCTCCCCTGCTGTTATCGCCCGGCTTGCTGATGCAGTGTCGGCGGGTGAAGTAAGCGCAAGCGCTTCGCGTGAGATATTCGCACAACTGCTCTCTGCAGGAAGCTCAGAGGCGGAGCAGATCAGCATGTTTGATGATCTGGTTCAAAAGTACAGGCAGGTCTCCGGGGAGTCGGAGATCGAAGAAATAGTGAAGAGTGTGCTTTCGCAGAACTCCAATGAAGTGGAAAGATATAAGAGCGGTGAAAAGAAGCTTGCGGCTTTCTTTGTGGGCAAGATAATGCAGGCAAGCAAGGGCAAGGCAAATCCCAGGATCGTAAATGAACTGCTAATAAAAAACCTCGAAGTCAATAACTGATGAACCGAAAACTTATTGCCGGCAATTGGAAAATGAACCTGAATGTGAAGGAATCAGTGCATCTTGCAAAGACTGTTGCAGCCGGCGTTTCAAATCTGAAAGACCCTAATGCGGATGTGCTTATTTGTCCGGCGTTTCTCTCACTTGAACAATGCGGAAAGACACTGAAGGATTCGCCCGTAATGCTGGGAGCACAGGATGTGTGCGCAAATGATGAAGGAGCATATACCGGAGAAATATCCTCAGCGATGCTTTTGTCAGCCGGATGCGAATTCGTGATAATCGGCCACAGCGAAAGAAGGAAGTATTACTGCGAGACAAATGAAACAGTGAATCTGAAAGTAAAGAAGGCGCTTGAAAGAGGACTGAAGCCCGTGATGTGCGTTGGTGAAACACTTCAGGAGAGGCAGGATGAGATATTTGAAGCAATAGTCGGAGAGCAGATAACGGAGGGGCTGAAGGAAGTTTCAGAAGATCAGCTGAACTTCGTGACCATAGCATACGAACCGGTTTGGGCCATTGGGACAGGAGTGAACGCAACTCCGAAACAGGCATCCGACATGCACCTGTTCATAAGAAGGAAACTATCGCAACTCTGCAGTTCAGGTACTGCTGAAGCCGTGAGAATACTGTACGGCGGAAGCGTGAATGCAAAGAACGCAAAAGAAATACTCGCGGCTAAAGGGATTGACGGGGCGCTGGTGGGCGGTGCAAGCCTGAAAGCGGAAGACTTTCTGACAATCATTTCCGCCTGCTGAATTCAAAGAAAAAAAATAAACCAAAAAGCATAAATGACAAGATCAGTTATAGTAGCGGCTCTCAGAACTCCCATCGGAAGTTATATGGGTTCTCTCTCGCCGCTCAGGGGCCCACAGCTCGGGGCCGTCGTAATCAAAGAACTTATTGCAAAGACCGGTGTGAATCCTACGGACGTTTCCGAAGTCATCATGGGATGCGTGCTTCCGGCCGGAATGGGACAGGCGCCGGCAAGGCAGGCGGCCATTTTCGGAGGACTTCCGGACTCGGTTCCGTGCATGACCATCAACAAAGTATGCGGCTCCGGGCTCAAATCCGTCATGCTTGCCGATCAGGCGATCAAAGCCGGGGATGCAGAGGTTGTTATTGCCGGAGGATTTGAATCAATGAGCAATGTCCCCTACTATCTTGATAAGGCAAGAAGCGGTTACAGGATGGGAAACGGAACACTGATTGACGGAATGATCCATGACGGACTTTGGGATGTCTACAACAACTTTCACATGGGCAGCGCGGCGGAAATGTGTTCAAGGGAGATGAATATTTCAAAGGAAGAACAGGATTCATTTGCCGAGCAAAGCTACAGGCGGGCACTGAAAGCAATGGATGACGGGCTGTTCAGGGAAGAGATAGTTCCGGTTGAGATAAAGGACAGGAAAGGAACAGTCACGGTTACAGAAGATGAAGAACCGCGCAAAGTCAACTTTGATAAAGGCAGGACACTTAAGGGAGCATTTGAAAAGGACGGCACCGTAACGGCGTTCAACTCCTCTTCTCTGAACGACGGCGCCGCGGCCATTATGGTTATGTCGGAGGAGAAAGCCAAAGCACTCGGACTGAAACCTCTTGCCACAATTGCGGCACAGGGATCATTTGCACAGAAGCCCGAATGGTTCACCACTTCGCCGGCATATGCGATCAAGAATGTGCTGGAAAAGGCAAAGCTGAAAACAGGCGACCTTGACCTTGTTGAGGCCAACGAAGCATTTTCCGTTCAGGCATGTGCGGTAAACAAGCTCGCCGGACTTGATCCGGAAAAAGTGAACGTGCACGGCGGCGCAGTTGCCCTCGGCCATCCGATAGGAGCAAGCGGTGCAAGGATCCTCACCACCCTGCTTCATGCAATGAACAGCAGGGATGCAAAGCGAGGACTTGCCACACTTTGTATCGGAGGCGGCGAGGCCAGCGCGCTGATAGTTGAAAGATAATTACATCACATTAAACGACATACACATGGAAATCAGGAAGACGGCAGTTATCGGTTCAGGCACTATGGGAAACGGCATTTCGCATACATTTGCGCAGTTCGGAATCCCGGTTGTGCTGATTGACATAAAGGAAGAAATGCTTTCAAAAGCGCTTGCAACAATTACAAAGAACCTCGACAGGCAGGTTGCCAAGGGCACTGTCACGGAGGACCAGAAAAACAATACTCTCGGAAATATCACGACTTCGGTTGAACTTTCGGCCGCCGCAGACTGCGACCTTGCTGTTGAGGCCGCTACGGAAAATCCGGAGATCAAGAGAAAGATCTTCACGGAACTTGACAAAATTTGCAGGCAGGATTCGATCCTGGCAACCAACACTTCTTCAATCTCAATAACTGAGATCGCAGCATTTACAGGACGTCCGGGCAAAGTGATCGGGATGCATTTCATGAATCCCGTTCCGGTGATGAAACTCGTCGAGATAATCAGAGGGCTCGCCACAACAAACGAGACATATGAAACGATCAAAGAGCTCACTCTTAAGATTGAAAAGGTCCCTGTTGAAGTGCAGGATTATCCGGGGTTCATTTCAAACAGGATCCTCCTGCCAATGCTTAATGAGGCAATGTACTGCGTAATGGAAGGCGTCGCCACGCCGGAGTCAATTGACACTGTAATGAAGCTCGGTATGGCGCATCCGATGGGCCCGCTTACTTTGGCCGATTTCATCGGGCTTGACGTGTGCCTGTCCATAATGGAGGTCCTGCACAGCGGCCTTGGAGATTCAAAATACAGGCCGTGCCCGTTGCTCAGAAAAATGGTTGCCGCAGGATATCTTGGCAGAAAGAGTGGAAAGGGATTCTACGATTATTCAAACAATAAATAAACCAAGGCAGAACATGAACTTTGACTTAACCGAAGACCAGGCGGCCATACGGGATGCCGCAAGGGACTTTGCCGAGTCTGAAATTGCGCCCAGCGCAACAGAGAGAGACCTTAATGCAGAGTTTCCGTCCGAAATTGTGAAGAGACTCGGTGAACTGGGATTTATGGGAATGATGGTACCGCCGGAATGGGGAGGAGCAGGCCTCGATACAGTATGCTATGTGCTTGCAATAGAAGAGATCTCAAAGAAGGATGCATCAGTCGGCGTGATAATGTCGGTGAATAATTCACTCGTTTGCTACGGGATCGAAAAGTTCGGAAGCGATCACCTTAAGGAAAAGTATCTCAAGCCTCTGGCCTCCGGCAAGTTGCTCGGAGCGTTTTGCCTTTCCGAACCTGAAGCCGGAAGTGATGCAACTCAGCAGAGAACCGAAGCGGTTCTTGACGGAGATCACTATGTTCTCAACGGTATGAAGAACTGGATCACAAACGGGGTTAATGCCGACATCTACCTCATACAGGCCATGACTGACAAGTCAAAAGGATATAAGGGAATTTCGACATTCATACTTGAGAAGAACACCGAGGGCGTTGAAGTTGGAAAGAAGGAAGACAAGCTCGGGATCAGAAGTTCTGACACATGTACTCTCGGACTCAACAATGTGAAAGTTCCAAAGGAAAACCTTGTCGGTTCGGAAGGACTTGGATTCAAGATCGCAATGGAAACCCTTAACGGCGGCAGGATCGGTGTAGCGGCGCAGGCGCTTGGCATAGCACAGGCAAGCCTCGAAGCCGCAGTGAAGTATTCTAAGGAAAGAAAGGCATTTGATGCGCCGATATCAGAACTTCAGGCGATACAATTCAAGCTCTCAGAGATGGCCGTTTTGACGGAAGCAGCCCGAATGCTGATATACCAGGCGGCGCTGAAAAAGGACAGGCGTGAGAAGTTCATTAAAGAAGCATCTATGGCAAAGCTGGCGGCGAGCCAGGCGGCAGTGCATTGTGCGCTCGAGGCAATACAAATACACGGCGGTTACGGTTACGTAAGAGAGTATCTGGTTGAGCGTTATCTCAGGGATGCCAAAATCACGCAAATCTACGAAGGCACGAGTGAGATACAGAGGATCGTGGTTGCAAGGGAATTGCTCAGAGACTGAGTATCATACAAGAGGCACGGCGCATTGCATTGTTCCGTGCCTTTGCTGTAAAGGTATCAGAATTTGTAAATGATGTTGAGCGCGAAGTTAAGATTGTTGAAGTTACCTGCAAGAGATGTGACCAGCGGCTTTTCCCCTTTCACACTGCTCAAAGGAATGAACCTGTAGCCCGCTTCAAATCCGATCCCGAACTTTGATACTGTCGCAATTCCCGCGATTGCCTCAAAATTCATGGTCCAGAAATTATTCGAGTTTTCCGTTGAATACAGATAGTCGAGCCTGCTGTCATCCTTGTACACTCTCTGCTCCATTTCTTCGCTTATGTAAATGGGACCGGCTCCTCCCCCGATGTAAAAGAGGTTGAACGCCGAACCGTAATCTTTCCCGAACGGAAAATACTTTGCGCGAAGATTTACCGGAAGGCAGTACAAACTTGTTGCAGTAGGTACATAATACCTGTTTGTGCCGTTGGATTCAAAATTAAATCCGCCCTGTTCCGATTCGTCTCCGCCGTAGTCATTGCTGAACATGTACGAAGGCGAGAATTCCAGTGCAACGGTTTCGCTTAGCACAACTCCGAAGAATGCATCAAGTTCCTTTACAAAGGCCTGTGAGGAGAAATCGAAGAAAGGATAAGCGTCGCTTGCCGTGCCGTCCGTGAAGAGTACAAACTTGTAGCCGGCACCCGTATAGAACACTTGGTTCTGCGATCTCTTTTTTATCTGACAGAGTGAATCACCTGGTGCAAACAGCATGAAGGCAAATGGCAGAATCAGCAAAACAGACCTTGCACCCGCAATCATAGAATATATCTGCTTAGATCCCTGTTTCTGATAATTGAATTCAGCTTCATGTGAACGTACACCCTGTCTATTCTCACTTCCTTCTCTTCGATCTTATCGGGCATCTGAAAGAGCAGTTCCTCCAGGACAGTTGTAAGAATCGTATGAAGTCTTCTTGCACCAATGTTCTCCACCTGCTCATTGACCTGTGCCGCGATCTTGGCTATCTCGCGAATGGCTTCTTCAGTGAACTCGAGATCTACATTCTCTGACGCAAACAATGCCTTATA
The DNA here is from genome assembly GCA_019694675.1 of Ignavibacteria bacterium. GTDB lineage: Bacteria > Bacteroidota > Ignavibacteria > Tepidaquicellales > Tepidaquicellaceae > JADJAH01. Next base: position 129,853 of record JAIBBK010000035.1, read on the forward strand.
CTGCTTTATGAGTGCATTCTCCGGCTGTGTGAGGATCTTTATGAAATCCTCTTCACCCAGATTAGCAAGCTCAACTCTGATTGGAAATCTGCCCTGAAGTTCAGGAATAAGGTCACTTGGCTTGGATGTATGAAATGCTCCGGAAGCTACAAACAAAATATGATCTGTCTTAACCGGCCCGTATTTCGTGATCACCGTTGAGCCTTCGACTATAGGCAGAAGATCACGCTGAACTCCCTCCCTTGACACGTCCGGCCCCATTCCTTTTGAAGGCCCTCCCGCAACCTTGTCAATCTCGTCTATGAATACAATGCCGCTGTTTTCCACCTTGTTAACGGCTTCCCTCACGGCCGCATCCGCATCTATCAATTTCCCGGATTCTTCCTGCGTCAGCACCTTTCTTGCATCGGCTATATTCATCTTCCTCTTCTTCGACTTCTTTGGCATCATATTGCCGAACAGGTCATTCAGATTGACTCCCATTTCGTCTAAACCAAGAGGCCCAAGTACCTGCAACATAGGGTAGTTATCCCCAGACACATCAAGTTCAATCGAGCGGTTATCCAGCTCGCCGTTCTTAAGCTGCAGCCGAAGTTTGTCTCTTGTGCTTGCTTTTTCAGCGGCTGTCTGTTCACCTGAATCATCATCTGAAGCCTTACTCTTCCCTGAAACGGGGATGATAATGTCCAGGATCCTCTCATCTGCATTTTCCTCAGCCTTCATCTGAACTTCCTTCATCTTCTCCGCCTTAACAGCATTGACTGAAAGGTCAGTAAGCTCTCTGATCATAGATTCAACATCACGTCCGACGTAACCGACTTCTGTGAATTTCGAGGCCTCAACCTTTATGAACGGGGCATTTGACAGCTTTGAGAGGCGCCTTGCAATTTCAGTCTTTCCGACGCCGGTCGGCCCTATCATTATGATGTTGTTAGGCATGATCTCATCCTTCATAATGTCCTTTACCTGCTGTCTCCTCCATCTGTTTCTCAAAGCAATTGCAACCGACTTCTTGGCACTGTCCTGTCCGATCACATACTTATCCAGTTCTTCAACTATCTCGGAGGGAGTAAGCTGACGATGCACACTCGCCGGTTCAACCTTAGCCGGCGCCTGATCGCTCTTCTTCGGCCTTCCCCGCCCCTTCTTCTTTGGTTCTTCGGTCACTTCCGTTCCTTTCTTATTTTAGAGTTTCAATGCTGATGTTGTTGTTTGTGTAGATGCAAATATCCGCCGCCTGTTCCAGCGCTTCCTTCACTATCTGTTCCGCATCAAGCTTTGTGTACTTGACGAGCATTCTTGCGGCGGTAAGCGCATACGGCGCACCCGAGCCGATAGCTACAATCCCGTCATCAGGCTCGATCACATCTCCAGTTCCGGAAATGATGAGAGCATTTTGCCTGTCAAGCACTGCAAGCAATGCTTCAAGTCTGCGCAGGTATTTGTCGGTTCTCCATTCCTTGGCAAGCTCCACCGCAGCCCTGGGAAGATTGCCTTTATACTGTTCGAGCTTCGCTTCGAACCTCTCGAAAAGCGTGAAGGCATCCGATGTGGCGCCTGCAAATCCAGCAAGCACTTTTTCGTTGTAGAGTTTTCGAACTTTTTTGGTCGTGTGTTTTACGACAGTAGGACCCATTGTTACCTGTCCGTCACTGCCGATAACGGCGACACCGTCCCTTATCAGGCCGATCACCGTGGTTGAATGGAAACGGATGTGGCTATTCAAGCAGATTTGTTTGGTTAGTCAATTAATATGTCAATTCCGGGCAAAGCCCGCTCATTTCAATTTCAGTTCCCGTCTCAGTCTTGCAATCGGCAGATCAAGCGCCTCACGGTATTTTGCCACTGTTCTGCGGGCAACTTCGTATCCGCTTTTGGCAAGTTCGCGGGAAAGCTGAAGATCGGTGAGCGGATGGCTCTTGTTCTCATTGTCAATCAGCTTCTTCAGCCTGTCCTTGATCTCCATGTTAGAAACATCTTCACCGTCGGACTTGTGCATCGTGCCGGTGAAGAATGATCTTAGTTCATATATCCCGAAGTCTGTCTGCACATACTTGTTCCTCACAGCCCTGCTTACTGTGGATGTGTCCATGCCTATCTCTTCAGATACTTCCTTTTCAAGCATGGGTCTGAGCCCCTCACCGTTGTTGTCAAAGAATTCTTTCTGCCGCCTGATAATTGCCTCCATTATCTTTATCATCGTATCTCTTCTGGAGTTTATGGCTTCAATGAACCATTTTGCACGGTTGAAATTATTCAGCAGATAGTTCTTTGTATTCTGATCCAGCTTGCTCTTGCCGTTCATGTACATGTCCCTGTATGCACCGTTCACTCTCAGTGAAGGAGTGAACCGCTCATTGATGAAGATATCGTAACTGCCGTCTCTTGACCTCACAATCAGGTCGGGAACAATATAATTCTCGGGCTCGGCATTCTCACTGTATCCGGGCTTAGGATTAAGCTTGTGCAATAGTTCAAAGACCTGCTTCATTTCCTCCGGAGATGCGCTTAGCTCTTTCTCAAGTCTCTCAAAACGCTTCCTGACTATGTCATCAAAATGCATTGAGACAGCTTCCGAAGCGAGCGCTTTCAGATGGTCAGAGTACTTCCCTCTTTCGATCTGTATGAGAAGGCATTCCTTGAGATTCCTGGCACCGATACCGGGAGGGTCAAGTTCCTTCTGTATCAGCTCAAGCGCTGAATTGAAGTCGGCAAGTGTAAATTCCTCGTTCTCAAATTCAGTCCCGGCCTTCTTCACCTTCAGGTCATTGAGTATGTCTTCCGGCTCCTCGGCAAGAAATCCGTCCTCATTCAGGGACCAGATTATCTCTTCCGCTACAAAAATGATCTTCGGAGAAACATCACTGAGGTGAAGCTGAAGAAGCAGGCTTTCGTGGAGCTTCCCGCCTTCGTCCGCAATACTGCTGTAGTCAAAGGCCCTTGGCGCGGAACTTTCATATGAGGCGTACTCCTCGGCCTCGTTCTGAAAATATTCGTCCCAGTCATATTCGTCGTTCCTATCTGCAACTTCAGACTTTGTCTCAGCATCCTCTGCTTCAATCTCCCTTTCCGCCTCTTCCGTCATTTCCGCCGGCGAGGGGTTATCTCTTACCGCATCTTCGTCCGGCTGATCCTTCTCCTCATTTAAGAAAGCATCATCAGTCGGTTCGCTTTCAAGTTCGGGGCCCTCTTCGAGAAGAGGATTCTGCTCCAGCTCGCGCTTAACTATATTGTCGAGGGCAATTGAAGGGATTGCAAGAAGGTTTTGACTAAGTACTATCTTTGGTAAAAGCTTTTGTACCTGTTTCTGGGTTTGATATTGCTTAAGCATAATCAGTCCTCCAAGTATCTTTTTTTCAGTGCATTGAAAAATTCTCTGCCATATTCCCTTACCAGCGCTTCCTCCAGAAATTCGAACACAGTAATGTTCTCCGCCTCTCCCTTATCGAGAGCATCCTGGCATTCGTAAAGCTCTTCATATCTGATTATGTTCCTCCTCATGCCTTTAATCCGTATCGGAAAGAGGTGGCAGGATATTGGTTTGGGAAATCCCGTCCTCTTCTCATAATACGCTTTCTGAAACGAACACTTTGCTATTCCATCTTCGTAGTACGCAAAAACACACTCTTTGTCATCAACACTCTTTATGCCGTACTCCCCGTCCGTGATCTCCAGGAACCCTTCACTGATCAAGAACTCCGTGTGACGCGGGCTAAGGTATCCGCTTACCTTTTCGATCAGCTTCTTTATGCGGGGCACTTCTTCCTTCAGCAGTGGCGCGCCTCCGGCACCTTTGAGTGTACAGCAAGCGCCGTAGCATTTGGCCACATCACAGGAAAACTTCACACTGAAGATCCTGTCGTCAATAATGAATTTTGTCAACAGCTCATCAGTAACTTGTAAAGAACTTGCCAGGCAACTGACGCACCAGCTGTTTGAACTCAAGCGAAAGCAAATGAACCAGGCATTCATTCACCGGCCGGCCTGACAGTTCGCTGATCAGGTCAATGTGAATGGGTTCGCGCTTAAGTGTTTCCAGAATATGTCGCTCGTCCGCTGTCATGCTTGCTGTTTGCTGCCGTTCAGGCAGAGTTAGTTGACCGCCAATGAGCGGCGCAAGTTTTCTCTCAAGTTCGCATATCACATCGTCAATGCACGTGATCAGCTTCGCCTGTCCTCTTTTTATCATCTCATTGGTACCCTCAGACTGCCGTGAATGGATATAACCCGGCACGGCGAAAACTTCCCTGTTCTGTTCCAGCGCATACTCCCCTGTCAGTACTGCCCCGCCGCTGACACTGCTTTCAATAACTATAGTACCAATGCTCAATCCGCTGATTATCCTGTTCCTTCTCGGAAAGTTCACCCGGTCCGGCTTTGTGCCGGGGGGAAACTCGGAAATGACGGCTCCGTTATCAATTATCTCTTCACAGAGCTTCCTGTTTTCCGACGGATAAATTACATCAGCACCGCAACCGAAAACGGCATAGGTTACATTTCCCGATCTGATCGCTGTTCTGTGTGCCACTGTGTCTATTCCCCTTGCAAATCCGCTCACAACAGGTATACCGTAACGGGAAACTGCCTCTGTCAGCATCTCACATGTATGCTTACCGTATTCGGTCGGTGTCCTTGTTCCCACAATACTTATCGAATACTTGTCAAGCCCGGTGAGATTGCCTTTGTAAAAGAACATTACCGGTGATCCCGAAACAGTCCTAAGATTGGCGGGATATTCATCATCAAAGACCGAACACATCTTGATCTTCCTGATCTCGGCGATCTCGCAGAGTCTGCCAAAATCCCGCTCAATTTCAGCTTTCCTTTCGACGGCTTCCCTGACGTTTGAATTCATCTGGACATCAATGCCTTCAGCCCTCAGATAACCGCTCTCAACAGCCTTAAAGAACTTCTCGGAATTATCGTACCGGTCAATAATGTTTCTGATCCTCCAGGATCCAAGGTTTCTTACGGAACTCAGAAAGTACAGATAACACAGATCATTCATAAGTATCGGAACATGTTCATTTATCTAAATGCAAATTTACTCATTAAATCACATTAATTGAACCTCAAAAAATTCTGCTCAGAAATACTTCTGCATTTTCATGATCCGCGGCGGAGAAATATCATTACATTGTAACTTCAGCACTGCGAGGTTAATTTGACCGTCAATTAATTCATCTTATACATATATATGAAACTGGGCGGCGTTGAACTTAAGGATGTGAAGAACAAATCAATCAGACAGCTTGTTGCAAACTTCCGCAACGAGTACATCTCAAACGGGATTGACGAAAAGACAATGAGTGATGACCCGATACAGCAGTTTGAGAAATGGTTCAAGGAAGCGCTTGATAACAAGGTGCTTGAGCCGAACGCCTTTCACCTTTCAACTTGCTCTGCAGACGGCCGTCCGTCCGGAAGGGTTATGCTTCTTAAGGGCTTCAGTGAAGAGGGTTTCGTATTCTTCACGAACTATGAAAGCCGCAAGGGCAATGATCTTGAAGAGAATGCGAATGCCTCAATGACGTTCATCTGGCTTGAACTGTATCGTCAGATACGTATCGAAGGCAAAGTAAGCAGGATCTCCGGCAAGGATTCTGATGAGTATTTCCGGAGCCGGCCCCGCGGAAGCCAGATCGGCGCTGCAGTTTCTGCGCAAAGCAGAGTTCTTTCGGGAAGAGAGGAGCTTGAGAATGCGGCGAATGAACTCGAAAAGAAATTCAGCGGAGAAGAAATTCCCAGGCCGCACAACTGGGGAGGTCTGATACTTAAGCCAAGCAGAATAGAGTTCTGGCAGGGCCGCGTGAACCGACTTCACGACCGGATATTTTATGAGGCCGCTGATGGCGGCACGTGGACAAAAACAAGGCTGTATCCGTAGCATAGTTTGCCCGACATCAGATCTCAAGTTAACTTGAATCATGTTGCCGTGAGTTTCCGGCGCGTTACTGTTTAAACCTTTCCAGCTTCAGCCTCTCTGCTTCCTGATGCGAGTTCTGAAAGTTCTTCATCGCAAGCACTTTGTCGTAATACATATCCGCAGTAGACCTGTTTCCCTTTGCATCATTTATCATACCGCTCAGGAGATTGATGTATGCCGTAATGGCCGATTCATTTTCCGGATCGATCTGCTTAGTGATCTCCTCCGCCCTTGCGGCATATCTCTCTCCTTCAAGCGGTTGTCCCAGTTTGAGAAAGCTGAGCGCCGTATAATAATTTGCTTCACGCGCAAGCGCCCTGCTTCCGTAACCGAACTTACCGCTGTCAATTTTCTGGATCAGGTTCAGCCATCCGCTTCGTGCTTCGTTCCATTTCCCCAATCCGACATAACTGTTCAGCAGATATTTCTCGAACAAAGGATTCTCCGGAAATTCACTGTGAAGTGACAGCGAATACTGTTCCGACTCCGCATAGTTCTTTTCATAAAGAAGATAAAGATATGCAAGCACATACCTCGCTTCGTTCTTTGCATACTTTGCGCTGGCCGCAGTTTCTTTTATCTGAGAGAGTCCTTTTAGCTTGTCACCTTTCGGAAAAATGAGCATCAGGGGCTTCACAACAGGATAAACTTCCGGCACATACTCGGCAAAGTAGTTGTACAATCCCACGCCGAACATCACATCCTTATTACCGGGATCAAGTTCATACGCTTCCTGCAGGAGGTTCAGAGCTTCCTTCCCGTATTCCGCCGCATTAAACCAGTTCTCCCTGATGCTGTAAACAAGGCCCTTGTATCCTAGAGCTCCGCCTTTGTAAAAGAGTGCATTCTGATCATTATCATTTTTTTCCAGAACCCGGTCGGCTACCTCGATCACTTTGTCAGCCTTTTTAAAAAACTCTTCATCAAGTGATGTGTTCTCCTTGTTGATGTTGATGCTCCACCATACTATCATTGCATCAAAGAAATAACCTTTGGGATCAGCCGGGTTGCTCTTTATGATCTGCTCTGCATTTATCCGGGCTGAATCAAACTGCAGATGATAGATCTCGCCTATGCACTTCTGTACAAGCTCGTCCGAGCTCTGTCCGGATGCGGCACTGCAATACATGAGAATCATACAGAGCGAAACAATATGTGCAAATGTCTTCTTCACGCAAGAATGAGTAAATGAAAATTGCCGGATCTGCGGCCGGCTGTTGTCTTGAAGCCACCGGCAAAACTAATCACCGGAATCAAAAAAATGAAGGACAGTTTCTTTCAAAACTGTCCTTCGAAACGAGATGAATATTCTATGTTACTTTGTTACGCCGTTGCTTTGCACTGACTCATTTGTCCTCGCCGGCTTTCTGTACTTCTCATTCGCGGATCTGATCTTCTCTTTGACAGATATGAGGTCACTCGGAGAAGTTCCCGGTGTCAGTTTTGATATGAAGTTTGATGCGTTGTTGTCTGTTACGGCAAGGTCAGAGCCGTCAACAGTGCCGTCGCCGTTCACATCGGTTGAAACATAACCCGATTCGAAATTGAACGCATCGTTGTCTATTGCTACAAGATCCGAACCGTCGATCGAACCGTCCTGATTTATGTCGCCGCTGTAGAACAGCCAGTAAGAACCGGCCTGAACGGAATTACTTCCGTAAGACTGCGACTGCGCGGATGTAAAATCATACGACGAGAAAACGCCCTTTGTAATTGCCTCTCCGCCGGACTTGCTCCACGTTTCAAGAGCATTTCTGTGAAGGACCTGAACGTAATACGATCCCGTACTTGCATATTTGAATACGCACGGTGCCGTAAACGTCACGGAATCAAAGACCACTTTCGATGAATCTACAATTGCAAACGGATTCGAAGTATTCCTGAGATAAACCCTTACAGTATCGCGCATCCTGAGTGAGGATCCGTTAAGGTACCCTTCCGGTCCCATCTTTACATTAAGCTGAGTATAGAGCGAGCCGCTTTCCACAGATATGTTATCTACATAGAAGTTGTTTCCGAAATTGCTTCTGGCCTTGAATCTGATCCTGTTTGTTCCTGTCGGAAGTCCCCATGACTTTGAAAGCCACTGATCTGAAGCGGGAGTAAATGCGCTTCCCTGCGCAGGCGCAGTATTCAGCGAGTAAGGTCCGCTTGCGGATGTGCTTCCGTAAAGTCTGACGAGCACAGAATATGTTGATCCGCCGTTTGTGGAAGTTTCGATAATGATAGAATCCGTTGAACCGGAATACGGCGAATATGCATAATCGTATGTAAGCGAATCACCGCTCGAGGAAGCTGTGAATGTTGATGTTGCAAGATACTGAGTGGTTCCGTTGGGTGAATTCCAGAAGTCGTATTTCGCGCTTCCGGTACCGCTGCCGTATGCGCTGACCGGGTCATACAACCATCTCATGGTACCGCTGCCGGATGTAGCCCAGCCCGTTGGCGGGAATGTTACGGTCGGAAACTGCTGATCCAGTTTCGTGGACACTGTGCCAACATACGGAGTAAGTGAGCCGCTCAGCACGTCATTTGAGGGAACCTCATCACTCGAAATGTAAACTGAATCCTTCACGGTGTATGTTGTGCCGGACTGGAAAGTCCACGGATCGAATGTCACATTGGTTGAAGAGTTTGAAGCAAGATTGCTGACCGTCTTTGTGGAAACGTAGCCTCCAGGAGTGATCTTCCTTGTTACGGAGAAGGTCGCGCTTGCAACTCCGTTGTTATTCTTAACTGTTCCAGACGGTGTGATCGTGGCAGACTCGAAATATGCGGTGCCAAGTGAGCCAAGTGACAATGCCTGTACGTCGACCTGCGCAGTGACTGTTACATCATTGTAAACTATGTTCATCTTAAACAGGCCGCCCGTCTGCATGTTCAGCATGTAGCCTCTCTCCGGTACTATTATTCCTGCTCCTGCTCCGCCTCCGACTGAAGTGGATGTGAAGTTAGCCCCGGAGTTCGTTGTCAGCCATGTTGGTGATCCGTAGGTGCCTTTCAGTACCATGTTAGGATCTTCATGACAGTAGTCCGATCCCCATCCGGAAGAAGACTGTGTTGAATGGAGGAACCAGTTGTCGCCGTAGTTTGTGGTCTTATAGAACTGGCCGCCGCTCCAGTTTGTAGCCCAGAATGTGCTCTTGTCAAACACAGAGTTGCACATTGACGGAATCTCACTGCTTGAACCGTTTGTGTGAACTTTTGTCCAGTTCACTCCATTGTTTGTTGATTTGAAAATTTCGGCAAGGCCGCTTCCGGTTACGCCGTCAGCCACATAAACAACCTGAGAGCTGTCCCACATAACTATGATGTCACACGGGCTTCTGAAAGGATAAGCGCCGCTGATTTCCTGAAAAGATGCGCCGTTATCTGTTGATCTGTAAAAGCCGCCGCCGTCGGGTGCAAAGTAGTATTTCGAAGGATCATTCTGGTCCATCTCAAGCGGCTGTCCGTAATTGCTGAAATTTGCAGAGACTATATCGGTCCATGTGGCACCGTAATTTGTGCTCCTCTTGACTTTGTCCGGTGAGCCCGTGATCGCAACCATCCAGATGTTCGTATCGAGCGGGCTTACATAAAATGAATGCGCGGAACCTCCGCCTGATACTGATGCGATATTTGTCCACGTCTCGCCTCTGTTGCGGCTTACATATACTGTAGAGCCGTAAACAACGAACATCGAGTTTCTGTCAAAAGGATGCTCGCAAAGATTGTTTCCGATGCCGCCTGATGCAGTGAGCTTTGAAACCCAGCTCATCGACATTGTTGCGCCGGTCGGCATATCCCAGTTGGCGCCGCCGTTTGTCGTATAGATGATCACTCCGTTCAGACTGCTTACCGCCCATCCTTTGTTCGCGTCAAAATAAAAGATGTCAACTAGGTTGGCCATCATTGGATTCAATTCAAAATTCAGAAATTTTGAACTCCCTCCGGTATTGTTCCTGATGAATCCGCCGCCGCCGCAAACGTGTACGCTTGCATTGCTCGTTCCGCTGACGCCTGTCACATCCGTCTTAAGCCTTGTATTTACAGATGTCCATGATCCGTTGTTCACCAGAAGTGTTCCGTATTCACCCACTGCGGTCAGGCCGTCGGCAAAGTACTTCACCTTGAGAAGATTGTTTGTAGTTCCGGATGCCTCTGAATTCCATGAACTGCCGCCGTTGGTTGTTCTGTAAATGCTTCCGGAATTACCCACGGCAACTCCGTTGTTAGCATCCAGAAAGCTTATTGAATTCAACTGCACCGATCCGATGCCAGTATTGCTGTTGAACCAGGTGAGACCGCCGTCGGTTGACTTAACAACCGTTCCTGAAGCTCCGCATGCAAAGCCCGTGGATGAACTGATGAATGTCACAGACTTAAGGTCATTCGAAGTTCCTGTGGAATAAAGTGTAAGTGGAGAAATTGTCTTCTGTGTCTTGTAGATCGCTCCGCCGTTGGCGGCGATCCAGACATCATTTCCGAACGATGCAACACAGTTCATGTTCACCGATCCGTTCGGGACGCTTACCCAGGTGGATCCTCCGTTCCCGGATCTGTAGAGTTTGCCCGAATTTCCAACTGCAGTCAGGTTCACTCCGTCCGGAGTTGTAACACTGTTGAAACCCTGCGCATTGACAGAGCCGGCCGCAATCGTGCATACGAATGCAACGGCAAATGCCAAATTCAGATAGAATTTCTTCATTTTAATTGGTTGATTTGTAAATGATGGAAAAAATGGAGTGCCTCAAAATATGAGTACTGATCTTTTTTAGCAATATCAAAGCCGTATTTGATCAATATTCACAATTTGCAGATATCGCTTCCGCTCTCCTGAGGCAGATCCGCATTATTTTTTTAAAGTCATTTTGATTGTCCTAACACTGCCGCCAACAGACATCCTAAGGAAGTATTCTCCCGAAGAAAGACCCGAACCGCTGAAGACAAGTTCATGCAAACCTGCGGGAACAAAGCCGTCGGCAAGTACGCCAACAAGCCTGCCCATTACATCATAAACATTCACTTCCACATCAGAGCCTTTTTCGAGTTCAAACCTGATCTGCGTTGTCGGATTGAACGGATTGGGAAAATTCTGATACAGCCTGAAACTGTCCGGCAATTCCTCACCCTGCTCGCTGATGCCGACCGGATCAACGATCTTGAAATTAAGCATCATTCCGTCATCTTCGTGTTCAAGGTTATGGCAATGGTAGAGGTAGATCCCCCTGTATTCCGTGAACTTGATGAGAGTTCTTACAGTCTCAAACGGATAAACAAGAACGGTGTCCTTCCAGCCCTTGTCAACAGGTGGCAGATTTGTGTTTCCGTTTCGCGAATAAACCTGAAACTGCGCTTCATGGGAATGCATCGGGTGAATGTTGTTCGTTGCATTGACGATCTTCCATTCTTCAAGTGAATTCAGCGGCGTTTCCCAGTCTATCCTCATCATTTCAAACGACAGTCCGTTTATCTTGTGCATGTTCATACTTCCGCCAGTCATGGAAAGCACGAAGTTTCTTACCGTCTTGACTTCCGCGGGATTGTAGTATGTGATCGGCGGCATTGAAGTGGGTACGGTTCCGCCCGAAGATTGATTTCCCGTCACATCGAATCTGATGATGTTGAGCTCTGTCCCCTGCCTGTATGTTCCCATTCCCGGTGCGGAAAATGCCTGAGACTTCAGAGTGACGTTTTGGCCTATTGTATAAGGAGAAAAATCAAAGAGTATGTCAACTCTTTCGCCGGGTGAAATAAAGAAGGAGGTTGCTTCAACAGCTTCGTCCTTCAAGCCGCCGTCTGTTGCAATTATGCGGAACGGCCGGTTGTCAGAGAGGGCAATCTTGTAAACTCTCGCATTGGATCCGTTCAGTATGCGGAATCTGTAAAGCGTCCTGCTCACTTCAAAGTATGCATCAGGCGTGCCGTTCACAAGTACAGTATCGCCCAGATATCCGAAAGTGACATCCTCCATGTTGGCGTCATAAGTAAACTGCGGAATGTCTGCCACCCTGTGGTCCTGAAGGCACAGCGGAATATCAAAACTGCCGCGGGGCAGATTGAGCTGAAGTTCGGCAGGGTCATCCACGATGAAAAAGCCTGCAAATCCTTTGAATACCTGCTCGGCAGTTCTCATATCTGCATGTGCGTGGTAAAAATATGTTCCGCCTCTGTTCCCGACGGGAAATGTGTAAGTGTAATTGCCTCCCGGAGGTATTGCGTCTTTCGGATGTCCGTCCATCAACTCAGGAGTCGAAACCCCGTGCCAGTGTATCGTTGCCGGTTCATTAAGCTGATTGAAAAAGTTTGCCGTAAAGACAGATCCTTTCTGGATCACAACCGACGGTCCGGGATATGATCCGTTGATTACGATTGCCTGTGTGTTCTGGCCGGGCCATACAGTTACGTTAGTTTCTGTCAGCGTCATGTTGCCGCCGTTTGTGAAGACCGGCGGAAATCTGAGCGGATTGCCCACGGACTTTGGTTCTGCCGAAGCAACGGAAGAGCGGGTCAGGATGTCGATCGGATTTGTCACGGCCATCAATGCTCCGCCTCCGATGGCCTTCTTAAGCATGTCTCTTCTCTTCATAACTTATGTAAGTTTATCTGATTCAGGTTATGCTGAAAAAAGAAATGATCCCCGTCCACTTTTAATAAGTTGACAGGGATCAGATCTGTGTACTTCCAAAAATTGAATTGTGTTCCGTGAAGTTACTTCACGAGAAGCATCTTCTTTGTTTCAGAAAAGGAACCACCCTGAAACTTTTAAAAATATACACCCGAGCTTAAGCCGGATGCATCAAAGCTTACTTCGTACGTTCCGGCCGTCCTGAATCCGTCGCTCAAAACAGCCACTTCCTTTCCAAGCTGATCATATACTTTCAGCGAAACATTTCCTGATGCAGGCATGCTGAACTTGATCACCGTTGCAGGATTGAACGGATTCGGATAATTCTGTGAAAGCTGATAACTCTCAGCGGTGTTTGCAATCTGGCTCTCGTTAGCGGTTGTAAGCACGGAGTAAGTGATGTTCAGCTTATAGAGTGAGCCGGTCTGCATGTTAAGCATCCAACCTCTGTCAGGAACCATGATACCCGCTCCTGCACCGCCGAGTCCTGAATTTATGTTAAAGAAGTTCGCTCCGCCGTTCGTTGTCAGGTAGGCCTGCGATCCGTAGTTTCCAGTCAGTACAACATTCGGATCTTCGTGGCAGAGATCTGAGCCCCAGCCGCTTCCTGAATTCACTGAGACAATTGACCAGTTGTCTCCATGGTTCACTGTCCTGTACACCTGACTGCTTCCCCATGTTGTTGCGTAGCAGATGCTTTGGTCAAAAACTGTATTGCACATTGAAGGCACTTCTGATGACGAAGACGGTTTTACCAGTGACCAGTTTGCGCCGTTGTTCGATGATTTGAAAATATCCGCGCCGTCATCCCCCACATATAGGACATTCGAACTGTCCCACATAACAATAATATCGCATGGGCTTGTAAAAGGATTACTGTTGCTGACCGATGTGAATGTTGCGCCGTTATCTGTTGACTTGAAGAAACCGGTGGATGATCCGTCAGGTGCATAGTAGAAAGTTCCCGGATTGTTCTGATCCATTTCCAGCGGCTGGCCGTACGAACTGAAATTGTATGACAGTATTGTGTTCCATGTGGCGCCGTAATCAGTAGATCTTACAACTTTGTCAGGCGAACTCTCTATCGCGGCTACCCATACATTCGTGTCAAGCGGAGTTACATAGAATGAATGCGCCCGGGTTCCGATTGAGATGGTTGCGATCTGTGTCCAGTTGTCACCGCGGTCACGGCTCACAAACACCTTATTTCCGTAAACAACATATGCGGTATTTCTGTCGTACGGGTGCATGCATAGATTATTGCCGATGCCGCTTGCCGGTGAGATCTTCTGGATCCAGCTGAATGACACCGTCGCACCTGCAGTCATATCCCAGCTTGTGCCGCCGTTGGTTGTCTTTATCACTACATTATTGAGACTGCTGACTGCAAATCCAACGTTGGAATCGTAATAGAATATGTCAACGAGATTAGCAAGCATCGGATTGATCTCGAAGTTGAAGAAGTTCGATCTTCCGTTGGTGTTATTCCTGATGAACCCGCCGCCGCCGCAAACATGAACTTCATCGAATGCCGTGCCGCTGACTCCTCTTATGTCACTGTCAGTCCTGGTGACAACGCTCGTCCAGGCACCCGTACCTTCTTTCGTGAGTATCACCCCCCACTCACCAACAACCACTATTCCGTCTGCAAAATACTTCGCCTTCAGAAGGTCCCTGGTAACACCGGATGTCTGCAGGGTCCATGTTGCACCGCCGTCGTTTGTCAGATACAACTTTCCGCCGTCACCGACAAGAACACCTTTCTGTTCATCGAGAAAGTTTATGCCGTTAAGATTCTCCGAACCGATACCGGCAGAAGCCGATGTCCAGTTGGAGCCGCCGTTTAATGACTTGTAGACCCTGCCGCCGTCACCGCAAAGGTAACCGACTGACTGACTCACGAAGTGGATCGAATTGATCTTAAAAACTTCACCTGTGCTGATGCTCGTTACCGGAGAGATCGACTTCGTTGTCTTATAGACATCTCCTGCGCTTCCGGCAATCCAGACATCATTTCCGAAAGATGCTACGCTGTTCAGGTTGTCGGAATTGTTAGTGTAGCTTGCCCAGCTTGAGCCGGCATTGGTTGACCTGAATATCTTTCCGAGGTTTCCCACTGCCACAACATTCACACCGTCAGGTGTGGTAATGCCGTTCAGCCCCTGAGCTGTCACAGGCACGGCTGTGTTCAGCAATGCAAACGCAAGCACTGCAAGAAGGACTTTTGTTGTCTTCATTTGCTTATTGTGATTGTTGAATAAATTCACTGGAGTTACGGCCTCACTACTGCGACAAAGTTGCTTGCATTGCCGTCACATATCGCCAGGTCAGACCCATCAACAGATTCATCGCCGTTCAGGTCGGTTACAAGGTCTCCCGACGCAAAGGAAAATGCATCGTTGTCAATTGCAACAAGGTCTAAACCGTCTATGATGTCATCCTGATTCACATTTCCCGAGTATATGCAGTAAGCCGTTCCCTTCTGTACGAGGTTGTTACCGTATGCCTGCGACTGAGCCGATGTAAAATCATAGGTGACATTCCCGGAACCCAGCGCCACGCCGCCGGCTTTGCTCCATGTCTCAAGGCCGTTCCTGTGCTTCAGGACAATGTAATAATTTCCGGACGGAAGTATGTTCAGAATTGAGCCCTGAAGAGTGAGAGAATCAAAAGCCGTGTAAACCGAATCAACCACACTGAATGGTGAAACAGAATTTCTGATTATGACCGACATCCGGTCATCCTTGCTAGTTGAATTGAACACGGGGCTGTACATTCCTTCTGTTGCCGCTTTCACGCTCAATGTATAAGCGGAGAGACTGCCCGCAGGCACTGTATATGTTATCGTAAGCTTGAACAGGCTTGAAGTCTGCATGTTAAGCATCCATCCTCTTTCAGGAACCATGATGCCTGCGCCGGCGCCGCTCAGGCCGGTATTGACACTGAAGAAATTCGCGCCGCCGTTAGTGGTGAGATAAGCCTGTGAACCGTAGTTGCCGGTCAATACAACTGTCGGATCTTCCCTGCAAAGGTCTGAGCCCCAACCGCTTCCGGAGTTTGTAGAGACCGTATTCCAGTTTGTGCCATGGTTCACTGTCCTGAACACCTGACTGCTGCTCCATGTTGTAGCGTAACATATACTCCTGTCAAAAACAGTGTTACACATAGAAGGAACTTCAGATGAAGAAGTCGGCTTAACGAGCGTCCAGTTTACACCGTTGTTGGTTGATTTGTAAATGTCAGCCCCGTCATCACCCACGAACAGAACCTGAGAACTGTCCCACATCGCTATTATGTCGCAGGGACTCGTGAACGGATTGCTGTTGCTCACGGAAGTGAAAGAGGCGCCGTTGTCAGTTGACTTGAAAAATCCTGTGGTTGTTCCGTCAGGCGCGTAGTAAAATGTACCGGGAATGTTCTGATCCATTTCAAGCGGCTGGCCGTAAGTGCTGAAGTTGTATGATAAGATGGTTGACCATGTCGCTCCGTAATCTGTTGATCTTACAACCTTGTCAGGGGTGCTCTCAATTGCGGCTACCCAGACGTTTGTGTCAAGCGGCGTAACATAGAACGAGTGTGCTCTTGTGCCTATGGAAATTGTGGCGATCTGCGCCCAGCTGTCTCCCCTGTCGCGGCTCACATAGACCTTGTTGCCGTACACGACATATGCCGTGTTCCTGTCAAAGGGATGCATGCAGAGATTATTGCCGATGCCGCTTCCGGGATTGATCTTTTGTACCCAGTTGTAAGATACCGTTGCTCCGGACGGAAGGCTCCAGCTTGTTCCGCCGTTAGTGGTCCTGATGACAGCATAATTCAGACTGCTTACTGCAAAAGACTTGTTACCGTCATAAGTGAAAACGTCAACGAGATTAGCAAGCATCGGATTTATTTCGAAGTTGAAGAAGTTGGACTTTCCGTTCGTATTGTTTCGTATAAATCCTCCGCCTCCGCAAACTTTCGCATTCGAAAACGAAGTGCCGCTTACTCCTCTAATATCACTGACTGTCCTCGTTGCTACCGACTGCCAGCTCCCTTTGCCTTGCTTCGTTATTACTGATCCGAATTCTCCGACTGCGATGATACCGTCAGCAAAATATTTTGCTTTAAGCAGGTTCCTGCTTGTCGGCACTGACTCAATGCTCCATGTCGCCGCACCGTCATCCGTTACATACACTGTACCGTTATCACCAACGGCAACTCCGTTCAGCGCATCAGAAAAACTGATGCCATTCAGGTCAGTTCCCGATATCCCCGAAGAAGAACTCGCCCAGGTCGCACCGCCGTCAATTGTCTTATATAAGGCTCCGCCGTCTCCGCAGATGAATCCTGTCGAAGAATTCAGGAAGGTCACGGCGTTGATCTTGAAGTTCAGTCCTGTGAATACTGTGCTGATGTGCGAGAGCGTCTTTGTGGTCCTGTAAACATTACCAGCGCTTCCGGCAATCCATACATCATTACCGAACGAAGCAGTACTGTTAAGATTATCGGATGAAAGAGTGTAAACGCTCCATGAGTTTCCTGCATCGAGTGATCTGTAGATCTTTCCGTTGTTGCCAACTGCTAAGACGTGAATACCGTCGGGGGATGTTACACTGTTAAGGCCTTGTGAAAGTGAAATGCCTGCATTAAGGGAAGTCAGAAGCAATGCAAGCAAAAAGGCGGGAAACCTTTTTCTCATTGAGTTACTTAGATTTGGAAAAAATTTGGCTTAAATTAACCTTGCAGATTTTGATAAGCAATAGACTAAGCAGACGGAAATGTCAACGCAAATTTTCAGTCACAGTTGTCCGGCTCACGCTTCGCATTCAAGCAGTTTGCCTTGGCGGTCATATCTGCGCGGTTAGAACGCTGTTATGCATTCCGGCACGACAGTATTGATCTCTTACAAACTGAAAGGTACTCCGCCTCAAATGAAATGAACTGCAAAGGTACCGTTTCACCCGGCATAAGTTCATGTTCACAACTGTTACCTTCTAATTTTTTCTGTGTATTTCATAGAAAGTGCTCAATTGCCGGGTCATTTCACAAGAGTCATCTTCCTTCTCACCGAGACATCTCCGCTTTGAAGTTCATAGAAATACAGTCCTGAAGGAAGAGACGACGCATTGAATTCATACTTATACTCTCCCTTGGCCAGCATGCCGAAAAGCTTCTCTGATGTCATCTTGCCGGAGACATCGAAAATGCGAAGTGCCGTTGTTCCATTTCTCTCAATCGAAAAACGGATCGTGGTTGACGGGTTGAACGGATTCGGATAGTTCTGCTGAAGTGATATTCCGTCGGGCAATAAACCGCCTGTGCTTTGTATTGAAGATGCAGTGCCGATGTTAAGAAATGTGACCGTGTTGTTTCCCGCATTGGGAATTGCCAGTGTGTCCGCGGCTTTGTTAACGAATATGTCTGCGGGGTTGCTCAAACCTCCCGTAACCACAACCGGCGAAAGGGCAAAATTTATATCGTACTTTACAACCGACTGTATGCCCCAGCTTGAAACGTAAACATTGTCGTTCCTGTCAAGCGAGATTCCGTCGAGATTAGAGTATGGTGTTGTGACAAGCGTGGTGATCGATGAATCTGCAAAACTCACAGACCTTATTGGAGCCGATGAACCCCAGCAGCAGATCAGAAGCCTGTTTCTCGCGGCATCCACATACACGCCGTTCGGAGTGTTGCCTGTTGAAGGTACGTAGGTCCAGTACTCCTGAGTTGAAGTATTAACTTTGTAAATTCTTCTTGCGGAAAAGTCTGAAACGTACATCATCCCGGAAGCATCAATGGCAAGGTCGTTAAGGAATGTTGATCCGCTGATCTGAACATTGAATGTTTCAGCTGCACTTGAAATATCATAACCCCTGACCCTTGTTCCGTTGCATACAAACAGTTTGCCGGCGTGTACCGTCACACCGTGGATCGAACTTCCGACATTCACAAACTCGCTTACGTTCCCCTGCCTGTCCCGCTGAAGTATTATCCTGCTTGCCGTGTTTGAGATGAAATATTTTGCTGACAATGAGTCATACGTCACACTTTCCGGACTGCTGTACTGCCCTTTGACATCAATGACGGATACTGATACAAGGACTGCCTGAAGAAAAGCGATCAGGATCTTTGCCTTGACGAAAACAGAAAGGTTCATTACGATATTTTGAGTTTTTTAAAAAGGCCTGTCAGCTGTCGAGCTTTGTGCGGATCCATCTGTCCATCTCGGCTTCAAGAAGAGGCAAAGGCAAAGCCCCGTTCTTAAGAAGCTGGTCATGAAATTCCCTTATGTCAAATTTTTCTCCGAGAGAGTCTTCCGCTTTCTTTCTGATCTGCTTAATTTTCATCTCACCGGTCTTGTAAGCCAGCGCCTGCCCCGGCCAAGCAATGTACCTGTCAATTTCGGATGCTATGTCAAGGTCGGAATTAGCCGTGTACTTCTTCATGTACTCAAGCGCCTGCTCCCTTGTCCATTGCTTTCCGTGAATCCCAGTATCAACCACAAGACGGCATGCTCTCCACATTTCAAAGATCAGAGCGCCGTACAACTGGTAAAGGTCATCGTACATCCCGGTTTCATATCCGAGACTCTCCGCATAAAGCGCCCATCCTTCCACAAATGAAGTATAGCCGCCGTCTCTCCGGAACTTTGGCAGATCTTTCAGTTCCTGCGCAACTGAGATCTGAGTATGATGCCCGGGTACAGCCTCATGCAATGCGAGCGCGGTCATAGTGTATTTCGGCCTTGACGGAAGGTCGTATGTGTTGACGTAAAAGTAACCGGGCCTCGACCTGTCTTCGGGTGCTGAATAATAATATGCCGCGGGAGCCGACTTAGCCCTGAACTCCTCCATCTCTTTAAGGTCATAACGCGCATCAGGAAGATTGCCGAAAAGTTCCGGAAGCTTTGAATCCATCTTCCTGAGTATTCTCCTGAATCCGTCCATTAATGAATCTTTGTCACTGTAAAACATGCCTGGTTCATGCTTTATATACTCATTGAATTCCTGCACACTGCCTTTGAACCCCAGAGAGTCTTTGACCTTCTCCATCTCTCCGAGAATTCGGCTCACTTCCTTAAGCCCTGTTTCGTGAACTTCGTCATACGTGAGGTCAAGAGTTGTATAATACTTCACGATCAGATTGTACCTGTCTTTGCCGTCAGGCAGTGCCCAAATTCCGGCTTCACTTCTGCATGCCGGAAGATATTCGTTCCTGACAAAATCATACAGCCTCTGAAATGCCGGGTTCAGGTCCTGTGTGATTATCTCCCGAAGTTCATTGGAAAGAGACTCCCGCTCTCCGGCTGAAAGGTCTTTGCCTTTTCCCATTGCATCCCAGAAGACGGACTCACCCGGATCCTTGCTGATGATCCCCTGGATCTGCGGAAGCGTTTGCTCCATTATGAACGAAGGCATTACAAGCCCTTCCGCCATGCCCTTTCTCATATTGGCAATGTCATTGTCAACAAGCTTACCTGCCTGCCTCAGTCTTGCAAAGTATCTGTTGAATTCATCTGCATTGTCAAGCGGCTGATACTGAACCCACTGAGGCACATCAATATGGATTCCCCATTGCTGTCCCATAGGCATAAGGTAGCCCCGGAATCTGCGGAATTCAAAATCCTCATCGAGCGACCTCTTGAATAGATCGTAGTTGAGTCTGTTTGATTCAGTCAGCGAATTGTAATCAAGTGCTGATAGTCTCTTAAGGAAGCCGGCAAGAGAATCATACCTTGCATTGATCCCTTCTTCCGAATTGTCCGTTACCATGTCATCATACCTGTTGTCCCCGTCATAAGTGGCGCCCATCGGGTAGTTCCTCTTATTGAACTCGTCGTAGTCGTTGAATATTTTCATAAGTGCCGGATTGTCATCGGACATGCCGCCTCCAAAGGTAAGGACAAGAATTACAGCGCTGACTGCAATCATCAAAATGTTTTTCATAGTGCTTGAATCGGGTTAAAGCGAATTTTGAGTTATTGATTATGTGTTCAGTTTAAGATCCAACCACAAAAAATCCCGGAAGTCCTGAAGAACTCCGGGATAATTTGCAGTCTCAAAGGATCGTTACCTCAGCAGAAGCATTTTCTTTGTCATCTCAACTCCGGAGGCGTTCAGTTTGTAGAAGTAAACGCCGCTTGAAAGTCCTGCCGCATCAAATGTGAGCTCGTATGTTCCGGCATTTCTGAAACCTTCAGCAAGTATGCTGACTTCCCTTCCGAGCTGATCATACACTTTCACGCTCACTTGTCCAGCCGTTGGCATTGCAAACCTTATGACTGTCGAAGGATTGAAGGGATTGGGATAATTCTGTTGAAGCTCAAATCCTGATGGTGCTGAATTAGCGAGTTGAGTTTCATTCACAGAGGTCAGGACAGAATATGTTGCCTTCAGCTTGAACAATGCGCTCGTCTGCATGTTCAGTATCATACCTCTGTCAGGATTGAGCATGCCCGCTCCCGATCCTGACAATCCTCCCTGATAGATCCAGGTCTCGCCTTTGTTGAGCGATATCGCTGAATTGGATCCGTAATTTCCTGTAGTTACAAGCGTCGGATCCTCAAGGCAGAACGATGAAGCCCACCCGCTGAATCCTGTGCTGTGACTTATGCTGAAGGATGTACCGTAGTCTGTCGACTTGTAAATGTTCGAACCCGACCATTCGGTTGAAAATATCAGGCTTCTGTCAAACACAGTATTTGTCATTGACGGTGTTTCGCTTGAAGCCACCGTCCTGACGGAAACCCAGTTCACTCCGCCGTTTGTTGATTTGTGAATTACCGCCTGTCCGCTTCCAGTCACTCCGTCTCCCACAAAAATGACATTGGAGCTGTCCCACATTACAAGTATGTCACACGGGCTTCTGAAAGGAAAGTTGCCGCTTATCTCAGTGAATGTTGATCCGTTGTCAGTTGATTTGTAGAAGCCGCCGCCGTCCGGTGCAAAGTAATAGACACTGGGATTATTTTGATCCATTTCAAGCGGCTGTCCGTAATTGCTGAAGTTTTGCTGATATGAAGTCGTCCAGCTTGTGCCGTAATCTGTTGACTTGATCACACGGTCGGGTGAACCTGTGATTGCCGCGACCCAGACGTTTGTATCAAGCGGACTTACATAAAATGAGTGCATGCTGCCACCGCCTGAATAATTAGATATCTGTGTCCAGTTCTCGCCTCTGTTTCTGCTTACATATACTCTGCTTCCGTATCCGCAAAATACTGTGTTTGGATCTGTCGGATGAGCGCAGAGATTGTTGCCGATACCGCCTGAAGCGGAAAGCTTGTTCTGCCATTGGTAAGAAACGGTCGCACCTGCTGTGAGCGTCCATTGCGTACCTCCGTTAGTTGTCTTCATAATTGCATTGTTCAGACTGCTTACCGCAAAGCCTGTTGTTGCATCAAAGTAATGTATGTCAACAAGATTTGCCAGCATGGGATTTATTTCAAAATTGTAAAACCTCTGATCGTTGTTCTTATTGTTTCTTATGAATCCTCCGCCTCCGCATACATGCACATCATTCATGCCTGTTCCGGAGATCGCATTCACATCCGTAATGATTCTGGTGTTTACTGTGCTCCACGCTGAAGATCCGCTCTTTGTAATGAGCGTTCCGTACTCTCCTGCAATTACGATTCCCTGAGCAAAGTATTTGACATCTTTGATATTCCTTGTTGCGCCGGTATTCTCGGCATTCCACTGTGCACCACCGTTTGAGGTAATGTACACTTTGCCTTCCTTGCCGCCGGCTACTCCGTTGTCTGCATCAAGAAAAGATATTGAGTTAAGGTCCGTTGAAGCCGGAATGCCTGTGCTTGCAGATGTCCAGTTGGCGCCTCCGTTAACTGTCTTATATACAACACCTCCGTTACCGCAGACATATCCAACGTTCTCATTCACAAATGTGACCGAATTCAGCTGAGATGTGATGCCAAGTTCAACTTCATTCACGGGAGATGCCGACTTCAGTGTTTTGTATATCTTTCCGTTCGCACCGGCGATCCATACGTCATTGTTGTATGAAGTTACTCCTTTGAGGTTAACCGAAGGAATTGTGTAGCTTGCCCAGGTATTACCTCCGTTTGTTGATCTGAACATAAGGCCCGCATCACCGACTGCGATGACATATATTCCGTCAGGAGTGGTGATACTGTTGAAACCCTGGGAACGGGCATAATCCGTGAATGCCGTCATCAGCATTATGCATACCAATGACAGCAAGAACTTTTTAGACATTCTTTATTTTTTGGTTAGGATTGATTTTTGAATTGCGTAAAATTAACTCGTTGCATTAGAAATTACAATCATTAATTTGAACTCACAGCAAAATTGAGCCGCAATTCAACTCATACATTCGTGCATTCGTGGCTTATTCTCTTGCCTGCCCAATCAGCCAACATCCTGCAACTTAAACTTAAAAATAAAAACGGCGGAAATGTGATCATTCCCGCCGCAGTGTAATGGTCAGAACCGGTCTTCGCTATTTCAGAAGCAGCATTTTCTTTGTCTCGCTTAGATTGCCTGCGGTCAGTTTGTAGAAATATACACCGCTCGACAAGCCCGCTCCGTCAAATGTGACTTCATAAGTGCCCGCCTGCCTGAACCCTCCGGCAAGTGTGGCAACTTCCGCGCCGAGCTCATTATAGATCTTCAGATCCGCATTTCCCGAAACCGGCAGTGAGAAACTTATCTTGGTCGCGGGATTGAAAGGATTGGGATAATTCTGAGACAATGCAAAGTCTCCGGGCTGAAGCGAGATGTTTGTTTCCGACACAGAAGTCTGAACACTGTAAAGCACGTTCAGTTTGTATACATTGCTCCCCTGATGGCAGATTATATAACCGCGGTCAGGCATCATCATGCCGCCACCGTGGCCGCCAAGTCCGGAACTGATGTCCGTCCACGTTTCACCGGCGTTCAGACTTATCGCCGCCTTTGCGCTCCAGCTTCCCGTCATAATCACAGTCGGGTCCTCATGGCAAATATCTGATCCCCAGCCCGAGAATGAATTGCTGTGATGTGAAGAGAAACTGAGTCCGTAATTGGTTGATTTGTAGATGTTGCTTCCGCTCCACTCTGTGCACCACATAAGAGACTGGTCAAATACAGTATTTGCCATAGAGGGTATCTCACTCGATGCTGCAGTGTGCGTCTCGGTCCAGTTCACGCCTCCGTTCACAGACTTAAACACCTTTGCCTGGCCGCTTCCCGTTATTCCGTCAGCAACAAAGAGTACTTTCGAACTGTCATGCATCACAATAATATCGCACGGGCTCCTGAAGGCGAAGTTGTTACTGATCTCAGTGAAAGTTGCACCATTGTCCGATGATTTGTAAAATCCGCCGTTGTCAGGTGCGAAGTAAAATGTTGACGGATTGTTCTGGTCCATTTCCATCGGCTGTCCGTAGTTGCTGAAATTCTTTGCAAGAACCTCAGTCCAGGATTGTCCGTAATTGGTTGACCTGTATATCTTATCGGTTGGAGAGCTCTCGATCGCAACAAGCCAGATGTTCGTATCAATCGGGCTGACATAAAATGAATGTGGCGTGCTTCCTGAAGGAATTGAATTTCCAACGGGCGCCCAGTCTTCACCTTTTGTTTTGCTTTTGTATACCTGATTTCCGAACACAATGAAAATTGCGTCCCTGTCAGTAGGATGCAATGAGAGGTTGTTTCCGAGGAAGTTGCCCGAAGCTCCCGGCTTCACTGCCCACGTATAGCTCACGGTTGTGCCTGATGGAAGTTGCCACGATGTACCAGAATCTGTTGTTCTTATCACTGCATTGTTCAGACTGCTCACTGCAAATCCCTTGCCTCCGGAATAGACTATGTCAACAAGGTCCGCAAGCATCGGATTCTTCTCGAAATTCCTGAAAAGCGCGTTGCCGCCGGTATTGTTCCTTATGAAGCCGCCGCCGCCGCAAACGTGAATATCACTTAAGGATGTTCCTGTTATTGCCCTGATGTCAGTTCTGATGTTTGTTGTTGCCTGGCTCCATGTGCCTGATGATGGTTTTGTAAACAACACTCCCCATTCGCCTGCAACAGCCAATCCGTCAGAGAAATACTTTACATCAAGAATGTTCCTTGATGTGCTGATCGTTTCAGGCGTCCAGTTTGCTCCGCCGTTTACGGTTACATATACCTTGCCGTTCTTGCCTCCGGCAATTCCATTCTGCGCGTCCCTGAAACTGACAGAGCTCAGGTCCGTTCCTGTGATGCCGGTAGAAGATGCAGTCCATGTGAGGCCGCCGTCTGTTGTCTTGAATACAGAGCTGTTGTCTCCGCAAGCAAAGCCGACGCTTTCACTTACAAAGCAGATCGAGTTGATCGAGGTCGAAACTCCCGAACTGTAAGGTGTAAGAACTGTTGAACCTACACTTGACTTGTATATTTTGCCGTTGGCACTTGAAAGCCAGACGCTGTTTCCGAAAACAAAGACAGATTTGAACTCGGCTCCGGGCTCTGTGTATGAAGCCCAGGAATTTCCACCGTTCACAGATCTGAATATTCTGCCGTCCCTGCCTGCGGCAATAATGTAATTGCCGTCCGCCGTATGGACACTGTTGAAGCCGTCAGCATAAAGAAATGATGAAGAGAAAGACAGCACAGAGGCGATGGCAATGACAAGCATGAGCAAACTTCTCATTGAGATGTGTTTTTTGTTGGAAAAAATTTTGGAAACTTATACAAACCAATAAGCATTATCAACCTCAAATTCACTGCAAGCCTTTGTGGGGACAATTTCAGATTTAATAAGTAGTCCATTTTTCATAAGTTTATTCAAAAAGTGATAACATCGAAATGAAAAGTCTCTTACGGTCTTTGCTGATTGTACCCCTTCTTATACTTATAATTTTCTGTCCCGGCCAATTCAATGCCATTGCGCAACCTCTTAACGTCCCTGTGGTCTTTGTATCCAGGAATCTGCAGCACGATGGAAATTTCTACTTCCCTCAGGCAGGATTGCTTCCGGGAATGGGTCCGTTTTCAAGAACTGCCGTTACCGGCGGCAAATTGCTTATGCGGGATGCTTCCGGGAATATCTTCACATTGATTGACAGTACAATGAACTTCGGCGGCATACACCTCATTGACGTTCAGCAACCCTGTGTGCACTGGAACGGAAGAAAGATAGTCTTTTCCGGAATTGAACATCCTGACAGCAGTTGGAGAATTTATGAATTGAGAAGTGACTTCACACGTATTGTCAAGATAACGCAGTCAGACAGGAACATTGACTTGTCCCAATTCGGCAACGCTTCATACAAATTCAGGAAATATGACGACATTGACCCGGTCTACCTGCCGGACGGGAAAATAGTTTTCGCTTCCACCAGATATCCTACATTATCGGTATACAAAGGATTTCAGACCACTAACCTTTTCATTGTGGATACGACCGGCGCAAATCTTTTCAGGATCACTACCGAAAGGAACGGTGGCGAAAAGCCTTCCATAGATCCGGCTTCCGGCAGAATTTTGTACTCAAGGTGGTGGGTCAATATAGACAGGCCGAGCGATCTTACAGGAACAGGTGTCACGAGAGTTGATTCGCTTGCGCTTACAAATGACATTGCCAACGTTTGGCAGATCAACTTGGTGAACCCGGACGGCGATATGCTGAAACAGTATGCCACGGATGCAAGGACACGCAAGGGACTGTTTTCCTACAGAGCACGGGTGTTTCCTGACGGAAGACTTGCAAGCACATACATCCCCTATAATTCAATGACTCTCACTTCGGGAAGTCCGGGCATAAGGATCTATGACAAGGGCTTTGCTGAGGCAAAGACAGTTATCGGTGTAGACACTTCCACGGCATTGTATGTTCAGAATCCTCCTTCGACTGGTACAATGCAGCCACCGTATGCAACCGATCCGGTGCCTCTTCCGGATGGACGGATAATGTTCTCATATGCAGGGTCACCCGTAGACCTTGATTTCGGAATTTATACAAGCAGTACTTTGGGCGGCGGACTTACTCCTGTTGTGGATCTGCCGGGTACCCTTGAACTCAATGCTGAACTGCTTGTCGAAAAGCCGGTGCCGCCGGTGGTTGACTACCTGAATGCTTTTGACACAAACAAAGTACCACCCACAACCAATCCAGCAACTTTCTATCAGGGCGGACTCTTCAGATTTGACTGCCTCAACATTTACTCAAATGCTCCAGTTGATGCACCGATAGATGATGCACCTCCCATACAAAAGAATGCAAGGTTCAGATTCTTTCTTAATTTTCAGAGAGAGAATGAGTTTGGCGAAGATCTTCCGATCCTGTTCAGGGAGATCCCGGTTGACAGGGACGGCAAGATAGCTCAGGGCGATATCCCGGCAAATGTTTCGATGTTTGAACAGGTCGTTGACAGCAACGGGCATGTCCTCAGGCACAGTGACGGAGATTTTTCACATGTCCTCGGGATGAACTTCGGAAACAACGGCTCAGGTACAAAATGCGTGGGCTGCCACGCGGGACACACGCTCATCACTGTACCGTTCAACTTGTTTGAGGGATCATTCACAAATCTTTCAACATCAGCAAAAGTAAGAGAGAGCAGCTATCTCGGTTCTGATTACAGAGGACAGTCAACAGTTGACAGAAAAGCCCGCAATCATGATCTGAAGGTCAACTGGATCTCATCAGCCTCTTCAAATCAGTTCGTTGTTTTGAAATGGGATATACCGATCGATGTAAGAAGATTTGTGCTGTACGACATCATGCCGAATTCGAACAACGGAACAAACATACATGTAACCGACTGCGAGATATTTCTTTACGAAGACGGACTCACTGTAGGCCACATTCCGTCCACAGGCCCGCTTAACACAAACGGAATGACCGTAACTCTGAATACGATCACTACAGTCGACAGCGTCCGCGTTGGTGTGAAGAGTTTCACCGGCACAGTGAATAACCTCAGTGTTGCCGGGTTGGCAGAGATCGAAACAAATGCAAGAGTGAGTTCCAACGACCTGATGCCCGTGAATGAGGAAACTCAGTTTGCGGTTGATTATTCCCTTTCGCAGAATTTCCCCAATCCGTTCAATCCATCAACACTGATCGAATTCTCAATGCCAAGATCGCAAAGCGTGTCTCTGAAGATCTATGACATTACCGGCAAAGAGGTTGCAGTGCTGATCAGCGGCAAGGTGATGGGAGGAAAGAACTCTGTCAGATTCGATGCAGGGCGGCTTCCTTCCGGCGTCTATCTTTACAAGCTCGAAACTGCCGGCTTCATTCAGGCAAAAAAGATGGTTCTAATGAAATGACAATCATGGATAACGAGACCACCAAACTCGAAAGCGGTATCCTCCTTCTTTCTGCGCCGTTCCTCAACGACATTTTCAAGAGGTCGGTCATACTGCTTACCGAGCACAGCCCTGAAGGCTCAGTCGGATTCATAATCAACAAGGTTTCCGAATATAAGCTGAATCAGGTTGTTGATGACTTCCCGGATTTTGAAGCTCCTGTTTTTATCGGAGGTCCTGTGGAACAGAATATGCTGAACTTCATTCACAAGTCCAAAGACCTCTCAGGAGGAATTGAGCTGGGCAACGGTGTTTATTGGGGTGGAAATTTTGACAATCTGAAATTCCTGATCGATACCGGACAGGCAGATCCGGATGACTTCAGATTCCTGCTTGGCTATTCCGGTTGGGGGCCGTCACAACTCGAAGGCGAGCTTGAGCATGACTCTTGGTATCTTAGCAGGACAAACGAGGATTTCGTTTTTGACAAAGACCCTGCAGGGCTTTGGAGCAGTGCATTGAGGAAGATGGGAAAGAAGTATGCATTCATGTCAACCTTTCCCGACGACCCAAGCCTGAATTAGGACAATTTCTCTTGTCGTATTGAGTCTTCACTTTCCAGAATTTCCTTCACAGATAGCTCAACAGACCTTTGCATCAAACCAAGTGACTGAAGCTTTTCTGTGTTCATTGACACATCCGCCACTTTGTGAACCGTGTCGGCATCATTCATAGAAATTGAATTGATAAGTACGCTGTCAAATCCTCCGGCTTCGCAGAGTATCTCACCAAGTCTTACCCTGGATATCCTTTCCTTACCCCCGAAATTCAGGATTGCGGATGAGGTGCCGGTTTCCGTTAGTTTGCTTATCATTTCCGCGGCATCGTGCAGCGCAAGAGGAGTCCTGAACTGATCATTGAACAGGTTTGCTTTCTCACCTTTCCTGAACTTTTCTAGTGTTGCCTGAAAATTGTTGGCAGTTCCCCCGTATCCTATTCCGTAAAGCAGGGAGGTTCTGAGTATCAGATATCTGCCTCCCTTAGAGACAACTTTCTCCTCTGCAATCACTTTTGATTCCGCATATCTCGACTTCGGATCTATCCTCCCGCTTTCATCAAGCATTCCCCCCGTATTCCCGTCATACACAAGGTCGGTTGAAGTGAACAGCAACACGGCTCCCAGGTCGGATGCCAGTCCCGCAATGTTCGAAGGAACTTCAGCATTGATGTTCATCACTTCCTTTTCCGGAAGCTTGTCGCAAAGTTCCGGCCTTGAGATAGCCGCCGCATGCACTATTGCTTCCGGCCTGAATGAACTGAACATGTCCTTCAGTGAACGCCAGTCGGTAAGGTCCGCCGTGACGGTTTTGAAATCAGCGCCTGCGATCCTGTTAGAGTTGCATACGGCAAGTACCTCGTGTGATCCTGACATCTCTTCTGCAACGTATCTGCCAAGCAGTCCGCTTGCCCCGGTTATGAGAATCTTCATGTTCTGCTGATTATTCTTTAATGCAAAAATATCTCAATGTACCTATGAATAAATACTCAAAATATTGTCTTGCTCCGGACTGCAGAGCAAAGCCAAATCACCATTTCGGGTGATCCGAACTATCTGAAGAGATGTAATGAAAAAGTAATATTTAGTGAGTCGAATCTTCAGCAGGAATGATTTATATTTGTATAAACTATCATCAATCTGCGGGCATACCCGTCGGCTACTGCCGCCTGTCCGCTCTCCCCAAAAAAAATTTCTACTGCATACTTGTTATGAACGCACAACTCAGTATCACCGGCAAAATGAACAAAGGATTTGAAGACATACTCACTCCCGGAGCTCTTGAATTCTTCACTGCGCTTGAATCGGAATTTCGTGCAAGAAGAAAGGAACTGCTTGCGCGCAGAATGACAGTTCAGAAAGAAATCGATGAGGGCATACTTCCGGCTTTTTCGGATAACACCAAGAGTATAAGGGAAAGCGAATGGACAGTAGCACCGATTCCTGACGACCTCAAAGACCGGAGAGTTGAGATCACCGGTCCTGTGGACAGAAAGATGATCATCAACGCACTGAATTCAGGAGCAAACGTTTTCATGGCCGACTTCGAGGATTCAAACTCCCCTACCTGGACAAACTGCATTGAAGGACAGATCAATCTTCGCGACGCCATTGAAGGCACGATCTCATTCACGAATCCGGAAGGAAAATCATACAAGCTTGGAGAAAAGACCGCAGTGCTTATGGTGAGGCCGAGGGGCTGGCATCTTGAAGAGAAGAATGTAATGCTTGACGGAGAGAGAGTATCGGCATCGATATTTGACTTTGCACTCTTCTTCTACCATAATGCAAAGAAGCTTACTGCAAAAGGTTCGGGTCCGTATTTCTACCTCCCTAAACTTGAGAACCACCTTGAGGCAAGACTCTGGAACGATGTCTTTATCAAGGCACAGAACCTGCTCGGAATTCCGGTTGGCACAATCCGTGCTACCGTTCTCATTGAGACAATACTCGCAGCATTTGAGATGGATGAGATACTGTATGAACTTAAAGATCATTCGGCCGGATTGAATTGCGGCCGATGGGATTACATCTTCAGTTTCATTAAGAAATTCAGAAACTACTCCGATCACATTCTACCTGACCGTGGCAAAGTGACAATGACCACTCACTTCCTCAGGTCATATTCTCAGCTCGTGATAAAGACCTGCCACCGCAGAGGAATACATGCAATGGGAGGTATGGCCGCACAGATCCCGATAAAGAACGATCCCGCGGCAAATGAGGAAGCCATGGAAAAAGTGAAAGCTGATAAGGAACGAGAGGCGAAGGACGGGCATGACGGCACATGGGTGGCACATCCCGGCTTGATATCGACTGCGAAGGAAATTTTCGACAGGTACATGCCGCAGGAAAATCAGATACATGTTAAGAGGGATGATGTAAGTGTGAGCGCAGAGGATCTGCTCGCGGTTCCGGAAGGAGAGATAACCGAGAAGGGATTAAGAGTTAACATTGACGTTTCCATTCAGTACATGGAAGCATGGCTTAACGGAAACGGCTGCGTGCCAATATACAATCTCATGGAAGATGCCGCCACCTCGGAAATATCACGCGCCCAGATTTGGCAATGGATACACAATTCAAAGGGAGTTCTTGACGACGGCAGAAAGGTTACCAAAGAACTCTACTTCGAACTTGTAAAAGACGAACTTGAAAAGATCAGGAACATGGTAGGCAGGGAACGTTATGAGAATGGTAAATTCGGACTGGCCGCCGAACTGATCAACAAGTTGTCCACTGAAGACGATTTTGGAGAATTTCTGACACTTGTAGCATACGAAAAAATCAACTAAAACAAGAAAGGGATAAATCATGAAAGAACGTGAGATCAAGAGAATAGAAGAATCATGGCAGAGTGACAAACGATGGGCAGGAATCAAACGTCCTTATAAAGGAAAAGATGTTTATGAACTGGCCGGATCTGTGAAGATCGAACATTCGGTTGCAAGGCTCGGAGCCGAGCGCCTGTGGAGACTTCTTCACTCTGAAAATCTTATCAGGGCCCTTGGAGCACTTACCGGTAATCAGGCGGTGCAAATGGTGCAGGCAGGTCTCAAATCCATATATCTCAGCGGATGGCAGGTGGCCGCGGATGCGAACAATGCAAGGCACACTTATCCGGATCAGAGTTTATATCCGGCCGACAGTGTACCTGCCGTTGTAAGGAGGATCAACAATGCACTTCTCCGGGCAGACCAGATAACACACATGGACGGCAGGGACGATGTTCACTGGCTCGCGCCGATCGTTGCAGATGCCGAAGCAGGTTTCGGAGGACCGCTGAATGCATTTGAACTGATGAAGGCAATGATAGAAGCAGGTGCGGCGGGTGTTCATTTTGAAGATCAGCTCAGTTCAGCCAAAAAGTGCGGACACCTGGGAGGAAAAGTACTTGTAACAACGAGGGATTTCATCAATACTCTTGTCTCGGCAAGGCTTGCGGCCGATGTAATGGAAGTACCTACGATCCTCGTTGCAAGAACTGACGCAAACAGCGCTCACCTCTTGACAAGCGATATTGATGAAAGAGATCATCCTTTCATGACCGGTGAAAGAACGGAAGAAGGCTTTTACAAGATCACCGGCGGACTCGAATCGGCAATTGCAAGGGGCCTCTCATATGCCCCTTACGCAGACATGATTTGGTGCGAGACTGCGCATCCTGATATTGAAGAAGCCCGCGACTTTGCTGCAGCCATACATGAAAAGTTTCCCGGCAAACTTCTGGCATATAACTGTTCGCCTTCATTCAACTGGAAACGAAACCTGGATGATGCAAAGATAGCCGCATTCCAGGAAGAGCTTGCAGATATGGGATACAAGTACCAGTTCATTACGCTTGCAGGATTCCACTCGCTTAACACTGCCATGTTCGAGCTTGCACTTGGTTACAAGAGCGATGGAATGACCGCCTTCACCAGGCTTCAGGAACTTGAGTTTGAACTTGAAAAGACCTTCGGCTACAAGGCTGTAAAGCATCAGAGCTTTGTAGGAACGGGTTACTTCGACAAGGTCCAGATCGCAATAACTTCGGGACATTCGGCTACGACCGCTCTTACAGGCTCCACGGAAGAAGAGCAGTTCACCAAATAGATCGTTGGTACAAATGAATATCTTGCGATAAAGATGTTGAGGTTTCGGTTTATTATTGATAAGTTGATTTCAAAATAAAATCAAAAACTATGAGAAGTATCCCCGTATTAATGATAACAATGGCAATGCTCATTGTTTTTGCAGTTGCTGATTCCAGAGCGGATGTTGAATTCATGAACGGCACATATACTGAAGTGGTGGATAAGGCAAAACAAGAGAACAAGATCATCATGATAGATTTTGTCACAGACTGGTGCAAATGGTGTGTAGAAACTGACCGGAAAGTTTACACTGACCCTGACGTATTCGCATGGGCAAATGCAAATCAGATCAATTGGAAGATTGATGCTGAAAAAGGCGAAGGCCCCGACCTTGCAAAGAAATACGGCGTCAAAGGATATCCGACGATCGTATTTACGCAGCCGGACGGTACTGAGATCGACAGGATCTACGGCTACCTCCCCGCACAGCAGTTTCTTGCTGTAATGAAAGATTACCATGCTGGAGTCAATACTTACGGGTCACTTAAGTCAGCCGTTGAAAATGATCCGGGTGATCCCTCTGCAAATTTCAAATATGCAGACAAGATAGTCTCCACAGGCCTTGAAGCCGATCCAAAGCCGTATCTTGAAAAAGTGATCTCCTCCGATCCAGGAAATTCAGCCGGTTACACGGATGATGCGAAGTTCCTTCTGGCTTACCTGACTGAGGATGAAAAGGCACTGAGTGACGTATTGAAGGAATACCCGCAAAGCAATAAGGCAAAGGACGGCAACATGAACCTGGCGTCATATTACATCTCAAAGTCGGATTTCAGGAAGGCAAAAGAAATATATGCACAGGCATTCAGCCAGTTCGGGAAAGATGATTTTGATCTGAGGCAGGGTTATGGAATTCTTCTGATCTCCGAGGCATATGCGGTTTCCAAGAATGAGAAGGCAACAGATAAAGACCGCATGGAAGGAGTCACAGTTTTGTATGATTGCATTCCCTATGTGAGCGGAACTGTGAACGAAGCGAGCGCGTACTATATTATGTCGGATCTCTACCTGCAGAACAAAGATCTAACAAAGGCAGAAGAGTGCATTGACAAAGCCATTGCGATCTATGACAAGAAGTCTTACAGGGACCAGAAGCTGAAGATCAGCAAGGAAAAAACGAAGGCAAACTGACCTTCGAATTCAAATAACATTTTCATTAGAGCGGCGCTGTTGGCGCCGCTCTCAATTTTAACCAAGTACATGAAGAAGCAGGATTACAACAACCACAAACAGTATGTCCCCGGCTTCCACTTTGTTTCATTCGGATTCCTGATGGCCGCCTTCGCGTTGTCTGTCTGGAATCTGATCGGAGGAGAAGGTGAACTTACGGGACGCATCACTTTTCTTCTCATCACGATCTATCTTATGTTAACTTTTTTCTACTTCAGGGTCTTCGCTCTGAAGGCACAGGACAGGGCTATACGGGCAGAAGAATCGCTCAGATACTACCTGCTTACAGGCAGACGATTGCCTGAAGGCCTTTCAATGAACCAGATCGTTGCACTGAGATTTGCATCTGATGACGAACTGCCAAATCTTACTGAAGAGGCTGTTGCTTCGGGGCTTGCAGGAAATGACATTAAAAAGAAGATCTCGGCCTGGAGAGAAGACAACCACCGGGCATAAAAAAAATCAGCAGGCGTATGCATATGCTGCGCCCGCTGATTAAATCGATGGAGGTCAGTAAGGAACAAGAACAATTGCAACTATGGTGTCAGACTACAAATCGTAGTAAAATGAAGGAGAAAAACAATAATAGATCTCAAAGAACAAAATAGTCCGACCGACAATTGCGAGAAAATTTCCCTTTACAATATGGACAAATATCCATAAGTTTACACCAGGTTAACCCAAAAAACTCAAAATCATAAAGATACATCGCTCAAGACCGTTCAACCCCAAATTTTGAACGGTGAAAGGAGAACGAGTGATGTATCTTTTTTATTAGCCCAAAAAAGCTTTAAACTCGTCTTTTAAAAACCCTGCCCGGTAGACAACAGTATCAGAGTTCCTCGTACTTTGTGATGAAAACGCCGCCTTCAGTATATATGTAAATGAAACTTTCTCCTGATGGCTCAACAACTCTTGTAAAAATCAGCCAATCGCTTTTCTCAGTTACCTGGATATTCTTGCTGGCTGCTGCATTTGCGTTCTCTGTTGCCGCAAATCCGATGAAACTCAGAACTACAATGAAAAGTGTTAAAAATGACTTTGTCATGGATTTCATTACTGTTATCTCCTTTCGATTTAATGCAAATTACATACAATTTGATGTGAATACAAAGAAATTTTTTTAGCTTTGTCGCAGATTTGTCCCGGACAATTCCGGATGCCCCCGGCAATAGCGTTGATTTTATACAACAAACGCATTAAATTTGCACACATCTCGTGACCTGTTGTCGCAATTTTTAAAATTTATACTGGTTTAAAAATGTATACACATTCACTTTTTGATGTCTTCAGGACCCTTGGAGACAAGGAAATGATGAAGTTTGGCAAATTCCTGAAGTCGCCGTATTTCAACAACCGGAACACGCTTATAAAGCTATTTGAAGTCCTGAGAACATTTCATCCTGAATACGATCATAAGAACCTGACAAAGGAGAAACTCTTCGAGAAGATCTACAAGAACAACAATTACAATGATTCCACTTTCAGGAATCTTATGTCGGATCTGCAGCAGGCAGCGCTTACATTTCTGAAGCTTGAGTCATTCAGGAAGAACGAGATTGAATCAGGATTCTTCCTGACGGACGAACTTGCTCAAAGAGGGCTTGTGAGGATCTTTGATGAGAAGATCAGGCAAACCGACCGGCAACTCGGGTTAGACAAAGAGATCAGCAGCTCTTACTTTCTCAGCAAATTCAGGACACAGACGGATCAGTTCTACATGAACCTGCAGTCAGCCAGGGTGCTGAAAAAGTCATTTGTGGAATCTGAGTCAAAAAAGCTGGTGAACGGAATCATATTCATGATCAGCTATTTTGTGATCGAATCCGTTAAGCATAATGACAATTTGCTGAAGTATTCGAGGACATACAACATCTCCGGGAATATGAAAACGGTAACTGACTTTATGAAGCTCTTCGACTTCGCTGCGATCGTAAGATTCATAAAGGAAAACTCAGAGCTCAGACTCCCCATTGTGGAGGCATACTACAAACTTCTTCTCACATATATAAACTTCGATCAGGACAAATTCTATTTTGAACTTAAGAAATTCCTGATCGCAAATGCGGAAGAGTTCTCATTGGTTGACAATCACTTCCTGTTTGCGCGGCTTATGGACTATTGCGTTATAAAGAAGAACTCCGGTGAAGTTACAAGCTTCAATATTGATGTGGAGATATTCGAAATACTTACGGAGATAATCGGTAAGGGATATTACAGGACTGAATCAGTAAACTATATTCCGTTCGATCTGTACAGAAACTATCTTTACAACTGCATTTCCCTGAAGAAGCTTGACAAGATGGAAGAGTTCATTAAAGACTTCACGTGCAAGCTCAACCCGAACCAGATATCAAATGTTGAGAATTACAGCTATTCACTTCTTTCATTCGAACGCGGCGATTACGGCAAAGCCCTTGATCTGCTGAACAAGATCCGTTTTGATCAGTTCATATACAAACTGGATATGAAAAATCTTTCGCTCAAGATCTATTACGAATTGGGACAATATGATTCTGCCCTGTCTGTGATTGACACCTACAAGCACTTCATCAACAACAATGTTCTGCTTTCGGACAACAAGCGGGTGATGCATTCACATTTCATCAGCTTTGTGAATAAGCTCATCCTGTGCAAGATCTCGACAAGAGAAACCAGTTTGCTGTACCTTGAAGACAAGGTCAGGAAGTCAAAGAACACATTCAACAAAGAATGGATCCTCGAAAAGATTGAGCAGGAAAAACTCAGGGCGGGTAAAAAAGCCGTATAGAATCTGAGCCGGTTCTTAACCGGCTCATTGATTCACCTGTCTGAGTCCCGGCCTTTTCTGCCTTCGTGTTTATGTTTGGATCTCTCGCTGAACTTCTGAAGTTGTTCCTTTGTAAGCACACCTTTCATTTTCTCCAGAAGCTGTTCCCTGTTCTTCGCACGGAAGTCATCTCTTGCATCCTCGTCAAGGCCGTTTATCTTCTCACGTTCACTTTCAATTCTCCTGGATTCCTCAAGGAAGATGTTGTACACCTGATTATACTGTTCATCCGTCAGCTGAAGTTCAGTTTTCAGCATGTCAGACCTGTGCCTGGCGAATTCCTCCGGAGTCTTGTGGGGGCCGCCTTTTTGCTGTGCGTAGATATTTCCTGCCAATAATGCCAGAAACAGCGCAGCTATTACCGTCATTGTTTTCATTTTGATCTTGGTTTTAGGTTTCTGTTTTGATGTGAGACAAGCGTATTTCCGGAAGGTTTAACAGAATAAAAAAGGCTTCCTGAGAATCTCAGGAAGCCTCGGATGAACTTTGGTAGCGGGAGAAGGACTTGAACCTTCGACCTTCGGGTTATGAGCCCGACGAGCTACCAACTGCTCCATCCCGCGATTTGCAAATATAAGAAAATAGATTCATTCGGCAAAGCCATTTCTAAAGGTTGAATAGCGGGAAACGGCAATGTTTGATCCGGTCGTTCCATCATCATGACTCCGTATCCCATGAATTTACACTGATCGTCAAAATTCATCCAAAATAATTTGGAGACCGGCAAGAGCGACAAAATACTAAATTGATTTTGGAATTCGATGAAACTAAATTTCTCAGATTCAAATTCAAAAAAATCTCTCCAGCATAATAATGAAGATAATTGTTTGTGTGTCATTAGTTCCCGACAGTACGACAAAAGTAAAGATCTCGGGCAACGGAATGTCAATTGACGAAAACGGTGTCAGTTACATTCTTAATCCATACGACGAATTTGCCGTGGAAGAAGCACTCCAGCTTCGTGAGAAGAACGGAGGAGAAGTGATTGCAGTATCCTTCGGGACAGACAAGGCAAAAGAAGCAATAAAGAAAGCATTCCAGATGGGTGCCGACAAGGGTGTTCTTATCAAAACTGAATCAGCAGATTTTGATTCATTTTCTGCTGCAAAGAACCTTGCCGATTATATAGGATCGCAAAGCCCCGACCTTGTACTGATGGGAAAGCAGTCAATCGATTTTGACGGCCTCCTTCTGCCGTCCATGATCTCGGAAATGACGGGAATGCCCTCGACAAGCGTGGTAGTGAAGCTTGATGTTAACGGAACAAGCATTACAGCAGAACGTGAAATTGAAGGCGGCAAGGAAGTGCTTCAGCTCTCAATGCCGGCGATAATCGGTGTTCAGAAAGGAATAAATGAGCCAAGATATCCCAATCTCAAAAGCATAATGGCTGCAAAATCAAAGCCAATAGAAGAGATCAGTGCCACATACAACGGGAATATCGTGAAAACAGTTGAAATGAAGCTTCCTCCTGCAAAATCTGCCGGTAAGATTTTCAGCAACGGTAAAGATGATGTTGCTGAACTGGTCAAGCTTTTGAGGGAAGAAGCAAAAGTAATCTAATTTAAACTACCGGAAGAATTCATGCCAAATAAGATTTTAGCTTTTGCCGAACTGAAAGAAGGCAATTTCAAGAACTCGGCATTCGAGGTTGTATCGGAAGCTTCAAAGCTTTCCAGAGAGTGCGCATGCGGGATGACTGTGCTGACAATTGGTGACATCAATCAGGAGCAGGCCGACAAACTGGCACATTACGGACCGTTGAAACTTACGGCTGTTGGATTAAATGATCTCAATTCAAAAGGCGGTTCGGCTGATCTCAAATACTCCCCCACTTCCTTTGCAAAGGTCATAAGCAAATTTGCAGAAAAGGAAAACGCGGATGTAATAGTGATGTCTGCAACAGCTCTCGGAAAGGAACTTTCGGGAAGAGTTGCTGTATCAACCGGTTCAGCGGTTTTCAATGACTGCATCTCGCTTCAGGTCAGCGACGGAAAGATCACTGCTTCAAGGCCGGTCTATGCCGG
The DNA here is from genome assembly GCA_019694675.1 of Ignavibacteria bacterium. GTDB lineage: Bacteria > Bacteroidota > Ignavibacteria > Tepidaquicellales > Tepidaquicellaceae > JADJAH01. Next base: position 168,320 of record JAIBBK010000035.1, read on the forward strand.
AAAGAGCATTGTAACGATCAATACCGATTCACCAAAGATCGTCATAACTATTCGCCCGAACGTATTCAAACCGGTAAAGACGGACGGCGGAAATGTTGAGCTGACAGTGCTTTCACCCGATGAGCTTGGAATCACTGCTTCGGATTTCGGAGTTGTTGTGAAGGAAGTGGTGGTCAGTTCAGAGAAACTTGACGTAGCGGAAGCGGACAGGATCGTATCAGGAGGCAGAGGACTCAAAGCACCTGAGAACTTCAGTCTTGTTGAAGACCTTGCGGCGGCGATCGGCGCTGCTACGGGAGCCTCAAGGGCAGTGGTTGATGCCGGCTGGAGGCCCCATTCCGAGCAGGTCGGGCAGACCGGAAAGACCGTTTCACCGAGCCTTTACATTGCCTGCGGAATCAGCGGTGCGATTCAGCATCTTGCAGGCATGTCATCGTCGAAATGCATTGTGGCAATAAACAAAGACAAGGATGCGCCCATATTTCAGGTTGCCAACTACGGAATTGTAGGAGATGTTTTTGAAATACTTCCTGCTTTGACAGATGAAATGAAGAGAGTGGTTTCGCAGTAATCTGGCAGGATAAATCACAGAACAAGAATTTATGAGCCGGCCCGCCGGTTAAGACCGCAAATGGATTATTCAAATGACAACATACAGGTAGACATCTTCGGACTGTCACTTACACCTTCAATGAGTGGCGGAGGTTATGCCATTATTCTCAAAGAAGTGTCGGGTACGAGGAGATTGCCTATCATCATAGGCCAGTTTGAAGCGCAGTCAATCGCACTTGAGCTGGAAGGAATAAAACCTCCCAGGCCATTGACGCATGATCTTCTCAGGGAGGTCATAGAGATTTTCGGATACTCGGTAAGCCACGTTCTTATTAATGAATTGAAAGATTCTACATTCTATGCAAAGATAAAGTTCGATTCCTCCGACATAGAGGAGATTGATGCAAGGCCTTCGGATGCGATTGCTCTCGCACTGAAGTTTTCATCTCCGATCTATGTTAGCTCCGAGATCATGGATGAGATAGGATTTGAGCCGGAATTTGAGGAACAGGTTCTTCCTAAGCAGGAACAGCAACCCGGTGAAATCCCCGGACAGGACGAAGAGGAAACACCTGAGGATCTGTCAAAAGACCTGTCGGTGAAAGAAAGAAAGCTTCTTCAGCTAAAGGGAGAACTTGAAGAGGCACTTACGAATGAGGATTACGAAAAGGCGGCACAGCTTCGCGACGAAATAAGGAAACTTGAGATCTCGAACCTAAACTAAATCATTCATCTTAATAAGATCAAATTGAAAAGACTAATTGCTTTGGTATTTGTTCTTTCTGTGTTGTGGACTCCGGAATACTCGCATTCCCAGTTTGCGGGAACTGAAAATGTACATGATGATTTTGCTCCGGGTAAACTGAGCATGAAGATAAGTGATAAAGATAAGAAGGACAGAAAGCCAAAGATAAGTCCCAGCGCCGGATTCGGCATCGGTGTTGCGTCAATAGACGGACAGGTCGGATTCACATTTACGGCTCTTGCAGAGCTCAGGGCTTCACAGGTTTCGGTATTGCCTCAGGTTACATACTGGAACGCCGACAAGCAGACTAATTTCGAGATGGGCGTCGTTTCACAGTTTTATCTGACCTCAACTCCAGTATCACCTTATGTTGACTTCGGCATTGGAGTGAATTTCTATGATTCGGATACACTGAATTTCTCAAAAGCGAGCCTGATCGCCGGGGCCGGACTGGAATTCAAGAACTTCAGCAAATCGTTCATTTTCTTTGTTGACGGCAAGTATAAATTGATTGCCAGCAATACGGGGAACATACCCTGTTTCCTTATCACTGCGGGGATGAAATTCCCGTTTCACTGACAACAGAATCTGTTTGTCTTATGCGTAAAGGATGTACGTCTTTTACGCATTTTTTTTATGAAAAATTTTCTGATTGACATAGGCAACTCTGCGATCAAGACCGCCTGGGCAAACTCCGGTTCTCTTCAACTTAAGAAGACCGCCAGGTTCGGTTATGACAAAAAAAAATTCCGCAGCGATCTTGAAAAGATCGTTAAAGTATGCCGCAGTAATTGCAGAGAGGAATTTTCAATTGCCGGTGTATCCCTTCTTGATGAAAGATTTCGCGGAACCGTCAGAAGCGTGATCAGAGAAGTACTCGATACTGAAACGGAATTTGTAAGCCCAAGTTCAAAACTGCCGTATGAACTCAAATATGCCGAGACCATTGGTTCTGACAGGCTATGCAGTTCAGCAGCGGCAGTACGGCTTTCGGATTGCCCAGTTGTAATGACGATCGACTTCGGCACGGCTACGACATTCACAGTGGTCAGCAACGGATCACTTACGGGCGGAATGATCTGTCCCGGGATCGGAACATCATTCTCGGCGCTGATCTCGAAGACAACATTACCGAATGTGATGCTGCGATTTCCGGATTCGGTATTCACGAGTACAACGGACGGTAACATCCGGGCGGGCGTACTTTACCAAAGCCTGTTCACCGCTGAGAGGGTGATCGAAGAAGCAAAAAGAGAGTTCGGGAAAGTATTTACATGCTGTACAGGCGGGTATTCCGGATTGATCGCCGGACGAACAAAGCTGATTGACTTGCGTGATCCACATCTTGTGCTCAAAGGAATCAATATCATCATTTCTCCATGAAGATCTTCACCAGGGAGACCATAGTACCGACCAAGGGCAATTGCCATATTGTCAACGTCACCGATATAGCGGGAAAACAACTGGAAGAAAGCAAACTTAAGGTCGGAAATTGCACGGTATTTATTATCGGATCCACGGCATCGGTCACTACAATTGAGTTTGAGCCGGGCCTGATCCTTGACTTTCCGAAACTCATGGACAAGCTTATCCCTGCTTATTCCAAGTATTTCCACAACGATACGTGGGGAGACAACAACGGACATTCGCATCTGAGAGCGTCGCTTGTCGGGGCATCCGTCTGCATACCGTTCACCGACTCAGAACTGATGCTCGGAACTTGGCAGCAGTTAGTTCTGATCGACTTTGACGAAAGGCCGCGCAACCGCAGGCTGGTAATACAGCTTATCGGAGAATGATCCGTCACTTCAAAGAGAACTTTTACTTCTATTTGATCTTCTTTTTTGCTGCGCTTCTCCGCATCTATGATATCGAAACCAAGAACATGTGGTTCGACGAGATCTATTCATGGCGGATTTCCTTATCAGGATTCATAAAGATAGTTGCAGAAACTTCGGGTGACATTCATCCTCCCCTGTTCTACTTTGTTCTTAAGATATGGATATTTGTGTTCTCCGATTCCGTATTCTCCATGAGAATGCTGAGCGTTGTGCTTTCACTCGCTTCAATGATATTGCTGTGGAGGCTGTCTCTCCTTCTTCTTGGAGACAAAACTCAGACGGCACTTGTTCTGCTCCTTTATGCATTGTCCCCTCTCAACATTTTTTACTCGCAGGAAGTGAGAATGCTCAGTCTCAACCTTCTGCTCACACTCACTTCAGTTTTCTTCTTTGTAAGATATATCAGAGAGCCCAATGGCAGGACCGGTGTCATATACTGCATTGCGACAGCACTGTCGCTATACACTCACTATTTTGCATCATTCATACTCATTGCGGAAGTTGTCTGTTCAGCATATTTATACATCAGGCATGAGGATCGCCGCAGCTCGCTGAAACCGTTCTTCAAATACCCTGCATTCGCTTTCGCAATGTTCATGCCCTGGCTTCCGATCATGATAGGCCAAACTCTGAAGGGACAGCCCTGGAGAAGTTCACAATCGGTTGGAGAAGTTGCGGCCGCTGTGTTTTCATATTTTCAGGATATGTTCCTGAGCGTTTATCACACTTATGAAAGCATGGCCGTTTCTTACGTGTCCCGGGTTACTTCGCTCTTGGTCACGCTCTTTCTTTTCCTCTGTATTATGAGGACATTGAATTCCCGCCCGCTGAAACTGCATCCTGCTCTGACGGCGGTAGCCCTGTTCATTATCCCTTTCGCGCTTGCCGTAACTGTTTCATTCAGGCAGAGCATTGTATTGTCACGGTACCTCAGCATACTGGCGCCGTATCTTTTCATTTCACTTGTGTACTTTTCATTCAGATTCTATTCAAAGCGAACAGCCGCCATAATGTGCATACTCTTGTGTGCGGTAAGTGCATTCGGAGTTTCGATAAACTATTCCAACCAATTCAAGAATAATGATTACAGAAAAGTCATCTCCTGGATTGAGCGGTCTTACATGTCCGGTGACATGATCGTGGTTGAGCCGCATTTCATGGGCTGGTCGATTGACTACCACTCAAGACACTCCGGAAACAGACTGCCGTCCCCTTCCGTACTTGGCTGGAATCTCGGAATGCAGCTGGATTCGCTTGGCAGGATTGCGGGGACCCGGAGATTCTGGATGATACTTGATTACAGTTCAATGGACCGGCAGGGATACGATTCCGTTGATGTGGCCGTTCAAAGACTTGGCTACAAACAAGTGTCTGAAAAGAGCTTTTACCTGGTGCCGGACAAAGTCAATGTCAGGCTGTTTGAGAAGGCAGGCGGCAAATGATATGGCGGCTGTTGAACCCGCCCCGGTGAGTTTCATTTACAGAACAGCACGTGTGAATTTCAATGCCTGAATTATATGCAATTTTATAAGATTGTAACATCATGCTTTAGCTTTCTTTTGAACTCACAAACTAATATTTTGCACTTAACCCAAAGATAATTTTCGCGAATCTTGCAGAATAAAGTACCATTCACTTACAGAAAGGCAGACTTCGGTTTTTACACATTTTTGGTCGCACTTTCGCTCATCGCTTTACTTTCTTTTGCCTTTTACAGCCCATCCGACATACAGGATGATGTCAATAATAAGTTCACCACTGTTGGCAACATTACACTTACAGTAACCAACTACGGGACAATTGGGAACGGATTTGTAAACTTCCCTAATCAGCCTTCCTGTCAGTATCCAAAGAATTCCGGCATTGAGCACTTGTTTGTTGGCGGCCTTTGGATAGGAGGCTCAAAGAACAATGAGATCAAGGTGACCACCGCGGCCGTGGATGTATCCAATGCTAACCGTACCGAAGGATTCGAATTCACAAACGCTGCCGGAACAGGAATACTGGAGAGGTCAACACTTCAGAACTCGCCGAACTTCAGGCCGGACGCGATATCTCATCAGGATTTTGTCTGCGATTTTTTTGACACAAACACTTCCGTGAACGGCACAGTGATTCAGAACCATAATCCGCTTGGCGTCAAAGTTCTTTTGCAGACATACTGCTACGACTACAACTTTGCAAACAACTGGGTTATACTCAATTACAAGATATTGAATATCGGTTACCGCGGAAACACGGATCCGATAGACAGCATTTTCATCGGGCTTTGGTCAGACGCGGTAGTAAGGAACACCAACATAACAGTGCCGGGCGGCACATCATTCTACAACAAAGGTGCGGACGGATATATTGACACTCTCCGGATGGCTTATGAATATGACTACAACGGCGACCCCGGATTCACAAACAGCTACATAGGCTTCAAGCTTCTCGGTACATCTCCAACACTTCCCAATGAGGATATTGGCGATAAGACCTACTTCACGATCTGGCAGTTCAGGAACAACACTGACCCGGTTTATCTGTCACCGCAGACCGATGAAAAGAAGTTTGTAAGGCTTAACGGCTATCTCGAGAACGGCCAGAGGATCGACACAAATCAGATCAATCAGCTAAGGCAAACTCCCAACAACAGGTCAGTACTGCTCTCATACGGCCCTTACAGAAGAACGGACGGCTCCGTTATGAGCCTCAATTACCTGCAGGACACCATTAACATCGTCTATGCTGTGATCTGTGCAAAGAAGAACGGAACCGATCCGGCAACACTGGACACTGATTTTCAGAAGCAGAACCTATACACGGCGGCAGGATGGGCGCAAAGCGCATACGACAACGGATACAAACTTCCTTCACCGCCGGATGATCCGAAGGTGAGGACAGTGCTTGAGGATAAGAACGTAACGATCTTCTGGGCTGCCAATTCGGAGAGCTCTGTAGATCCTATTTCAAATCTTCAGGATTTTGAGGGATACAGGATCTACCGGACGAATCCCGGTGCCGACCTCAATCTTGAACAGGACTTAACCACACAACTGAGGATCGTCGGGGAGTTTGACAGCGCATATAACAATGTGAGCAACAACACCGGCTTCAATTTCATAAAGCTTCAGAGTCCGAAATACTTTGAGAACGATACCGCGGCATACTATTACAGGTTTGACTTCCCGAACCAGCTGAACGGATTTCAGTATGTTTATTCCGTCACGGCTTTTGACAAGGGCGACGTCACTCAGAATCTCGGTTCTCTTGAAAGCAGCATTCTCGGAAACTCCCAAAGAATAATTGTAGGAACTCCCCCGAACAACAGCGCTGATGCCGAGGTCGGGGTCTATCCCAATCCGTACTACGGAAGCGCCGTATGGGACGGTTCCGGCAACAAGAAGGAACTGCTGAGGAAGATCTACTTTTACAATCTGCCTTCCCAATGTGAGATTTCAATATGGACACTTGCGGGCGATCTTGTTGACAGGTTCAATCATGATGCATCGACCTATAACGGAAGCGACATTGAGTGGTTCAACACTTATTCTGACGGCACGCAGAAGTTTGCCGGAGGTGAGCATGCATGGGACATGATATCGCAGAACGATCAGGCAATTGCATCGGGGCTTTACATTTTCACCGTAAAGGATTCGAATTCGGGAGAGATCAAAAAAGGAAAATTCGTCGTTGTAAAATAATGAGTTTAATCTAAACAGCATAATAATGAAAAATCCAAGATACATTCTACTTATACTGATGGCCGGGTACATAGCGTATTCTCTTGGCTTCAGCATAATGGGAAACGGCTTCGTATTCAGGACCCTGCAGGAGATCCAGACCGTTTCAAATGACACACTTGTTTTCGGAAGGGACAAATCTCCTTACAACGGAGACTCTGTTGAGATAATAGCAAGGGTCGCCGCACCGCCCAGAGTTTCTCCTGCAAACGGCGACAACAGAACCTTGCTGAGAGGTACAAGCAGCTGGACCTGTTATGCTCAGGACACAGCAAGCGGACTCTGGGGAGGCATAGTGATAAGGCAGGGGTCAAGAGGCGATCAGACGGGACTTGACCTTCTTGATACGGGTGCCATCATAAAAGTGCGCGGAGTAGTTCAGGAGTTCGGTTCCACTCAAAGCAGCAACTTTGCAAACACACTTACTCAGCTCGCACTTGATACTGCAGACGGATATACGATTTCAATTCTTGGAAATGCAGGAAAGAGGCCGGCTCCCAAATCAGTCACAGTTAGTCAGTTTGCCAATGGCGATTATCCTAACGGAGGAAGCATTAACTACCTTGACGGAGAAAAGTATGAGGGCATGTATGTTGAGATCAGAAATGTTACAGTTGCGGCCGGCGTGGGTAACAGGCAGCCGTGGAGCGTTGTTGATGAGAACGGAAATAAGCTCTACTTCAGGGATTTCTCAAATTACTTTTCAACATCTCCTTCAGGTGATACTCTGAGACAATGGACCCATCCGTCAATCGGTACATTTGTCAATTACATCCGCGGAGTCATCATCACCGCGAACAACGAAGGTGTTTTCGGCACTCAACTGCCTTACGCAATAATCCCGATCTATCCCAATGATCTTAGCCTTGGAAATCCGCCCCCGCAACTTTCCGCTCCGCTCAGAAGCCCGGGAGTTCCAACTCCTTCGGACAGCGTACAGGTTAGCGTCACGGCAACTGATCCCGGTCTTTCACCCTTGACGCTTACAAACGTCAGGGTTCTTTGGAGATTCAACGGCGGCTCATACAGCGAGAAGAATATGTCGCTTGTTTCTGGAAACATATTTTCCGCAAAGATGCCTCCTGCTCCGCTTGGCACACTGGTTGAGTATTTGATAAGGGCTGAGGACAACGCCGGCTCAGTGAAGCTGCTGCCTTCAGACACTGTAAGGTCAAAACTGTTTTACATTGTAAGGCAGAATGATTCAATGTCTGTTCAGGATGTGCAGTTCTGCCCTAATAACGGAGGAAGGTCCGCCTACGAAGGTTACGATGTGAGAGGCATTGAAGGAATTGTGACTGCCGATACATCCGACATTCCCGGGATATCATTCTCGAGCAGCGGCGGTACTCAGAATTCGCCCCGTAGGGTTTACATACAGAACGGCACAGGACCGTTCAGCGGAATCTGGCTTTACGGAAATCCGACAGATGCACTTAGAAAAGGCGACCGCGTAAGAGTGAAGGGCTTTGTGGAAGAAGACTTCGGCTGCACAAGGGTTACGGTCAATGTTCCGTCAAATATTGTGGTGCTCTCTCAGGGAAATCCTCAGCCATCCCCGCAAATCCTCACAACCGCACAGCTTGCCAATAACAAGACGGATGGTGATACTACGATTGAAAAATGGGAAAGCGTTTACTGCAGATTCAACACACCAATAACTATCAACTGTGCGAATGCCGGACTCGGCATCGCGTGTACTTCAACTCAGACATTGCAGGATACGGCTTTCAGAAGAAACTACGGCGAAATACTTGTGACTGACCAATCCGGTATTGAAGCAAGAATCGATCTTCAGGACGGAAATCATACTTTCACAAACAACTGGGACGGCAACGGCAACAATGCCGGACTCACTCTTCTCACGAAGAATGACATACTTTCATACACTGAGGGTATCCTGTATTTTGCTTTTGGCAATTACAAGCTGACGCCGAGAAAGAATCCTGACTTTGGAACAGTTACTCCCGTGGGGATCTCAAGCGTTTCCGAAACAGCTGAGAGTTATCAGCTTCTGCAGAATTTCCCGAATCCGTTCAACCCGACCACCACTATCAAATTCAGCATGCCGGTCTCAGGACATGTTTCGCTGAAGATATATGATATCACGGGCAGGCAAATGGCAACTCTGATAAACGGAACGCTCAACAGCGGAACATACTCGGCAAGATTTGATTCGTACGGTCTGGCAAGCGGTACTTACTTCTATGCGATTCAGGTCAGCGACTCTAAGGGCGGTAGCTTTGCCCAAACCAAGAAGATGGTATTGATCAAATAAAGCATCCTTCAGAAGGAGCATGTCTATTACAGGGAGTCAGATAGAGAACAGGACAATTTCATTCGTGCGAAGAGCTTTCGGGCTCTTCGCTACGGCTTTGTTGATCGCAGTGTCTTTTTCATGCGATGATCCTTCATCTGTGAAATTGGACAACCTGTCTCCGCAGACATATCTGTCTCTTCAGCCCGACAGCATCATTGCTCCCGGATCCACAATAAAGACGATCCGGTGGTGGGGCGATGACCCGGACGGGTTTGTCGCAGGATACCGGGTGTCATTCGATTCAGTTAACTGGGGTTATACAACCAATAACGACAGCACTTTTATCCTGAGCATCAACGGGAGTGACAGCACATTCAGGTTCTTCGTTGCCGCGGTGGACAATCAGGGACTTACTGATCCAACACCTGCCACAAATCTGTATCCTGTCGTTAATACTCCCCCGTCAGTTGTGTTTGAAGCCGGTACTGAATTGCCGGATACTACGTTCCCGGTAGCATCATTCAAATGGGCAGGAACCGACCCCGACGGTGACGAAAACATAGCGTATTATCTTTGGTCAATCAATGATACGACAAACTTCAGGAGAATTCCGGCCTCTGAAAATCTTCTGACACTAACAAAAGACAGCGGAATAGTTGTCAATTCAAACAATGTCTTTTATCTGAAAGCCGAAGATGAGGCGGGTGCGCAGAGTCCCATTATTCGCATGCCGGACACAAGCCGTACATGGCATGTGCGAAATGTTACATCAAAGATACTTATGGTCAGAGACATTCCGCAAGCCAACATTTCCACGGCAACACAGTATTTTGCAAATGCATTTGACACCATAAGTTATGACCTGATTGACATTAAGGCAAACAACGGAGCACTGATTCCGAATATTATAAATCCCATGTGGATTGCCACACTTGAACTGTACGATATAGTGTTCTGGATCGGAGGCTCAGGATCTGTGGTGAATGCCGCCAACTTCGGACTGGCACAGCAATCTCTCCCCTTCTATTTGCTTTCAGGTGGCAGAGTTTTCTTCAGTTCGGGATTTCAGGGAGTCAGCGCAACCGGACAGGGCGAGCTCATAAATTTCGCACCTGTTGACAGCGTGACAAGCTGTACTATTCCGTTTATCAACAACATCACGGACTCAAATCTTACCGTAGTCGATCAGAACTATCCCGAGATCGGACCGAGCAATCTGA
>JAIBBK010000083.1 GCA_019694675.1 Ignavibacteria bacterium
TCGTACATATTCCTCTTTCCGAACAAACAGTGTCCCAGACTTCGTGAGAGACCTCAAAGTCAATATCGGAAAGCGTTCCGTCCTTCGTTCTCTTTGACCAGTCATACAGTTTGTTCAGCTGTGCTGATTCCGAAGTTTCAAACAGTGTGTTTGAATGCTCGAGCGCCCTGGCGAGTCGCCTGGGGCAAAGATAGTTGTTCCGGCCTTTCAGCAATCCCGCTTTGAAATCAACCGGAAGCGTATTCTTCAGCAGGGGAATATCCTTATCAATAAGTTGTTCCTGAAGATTGATCGAGTAAGTGGAAACTATCACTTTGCGCGAAGCTTCCTTAGCAAACAGAATTGACGGAACAAGATAAGCGAAGCTTTTTCCTATGCCTGTTGGCGCCTCGACTAACAAGTGCGAGCATGTTGAAAGTGTTTCGTAGATCGCTTCGGACATTTGAAGCTGCTGCCGGCGGTATTCGAAGTCCGGAAATTTTCCGGAGAGCGTGCCCCCTTCACGGAAGAAATCAGATAACGACTGTGTGATGTTCATGCTGGCTTAAGATAATGAATTGTTTATGTGTTTAATCATCAGAATCTTGGTTAAAATAATCCAGCCACTCAAATAAAGTAATGCGAAAACTTACTCACGGAGAAATTGCCGGCAGAAGGAAATCACAGGAAGAGCTGGTGAACGCTCCGCGCAATCCAATTTATGCAGTGTGCGATAACATAAGAAGCATATTCAATGTCGGTGCCATTTTCAGGACCTCAGACGGCGCCCTTATTGAAAAGCTTTACCTGACCGGATATACACCTTTTCCTCCAAGGAAAGAGATCGAAAAGGTGGCTTTGGGCGCCACCTCAACGGTTCCCTGGGAATACAGAAAGACTCCCGCGGAAGCGGTTTGTGAACTGAAGGCAAAAGGTGTAAGAATAGCGGTGCTCGAGCTTACCGACGGCAGCAGGAGCATCTGGGATATGAAAAAGTCGGAGTTCCCGATGTGCATTGTTGCCGGCAACGAGATCACCGGCGTATCAGGTGAAGTGATAGGCCTGGCCGATACGGCATTTGAGATCCCGATGCTGGGGATGAAGCAGTCATTGAATGTTTCCGTTGCTTATTCCATCGCAGTATATGAAATGCTGAGGGCTTTAGGGGGATGAGCTGTTTGAACGATATTAACTGCATGGCGGTTAGGTCGCATAGCTATTGAAATTCATTGACATTTCCCGCTCAAAAACAGATTTTACAACAAATTTAAAAGCTATATGAAGATCTTTCTTGCGCTATTGTTGGCATTGAGTTTGTCTGCCGGAAAATTATCGGCGCAGTACAAGACCATTGACGACAAAAGCAGTTCATCCAGCCGATCACAGGGAAATTTACTGCTTGGATTCATTGATCCCGGCAAGTTCTCCATGAGACACAGTTTTAATGCAAACGTATTTACAACCACCGGGGGAACTGTTTCTCTCACATCCTATATCAATTCAATGAATTACAGTTTTTCCAGGGATCTCAATGTAAGCGCAGACGTGAAGGTTCAGTTTTCACCTTTTGCGTCTTCATCACTTGGTGCAGGATATTCATCGGCTCTGCAAAAGAACCTTTCCGGAATATTTCTTTCAAGGGCATCGGTCAATTACCGGATATCCGACAATGCATTCATCAACCTGGAATACAGAAGGCTTGACGAATCAGATTATTATTCAGGTTGGAATCCATACGGTTACAACGGTTATAACAATTCATTCACAGGTTTTGGGCTGAGATAATGCCTGAGTTTTCACGCTATAAAAGCCGGGAGCAATCTGTTTGCTTTCGGTTTTTTTGTTTAACTTCGATAGTAATTTGAACAAGAGCATTATCAATTACATACTCAACGGCGCCATACTCCTTTTTCTGATCCTTGTTGGATATTTCTCATTTTCGCTTATAAACAATGCAGTCAGATCCGATAGGGATCCGAAAGAGTTATCGGATACATCAGCAAATCTTACCAATCAGCCAAACCTTGCCATTCAGGTAGATGTGCAGAACGGAACAAATCAGAACGGCGTGGCCGCGAAATTCACGGACTATCTCAGAAAGAACGGAATGGATGTTGTCGAAATGGGTAATTACAGGTCGGAAGGCGAAGATAAGACTCTTGTGATTGACCGGTCCGGTGATTTGTCCAAGGCAAAAAGAGTAGCCAAAACCCTCGGAGTAGGCGAAAGGAATATCGTTCAGCAGGTGAACAGCAGTATGTATCTTGATGTGACAGTTGTTATCGGAAAGGACTTTAAAGATCTGAACCCATACAAAGAGATAAGAAAATGACCATGAAATCGAAAGAACTTGCATTCAAAATCGGGGATATGATGCTCGCAAAAAAAGCATCGGGCATTGTAGTTATGGACCTTAGAAAACTTACAACCATGACGGACTTCTTCGTGATCTGCTCTGCTTCTTCCGACATACAGGTGAAATCAATTGCAGATCACATCAGGGAGGAAACGGCTAAACTCCGCGAAAAGCCGTGGCACAACGAAGGCTATTCCAATCTCAGCTGGGTACTGCTCGATTTTGTAAATGTTGTGGCTCACGTATTCCTTGAAGACACCAGAAGGTTTTACAACCTTGAGGGATTGTGGGCTGACGCAGACACGACAGAAGTCAAAGACGAGTGAACTTTGGCAAAGCCCAGGATAATCCTAACAACCGGCGATCCTAACGGCATAGGCCCGGAGATCATTCTCCGGATTCTCAGTGATTCCGAAGTCACATCTAAATGTAATCTGAAAATTGCAGGCAACCGAAACGTATTTGATGCGTATTCAGCTCTTCTGGGACTAAAGCCCGTAAGCAGGTCGAAGTTTGAGAATGTTCCGCTTCCTGAAGGATTTTCGCTTTGTGCAGGGAGCGCTGATCCTTTAGCCGGAAAGCATGCCGGCGACTGCATAATCGCTGCCGCGAAGCTCTGTCTTGAAGGGAAGTACGACGCAGTTGTAACTCTGCCGGTCTCCAAGGAGACCCTCAATCAAGGAGGATATATATTTCCGGGGCAAACAGAAATGCTTACATCTCTTACCGGATCAGGTTCATCTCTTATGATGATGTGTTCAGGCGCCCTTAAGATCTGCCTTGCAACAAATCATTTGCCTGTTGCAAAGGTGAGCAGATCAATTGACCATCAAACCATTATTGACAAGGTGATCACAGCAAATAACTCACTCATAAGGGATTTCGGCATAAACAATCCGGGAATCGGCGTACTGTCACTGAATCCTCATGCCGGGGACGGCGGAATTCTCGGGAAGGAAGAGATAAGGATCTTAGGTCCTGCAATTGAAGCTCTGAGCATGGCCGGATTTGACATCAAGGGCCCGTTTCCGGCGGATGCATACTTCGCGGCAGGATTCCACAAGAGCTTTGACGTGACACTCGCAATGTATCACGATCAGGGGTTGATACCGTTCAAGATGATCTCTTTCGGAAGAGGGGTTAACTTTACTGCGGGGCTGAACATCGTCAGAACTTCACCGGATCACGGAACAGCGTTTGATATTGCCGGAATGGGTATGGCTGAAACATCAAGTACAGTTTGTGCAATCGAAACTGCAATTGCTGTTTCAGCTCATAGAAAAAGAGGGAAGGGTCTTTCAAAATCTGTTTAAGCTCAGGTCACCTGAAGTCTTGCGGTTGCCTGTTTGCGAGGAAGTGTACGACCTTTCTCCAGTCAGTTTTAAAGTCATAAATGAACCTCTCGTGAGGATTTAGCTCAAAAGCTCTCTCAAGCATCGCAAGCCCGGATTCAAGTTCTTCATTCATCAGATGAAGTTTGGCCAGTTCGAAATAGGATTCAGCCCACGTTGGATCAATCTCAATTGACTTTGTAAATGCACTGAGCGATTTGTCAAATCTCTTGATCTCCATGTAAGTGCATCCGAGTTCGTGCCAGGCCTCGTTGTTTTCAGGGCTGAGCTTCACTACCATCTCATAGCTCCTTGCGGCATCTTCATATCTCTCAAGCACCATCTCAGTTTCTGCCTTCAGCTGCCATATGTCGGAATAGTCCTTGCAAAGTATCAGAGCAGAATTAAAGTCATTCAGCGCTTCTTCATACTTCTTCTGATTGTAAAAGCAGTTTCCCCGGCCGTAATATGATTCATAATTCTGTGGATCGATCTTGATCGCCTCTGTGAAGTGTTCTATTGCGTTTTCAAATTCGCCAAGCTCCTCAAATGCATTGCCTATATTATGCAGAGCATAGGAATCGTTCTTTCTTAGTTCAAGTGATCTTCTGTAGCAGTCAATTGCCGTGTGCAGCCTTCCGACTGAAGAATAAGCATTTCCGCAATTATACCATGCAGAGGAGAAGTTGTCCCTGAGTGCAAGGCATATCTCATAGCTTTCAATGGCCTTGTAGTATCTCATCATCCTGTTAAGCACGATCCCTCTGTTATACCATGCAGTATAATTGAGCGGGGAAAGTTCAAGATGCCTGTCATATGCAAGCACGGATTCCTTCAGCATGTCCAGAAAGTCATAGCAGTAACCCATTTCGTAATACGAATCCTTATGTTCCTTGTCAATTTTCAGAACGCTTTCAAAACTTTGCAGAGCTTCGGAAAATTTTTCCATTTTCTCAAAAGTGAGCCCCATATTAAAATGGGCATCAATATTCTCGGGCTCTCTTTCTGCAACCATTCTGAAGCATTCAACGGCAGCTTCATACCTTTCGCAGTTATCCAGAGTTATTCCCTTGTTAATGAAGATCTCTGAATCTGTAGGATCAAGAAGTATGGCTTTGTCGAAATATTCCAGCGCTTCGTCGAATTTTCCGAGGCTGTCAAGGATGAGCGCCTTCTTATGCCAGGCGTCTGTAGAGTATGGGTAGATGTCCAGAAGGACATTTACATAGCTGAGGGCCTTCTCAAAATCGTTGTTTTCAAAATAGAAATTGATTATTTCCTCAAGATTCTCAGCATCAAAATTGGTTAGAGCTTCTTCTTCGAGTTTCAGTATCTTTTGGAGTTCATCTTCATTGAATTTCCTGGGATTTCTGTCATCATTTTCTTCTTCATTTATGAAATCGAGGCCATCACTATCTTTCATTGCATTCTCCTTATGAATTGTTATAAGGTGAAAAACTTTTGATGAAATTATGCAAACCCCGTTATTAAGTCAAGTAATTATTCGTAAGTGCAGAAATTTTGGGATACATACCGACCTCTCCTGACCAATGCAGGCGCAGGTTCCGTACTTTCATGCGGTGAATAAATCATCTGTTGTGCAATTTGTGAATTAAAATGACTGTGTGCATTGAGTATATTGCCGCTTTGAAAAATCAACCAAACCAATACATAACAATTGAAGCCAAAGTTCAAGTCATACATCAAAAGCAGGAAGAAGTTCAGCCATATCATCTATAAGAAGAACGGTTATAAAGCATCGATCACCATCAACAGGGAAAAGAAACTCAACTGCCTTGACCTTACAACCATAACGGAACTTACGACAGCATTCAAAGACGCCTCATGGGACGATGACATTTCAGTGATAATCCTCACAGGTGCAGGCAAGAGGGCATTTTCCACAGGGGCTGATCTTGATGAACAGCAGGAGTATTTCCTTGGGAATCCGGCCGATTATTACAAATGGATGTATGAGTTCATTCAACTCCATGAAGTTATGAGAAATGTCGGAAAGCCCACTATTGCCAGGCTCAACGGCATGACCGTAGGCGGAGGCAATGAGCTGAATATGAGCTGTGACCTGGCGATCGCCGCCGACCATGTAATAATCAGACAGGTTGGTGCGGCAAGAGGCAGTGTGGCCGCCGCTGGAGCAACGCAGTTCCTTCCGCTTCTTGTAGGCGACCGCCGCGCAAGGGAGATACTTTTTCTGTGCGAGGAGATTTCCGCGGAAAAGGCTCTTGAATGGGGGCTGGTGAATCAGGTGGTACCTTATGACAGGCTCGATGAGGCTGTTGAGATCATGGCCGAGAAACTTCATCATAAACTCCCGGAATGCCTGCGGTATGCCAAACAGCATCTGAATTTCTGGCGTGACCTTTCATGGCATACTACCATTGGCCATGCCCGCGACTGGCTTGCCATCCATAATCTTTCTGCCGAGGTCAAAGAGGGGATCTCTTCTTTCAACAGGAAGAAACGTCCCGACTATGAAAAGATAAGAAAGAACTACGGAAAGAAGTAAGATGGAAGTCAGACGGTCAGCGGCTCCGGAACGGCCTTCTCGACTTCAACGGCAATACCGAAACTCTCTTCAAACAGAGCTTTCCGCATATTTGCGCCCCAAAGTTCAAGAGAAGGATCGGATGTGTATTCAGTCAACTTTATCTTAAGCACATCGCCGTGCTGTGCAAGCTCTATTGCCTTCACTATTGACTTGTGGCTTCTGTCAAGCGCATCAGCGATCCTCAGAATTCCGGAAAGTCTTCTGACCAATTCCTTTGATTCGGAGTCGAGTTTTCCAAAGTTTTCATGTTTGGATTTTGGATGAGACTTTCTGTGATACCTGGCAACATTCGCGATGATCTCTATTTCCTTGTCATTGAATCCAAGCAGTTCTGAGTTTCTGATCATGTAATACGAATGCTTGTGATGAGCGTTTGCAGAGATGTGATGGCCTATGTCGTGCAGAATGCAGGCGGCTTCCAGATACACCCTTGCGTCCGCTGTAAGCGAAAATCTATCCTTAAGGAACTCCAAGATCTTCACGGCGAAGCCGAGCACCTGAAATGAATGCTGTCTGTCAAAGTTGGCATTTTCTCCCAGCTTCATAACGCTTCCGTATTTTACGTCCGTGAAGTTTGCGAAGTCATAATGCCTGTGAGACTGCTGAATGTGGTTTGCGAGTATTCCCTCTCTCAGCGCATAGTTAGAAACGGTCATCTTTTCAAGTCCCAGCTCTTCAAAGATCTGTGTGAGTATCACCGCGCCTGCCGTTATTATGTCTGCGCGTTTCGGATCCAGGCCCGGTATGCCGAGCCTGTGTGAAATGGTTTCGGCGGAATATACGCTTCCGGCGGCCTTCATCAGATCCTTTCGTGTAATTACATAACCGTTGAGGTAAATGTCGTTGTCGTCGTTAAGCGTATCTCCTGCACAGGCAATTGAAGCAAGGTTCATGATCGTTCCGGATGATCCGACAGCGAGTTCAAACTCCATGCTCTCAAGATGCCTTACCACAGGATTGATAACACCTCTTACAAACTGCTCAGCTTCCGCGATCTTTCCTTTTGAGATCTTCTTATCGCCGAAGAATTTGCTTGTAAGCCTTACCGCTCCAAGCTTCGTGCTGTTCGCATAAATTACCTTACCCTTTTCTCCGATGAGGAATTCCGTGCTTCCTCCTCCAATGTCAACAAGCAGTATCCGCTTTTCAAATATATTAAGCGACTGCAGCACTCCCATGTAAATGAGTCTTGCCTCTTCGTAGCCCGATACAATGTTAATGTCAATTCCGGTCTCGGTCCGTGCCCTTTCAATGAACTCATCCCTGTTAAGAGCTTCCCTTGTAGCGCTCGTTGCAACAGCAATGATCTCCGCCTTGTACGAATCGCATATCATTTTGAATCTCTTCAGCGTGCTGATCCCTCTTTCTAGCGCTTCGGGAGAAATGTACTTCATATCGTTGGAGCTGCTGCCAAGTCTTACAACCTCCTTGTCCCTGGCGATCTCAGTGAACCGTCCCTTGCTGTCCACGCTCGCAATTACAAGATGGAATGAGTTTGTGCCTATGTCAATTGCAGCTATCAGTTCATTCATGTGTTACATTCAAAATTAGTTGGATGATTTGTCCGGAACCGTTTCAAGCAGCTTAAGTGAGCTCTCAAGAACCTGTTCCACGCTTATGTCATTGATGTCTGCTGAAGGCGACTGTATGCAGATCTTTCCCGGCCCCCTTGGAGCCCATTCGTATCCGTGTGTCGGGCCGAAGAGAGACACAACGTTTGCGTCAACTCCTCCCGCCACATGCATAGTACCCGTATCGTTTGTTATGTAAATATCCGTTTCCTTTATGACCGCCGCAACTTTCCTGATGGGTGTGTTTTCAAGCACTGTGAAATTCAGCCCGGCGCTTTTCAGTCCTTCGCAAACTTCATCCGTGACCGGCTTGTCTATCTTGCCCGATGTGATTAGAAATCCCGCACTCACTCTGTCACTGATCTGCTTCATGAGCTTCACAAAGTTGGAAGGACTCCATCTGTTGGGAGCTTTGCCGGCGCCCGGATGAACCGAAACAATGCGCGTGTAGGAGTCTCCGAAGTTCTCTCTCACAAAACTGCGGGCGAAATCCGTCTCGCTTCTGCTCAGATGTATGTGGACATTCATGGATTCTTCAGTTGTAAGCGTGCATCCTATCAAAGCCCCGACTTCAAGATTTCTGTCAATCTGATGAAGCTTCCGTGGTTCCCAGCTGAAGTCTTTCTTTATGTTCAGCAGATATTCGACTTTGTTCTCTTTGCCGTCTATGCTTTTTGCACCGACCCTGGCAACTGCACCGGAGAGATAATTTATGAAATGCGATGTGCGGGAAACAGATACAGTGGACGGCACAATGCCTATCTGATAGTCATGATGCCTGAGTTCGGAATAGAAGTCAGCCAGCTCCTTCAAGGTTGCTTTCCTGTATGTGATCACCTTGTCAATGAACGGATTAATGTCGCTGAAAAGGATCTCGTAATTTATGGGTGAAGCAACAAGCGTTATGTGAGATTCCGGATACTTCTTGCGGATCGCGGCAAACAGCGGAACAGAGCACAGCATGTCGCCGAGCTGATTGTGCTGGCGTACTATCAGGATGTTCCTGACTCCGGAGGGATCCAGACGGGAAAGATCAGGAGGATTTGATGAGCCCGCCAGATTGAACAGATGGCTCAGCATCAGGGCTCAGTTTATTTCTTCATATTTAGCATCTACGATCCTGCCGCCGTTCTTCTTGCCGGGATCTTTATCCTTTTTATTGCCCGCGGATTCCGGACCGGACGGTCTCAGCACTTTTCTTACGACAGCCGCCAGGAAAGTGACGGCAAAAAATATGATCAGCAGTATTGCTAAGAGTCGAATCATGGCCTCAGCTTGTTCCGGACTTTGCCGGGTTATAGTATTCCATGGAGGAATGGTCTGGTTTCATTATCTGCTCAACAAGCTGTTCAAAGTCGTTCTGGTTATTGACGAAATCTATTTCTGTTGAGTTCACTATCATTACTTTGGTGGATTTGTACCGAAAGAAAAAATAATTGTATCCTTCATTCAGATCCTTCAGGTATTCCTTTCTGATGCTTTGTTCAATGTCCCTTCCTCGGGTGCTGATATTCTGCAGTATCCTCTCGAGAGAAGACTGCAGATATATAATCAGGTCAGGTGCAACAATGGTTCGCTCTATAAGTGACACGATCTTTTCGTAGAGCTTCAGTTCATCATCCTGCAGATTGAGGTATGCGAAGATCTTGTCCTTTTCGAATATGTAATCCGCAACTGTGTACTCGTGAAAAATGTCTGACTGCCTGAGGTCCTGCAATTGCCTGTAGCGGCTCATGAGAAAGTACATTTGAGTGTGAAATGCGTATCTCGGCGGGTCTTTATAAAACTTCTCAAGAAAGGGATTGTCTTCGAAGTTCTCAAGTATCAGCTTTGCTCCGAGCCTGTCGGCAAGTTTTCTGGCAAGTGATGTCTTTCCCACGCCAATGACGCCTTCAATTGCAATATAACGGATCGGCTTCTGCTCACTCATTGAGTCTGCGTCAGTCTGAGAATTTCCTCATCCGGGATCAGTTCAGCAAACTCTGTTACTCCGAGATCGTCACCGGAATCATGAAGCAGTTCGGAGATCTTCTTTCCGCTGACAGGATGGACCAGATCAGGTGCGATTTCATTGAGCGGGACAAGCACAAAATTCCTGTTCTCGAGTTCAGCATGAGGAATTCTGAGACTTTCCGTATTGACAATTCTGTTCGCGTAAAACAACAGGTCAATGTCTATCTCTCTCTCGTACCACTTTGAACTCGCCGTCCGCCCGACGATCTTCTCTGCTACTTTGAGCCGGGTTGCAAGTTCTTCCGCTTCGAGTATTGTTGTGATCTCCGCCACGCAGTTAAGAAAGTCATTCTGCTCTTTGATCCCCCATGGTTTTGTTTCATATACCTTTGAGATCTTTGTTACGGATGTGCCCTCGATCGAGCCGATCTCGAAGATAGCTTTCTTCACAAACTGAAGGCGGTCGCCTTTGTTTGACCCGAAACCGAGATAGACCTTTGCCATGTCTTACCGTCTGTCCTTCCTGTTAATTATCTCAACTGAATCAATGACACCCAAAGGAGCATTGGGTTTCCTTATGCTTACTGTTACAGATTCAACTGCAGGATAAGCAGATAGAATTGAGTCACAGATCTTCTCGGATATGGTTTCAATGAGGTTATACTTTGAAGTCGTCATGATCTTGCCTGCAAGATTATATACCGAGAGATAATCCACTGTTCTGTCAATTTCATCTGACATTCCCGGACCCTGATTGCAGGTCATCTCAATGTCGGCTTCAAATGTATTCCCATACTGCTTCTCATATTCAAGCACACCGTGATACGCGTAGAACCTGGCATTATTTATCCTGATCTTAAGCAAACTATTTCGCCGGCTTTTTCTTCAATGCTTTGGCAGCTGCTGCAAGTTTCGTTCTTGGCTTTGCATTTGTCTGTTTTGCAGTCTTGATGTTCAGCGCCTGAGCAACTTTCCTTCCGATTTCGGAAGGAGATTCGGCAATGCTAATGCCGCACTGTTTCATAACTTTCAGCTTTTCATCCGCAGTACCTTTTCCGCCTGAGATAATTGCTCCCGCATGCCCCATCCTTCTTCCCGGAGGCGCGGTCTTGCCGGCAATGAATCCTATGACGGGCTTTTTCACATTCTTTTTGATGAACTCTGCCGCCTCTTCTTCCGCATTCCCGCCGATCTCACCTATCATCAGTATTGCCTTCGTATCCTTATCCTCATTGAACAGTTTCACTGCATCAATGAACCTGGTCCCTATTACTGGATCTCCTCCGATGCCTAAGCATGTTGATTGCCCGATTCCCAGATTGGTGAGTTGCCAAACGGCCTCGTACGTCAGCGTGCCGCTTCTCGAGATCACACCTACATTGCCTTTCTTGTGAATGAATCCCGGCATTATTCCGATCTTGCACTCTCCCGGAGTAATTATTCCCGGGCAGTTTGGACCGATGAACCGGACGCTGTGGCCTTCCGTGTTTCTGTTCTTCACAAATTCATACGCCCTTATCATGTCTTTTGTTGGTATTCCCTCGGTTATGCACACGATCACTTTGATTCCGGCATCCGCCGCCTCAATGATTGCATCCGCGGCAAACTGTGCAGGAACAAAAATTACAGACGTGTCGGCCTTTGTTTTCTTTACTGCTTCTTTTACTGTGTTATAAACGGGAATGTTCTTGTTGAATTTTGTTCCACCCTTTCCCGGAGTTACACCGGCAACAACGTTCGTGCCATATTCGATCATCTGGTTGGTATGGAATGTCCCTTCTGATCCGGTAATTCCCTGCACCACCACTTTTGATTTCCTGTTTACGAGTATGCTCATTTTGTGATTCTTCTTATTTGTTTGTGGTTACTTTGTTATCGCGAATTTTCCATTTCCCTTTGCTGTCTGCCGTGAGTATGTATTTCACGGTCATGTCAGTTTCAACTTCCTTGCCGTCCTTAACATCTCGCTTGCTTATCTTAACCTCAACCACCGCTTCATCGCCCTTCTGAGAGATCACTTTCGGCTCTTCGAGCACGACTATCTTCTTGGTGTCCTTATAATTTCTCTTGAATCTTCCCACATTGCTCTTCTCCCATTGCTCATCAGCTTTCTTTATGTTCTGGTCAAAATCACCGCCGCCCGAGATGGCTCTCTGAAGGTATTCTATGTAATCAGTGACTGCTGTCTTCGGATTGTCAAGTCTCCTGTTCAGTTCCTTCTCCTTCTGAACAAGTTCCTTCTTTTCCTTCTTGATTGTTTTTGAGGAAGCTGTATCTCCGGCACTTGCAGAATCTGTTTTTGTCAAAGTTGAAGATGTGTCACTCAGTGATGATGTATCTCCCTGTTCAAGCCTCTTCAGTCTCTCAAACTCTTCTCTTTCAAGTCTTTCCTGCTCAGGGTCCTTTCTTACTTCAGGGGTGGGCGGTACATAGACCTGTTCTTCTTTCTTTCCGCAAGATGAAAGCAAGAATAATATCAGCAATGAAGAGACTAAGAGAGATGTTCTTATCAAGGGAGTTGAATCGAATATTTACTGCAAGATAAATCATTGATGATACAGTTTCAATTTACAAACCGGATATAAGGGTGCATGTCAGCAAGCATGCTGTGCGTGAAGCATTCAGATCGTCCGGCCCGTCAGTCATTCTGGTTTGAATGCCTGTGCATTATGGCTCCTGAACATTTTCAATGAGTGGTGCCGCCGGCGTATTACCTTGCACTTGGTTATGAGTAGCACAAAAATGATAATGGGCTGTTTATTTATTGACAATCACTCTTAATATCAATAACTTCAACGCATTCATTTACAACTAATCTAAAAACATAAACAAGGGAGACAAAAATGAGGTCAAGACTACTGCTTTATGTACTGCCTGTAGTAATGGTGTCATTGTTTTTGTTCGGTTACTCGGTCCAGGACAATCCGAACAATGATATGGCGCCTTCACTCACCGAAAATTCAAAGACGCTTACACTTCAGCTCGACACAATTCCTCCTGCGGGATATCCGTATCCCACACAGTTCAACTGGAATTACTCTGCAATAGGGGGAGTAAACGGCGGAACGGTCGGAGCTACTTATCTCAACGGCAAGTATTATCTTAACAGATGGAACTCAGCCGTACTTTACAGGTACAATGCCAACGGACCGGGCGGCGGCCCGGGCACACTTGCCGACTCCATTACCGGCTATAACGGCGGTGCCGGAGCGATCAGGGACATGACCGTTGCTCCTGACGGATCAGGCAGGATCTGTCTCTGGGGCGGATCAGCAAGCACGGCGCTATACAAAATGGACTCGCTCGGAACAAGGCTTGCCACCTTCACTCACACAGGCGCTGCATACAGAACGATTGCCTGGGATCCGAACAGAAAAGGCTTCTGGAGTTCGAACTTCGGCGATAACATAGTATGCCGCGACACGAACGGCACCATAATCAGGACCATTACCAACACTCTTGCAGGAAAGTACGGAATGGGCTTCGACAGCACATCCTCACCGGACTCTGCATTCCTCT
>JAIBBK010000036.1 GCA_019694675.1 Ignavibacteria bacterium
AGAAATATGTTTAGTTAATTGAAAAACAATATATATATATATATATATATATGAAAGTCAATTTATTTAAAAAGCCACTCACAAGGAATGGCTTTTGCTGTGTAATTACAGCTTGCGGAAAGAACACTATTTTTGACTTTTTGTGATATGATATTATGAAATGTTTTTAGGAAAGAGCTATGACTTATCTCGTTTTTGAACTGAGGTAAAGGCTTCACACGATTCACAGTATGTATATGTTTGCTCATCATCAACTTCTGCCGCGGAGAGACAATTTACACACACATACTCGGATTCCCGAAAGAGCGAATCCAGAAATTCCTCATCCTCTCGGGAAAGTTTTTGTTCTTTGTCCATGCTAACGACTCCTTTCAGATTAAATGTTTTTCTTTGAATGACAGATAGGTTTGTGGTGTAATGATCAGATGATCAAGGACTTCGATCCCCATAATTTTTCCGGCATCGACTAACCGCTTGGTTATCTTCAAATCATCTTCACTCGGATCAGTATCTCCGGACGGATGATTATGAGCGATGATTATGTGAGCCGCATGCCGTTTGATTGCCATTTCAAATGCTTCCCGAGGGTGGACAAGTGAAGAGGTGAGCGTACCAACGCTAATTTCATCAACCGCGGTCAGATTGTTTCTCGTATCTAAACTGCAGATAAAGAAATGCTCCTTGTAGTAGTTTGTTATTTTGCCTTTGATCTGCTCATACAAGAGGTTGGGGGCTGTTATGGCATCAGCTTTCTTTGGTAACTCACGATGCTCGTGTACACGACGGGAGAGTTCAAGACTGGCAAGGATTTTTCCGGCAAGTGTAATACCGATTCCTTTGATCTGCATGAGCTCCTGAATCGTTGCCTTGTGGATATTATCGAGTGTCTTAAAGGCAGTGAATAGCTGCTGAGCGATAACAATACCCTGATCAGTACCAATCACCAGTGACAAGAGTTCAACATTGGTAAGATACTTCTTGTCAAGATGTGTGAGCCGGTAGAGCGGTCGTTCGGTTGCAGGAAGATCAGATACGTTCATGATTTACCCTCCCATTCCGCAAATGATTCGTGTCTAAAATAAGCCCTAATACCTTCTCAACATCTGATACGACATGCAACACTGCCGAATGAGGCGACATCTGGATTTCCTTGGCGTAACCTTCAATGTACCGGTATGAATTACCAAAGAATTTACTCCCGTCTTTCCCGACTATTCTACAGAGCACATGGGCTGAAAGCTCAGCCACAATCTCCTGCAGAGGGTCTTGCTTGCGCTTGAGCTTGCCGATAATCTTTTCATGAGCAACATGACAGAGTTCATGATAGAAGGTTGATTCTTCAGGCGTCGCTAAGGCAATGAGCTTCTTATCCGGTGAATAATAACCGAAATGATTGGTATTGCCCGGGACAGCTTTGATTTCTATACCCCACTCACGTGCTTTATTCATGAGCGGATGGGTTGGCAACTGCAATCGTTCATAGGCAAGTGTTTCACCTTCAGTATCTTCAGCCCGAAAAACATTGGCAGTGGTAAAGCCGGAGAGGCGTTGTATATCTTCATCAGTCTGTTCATCTTTTTCTTTTCGAAAACATGGCACCAGGATCTTAAATGATGTAGAGCCTTTCTTGACCTTACGTCCGACTTCATTCCACTGCCGAAACCCTCGAGCATCTTCCGTATCATGAATAAACATCACGAGATGATTAAATAAACTCCATGAGGAACTCGGAATATTGACAAAGGGAAACATTGTATAGGCGATTTTTTCCGGCACAGTACCGGCGGCAAATTCGGTCAGTACTTTGGTAAGTACGTCTTTAACTTTAGGATTCATATTAATACAATGACGGAAATCTTAAAACCGAATGCGCCCGTCTTAACGCTATCCGGCACATTCTAGACAGCGTCTGGGAGCCCACCGAAGTCATAGGTGGAGATTGCAAAGCAATACTACCTTGACTGAGGAAGGGCTGACGCTACACTGAAAAAGCGGATAGCGTTACGACGATTTAATTTGGCAAGGAGCTATCAATCTTCACATCTGCAACTGGATTCGATTCCCGCCCGGTGTATACCAGACAGCTTCGTGCAGTCGATGGAAGTTGTGAAAGGAAGCAAAGCGGTAGCGGGATTCCGGTAAGTGCTTGCAATACTTTGATATGAGATTCTTGACGAGCGAATTAACCTGTTCAATATGGCCGGCAACATTCTCTTCTAAGTATTGTTGCGGACGAAGAAAGACATCAAACCAGATATCAGTGTAGACAAACAATACCGTGAATTGATCAATATTATGAGACTTATTCAAGATAATCTGTTTAAACATATGCTCATACCGTTTGATCTTTTCGTTAAACACTCTGTCAACGGTCTTCTTTCTCTCTATCTCAACCAGCAAGAACTTTGTTACTTCTTTCGGATCAATAGCTTCAATGCGAATGAGAATGTCAGGTCTCACACCATAGAAACTACTATCATAGCGAAAGGTAAATTTCTTGCCTGGAAAGTTTCGAAGAAATGACAATGCCACATCAAACTTCATGCTTTCGTGCATCACATTATTGGGGGACTTCTGATTTTTTTTATATCTATATTCATCACTTCGACCTATATAGTGAGCTCCTTTTTTTGTGAGGCAGTAAAAGACTTCCCGGGCTTTATTCATCGGCTTGCCAATCGGATCTATTCGTTCAATCAACCCTTCAGCAATATAGTCTTTAAACAATTTACGGACAAAGAGTAACGAGCCTTTATAACTATGAGCTTTCGGAGAGTACAGATTTGTGAGGGTTGCCACACCGCCAATATCGAGCAAATTATTAAGCAGCAATTTTCGAGTAGTCATAACATTGTTTTACACACTTCTACCTCTCCAAATTTTATAACTATTTATTCAATCATATAAAGAGAGGGACTACTCCTATTGCTAAGTAGCCCCTCTTATGGGTAAGCGATTCCTATCCGATATCACTATTAGTATTTCACTATTTTATTATGTGGCTATTCCTCCCAAAGGGCAGCAATCCCGTTTTATATCGTCCGAGAATCTCCTATAACGAGGCGGATTAAAACGGGATTGCTGTCCTTCGCAAAACCTTTAGTGTTATGCGGAGGACGTAATAGCCACACTATTGTATAACTTTGCCTTTCACGGCAAATACTTATATTATTGCAATCTTAATAATGAATGGTATTGTGTATAATTTCTGGTATATAATTGTTTCTATTACAATATATTGACTAATAATCCTGCCCAAATCCTACCCGGCTTTCGAATTGCAATGGTTTTTAAAAAAATAAAAAACCCTGTAAGTGGTTATTCTTACAGGGCTTTACATTTTTGCGGAATCGACGGGACTCGAACCCGCGACCTCCTGAGTGACAGTCAGGCGTTCTAACCAAACTGAACTACGACTCCGTTTTTTTACATGGCAATTTAGTGAATTAGACTGTTTTATTCAATCCAATCATTGCCAAAATTCTCAGAACGTCCTGTTGTGAAGTTAATGTGTGCTTGTCAGGACTTTTACTGACAAAAGCATTTCCACACTCTTAAGAACCACGGCAAAATCATTCAGGTCAGGCTAAGAATGTTCTGCAGAGAGACCCTTCGCAAGACTCAGGGCAGAGAGTCGAACTCTGCCGCCTTATAGTCTGAAACTGCTCGCCTTGGCTGCGAGAAACAATCACCTCACCATTAAGATCATGGTGAAGAGAAATATTCATGATTTGTCAAACTTCAATTCTCACTTGACACCAAAGCTCATAATTTATTAACGGCTGAGGCAGATGAATTTTCCACGCCTGCATAATTGACAATACAATTGACATTGTTGCTTCACGAGCAGGTTTGCTAAGCTTTCTTTTGAGCCTGTCCTGAGCCTGTCCTGAGCCTGTCCTGAGCCTGTCGAAGGGAACATAATCTCGGTATCTAAAGAAAATGTACCTTGTATCTGAAACTTTATAAGAATAATTTAGCTTAGTTATCAGTACAATCAAAATTAAAAGGCAAAACAAAAATGCTCCGGGCTTTACTGATATTGCTTGTCATGCTGTCAAACGTCAATTGGGCAGTTTCTTCAAGTTACTGCGAAATGACAAATAGCCCGCAGTGTGAATGTCCGGCGGAAAGAAATCATTCTGAAAGATCAGTCCACGGAGAATCTGTTTGCAGCGACAACTCCTGCTGTACGGAAATTCTCAATCTGATTCAAAATGATTCCGAGTTTGAAACTGTGTCAAAAATTGGCGGTTCGGTAACATTTAATGTTTGCCTTTCTGCGTTGCTGATTTCTGGACCCGCTGAACCAAGGTTGTTAAATAATTCAAAACCGCATTCCGTTGATTATGAGCCCGTTGACTTGCGGGTGCATTTTTCCTCTCTTCTAATTTAAAACAAATCAATTTTCGTATCTTTATGCCGGGCCAATGTGTCCGTGCACAACTTTTGTTTCCCTTTTGGGATAATTCTCAATTCTGAAATTCAAACGTAAGTTTCATGAAACACTTTCTTGCAATGCTCCATTTCATATTGCTGTCAGGCACATGCCTGAACGCTCAGCAAGTTTCAGATTCTCTCAAGACCTTTGGTCTTGCCCGGCTGATCGAAAGCGCAGCAACTACAAATTCAAAATTAGGACCTATTGAGATCCAAAAAAAGATCGAACTCGTGAAGAGAGAACAGTTCAATAAGCAGCCGATGCCAATGTTTGAAGCTATGATAGATTACGTGCCGCTTGATTTTATGGAGAAACCTGAATACAGTGCGTTCTACTCCCAAAAACTTGTCGCCCCCGGAAAACTCGATGCCGCCGAACAAATCAGTTCAGTCAACTATGCAAGGCAGTCCATTATCAAGGATCAGCTTCGGCTGGAATTGGAAAGACAAGTGAAGGACAACTATTTCAGCATTTATTATCTTGAAGAACTGATTCGGTTCAACTCCGAATTTCAGACAATAACCAGGAACATCATCAGCTCTCTTGAACTTCTTTACTCATCAGGTATGGGATCTCAGAATCAGATCCTGAGAATGAATAATGAACTTCAGATGCTCGGTCTTGAACTGATTGAACTTGAAACAGTAAA
The DNA here is from genome assembly GCA_019694675.1 of Ignavibacteria bacterium. GTDB lineage: Bacteria > Bacteroidota > Ignavibacteria > Tepidaquicellales > Tepidaquicellaceae > JADJAH01. The sequence continues at coordinate 5,091 of JAIBBK010000036.1, forward strand.
GCAGGTAAAGATCAACAACCTTAGAACGCTTACTAACGTTGAATTGCCGAATGACTTTGAAGTTGACAAAATGTCATTTGTTCAGTACCCGCTAACGGTTGTTGATTCTACGTATCTTGCACAGACAATGATCGACAATAATCCGGAATTTAAGATGATCGACAATATGGTTGATGCTGCTAGGGTTGAGAAGAATATTGCTGAACTTGACAATGTTCCTGACATTACACTCAGGGGCGGATTCAGGTACATGGCAAGAGAGCCAATGAGCTATTTGAATTTTGGAATCGGAGTGGATCTTCCGTTCCTGCCATGGAATAAGAACAGGATAAATGCAATGATAGAAGAAAAGACTGCAATGGAACTCCAGGCAAATGCAATCAGAAGTTCCGCCGTTCAATACATGAAGAGTGAACTTCAAAGCATGATCCTGATGCTCAGTTCATCGGGCAGGAAGCTTGAATATCTTGATGAAATTCTCATTCCTCAGACCGAACAGACTTTCAGCTCCGTTCTTGCATCTTATTCAGCGGGATCAGATGAATTTATGAATCTTCTGGATGCATATAGAAAAGTGAGGGAAACATCGCAGATGCGTGCAAAGGAAGAGACAGAATTGTTGAAGCAGATAGGCGAGCTTGAATTCCTGATTGGAAAACAGATCTTAACATCAAAATAATTTTAATGATATGAGCAAGAAGTCAATAACTTTGGGTTTAGTCATCGGACTCCTCGCGCTTTCAAATGCATATCTGATATACCGCTACATTATTCACGATGATGCGAAGGAAGTTCCGGGAACAGGTTCACAGACATATATCTGTCCCATGCACCCTCATATACAGCAGGATCATCCTGGCGTCTGTCCCATCTGCAATATGGAACTTGTGCTGAAGGGAAGCGGTGATGAAATGGAGGGAATGACAGGAGATGATCCGGATGAAGAACTCGGTGAGATCGCAATATCTCCGTCGCAACAGGTTCTCGCAAATGTGCAGGTGCAGACGGTGGAGATGGGTGCATTCGAACGTTCCATTGATGCCAACGGTATCGTAAAACTCAGGGACGATGCCGTTGGGCAGATCTCCGCGCCGGTGAAAGGGAAGATCACAAAACTCTATATTAATTATGAAGGCCAGAAGGTCAGCAAGGGACAGCCGGCATTTGAACTGTATTCTCCGGAACTGATCGCCACTCAAAGAGAGTTCCTTCTGGCTTATGAGAATTATCTCAGGGCGCAAGCTTCCGACATCGAAGGCCTGAAAGAAAGCTCTGAATCAGTATTCAATGCTTCAAAGCAAAGACTGCTTCTCTGGTTTGTTGATGAAGGAGAGATCAGTGAACTCATGGAGTCAAGGCAGGTAAGAAACTCACTCACTTATTACTCAGACTTTTCGGGTGTGGTAACGAAGAAATTCTTCAACGAAGGAAGCTGGGTTATGGAAGGAAATACAATACTCGACGTGGTTGATCTCACATCAGTTTGGGTTATGGCAAATGTCTACGAGAACGAAATAAGTGACATCAGACTCAGGCAATCTGCGGAAATATCGTTTGGCGGAGATGCCGGAGAATCTCTCAAAGGAAGAATTGATTACATAAACCCGTTCGTAAATCCTGATACAAGAACTATAGAAGTCAGGATCACTTCACCCAATCAGGGACTGCGTCTGAAGCCCGGAATGTTTGTTAAAGTCCATATAAAGACCGACAGGGAGTCAAACTCGGTCATCGTTCCAAGGAGCGCAGTGCTTCGCTCGGGAAAAACGGATATTGTTTACATTAAGAAATCTGATAATGTGTTTGCTCCGAGAAATGTAAAAATTGGGGGAGAGAAAGAAGGAAATGTATTGATCAGATCAGGACTCGAACCGGGCGAGACCATTGTTGTTAGCGCAGGCTTTCTGCTCGACAGCGAAAGTCAGATACGCTCAGGAAGCAGAGGAGGAGTGAATGAACAATCGACTGAAGGAGAAACAAAAGGAAGGGATGCAGATGTGAAGTTTGAAGAAAATGATGCTATGAAAGATCTGAATCAACATAAACACTGAATGAATTTTTAAAAACTTAAATCAAATCAGCCATGAAAGAAAAGAGATCCTTGCTTCACCTGTTGTCTGCTCTGGCAGTGATCATGATCACACTTGCATTTTTTTCGGGATGCTCCAGGCAGGACAAACCATTTTCAACGGGCGGAAGCGAGCAAAAGAACGAAGCATCAAATCAGAAAGGTCTGAAAGAAAGCATTTCTGTAAAAGAGAAAGAAGGAAGTGAACATAAGGAATCTTCCGGCCACAAAGAGGAAGCCGATGAGAATGAACAGAAGGTTGCCGGGAATAATGCAGGCAATGGCAAGAATTCGCACGAAGAGATAAAAATAGAAACTACTCAGTGCAATACTTGCAGGCAAAACATTACGAAGGCTTTAAAGAAGGTGGAAGGCATTTCATCTTTTGAAGTGGACATAGACGAAAAGGTAGTACATGTGACGTTTGACAAGTCAAAGACCGGTCTGTCAAAGATCGAACAGGCAATCTCGCTTGCTGGATATGATGCCAATAATGTAAAGGCTGATCCTGAAGCTTATGAGAATCTGGATGATTGCTGCAAGAAACCGGAGGACAGGAAGAAGCAATGAAACATTGCACTTGACCAACGATCAGGTCAGTGTAGCTGTAAGAGAATAAACTTCAAACGAAAGAGCAGAGCAATGATTGAGAAAATAATTGACTTCTCAGTGAACAACAGGTTTGTGATCCTGTTGCTTTATCTTGGCATACTGTCATACGGTATCTACTCTATGATCCATACGCCCGTTGATGCGATTCCGGATCTATCTGAGAATCAGGTGATTGTATGGACAGAATGGATGGGCAGAAGCCCGCAGATCATAGAAGATCAGATCACTTATCCCCTGACCACAAATCTTCAGGGCATGCCACAGGTGAAGGCGGTCAGAAGCCAGTCCATGTTTGGTATGAGTTTCATTTATGTGATCTTCGAGGATGACACAGATATTTACTGGGCAAGAAGCAGGGTACTCGAGAAGCTTTCACAGGTGCAGGGAACTCTGCCGGAGGGAGTTAAACCGATCCTCGGACCTGATGGTACCGGAGTAGGGCATGTTTATTGGTATCATCTCAACAGCAGGAAATACGATCTTGGAGAACTTCGGGCCATTCAGGATTATTATCTGAAACTCGGATTGCAGTCAGTTGAAGGCGTGGCGGAAGTTGCTTCAATAGGCGGCTTTGTAAAGCAGTATCAGATTGATGTTGATCCCGTGAAGCTCAACGGATACGGCATCGGGATCTCGGATGTTGTCACTGCCGTTCAGAGGAGCAACAAGGATGTCGGCGGAAGAAATATTGAAACTTCTGATATCGAGTACTTTGTGCGGGGAAAGGGATACATTGCAAATGTCAGTGACATTGAAGAAATATCCGTTGCAACAGCCACCGGCGGAATTCCGGTGAGAATAAAGGATATCGGAACCGTACAGATCGGTGCAGATACAAGGCGGGGAATGATGGAAATGAACGGCGAAGGTGAGGTTGTTGGAGGAATAGTTGTAATGCGCTATGGGGAAAATGCACAGATGGTCATCGACAGAGTTAAGGAGAAACTTGTAGAGCTTGAGAAAGGATTGCCCGAAGGCATCACAGTACAGACATCATATGACAGAAGCGGGCTGATCTCATCATCAATTGATACTCTTAAGACCGCGCTGATAGAAGAATGCATAATTGTCTCTCTTATTGTTCTTATCTTTCTCTTTCATTTCAGGAGTGCAATCAGAATACTGATTGAAATTCCGGTTGCCATTTTGATTTCATTCATACTGATGAAGCACTTCAATATAACTTCCAATATTATGAGTCTTGGAGGGCTCATTATCTCAATTGGAATTCTTGTTGATGCTTCAATTGTAATGGTCGAAAATGCTTACAGGAATATTGCCAGGGCGCAGCAAACGGGTGAAGTCATTGACCAGAAAGAGATCACTGCAAGGTCGGCAAAGCAAGTGGGAAGGGCGATATTCTTTTCTGAGGCAATCATAGTGATTTCATTTCTTCCGATCTTTCTGCTCGAAGGACAGGAAGGTAAACTATTCCACCCTCTTGCATTTACAAAAACATTTGCAATTGCAGGATCGGCATTCATCACAATAACGCTCGTACCCGTGCTGATGACGTTCTTTATGAAAGGCAAATTCTATTCAGAGGACAGGAATCCCGTTACAAATTTCTTTAAGAAGATCTATGATCCGTTGCTGCGGCTTGCGCTCAAGTATAGAAAGACAACTCTCGGCATCAATATTCTGGCTCTCATACTCACCGTACCACTCATTATGAATACCGGCAGTGAGTTCATGCCGCCCCTTGATGAAGGAAGCCTGCTTTTTATGCCGACAATGCTGCCTAATGTGTCAATGAATGAGGCGAAGAGAGTCCTTCAGGTACAGGATGCGATAATCAAGAGTGTTCCTGAAGTTGAGCATGTTCTCGGTAAGGTTGGAAGAGCGGAAACGCCTACAGATCCGGCTCCCACAAGCATGATTGAATCGATAATAATGCTTAAGGATAAATCGCAGTGGCGTGAAGGAATGACAAAGGCTGACATAGTAGCGGAGCTGAATTCAAAGCTTCAGATCCCGGGTGTAAGCAACGGATGGACTCAGCCCATAATCAACAGGATCAACATGCTTTCGACCGGTGTCAGAACCGACCTTGCTGTGAAAGTATTCGGGGATGATCTTGATACGCTTGAGAAGTTGGCAGTCAGAGCGGAGAACCTTCTTAAGACGATACCGGGAGCGGCAGACGTCTTTGCCGAAAGAACTCAGGGCGGATCTTATATAGACATTGACATCAGGCGCGATGCAATTTCGAGATACGGTCTAAATGTAGGAGATGTTCAGGATGTCATTGAAACAGCCATCGGAGGTGAAAACATTTCAACCAAGCTTGAGGGTAGAAGAAGATTTCCGATAAGAGTGAGGTATCTCAAGGATTACAGAATGGATGTTGAGGATCTGAAAAAGGTCTATGTTACAGTTGCCGGAGGTTCAATGACTGAAGGAACAACTGCCGACGGCAGCATGAACGGGGGTATGGTCAGCACTCAAACCGGATCTTCCAACCGAAAACTTCAGATACCTTTGGGAGAGATCGTTGACATAAAGATCACATCGGGTCCGCCTATGATCGGATCGGAGAATGCATCACTCAGATCTATAGTATATCTGAATGTTAGAGGCAGAGATATGGGCGGGTTTGTAAATGAGGCAAAAGATGTCCTTGAGAAGGATTTTGCACCGACGCTTCCGGGAGGATATTATTATACCTGGAGCGGCCAATGGGAGAATCAGATCCGTGCCAAGGAAAGACTGCAGATCATTATGCCTATAGTATTCCTCACCATATTTCTGATGCTTTACTTTGTTTACAAGAATTTCCTCGAGGCAGCTCTGGTGATGCTGTCGGTTCCGTTTGCCCTGATAGGAGGTGTTGCCCTTCTTGCAATGATGGGCATGAACTTCTCCGTGGCAGTATGGGTCGGATTTATTGCGCTGTACGGTATTGCCGTCGAGACCGGGGTGATCATGGTCATCTATCTGCATGAAGCGCTTGACAAAAAACTGATTGAAAAGAATGGAATTCTCTCAAAAGAAGATCTGATAAATGCAACGGAAGAAGGTGCAATTCTGAGACTCAGGCCAAAACTAATGACGGTTGCAGTTGCAATAATCGGACTTATACCCGTAATGTGGTCAACAGGCACCGGCTCTGATCTTGCAAAACCGATCGCTGTTCCGCTTATCGGGGGTATCCTGACATCGGCGATTCATGTGCTTTTTGTTACACCGGTGATCTTTGTCATGATAAAGGAACAATACAGAAAGAGGGGAAAGCTTAAGAAGTCTGATATGGCCAAATTCATGATACACTGAAGGGTCTGTGCAATTCTGGTGGAACAACAGAATGAACAGGATCCCAGTTTCTGTGGTTCAACTGTTCAGTTTTTACAGACCAAATGATTCGGAAGATTTCAGAACGATCTGCTGTGATACGCTATGCTTGAGCCTACCCACGTCTTGTCCTTGTTGAAATCCACACCCATCATCTTGCCCTTGCTCAGTCTCACAAGATTATTCAGCAGTAAGGGCTTCTCATCCTTTTCGTCCCATACATACAGCAGTCTTAGCTCTGCCTTTGCAGGTGAATCAGGTGTTTCTATCACGGGCTCATAAACCACTTTTCTCTGCAATATGTAATTCTCAGGGTCCTTTATCGTCTCAAGGAATCCCTTCTCAATGTCAAACTTCACTCCAACGCCCGCAAAAGAGAATAATGGCTTTAGTACATAATTCTCTATATCTTCGGGGAACTTGTCGAACTCGGAAAGAAACTTCGTCTCAGGCACATACTTGCTCTTAAAATACGGCATTGTATATTTGCTCAGACGGTAGAACCAGTTGGGATGCGCTATCCACTTCACATCAAGATCGTCCTGAAAACTGAAGTTGTACTTTATGTCCTTCCTTCTTTCAAGCTCGTCGTTTATCACCCTGTTGTATATCCTGTCAATAGGAATTTCCCTGCCGCCGTAATTGTAGTAGAGCTTTCTGCCTCTCTTTATAATATCACTCAGGCAAATGCTCTTTATTCCGAGATACTTTTCAGTTGCGAGAAAATCTATGTATGTCTTCTGCTTTTCAGGCTCAATGTCAACAAGCACAACATTCTCCGGATCCGAATCCCCGACAATGGTCTTCCTTACCGTTGCCACATACTCTTCATGATCTTTGGCATAAAAATAGCTCTTCGCTCCGTCTGGAAGCCAGAAATGCTTTCGCATCGCCTCATTTAGCAGTTCCTGATAACAGTAAAGCGAAGCGAATCCCTGAAGCTCTATGAGCTGAGGATGAAGGTTGCCGTCTTCACCCCGGCAAATTGCAAAGTCAAGCGACAGCAGTGAAGGAAGCGCTTCTTCATTCGGCGATTCAAGGCCGGGCGGAATGGCATTCTTTGTGAACTCCCTGAACTCCTTAGTGGGAATGACTGAAGTCAGTTCTTCCGATGCCTGTATGATCTCATTGAACAGGTGGTCCGGTACAAAGATCGGAGTCTCGGCAATCCGGAATTCAATCTTATGGCCGCACAGCCCGTCAAGATACTTGACGAATTGCCTGTAGGTGTCTTCGTTAAACTGCGAATTATAATTTTGCCTGAATTCTTTGATCATGCGGGAGAGGTATGATGATTAGGTTTTTGCCTTTGATGAATAAAACATGAAACGCCAAACAGCAATCTGCCCGGTAAGGTAATGCAGTTTGCCAAATACCGGCACTTAGGATTCGCCTTTGTCAGTGAGTATTTCTTGTATCAGAACCTGCGGTTCAGATGAGAAACTTTCCGTTCTCCATTACCTTTTCATCTTCAAGCCATATGTCGAAGTCAATGCCAACGCAGTCTATATGAGTGGTGGAAACCCAATTTGCGCCAGTGTGCTCCGAGTAAGGATGGCCGAAAGCCATGTGGATGCTCGGAAGCTTCTCGTCCTGAAGGATCTGGCCGATCACTCCGTTGAGCGCAATGTTTGTGCCAATCGCAAACTCACCGACCCTGTTGCTGTTCTCATCAGTCATCGTATATGCCGTCATGTCGTCAACGAGGTAAGAATTGCTGGAGTTCATTGACTTTATCCTGGAGTCTTCGATGTCGATATACAATGGAGTGTCTTTCAGGTCACCGTACTTCTGGCAAAGAAAATCGCCGACAACACCGTCAACTACAAACAATCCTTCGACATTCAGCGGTGAAGTGAAGATCTCGCCTCCCGGAAGATTGCCCCACTTGTCAACGGATATGATGCCGCTTGTCTTGAGCCAGTTGAGCTTCGGCGAAAATTCAGCTATAATGTCCGTGCCTCCTTTTGACTTTGCCTTTATATACCTTGCCTTGCGGGCTTTTTCGATGAGTCTCTGGCTGAGGTCATCCACCTCAAGGAAGTTTGCCCTCATTCCTTCTTTCATGATCTGCTTGTTGATGTTCACCATGTGTCCGTGGCGGATCTTATGCAGATTAACAACTGAAGTCATTTGGA
>JAIBBK010000095.1 GCA_019694675.1 Ignavibacteria bacterium
GCCCGCCCGCCTGCAAGTTGTACAATGTAATTCATATGGCTACAAGCGGGCAGGCTGCAGCATAATTGCCCGCCCGGCGAATTACTTTCAAGATAACTCCTAAAATGGCGGACGGGCCTGAAATTGCTCGCTCAGGCTGCGAGAATTTCAACTCCTCACCCAAACGAATACTTCGCTTGGGTTCGTCAAACAGGAAATTCTCGCTCACGCCTTCGCTCACAATTTCTTAACGGCAATTATGCTGATGCCTGTCCGCCGTTTTTCGCTTCAAGTGAACTGTTACTTGACAGGCGGGCGGGATGTTCCTGCAACATTCGGAAAAGTGTTTAATTTCGAACTGTTTTCATAACTTTTTCTTCTTTATGAAAACGTTTTGGACAGATGTGATTGACGACAATTCACAGAATTGGAATTGAAATTGTAAATCAAATTGAATGAATGTATATTTGCACTCGTTCTTAGCAGTTCTGACTTATGGAGAAAGGTGGAGGGATTAGGCCCTGTGAAGCCTTGGCAACCGTCCCGTTGAAAGTGGAAAGGTGCCAATTCCTATCTCCGGTTTGCCGGAGAAAAGATGAGTTGGAAGATTTGAATATCGGACTCAAATGTTTTGAAGGATATTACGATCTCTTCCGGCTCGCCCAAGGCCTGCCTGAAGAGATTTTTTTTTGCAGTGCCCGAACTCGATTAAAGGAATAGAGTTGGAGGCTGTATTTCCCCTGTCCCCCTGGGAGAGGGATTAGGTGTGAGGGGGATCTGCAGAATCAGTGCTTAAGTCTGAAAAGTAACTGATAAACGGATACTGTGAAGACAATACCTCCCTCTCCCAAAAGATGGACAATGAGTGAGGGTTCGCGAATCTTATGAACATGCCAACGATCAAAACACTAAACGAAGAGAAGTTAAGATGAACAGGTTAGTCCAGACAGCAAGAAGGCTCAGAAAGAAAGCAACTAACGCAGAGAAAAGGCTTTGGCAGTTGTTAAGGAACCGCCGCCTCAACGGCAAGAAGATAAGAACGCAGGTTCCGATAGACGACTTCTTAGTTGATTTCTGCTGTCACGAACGCAAGCCTATAATTGAAATTGACGGACCGGCGCATGAGTCTGCCGATCAGCAGAAGAAGGATGCAAACACGGATATGATTCTCAATAATCTCGGGTTCAGAGTGTTACGAATCAAAGAGTCCGACGTATTTGACAAACAGGAAATGGTCCTGAATGAATTTAGCAACTGCCTGTGTGAACAGCGGAACTGATCTTCTGCCAAAAGCCGGCAGGAAAGCTTCCAGCAATAACAAAACACGAAACTGATTCATTGAACATCCAATGCAAAAAACTGAAAACAATATGAACGACATCCGGAAGATTCTGAACGAAAGGATCCTTGTGCTTGACGGCGCAATGGGAACAATGATACAGAGATACAAACTTGAAGAGGAGGATTTTCGCGGCGAGTTATTCAAAGACCATCCGCACCCGCTCAAGGGAAACAACGACCTGCTTTCGCTTACACGCCCCGACATCATAAAGGAGATACATGCAAAGTACTTCGAAGCTGGTGCCGATATTGCCGAGACGAATACATTCAGCTCCACGTCTGTTGCTCAGGCAGATTATAAACTTGAGCATATAATTTACGAGCTGAACAAAGAATCCGCAAAGATCGCAAAGGAAGTTGCGGACGAGTTTACGAGGCGAGACCCGTCAAAGCCGAGGTTTGTTGCCGGCTCAATTGGCCCGACGAACAGGACCGCCTCGCTCTCGCCGGACGTGAACGATCCGGGGTTCCGGGCAGTGAGCTTCGACCAGCTTACCGAAGCATACCATGAGCAGGCCAGAGGTTTGCTTGACGGTGGCGCGGATATTCTTCTTGTGGAAACTGTATTCGATACCCTGAATGCGAAGGCCGCACTTTTTGCAATACAAAAACTCTTTGATGAAACCGGCAGGAAAGTCCCGGTCATGGTTTCGGGAACGATCACCGATGCAAGCGGCAGAACGCTTTCCGGACAGACCGTAGAAGCCTTCCTTTATTCAGTGTCGCACATGGATCTCCTTAGCATCGGTTTCAACTGTGCACTCGGAGCCAAACAGCTTCGCCCTCATATCTCCGATATTGCAGAGAAGACAAAACTGCTTGTCAGCGCCCATCCGAATGCCGGGCTTCCAAACGCATTCGGCGAGTATGATGAAACACCTGTTTCCACGGCGGCGCAGATAGAAGAATTTCTGCGCGAAGGGCTTCTCAACATTGTGGGAGGCTGTTGCGGTACAACTCCCGAACACATTAAGGCGGTAGCTGAGGTTGCTTCAGCTTACAAACCGCGAAAGGCGCCGGAGCTCGAACAGTTTCCTCATTACAGCGGACTCGAACCTCTGGCAGTATATAAAGGCAGCAATTTCATTAACGTAGGTGAGAGGACAAACGTAACCGGCTCGGCGAAGTTCAAGAAGCTTATCAAAGAAGGTGATTATGAAGGAGCGCTGGCAATTGCACGGGATCAGGTGGAAGGCGGAGCGCAGATCATTGATGTGAATATGGATGAAGGCATGCTTGACTCCGAAGCGGCCATGACGAAATTCCTTCATCTCATCGCTTCCGAACCGGACATTGCAAAACTTCCTATCATGCTTGATTCATCAAAGTGGTCAGTGATAGAAGCCGGGCTTAAGTGCGTTCAGGGAAAGGCGATCGTAAACTCCATCTCGCTGAAAGAAGGCGAGGAGAAGTTCAGGGAATATGCCAGGAAAGTAAGGATGTACGGTGCGGCCGTGATCGTGATGGCATTTGACGAAAAAGGCCAGGCAGATACCTTTGAAAGGAAGATAGAGATCTGTAAAAGAGCATACTCTATACTCACAGAAGAAGTTGGCTTTGATCCGCATGATATAATTTTTGATCCGAACATCCTCACGGTTGCAACAGGGATCGAGGAACACAACAACTACGCCGTTGATTACATCAGGGCGGTTAAGTGGATAAAGGAAAATCTGCCTGGCGCGCAGGTCAGCGGCGGTGTGAGCAACATCTCATTCTCGTTCCGCGGCAACAACAAAGTGCGGGAGGCAATGCACTCCGCATTCCTCTATCATGCCATCCGCGCCGGAATGGATATGGGGATAGTTAATCCTGGAATGATCGAAGTGTATGAGGAGATAGACAAGGATCTGCTCGAGCGCGTTGAGGACGTTCTGCTTAACAGGAGGCCGGATGCAACCGAACGGCTCGTTGAATTCGCCGAGACAGTTAAAGGCGAAGGCAAGGAAGTTGTGAAGGATGATGAGTGGCGAAAGCTTGACGTAAAGAAAAGACTAACCCATGCACTGGTGAAAGGAATTGTTGAGTTCATCGAAGAGGATACTGAAGAGGCGCGCAGACTTTTTGACAAGCCGCTTGAAGTTATAGAAGGCCCGCTGATGGACGGCATGAATGTGGTGGGCGATCTTTTTGCCGAAGGCAAGATGTTCCTTCCGCAGGTTGTGAAGAGCGCAAGGGTGATGAAGAAGGCGGTTGCTTATCTTCTGCCGTTCATCGAAGCGGAAAAAGAAGAAGGCTCAAGGGCTAAAGGGAAGATCCTGCTCGCTACCGTTAAGGGAGATGTGCATGACATCGGCAAGAATATAGTGGGTGTCGTGCTTGGCTGTAACAATTATGATGTGATCGATCTCGGCGTAATGGTTCCGAGCGAGAAGATCCTGGAAACCGCCCGCAGGGAGAATGTTGATGTGATAGGGCTGAGCGGCCTCATTACTCCGTCGCTTGATGAGATGGTACACGTTGCAAAGGAAATGGAACGCGAAGGATTTCATGTGCCGCTGCTCATAGGCGGCGCTACGACTTCAAAGATACATACCGCCGTGAAGATCGAAAGGAATTATACAAAAGGACAGACAGTCCATGTGCTAGACGCCTCGCGTTCAGTGCCCGTTGTAGGAAGCCTGCTCGGAAACAACAAAGAAGGATTCATAAATGAAATAAGGGGTGATTACGAAAGACTGCGCGAACAGCACCTGAAAGGCAGGGAGGAAGTCAGGTACGCAACTATCGAAGAGGCGCGCGGCAGGAAGCTGACGATTGATTTCCGGCAGGAAGATGTTGTGAGGCCGGCGCTTACCGGCACTGAGAAGTTTGAAGATTATTCCCTTCTGGAAATATCGGAGTTCATAGACTGGACCCCGTTCTTCAGGACTTGGGAGCTTGCGGGAAGATATCCGGAGATTCTCGATGACAAAGTTGTGGGCGAGCAGGCGAAGGATCTGTTCATTGATGCTCAGGTGATGCTTAAGAAGATAATTGAAGAGAAGTGGCTGAAGGCAAATGCGGTCGTCGGGATCTGGAATGCAAACTCAAACGGTGATGATATTGAAGTTTACGCGGACGATGAAAGAAAGGATGTTTACAAAACAATTCACATGCTCAGGCAGCAGCGCGAACGGTCGAAGGGAGTTCCCTATCTTTGCCTTTCAGATTTTGTGGCCCCGAAGGATTCAGGCGTGCATGATTATGTCGGCGGCTTTGCAGTTACCGCAGGCATCGGCATTGAAAAACATCTTGAAAGATTCCAGAATGAGAATGACGATTACAGCAAGATAATGCTTCAGGCGCTTGCAGACAGACTCGCAGAAGCATTCGCAGAACTTATGCATAAGAAAGTGCGCACCGAACTTTGGGGATATTCAAAGGATGAGTCGCTCAGCAATGATGAACTTATCGGAGAGAAATACAGGGGAATCCGTCCGGCACCGGGCTATCCCGCCTGTCCCGATCACACGGAGAAGATCACTCTGTTCAAATTGCTTGATGCGGAAAAGAACACAGGCATTAAGCTGACGGAGAGTATGGCAATGTATCCGGCCGCATCGGTAAGCGGTTTATATTTCGCTCACAGGGATTCGAGGTATTTCGGCGTTCAGAAGATCGCCAGGGATCAGGTTGAAGATTATGCGGCGCGAAAGGGTATCACCGTTGAAGCCGCGGAAAAATGGTTAGCCGCAAATCTGGGCTACTAACATTTATCCGTATTGTCAGGGTCTCATAATTCGGATCAGCTGATCTGACAAATTGAACTCCGGTCACTAAAAATCCCCGAAAGTGACCGGAGTTCAATTGCTTCGCGCATCATTTGAAAGCTTGTTCTGTTACTTCTTATTCGAAAAAGCTGACTTTCCCGTTGTCAAGATTGTACAGTCCGCCGATTATGTCGATCTCCCCTTTTTCTTCCATCTCCTTCAGTATCTGACTGTTGGCTCGTATGTTATCCATCGTCAGCTTCACATTCTCGTCGGTTACCTTTGAGAGGTACTCCTTGTTCTTTGCAGATTTCTCCCCGGGGAAATCGGCAAGTGAATCCACTGCGGGGCGTATCTTTGACAGAAGTTCGGTTATGTTCCCGAGCTTCACATCCTCGATCGCAGACTTCACGGCGCCGCAGTTAGTGTGGCCGAGAACCACCACCAGCTTTGATCCCGATACCTTGCAGGCATATTCCATGCTTGCAAGTATATCTGTATTGGCAATATTCCCTGCCACGCGCGCAACGAACACATCTCCTATGCTAAGATCGAAAATGGTCTCGACCGGAACTCTTGAATCAAGGCATGAGAGTATCACTGCCGCAGGGTACTGTGCATTTTCGGACTTCACGATCTGGCTTGTGTAATCAACCTGGCTTAGAACCCCGGATGAAAACCGCTCATTGCCCTTCTTCAGTGAATCGAGTATTTGACGGGGCGACATTGAGGCCTGCAGGTCATGCGTTATCACATCCGTCCTTACGGCGGGCGTTTCCTTTTCCTTAGTGCAGGATGAAAACAAAACGGCAAGCAGAATTGAATAAAGGAGATTGCTCTTCATGGTCTGTTTTTATTGCCATATTAAACAAAGCCGGATGCAAAGACCATACAATTCACGGGTCAGCGCTTCGGAGCGCTTAGCCGGACCTTAAGCCGGGGTCCTGAGCCAGAATAACAATCCGCTCATTTCTGTTTTTCAATTTCCTGCCGTAGAAACTAATTTGCATTTCCGAGGAACTTTTTCACGCTCTATTCACATTCTTTCAGCATTTGAAAATCAAAAGATATCGATGAAAATAATTTGTGTTCTGTTTTTTGTTCTTTCCATCCAGTCAATTGCCGCCTCACAGGAAACAAGCAGTATCACAGGCAGGGTAACGGAGGAGTCAACAGGTCTTCCTTTGAGGCGTGTTACAGTGTCGGTACTCCAGGGTGAAACGCTCGTTGCAGGAAGCAAGACCATGCCTGACGGATTCTTCTCAATTTCCGATGTGCCTGTCGGAGAATACACGGTCCGATTCAATCTCGTAGGATATAACACTCTCCTTCTCGACAACATAGTTGTGGTATCCGGCGAACCTACAGACATGCGGGTTCAGCTTTCCATAATAAGCACGGAGGAAATATCCGTTGAGGAAAACCGGTTCATAAGGCCGAATGACATTGCCAACTCGATCAAATCACTCAGGTATGAGGAGATAAGAAGAAGCCCCGGCGGCTTTGAAGATATAGGCAGAGTACTGCAGACCCTTCCGGGAGTTTCGTTCGTAAACAGCGGCAGGAATGACCTAATCGTAAGAGGCGGAGCTCCGACGGAGAACCTCTTTGTTGTTGATAATACTACAGTTCCCAATATAAATCACTTTGGATCACAGGGTTCCACAGGCGGCCCGGTAAGCATTATCGAGCTCGACTTCGTCAATGAAGTTGACTTCATAAGCGGAGCTTTTCCTGCGAAGTACGGTGACAAGCTGTCATCCGTGCTTGACATTAAACTTCGCGACGGCAACCGTAGCAAATTCCTTGCCGACATAAATCTGAGCGCAACAGGCATTGGCGCGGTGCTTGAAGGCCCGATCGGCTCAAAGAAGAAAGGATCATGGCTGTTCTCTGCAAACAGAAGCTATCTCGACCTTATCTTTAACGCCGCAGGATTCGGATTTGTACCGGAGTACACTTCCGCGCAGATCAAGGCCGTGTATGATTTCGATCAGAAGAATTCGCTTGCCGTTAATCTTTGGGGAAATCTTGACAAAGTGAGGTTTAACAATGATGATGAAGAAGACAAGCAGGACAATGAGGACATTCTCCAGAACAATCAGAACGGTTATGTAAACAGTTATGAGTTCAAGTCCGTACTATCCGCAAACTCGGTTCTGAAGCTGAATCTCGGAAGGACCTATACGAAGTTTGATTATTCCGGCCGCGACTCGCTTTTCACGGAGATCTTCTCCAACAATACAACAGAAGGTAACACCACTTTGAAAGCGGAGTATCTGGTTTTTCCTTCAGGCTCAACTCAGATCGAGACCGGCGCCGGATGGACATTTGTAAACTCAAACTCGGACATACTTAGAGTTGCTGATACAACATACTTTGTTGATGACCAGACTGGCAGCAGATATGTTCTTCCTGATCTTGATATCAACACTGTCCTCAAGCCGGGCAAAGCGTTTGCCTATGCCCAGCTTTCGCAGGTATTTCTTGGTAATTTCCGGCTGAATGTGGGAGCACGGTATGACTATTTTTCCGCAATATCCAATCAGAACTACTTTTCCCCGAGAGCATCGGTTGTTTTCAATGCAACTCCCAAGCTGAACTTCAGCCTGGGCTACGGAATTTTCTACCAGTCCCCATCACTCGTATGGCTTGCAGGTTATGAACAGAACAAGTCGCTTAATGAGATCCGTTCAGACCAGTACGTTGCAGGCGTGGAGTATCTGTTTGCCGCTGACTGGCGTGTTACTCTCGAAGGTTATTATAAAGATTATTCCGATTATCCTGCCAGTACGATCAGGCCGTTCATTATCCTTTCAAATACCGGCGGTGATTTTGAGCAGACTCAGGACTTCGGTATTGAGCCGCTTGTTTCAAAGGGCACCGGCTACTCCAAAGGAATTGAACTTTACATACAGAAGGCGCTTACGACAAATTATTACGGACTGATCAACCTCTCACTGTTTGATGCCAAGTACAAAGCTCTTGACGGAGTTGAGCGAAACAGCAGTTTCAACAACAGGTTCATTTTCACAATACTAGGAGGCTATAAGCCGGGCAAGGAATGGGAGATCTCAGGAAAATTCAGGTATATCGGAGGAAGGCCCTTCACGCCGATCGATCCGGCTGACGGTACACAGCTTGTGAGCCGCTACAATTCCGAATATCTGCCCGACTTCAACAGTCTTGATCTCAGGGTTGACAAACGCTGGAACTTTTCGGGCTGGACGCTCATAACATATCTTGACGTTCAGAATGTTTACGGCAAGAAGAACATCTCAGGTTACCGGTGGAACAAATACACAAATCAGATTGAAGCAAACGAAAGCATCGGCGTGCTTCCCACGATCGGAATTAACGCTATCTTCTGATTCGGGTTTGCAGGGTTTAGTCCGTAATTTCTGCTGAGAGTTTGAATGAAAAGATGCGTAGAAAATAAATTCTAATTGACCAAAGATGTTTGCAGTGATCTACAGATTCAGGGTTCCAGAAGAGAATGCGGATGACTTTCTGGGGAGCTGGAAAGAGCTGACCGAAATGCTGATACGATATGAAGGCGGCCTGGGATCAGCGCTTCACAAGTCAGAACACGAGCCCGGCGAGTACATAGCCTATGCGCGCTGGCCGGACCGCAACATGTGGGCAAAACAGCCGAAGCTGAATCTCCCTCCGGAAGCTGAAATTGCAAGGACTCGTATGAGGGATGCATGTGAAGAGATCTCCACTCTGTATGAACTTGAGATTCTTGAAGACCTTCTTGTAAGATGATAAGTATTGCCGGCTTGCAATGAAAGCTGGAGTCCGTTCATCCGCAACTGAAAAGCATTTGCCGCGAATGCACGAATGAATCAGATCCGTCGTGCATTCCAATGAAGTCAATGCAACGAATGATGTTATTCGTGTATTCGTGGCTAAACGCTCTTCCGAGAAAGGACTGAGGCTCATTTTGATATTCATTGTCGGCTTGCAATGAAAGCAGGAGTGCATTCATCTGCAACTGAAAAGCACCTGCCACGAATGCACGAATGAATAAGATCCGTTGTGCATTCTTATGAAGTCATTAATGCTTATGTTGTTATTCGTGTATTCGTGGCCAATAGCTCTTGTGAGAAAGGACTGAGGCTCATTTTGATATTCATCGCCGGCTTGAGATGAAAGCAGGAGTGCATTCATCTGCAACTGAAAAGCATCTGCCACGAATGCACGAATGAATAAGATCCGTTGTGCATTCTTATGAAGTCATTAATGCGAATGTTGTTATTCGTGTATTCGTGGCCAATAGCTCTTCCGAGAAAGGACTGAGGCTCATTGTGATATTCATCGCCGGCTTGAAATGAAAGCAGGAGTCATTCATCCGCAACTGAAAAGCTTCTGCCACGAATGCACGAATCAATAAGATCCGTTGTGCATTCTTATGAAGTCATTAATGCGAATGATGTTATTCGTGTATTCGTGGCTAAACGCTCTTCCGAAAGAGGACTGAGGCTCATTGTGATATTCATCGCCGGCTTGAGATGAAAGAAGGAGTGCATTCATCTGCAACTGAAAAGCACCTGCCACGAATGCACGAATGAATAAGGTCCGTTGTGCATTCTTATGAAGCCATTAATGCTTATGTTGTTATTCGTGTATTCGTGGCCAATAGCTCTTCCGAGAAAGGACTGAGGCTCATTTTGATATTCATTGCCGGCTTGCAGTGAAAGCAGGAGACCGTTCATCCGCAATTGAAAGCCTTTGCCGCGAATGCACGAATGAATAAGATCCGTTGTGCATTCTTATGAAGTCAATAATGCTTATGTTGTTATTCGTGTATTCGTGGCTAAAAGTTCTTGCGGATTCGTGAAGTGTCCGGAATGCTCCTTGATCTGCGCAGGCTTTTAAGCCTGCAACGATTTGCAGTAAAAGAAAAAGCCGGCTTCAGCCGGCTCTTCCCTTCTGCGCTCTCTCAATTCACTTATTTGATGAGAGTCATTCTCAATGTTCTTGAGAAATTTCCTGCTTCCAGCCTGTAGAAATATACTCCCGATGCTAAACCGGCACGCACTGCGTCAAAACTGATCCTGTAATTTCCGGCCTGCCTGTAACCGTTCAGAATTTCGGCAACCTTCTTCCCTCCAGTGTCATACACGTTAAGCGATACAATACCTTCAGACTTAACTGAGAAATTAATGTTTGTGACCGGATTGAACGGATTGGGATAATTCTGGCTCAGTGAATACTCTGAGGGCGCACCGACACTCACTTCTTCAGTCAGATCATAAACAGTGTGGTTTCCGTTAAGGTCATACTGCATAAGCCTGTATGAATAAGTGCCGGCCGGAACATTCCTGTCGTCATACTCGTATTCGGTCAGTTCAGAAGTGTTTCCCATCCCGGATACTCTTCCGGCCGTAATCCACTCACTGCCAAGGCTTCTGCGCTGAATGTCAAAATGAGAATTATTCACTTCCGATCCCGTTGACCATCTAAGTTTCACTGTACCCCTGATGATCTCAGCGGTGAATGAAGTAAGCTCCACAGGCAACGTGCCCCAGTCAAATATGAAACTGCGTGCTCCTGTGCCCGGGCGAGCCAGTAATAATCTTGGATTCTGCGATGAATCACTCCTGAATATGCTGGCCTTTGGAAAAACAAATTTCCTGCTGAATGCGTCAATGAATCCGGAGTTACCGTAAACAACCTGTATCCGCTGTGACAGTCCGGTCGGCAATGAAGTGCTAATGTTGTATTCGCTCAGAATTCCGTCTTCATAAGTTAAAACGATACTGTCCACTGCCACGGGCTCTCCGTGATCTCCCGTTGTTCTTATCGAAAAGAATTCGGGATCTTCGTCCATTACAAATTCAACTGTCTGCCTGACATTATACCCGTGTGAATTGGCTGTTGCAAGTTCAGCAATCTGCTCCGCTCTTTCTCCTATGACCGGGTCTGAGATTGTATTCAACTGAAGGCCATCCTGAAAATGCCATATTGCAAACTGCACAGCTGCAGCTTCTTTATTTATATCAGTTAACTGCCCTGCTCCTGCGGAGTCCGGATAGAAGCATCTGACAATGTAGCAGACCCTTTCATCCAGTCCCGGAGAAGTGATATCGTCGTGGTAGTCGTTTCTCGGCATTGAGAACACATAAGGGAGTCTTATGTCGAGGAAATAAAATGAAACGTGAGGTCCCGTAACAGAATCGAAGAGCGATGCTTCAGCGAGTCCGGCAAATCTGTGATCCGGTGTGCCTGTAACGGGATTCAGAAAGGATACGGCTGTGCCTGCGGAATATCCTGAGATGTAAGCCCTGGTGTATTGGGCCGCCGATTGCTCAAACGTAATGGCGAACAGCACAATCAGTAATGCTGTTTTCAATATTCTCCTTTCTGTTATCGCCTGAACTGCTTCATTCATGATTCCGGTCATTTGGGTTGACCTGAATGAAGACAATCCACTGCAAATTTAACGTGTCAGATCGTAATGTTCAACTGTGAGATTCCGGTCTGCATTTCTAATTATAATAAGAAGAAGCCGGGAGGCACTGACCTCCCGGCTTTCTGAAAGCACTATTTCAAAAGTGTCATCTTCAAGACCTTCACAAAACCGCCTGTTTCCATCCTGTAGAAGTAAATTCCGCTTGACAGCCCGGAATTTCCCGCATTGAAGGAAACCGTGTGATAACCCGCCGGCATGAAACCGTTCACCAGCGCGGCAACTTCCTTGCCTGTAAAGTCAAACACCTTGATGCTGACAAACCCTTCGTTCTTCATATCAAAACGGATCTTTGTCTCAGGGTTGAAAGGATTGGGATAGTTCTGGCTGAGACTGAACTGTGCCGGAACTCCAAGCTCAACTTCGTTTGCAAGATTGAAGTACTCAAAGTTGCCGTTGAAGTCAACCTGCTTCAGTCTGTATTCGTATCTGCCGGAAGCAAGTCCCCTGTCAGTGAATGTGTAATTGACAGGAACACCTATGGTTCCGTTTCCGCTTACTCTGCCTGCAGTTGTCCACTCTCCGGCCCTTGCTCTTCTCTCAATTTCAAAATGAGAGTTGTTAAGTTCGGAAGAAGTGGTCCAGCTTAATTCCACGTTGTTGCCCGAAACTGCGGATGTAAAGGAAGTAAGTTCAACAGGCAGTGCACCCCAGTCAACCGAAATCCTCTTCTCACCCGGGCCCGGACACGCAAGTACAACTTTCGGGCATTGATCGGAAGAGTGTCTGAATACGGTTCCTTTCGGCATTACAATATTATTGCTAACAGCTGTGATCACTCCAACAGCGGTTCCTGTCACCTGAACCGGTACCGAGTATCCGTCAGGTGCAGTTGTGTTTACCGTATATTGGCTCAATGTTCCTTCAGAGATTGAAAGCTGAATATTGCTGACAGCAATTCCGCTTCCGTTGTCATTCGTGGTTCTTACGAGAAAGTATTCGGGATCTGCATCCATCACGATCTCAAATGTGACATTCGGCGAACATGAAGTACCGTTTGCATCAACGTACGCCTTTATCGCCAGTGCTCTGTTCTTAACTGTTGTGCTTGTTATTGTGTTAAGATCCAGGCCGTTCGTGTAATGCCAGATCACAAGCTGTATGGCGGCAGTTTCGTTGTTCAGGTTCGAAAGCTGTCCCGGACCGGTAGCTCCCGGGTAGTAAGTTCTGAGCATATAGCATACTCTGAAATCAAGCACGGTATTCGGATCATCAACATAATCAAAATTGGGCATACAGAAACTTGCGGCTTTGATCACATCAATGCTGTAGAAGCAAACATCCGGACCTGAATTCGGATTGTAGATCTTTCCAAAACACAGTCCGATGAACCTTGTTTCAACATCGTCTGAGATTGGATTTTTAAAAGTTGTATTTCTTCCCGGGCTGACTCCCTCAACGGATGCCGGTGTGAATTGAGAATAGGATCTTGCAGAAAACAGCAGAAGAAACAGCAGTAGTGCTGTCCTTTTCATTTGAATCTCCTTTCGTTTTTGTCCTTCAGGAGTCTTTAGTGAATTGTTCCGTGGAATCTATTTGGGAATTCCGCCGCTCTGACTTTGGGTATCAGAGCCGGAATCAATTCAAACCCGC